>DYIL01000003.1 GCA_020723665.1 Methyloversatilis universalis
CTTCGCGCGAGCGTTGCTTCCACAGCCACTCGCCGAACTTCTGCACCTTGTCGTCACCCGCCTGAGGTTTGTCAGGCAAACCCAAGTGCTCGTTCTCCTGTTTGATCGCGTGGTCTCGGATCGCGTGCACCCGAGATATAGCGTCAACGAACTCTTCCTCAGTCAAACTCAGAATGCGTTCGCGCGCGAGCAGCTCACGAAGTCGCGGCGACCACTCGTAAATCGTACGCTCTTCGAAAGAGTGATCGAATTCGGCGGCATGCCACCATTCCAAGGCCTCCCGCAGCGCCAGTTCGGGGTTCCTCGAGTTCCGTGCGAAGAACTCCTCGTAAGGATGGCGGTTTCCGTCCTTGACCTGCTTGTAGTAATACGCGTGAAGGAACTGGTCCGCCTGCACCCCAGGGGGCACAGAGTCATCGATCCAGCCTGGCTTCACGCCCGGAGCAGATACACGGGCTGCAATGGAACGCATCAGCTGCAGGGTATCGTTCCACTCCTGCTCGAACTTCCGGAAGCGCTTCTCCGTTGACCGCTTCGTCTCAACGAACACGAGACCGCGATTCTTGTCTAGCAAGCGCTTCTTGTCGAACTGCTGTTCCAGTTCATAGTCCTGTTTCGAAAGCTGCAGCCGTCGATCAGCGAGCTGCCGCTGCTCCAGGTAAATCTCTTCCCTGAGTGGAACCGATCTGTCGTCCACCTCCTCGAAGAAGTGCAGCAGCTCGCGTTCCATGCCCGTTTCGGCGAGCTCGTCATGTGGCAGAAAGACGCCGGCTTCGATGTTTGAGATCCAAGCCCTGTCCGACAGATTGGCTGACCCGATGTAGGCCCCCGCGTCCACCCACCAGATGACCTTGGAGTGGAGGATGTCAGGTACCAGTTTGCAGTGATAGTTGGGGCTGGCCTTGTCCAGGAACCACTTCAACACGGCGGGGTCGACAGGAACCGTATGGTCGTAACGTCCGTAGAACTCCAGCGGCTTCAGGTGCCGCGCGCAAGCTTCGAACAACTGCATGTTGTCGCGGTTGGCGTAGGCAACCGCTGCACGAACACGCGTGCAGGGTTCGATAACCTCGCCGAGCAAGTTCTGTAGCAATTGCTTGTTGAGGGGGCCAGCAATGAAGCGCATATGCCGCGATGACTTCGGTGCCGTCATTCAGCCATCCACCCCGCCTTGATCTCGGCCAACACCGCGTTGACCCGGTCGACAACGGATTGATCAACTGGGTTGCCATCGCCGATCTCCACAGTCACGCGGATACGCAGCGGATGCCCGGCCGTCGCTTCGCGCAATGCGTCTATGTGGTCGGCAAGGTCCTGAACCTCGTGCGTCTGAAGCTCCGCAGTCGCGGTTTTCGACCCGTAGTGCTTTGGCGGAGCCGGCTCCTTGGCCTCGCTCTTGCGCGCCACGATCTTGACCGCCGCCGCACCGCCCAGATCGCAGGGCCAGGGGCCCGAGTCAAGGGACCGCTCGATCAGTCCCAGCCGGAAGGCTTCATCGAGTGCCGCAGCAACGCGCGTCCATGGCAGCACCTTGCCACCCTTCGACGAGAGCGCTGCATGAATGAGATGGGCGTTGGTCGCATCGCTTTGCCACGCCGTGGGCAGCTGCGCAGGCAGCACATCAACGGCTGAAAGCGGCTGTGGCGGCGAGAACAGCTGAGCCGCCTCATTGATGAACCCTGCAGGAACGTCTTCACCCAGCACGCTGACCGTTCCGTTGAGCAACCAAATCCGGCCGCTTTTGACCGCACCGGCAAGGGCGTCAAGGATGGCCTGCTGAGTCGCTTCGGGGATCAGCAGGTTCTCGGAGTAGCCGCCCTTGTCGACCTCGACGAAGTGCTTACCGGAGAAGTAGGCCGAAAGATCCGCCAGGGTGAGAGGCTCCTTGTTCCAAAGGCCAGGCAGCCGCCCAGGGGCAAGCAGTTGCGGATCCAGCTCGGACAGTACGGCCGCATCTGACAGCACCACCTCAAGGCTGGAGTCGTTAACGGCGTTCTCGTCCGGGCGGGACATCCAGAAGGTGCGCGTCGATTTGTCGGCGCGCGTCACTCGCAGTACGAACTCGCCCCTCTCGCAACCTGCCAGCAGAGTTTCCAGGATAGCGCGGCGGTTCAGCATCTTGGGCAACTTGGCCGTGGCCGCAAAAGCGCCGACCAGATCCTTCACAAAGCGCGCCTTGTCCCCATCCGCCCACAAATCGAACGGCCCGCCAGGCAGCAGCGCCTCGGAATTGACTGCCGTGCTCTCGATGCGTAGCCGCTTGTCCGCCACCATCTTGGGGAACAAGGGTTCGTTATCGACATTGATGCGGTAGGCAGCCACTTCGTTACCGTCGTTGACCGTGACAGCGATGCAGTAGGCCATGACGATCTGCGACCCCATCTCCCCACGGGCCGCGCGAATATTGCCTTCCAGGCGCGTCGTCGCTGCGGTGTCGATGTCGCTGCGCTCCTTGAGCATCTCGCGCACTTTCTCCCAGCCCAGCAGGTCACGCACCTTTTCACGGGCCACCTCAATGCCATCTTTGGACGGCACCGCCAGAACGACGGCATTGCGGTTGCGCGCACGCGGCTTGTCCGGCCCCGTCGTCTCGTCAATGAAGCGCCTGGCCTCGGCGCTCGGCTTGCCATTGCACGCGGCCTTGGGGCCGAGCACGGCATAGTGGAAGTATTCGTCGTCTTCGATGTCGGCTGGACGCGCTGGCAGCACGTGGACTTTAGCGCCCAGCGTGCGAGCACCTTCAGTGAGCTGTTTTGCCTTGGCGATTTCGGCCTCCAGGACTTGTTCCACGGCCGTCGAACTTACGTTCTGGCGCGCGTCGTGATGCATCTGCTTCAGATTAGGCTTGGAGCCCAGGCGCCACACCTTGGGCAACCCGCCTTCACGGTCGCCGGTGAACGTGTCATCGAGATACCAAGAGGCGTCTGACCAACGCCCCAGCCCCTTCTCCAGCTCGATGCGGTCCGGGGATCCCACACCAACCAAAACCTTCAGCTCGCGCGTGGTTGCGCGCTGGCCAATGGGCTGAGAGTGGAGGAACGTCGCCATCACCGCTTGCTCGATCTCTCGGTGCTGGACACCGAGCAGACCTTCCTGCGCCTTGCGCGCATGGGCGAGCTCGGCCTCCAGGATGGCCGTCCAGTTCTGCCGGCGACCTTCGTACTGCTCAAGCTGCGCAACGCTCGCCAACTCACGTGCGGCTACGCTCAAGCCGTCCGAGTGCGGGTCGACCAGGAAGATCTGCGGGCCGATCAGCGGCTGCTGGTCCCACTTGACCGCGTCGCGCAAGGCAGAGGCGAGCGTCTTGAGAATGCCGCGCGTCTGCTGAAAGCCTTCCAGCTGGGTCCATTTCTGGTAGAGGGTTTCGATCAGTGCCGGGTGAAAGGGGTAGGCGTCGGCGTAGCGCTTTTCCTCCGCGGCGCGGTTCTTGGCTGTGTAGTCATCGATGGCCTGAATGCCATTCAGCGCCGCGACCACCTGCGCGCCCCAAAGAGAACGATCGGTGTAGCTTTCGAGCTTCAAGAGACGGCGCCGCAGAATCTCCGGCACGTCCTGGCTTTCGACCGGCTGGATACCCTCGTCAGCCACGCGCTTGAACTCGTCGTAGAGTTCCTTGCTGATCTGTTTGCCGAGTTCGTCCATCTTGCCGGGGTCGGACGCCAGCAATGAGGCCACCAAACAGCATTGCGGCACCTTGGCTACCGCCTGCGTCAGGCTGTGCATGAACTCGCGCATGCGACCGATCCACTTCGGATCGGTATCGGCCATCACGCGCACGAACCACAGCACCTCGTCAAACAGGATCAGCACGCCATCGCCGTCCTTGCGGGCGAGCTTGAGCAGATCCTCCATCACGCCGGTGGCCGGCGGGGTGGTGCGCTCCGTGCCGTCATCCTTCAAAAGCTTCATGCCAGCGCTGCCCGCCAGCTGCCAGGCGATCGCGCTCCAGGGCATCCTGACCGTTGCCATGCTGCCATCGGGCGCCATGACTTCCATGCCTTTTTCGGCGTCCAGGCGGTCGAACACCACCGACGCCACGCGCGCCTTTGGCAGTCCGCCTTCGAGTGCGCAGTGCGCCTTGAATTGCTGCACCGCTGGAATGTCAGGCAGGCTCGCAGGATCGCGCACCAAGTGCACCAGCGTGATCAAGGAGTGGGTCTTGCCGCCGCCGAAGGTCATGTGCAACTGGCGCACGGCCTTCTCGGACTTGCCCGCCAGGCGGTGGGTGACGTCACGCGCAAGGTCTCGCAGCTTGACCGTGGGGTACGTGAGCGCGAAGAACTCCTTCGCATCGTGGTAGACGCCCGGGTTGCGCCCCATCACCACGTCGTACAAGTCCGCCGCAAACTGCTTCTGCGACAGTTCCTGATTGGTGATGTCGTCGCGCAGCTGCACGACCTGGTGCCAGGGCTTGGTGGTGGTCTTGGCCATCGTTGTTGTCCTGATCCCGATTCTCTTTACTCAAGCCCGAGCGGCGCTTGCGCGGTGCTGCCTACAGAGCGCAGGTAGTTCTGCAAGCGCTCCAGGATTGAGCACTCGTCTGCGCAGCCTTCAGCGCGGCTCTTCTCGATCAAGGCCTGGATGAGCTGCGCGAAGACCTGGCTACGACGCAGCGCGCGGCTGTCCAGGTAGTCGTTGACCTTGACGACATCGCCGGCCACCCACAGCTGCATCAGCTTGTGCACCTGGTCGATCAGCGGAATCGCGCGTCCGCTCGCGGTTTCCACACCCAGCGAGCGGTGCTTGCGGGCGCGCCAGTCCTTGAGCTTGTACTTACCGCCACCGCCGGAGGATGTGGTCTCCTCCGGGTCCCCGGCCTCTTCATCGTCCGACGGTTCATCATCGTCGACCGCTTGCGCGCCGCCGGTCTTTGCCAGCAGCTCGTACTGATCGACCAGCTCACGCTCCGAGAGGCCACAAGACACGGCGTAGAGGATGCACGGGCCGGCAGGGGCCTCCTTGAGGCCGAAGTCATTGCGATGCAGCAGGTAATAGGTGGTCACGTCGTCCAGCGGATGGTCGCCGGGCGTGGGCTCCGATTGCCCGTGCGAGAGCACGCGGCCGACGACGAAATCCACCACGATGCGGCGTACGTGGCCGAGGAACTCGCTCACCGTCATGAGCTGACCGGGCTCAGAGGCCTTCTTGACCGCCGGGTAGCGGCTGTAGGCTTCCAGCGCCGGCCCGGTAGCGGCCCAAATGAAGTCTGGGCCACGAATGCCGGCGTCCCAGAAGTCGCGCAGCCGGGTGGTGATGCTCGACTCCATCTCCTTGAGCACCTGGGTGTCCCAGCCAGCGCGGGCAAGCGGGTCGCGCTTTTTGCAGACCAGCCAGACGGACGAAGCCAGCGCGGCCGAGCCTTGGGCGCGCATACGGGCCGCCTGTTCGGTCTGGATAGGCCAGGACCCGTCAACGACGAAGCCAGCCTTGATGATCGCCGAGACCAGGGTTTCCCACGCATCGGGCTGCTTGTGCGCAAACACAATGACGAGCCGCCCCTCCGGCCTCAGTGCCGTATGGCACGCCTTGAAGGCCCGGGCCATGCCCTCTTCGTAGTTGCGCTTGGACGCCTCACGGTTCCCGCCAAAGCGCGATGCGTCGTCGATCAGCTCACCATCGTTGGCGTCTCTGCGCCATTTGGGGCCGAGAGGCGATGCAAAGGCCTGCGCGTAGGCGGTTGAGAGATCTGCCAGTTGACGCCGATCCCAGACGTAGAAGTAGTCCATCAGGTCTGAGTACGGGATGGCGTCGTAATACGGGGGGTCGGTGACGATAACGTCGTAGGCCCCTGCTTCCGGGCACTTGATGGCGCTCTGGTTGAGCACCTTCGGCACCGGGGCGACCGGGTTGGTGGCCCGCAGAATCGTCTCGATGGACTCCGCAACAGCATCCAGGCACATCCACCAGCCGCCACGCACGTCGTTGATGGGAGCCGCTTCGCTGAAATCCCAATTCATCGGGAGCGCAAAACGGCCGAACGTGTTCCTGATTGCTTCGACGGAGGTGATCCACGCCAAGATGTTCGAGTTGAAATCGAGCATGCGGTCGAAACCGCATTGCAGGAATGCCGAAAGTGCTTCAATCTCGGCATCGTCATATCCGCAGCGCGCAAGCTCCCCACGCGCCTTGCGGATGGCATTGACGAAGCTTCCCATCGCGACCAACTGGCGCGGCGCAAACAGCTTGTGCCACTGATCGAGCCCGTAGCCGTCAACAGAGAATGCCCGCGCCGCTCCCGCGCCTCCCTTGGGAGTCTGTTCGTCTGGCAGTCCGAAAGGCATGTCTGCAAAGACACCCGCAAGCATCGACTCCGCTGAGCGAGCCATTTCGATCTCGTGGTCGGTCGGCAGCCGATACTCTTTGCCCTTCAGGCCGTCGACCACGACCGCGGTCATCACATCTCGCAAACGACCTGCGCGACCTTCGAGGCGCATGTCCTCCATGGTCATGATGGTCCCGCAACAAGGGCAGGTGACCCCTGAGCGGCTCATCGTTCCCTGTCCGAGCTTCTTGTCGAACTCGCGCCGCTGGGCGGCATTGCCGCCTTGGACCTTGGCATCTGCGTCAATGCCGAACTCGACACCGCTTCGATCTGCACGAGGACGCATCGTCAAGACCACGCGCTTGTTCTCCTTCTTGGCCAGCCAGCGTGTCTTCAGGAGCGGGACTTCAGCACGGCATGCCTTGCACGTGACCGTCCGGGCCCACAGGTAGGCCACCGTGGGCTTGGCCACCCAGCGCGGGTTGGCGGGGTTTTCCAAGTAGGCGGGATCGAAACCGGTGTTGAGCACCTCGACTTGCGGCTCGCCATCGTCGTTGACCGGAACCAGCTTCAGGGGCTCGTCGGTATCGAGCTCCACCCGTCGATAGGGCTTGAGGCTGCAATACTCCGCATAGGTCGGGTAAAAGCGCGCCAGATCCTTGCGCGCGTGCTTGAGCACCCAACGGCCCCAAGCACGCACGTGCCAAGCCAGATCGGCGTTCAGTTCATCGGCCTTGATGTCAGGTAAACCAAACAAGTCCTTATTCTCGTTGCGCGCCGCTTGCACCCGTCCGGCAACCTGCCGGGCACGCCGCGCCGCATCCTTGGGCGTCAGCCCCCGGGCCTTGAAGTAGTCCGTCAGAAAATCCACGTCGCGCAGCGCAAACTCCGGCAGCCGGCGTTTCTGGCCGGCAAGCTTCTGCGGATACTCCAAGGTGCATTTGAGGATGAACCACGCCACCGGGTTGATGTCCACAGCCGCGACATCACAGCCCAGCCGCATCGCCTCCAGCGGGATGGCGCCGCCACCAGCAAACGGGTCCAGCACCCGCGGCGCGCGGCCGCCATAGGCCTTGCGGATTTCCTGCCGGAACCACTCCAGATCCGGGCTCGTCTCCCGCCCCCAGCGCAGCACACCGCCTTCGGTCTCCCAGGCTTCGATCTCCTCGATCCGGCCATTGGGCATCTTCTTCTTCTTGGTGGTCTTCTTCAGCACACCGCCCAGGCGCCTGAGCAGCTCGTCGCGCTTTTCCTTGTCACCTGGGTCGGGCAGCAGCGTGGCGATCAGCGCCGCCCGGCAAGCGGCCAGAGGCCGGCGCGCCGGCCAGATGTGCAGCGTGGAGATGTGGCCATGGCGCACATTCTTCTCGTGCACCGAGTCGATGGAGGTCTGCTTGAGCGGGAAGGCGACCTCGATCAGGCGTTTGTCGTTCATTATTCTTCCTTCTTCAACGCGGTATCGAAGTCCAGCAGATCCTTCGCAACACGCCGCAACTTGATTTCGCCGTGGGTTTCTCTCCCCCGGCCGGTAAAGTAGTCGCCACCCAGGCGCAGACCATTCTGGCTCATTGTGATCGCCAACATGCAGACGCCACGATGTGTTTGCATCGTTGGCGTGGCGAGATTTCTGGGCTCGCACACATATTCGTACTTCAGTCCGACATCTCCCGGCTGCTCTTCGTAGAACGCCGCCATCGTTGTGCGCGAGCGCGAGTGCTCGGTTTCGAGCTCGATGGCCATGCGTGTCCACGTCTGGCGCACGCGCACGACGCAAGGCACACTGGTTCCGCCGTTGTGCGAGGTGGTGATGGTCCCGACCCAGGTGCCGTTGAGATTCTTCAACGTAGACAGCCAGCGCCAGCCCCAGCGCTCATACAAAAGCACCATCCCGCCGTAGATCGCGCCTGCCGAGAGTGCGGCTGCATCGATATACCCGGCCACGGGTGGCAGCATGGCCATCTCATGCAGAAGGCTGGCCGCACCAATGGCCAGAGCACCGAAAGCGAAATACACCTTCGGTCCTCGGAAAGGGTTATCAGATGCGTACCCGTGCACCGGCTATCTCCACTGGTTCCACATCTGGATCAAACCAGCAATGAAGGCGCGGGCGTTTGCCTCGGTCCACCGTCCGTCACTGAACAGGCGCTGGATGCCGTTCTGGCAGACGAAGTTCGTGAGGTCTGCGCTACTCAGGCAGTTCACGACGTTGACGAAGGTGCTCCCGTAGCTGCTACCGAACTGTTGGTCGGGCACGTTGTAGAGCAGGCACTCGATGGCATGGGACGATGCCGTCCCGCTCCGGATCAGGCCGTTGTCTTCCATCCAACCGCGGGCGTTCTTGAAGATGCGGACGGTCGGCTTGTACCACTGGTTCGTCCGCTCATGCTTGGCCACGCCGTTGTCGTAGGACTGCTTTGGGAAACTGATGACAGAGTGATTACGTTGAACATCCCTCAGCCAGATCCCAGACGCGTGGTCAACTGCACCTGATTGAGTCTTGTAATACAGCCGATACTTCAAGCAGGGAACGACATCGGCCGGAATGTTGTTGGTCGTCCTCGGAATCTTGATGCTCTTCCCGCCTTCGGTGATGTTGTGATTCGGGAAGGCACGCCGGATGGCGCTGGAGACGTCGCGCCTGAAATCGGCAAGCGTATACGTCGCCGGGCTGCTATGCCGTTCAACGATGCCTTTGGTGTAAGCATCCAATAGGCTGTAGTCAGGCATGTAGGTCTCGTTGAGCCTGACCACCACATCCACGTCGCTGTCACCACGGATGTTCGTACTGTTGCGGTATGAGCCCTGAAGGAACACGTCGAAGTTCCGGACCGACAGCGTGGTATCAGCTTGCAACGCATCTCGGATTCGCTGGTAGATCGCGGATGCGGACGTCACTGCACCCTGATGCGACCAGGTTTCCAATTGGCTTTCGGGAATTGCCATGCTTGCTCCTTACTCCGACGCGCTGCGAACGATGTCGCTGTATCCGATCACCACGCTGCCACGCGCCTTGGCGATCAGCTTGGCAAAGGGATCCTGCACTCGCAGCAGGCGGGGCTGGGCGCCACCGCAATCGAACACGGCGTACAGCCAGTAGCGTTCACGCAGGATGCAGGCGCGCGCCCATTCGTTCTCGGTCAGCTCGATCTCGCCGACGCCTACACGCCCTTTGACTTCGATGCCGCGCTCCTCGCCAGGCCGTTTGGACAGCAGGTCAAAGCCCGGATAGTCCGTGAGCCCAGCCAGGCGGGCTTTGTCGGGCGTTGACACGTCGCGCACGTCCGCGCCCTGCGCCGATTCAAAGGCGATCGCGACTTCCATGGCGATCCGCTCGACCTCGGCGTCGCGCGCCTTGATGTCTTCGGGATCCGTAGAGGGCTGCACCAGCGCGGAGGCCAGGATTTCCACGCGGCCAGGCTGGATCAGGTCCACCTCGCGGCGCGCTTGAAGCAAGGCCTGCTCACGACGCTGCGCGAGGCTTCTCTGTTGCACCTTGATCCGCTCCAGCTCTGCATGGGCGGCCCGGTTGCCGTCACGGGCCTTCTCGGTGAAGCGCTTGCGCGCGGCGGCCAGCTCCGACTCCTGGTAGTCGAACGCCCGTTGCAGATACTCCTGGGTCTCCGCGAGGCGCTGGGTCGCTTTCATGCGCTGTAGCTCAGCCAGCTGGCCGACGACCTCGCGCTGGATGTGTTCCTGCGCGGCCAGCCGCCACGTGTCGCTTTGGGCGAGAAACACCACGCTGCCAGGACTGGGTTTGTCGGTGGGTTTGAGGAGCAGTAGGTGCTCAACGGGCGTCTCGATCAGACGGCCATCGGCGTATTGCTTGAGCCCGACGAGGCGTTGTTCGATGACCTCAGGCTGGAGAAACGCGGGCAAGCCGGGATCCACGCCGCGCTCCACGCTGACGCGGGCGACATGGAACAGGTAGGGTGCGGTGGCGCTGACGTCGGTGAAGATGGCGCCACGCAAGGCATCGTGACGGGCGCGCTCGATGGCCATGGCCGAGAGACGCTCGAAGACGGGCTCACCCGGATGCAGAAAAACGGCATCACGCCCATCGTCCGGACGGTAGACGGTAAACCGGTTGCGCGCCGACTCGGGGTAGGTCTCGAGCACCGGGAGGAGGCTGTCGAGCACCCCCCGCTTGCGCGGCCGGATGAAGAAGGCACCATCGAGATCGCCGACAAGGTCGATGCCAATGACCGGCGCGGCGTGCTCGAGATACCGGCGGACGTACCCCGGCAAAAGGCGGCGCATCTCCTCGATGGCCATGGCCTCGCGAAGTTGGGGCAGGTCGATGCGGACGTCGCCGCCCTTGCCGTAGAGGGACGCCTCGCGGGCCTCGATGGCCTTGATCTGCTCCTGGGTGAGCTGGCCGGCGAGTTCGAGCGCCTTCTTGTCCGCCTCGTCATCCGACTCGATGGCGCGCTGGATGTACTCGGTGATGGCCATCCCCTCGAAGATGCGGCCGACCACATCGAACACCTTGTCCGATCCGAGCTGCTTGCGGATTTCCTCCAGCTTGTCCAGCAGCGTCTTGATGACCCGACCTTCTCGCGTCTTGCCCGCCACGAGGTTGATGATGGCGACGCGGTCCCGCTTCTGGCCGTAGCGGTGAATCCGCCCCATGCGCTGTTCCAGCCGCGCCGGGTTCCAGGGCACATCGTAGTTGATCAGGATCCAGCAGAACTGCAGGTTGATGCCCTCGGCCGCCGCGTCGGTGCCGATGAAGAAGCGGGCCCCTTTGCCATCGGCGTCATGAGGTCGCCGGAAGCGCTCGACCTGAGCGTCGCGCTCCTCGAAACTCAAGCCCCCGTGGATGTAGGCCACCTGGTCGGCATAGCCCATGCCCTCGAGGCGCCGAACGAGAAACTCAAGTGTGTCGCGGTGCTCGGTGTAGATGATGACCTTCTGGTCACGATACTGCGGCGAGCGCAGCAGTTCCGCCATCCGTTCGAACTTCGACTCTTGGCCGCTCACGTGAACGGCCTCGGCGAGTGCGATCAGCTCCTGCACCTGGTTGCGCTCGTCGATGAGCTCCGCGAGGCTGGTGGCGATGAAGGCGCCCAGCGCCTCCGCCTCGCTCTCCTCGTGCTCTTCGACGCCTGCCGATTCGGTTTCCTCATCGGCGGTCTTCGCGGCCAGCACGTCCACCAGCCGCCCCTCGCGGACCTTGCGGTTCAAGCGCTCCTGCTGGCTACGCAGCTCTTCCTCAGGCACCCGACCAGATTGGATGTCATCGATCAAAGCGTCGAGCTTTGCCAGGCGGTTGCGGAAGGAGCAGAGCAGCGCCCAGGTGCTGCTGGCCATGCGCCGCTGGAACACCGTCATGGCGAACCGCGCGGCCTGGCGGTTCAACAGCCGTGCCTGGTTGTAGTAATGGCGGATGTACGCGGTCGTGCGGTCGTAAAGCGCCTGCTCGCTGATCTGGCCTTGGGTGAGGTCGTAGCTCACTGTGTCGCAAAGGCGCTCGGGATAGAGCGGCTTGCCACGAAGGTCGACCATCTCCTCCTTGACCCGACGGATGAAGTAGCGCTCGCGCGACTCGCGCGGAAACTTGGCGAACGCGGTCTCGGTACTGAACAGCTCCGGCTCCAGCAGCCGCCACAGGCAGTAATACGGGTACTCCTTGCCCATGTGGGGCGTGGCGGTGAGCAGCAGCAGGTGGTGGGCCGCCCACGGCATGCGCCACTCCTCGGGTAGTTCACGCACCCCGGCGATGGCCTCGGCCAGCCGATACCGGTCGGTCGCCCTGAACGTCCCATCCAAGTCGCGGTTCGCCGAGAGCTTGTGCGCCTCGTCGAACACCACCAAGTCATAGGGCATGACTTGAGGGTCGCGCAGCGCATTGAACAGGCGCGGTGCGCGGAGGCTGTCAATGCTGACCACAACGAGCTCGCTGCCAGCCCCGACGAACGGATTGCCGTCTTTGGCATCGTTGCCGGTCACGATCTTGAACGGCAACTGGAACAGCTTACGCAGTTCGCGGTACCAGTTGCCCACCAGACCGGCTGGCGCCACCACCATGACGCGGCGGATCGTCCTGCGTGACAGACTCTCGCGGACGTACAACCCGGTCATGATCGTCTTGCCGGCGCCGGCATCATCAGCCAACAGGAAGCGCAGACGGTGCTGGGGCAGCATCCGCTGGTAGACCGCAATCCGCTGATGGGGCAGCGGGTCGATCTCGCTGATCTCGGTCGCGAACGCCGGGTTGAAAAGATGCCCGTAGGACAGGCGCTCGCCCTCGACGAGCACGCGCAACGCATTTGCGTCCCCGAGAAAATCGAGTCGGGGTGACGCATCGTCCGTGTCAGGAGGTGTCGCACTCCTGCTGGGCTTCCCCGACCCCGCCGAATGACCACCTGACCGACCCGCAAGCTCCCGCAACTTGGCCAGCCCCATCGCGGAGGGCTTGGACTGCCCGTTCTCCCACCGATTCAGGGTGACGAACGAGACGCCCAGCAGATCTGCGAACTGCTGTTGCGTGAGGTCCAGGGTCCTCCGGAGATGGCGGATCTGCTCGGGATTCATGTTGCGCTCGTGTGTTCCATGGTTGGCTTTATATCACACGATATATCGCCACAGCAAGGCCAAGCGGACTTGGCTTCGACCGCCGGCAACGCCTTGATAGAGGTCTCATCCACTTTCGGGATCGCCCCCATGACCGCCCACCATCGCCTAACTGTCGCCCAGTACGAGGCCGCCCGACGCGCGGCCACGCGCCCGAGCCGGGCGCTCGAGCCGCTGCCCTCAAACATCAAAGGGGCCGCCAAGCAGTCCGTGCTGGCGGCACTGGTTGCCCGAGGCTACGCCGTCAAGTGCTACCTGCCGGGGCACGTCGAGTACGTCCTGACGGACGCCGGGCTCGCGCTTTTCCTCAGCACAGGCGTGGCCGAAGGGCCGCCTACCGCGGGCGTTCAGCCCCTCATCATCGCGCCCAATTCCGCTGACTTACCCGTTGCTCGTAGATAGCGGTTGGACGTACCAGTAGACTCCACCACCAGATAAATCAAAGGCTTACGCGGATTTACCGGGTAAGCCTTTTTTCATGGTAGACGCATGGTGCTCGACAGAATTAAGGAAGCTCTGAACAAGTTGATTCCGTTCACGCCCTTCGACAGGCTCACTGCGAACGCAATCAATAGGTTACCGTTCGTCCCGAGCCCTTCGACAAGCTCAGGACAGGCCCTTCGACGTTGCTCAGGACAGGCTTATCCCGGCTTACCATTGAAGAAATTTTCTTTTTGTTCGAAAAATGGAATCAGGAACTCGGGACGCCGCTAGATTCCCGATCGACGATCAGGGCGCGGGTGGGAGAAGACTCAGGAAGTCTGGTCATTCAAGATGGCAGATGCGAGTCGAGGTTTCTCCACCCCAGCTCATTCCAGTTCGCAGGAAAAAGCCATTAAACCCATACAAGCCTGGCGAAGGACTTAATCCGAGCTTCTTTAAAGTTTCCACGGGTTTTCGACCATTCACGGGAACTCGAACGCCCAACTTTCCCGGTCCAACTGGCGCTGCACAACGATACGGTTCGGGGGTTGAATCAGCAAGGTCCAGGTTAGCTGATTGTTTCGGTAAGGCTCCCTTACCGATTTGAACGGCCGCGGATTCAGCACGGCTACGCAGAAGCCGTTGTGGGCACGCACCGACTCGTAACGGATCAGGTCGATACCGGCGTCCCGCGCTTGTTCCGCCAACCGCTGCGTGGCCGTGTAATCGGACGGGTGGGTCCAAATGTCCCTGTCCGAGACCAGAGGCGGCATGGAAAGATCGATGGCTTTATTGGTGGCGGCATGAAATTCGAACAGAGTCAGTTCGACGCTCGCGGAGCGCCCCGACAACCCTTCGCTGTCCAGCCAGAACCGCAAACGCCAGTAGCCGCATTCGGCGCAAGCCGTCCGGCGATCCTCCGCGCCGTAAAAGACGCCGGGATCGGTGCGCCGGCGAAATCGTGAACCGCCCGGCAGCGGCCAATAGCGGAACGGCGTCGCCAGGAGCCAGTGCAAGCCTTCCGCTTCTTTGGGCAGACGCGGCTTGGCCTGGTCGAGGATGTCCTCCAGCAGCGCCTGATCGTCCAGATTGCCCGAAGCGAGATGCATGGTGGCAACCCGGTGCTGCGCCTCCACCGCCCGCCAGCCGCTGCCCCGCCAGGGGCGGGACTCAGACGCGAGCGCGCTGGGCGTCCAGGTATTCGCAGGCATGTATCAGGCCGTCGACCCGTTTGATGGCTTCCAAGGGCCGCTGTCCATCGAAGGCGTGATTCGGCGATTTCAGCCAAGTCCGGGCCAGTTCGTCGTCGCCGCCGACCAGCGAGGACAGAGAGCGATACAAGCGCACGAAATGGGCCGCCAGCTCCCAAGGCTTGCCGCCTTCGGGAAGCGCGTACCGGCCGTTCAATAGACGGGATGCGGTGGGTTGACTGGCGCCGATGATGCTTTTCAAATCGCTCGGGCCCAGTGCCAGGCGGCGAGCGGCCTCGATCACAGCCTGCGTGAGGACGCGCGAGCGGTCCGTGATAGGAGCGGAAGCCGAGCGTGTCATAGTGTCGTCCTCCATTTGCCTGCTCATAAATTTATTCACGTGAATGAAACTAACACAAAATAGCAGTTATGAATACCTTTAAATAAATACCAGGTGCCTGTTAACCCAGTCCGGAACGGACGGTCCCTCCCTAAAACGGCCGTTGAAAATATTTCGGGAACATCGAAAAACCGCCTCCGGGGTTTTTCTCTTCGCCAGACCCAAACGCGGTTTGGGCTTGGCTTGCGTTTTCAACCCTTTACGTGACCGAAAACGACGGGGCATCCCTGTCACCGTACGAGCACCTCGGAGTTTTTCGAGGTGCCCTTTCATGATTTTGGCGCGCAATTTCGGGGCCGATTCGTTATATTCCGAATGGCGAATATGAGATTGGCACGCAATCGGCTGAAAGGCTCGGTCAAATTGACATCAGGAGACGGCGGGGTGCCGTAAACGGATTCAAGCTTCTGGCGAAGAATCGGCTATTGCCGCCGCAAGCCACGGGAATCCGGGATAAGGCCGACATCTTTTCATTGATCAGGCCCCAGAACACGGTTCCGGTCTTTCCGGCCGCTATCCAGCCCTGAACATGCTCAAGCCGGAATCACGGGGCTTGTCGCCGTACGGGGCGGGAATACGCCCGGTCCCTTGTTTTCGGACCCGCTTATCGATTGACGACGAACCTCCTCCAACTCACAAGGGCCGTAAGCTCATGGACTCGCTAGCCACGTTTTTCGATCAGCAAATCCGGCGTCACGGATCGCGCGAAACCGCACGTCATCGGCCGAGATATCGGACCACTCGCTGGAGTTTCGAGGTGCTCGGCGAGCGCGCGGAAGGCTTGGCTCAGACTCTGGCCGCGAAAGGCGTAGGTCCCGGCGACCGGGTCGCTCTTTGCGCCGAAAATTCGCCGCACTGGGTCGCAGCTTTCTTCGCTATTCTTGCCCGGGGCGCCGTGGTCGTGCCGCTGAATCCGAAAAGCTCGCCGGATCAGATCATCCGGATCGGAAAGTCCGCCGAACCGAAGCTGGCTCTGCTGTCCTCTTCGATCGCCTGGCCCGACCAGACCGTCCCCTGCTTGCCGATCGATTCGCCCTACCCCGACAGCGAAACCGCCACAACCGAAGAGAAGGCTTTCTTGCCGCAATCCAGCGGACTCGCCGAAATCATCTATACCTCGGGGACGACCGGCGATCCCAAGGGCGTCATGCTCTCCCACGGCAATCTATTGGCCGATCTCGACGCCGTGATGAAAGCCGTGTCTTTGACGCCCGACGACCACATCCTCACCCTGCTCCCCTTGTTTCACGCATACGGCCAAATGACGAGCTTCTTGTGCTCACTGCACAGCGGGTGCTCGGTGACCTACCTCGCAGCCCCGACCACCCGAGCCATCCGCGAAGCCCTGGCGCACACGCCCGCGACGCATCTGGTCGTCGTGCCCGAAGTGCTCAAAACTGTGATGGATCGCTTGGAAAGCCGCCTCGGACGCATGCCGGGTTTCCTCCGACACGCCTTGCGCAACCGCATCCGCTCCCGCATTTCCAAGACGCTCAGAACCATCGTATGCGGAGGTGCGCCGCTGGACCCGACGATCGAGGAAAAGTGGTGGAGCCTGGGATTCGAGGTTTTGCAGGGTTACGGCCTCACAGAGACGAGCCCGGTCATCAGCACCAACACGTCCATCGCCCACCGCACGGGGTCGGTCGGAAAGCCGCTTGCCGGCGTCGAGGTCGAATTGGCCCCGGACGGCGAGATTCTGGTCCGGGGTCCCATCGTGATGCAAGGCTACTACCGGGACCCCGGGCGCACCGAAGCCGCCATTGCCAACGGCTGGCTCAGGACCGACGATGCGGGCCGAATCGACGAAGACGGTTTTCTGTACGTCTTGGGCCGCAAGAGATACATGATCCTCGGACCGAACGGAGAGAACGTGTTTCCGGAGGATTTGGAAGCGGAACTCAATCGCGTGACGGGCGTCGTCGACAGCGCCGTGGTAGGCCTGCGCCGAAACGGCCGAACCGTCATCCATGCCGCGCTGCTCTGCGCGCCGGACCGAGCCGTGGCGGCCGTAGCGGAAGCCAACCGGCACCTGGCGCCGCACCAGCAAATCACGAGCTGGTCGGTTTGGCCGGAGCCCGATTTCCCCCGTTCGGTCACCCGCAAAGTCAAGAAAGAGGACGTCGTCGAGAGACTCGAACGCGGGCCAGCCGGCCGGCCGTCGCAGGGCGGGCGGATTACGCCGCTCGAGCGGCTTCTGGCCGAAGTGACGCAAACTCCAATCGATACGATCGATGATTCGACGCGTATCGTATCGGACCTGAGCCTCGACTCTCTGCTGCGGATCGAGCTGGTCTCCCGGATCGAGGACGAATTCGGGGTTTACGTCGAGGAAATGCAAATCACGCCCGAGTTCACGGTCGCGGATTTGGAGGCGCTGGTACAGCGGCAGAAAGGGCGAATGCCCAAGCTGGCACGTTACCCCCGCTGGTCGAACGCCACTTGGGCGCGCCGATTGCGGCCCATAGCGCAACTGGTTTTGTTCGAGTGGTGGCTTTCGATGCTTTGCCGGCTGCACATCAGCGGAACCGAGCACTTGGCGAGTCTTCGGGGACCGGTACTGTTCATGGCGAACCATCGCAGTTTTCTCGATTCCGTGATCGCCACCAAGGCGATTCCCGAGGGCTTTCGCTCGCGCCTTGGCATCGCGGCCGGAACCGAGGTCCTCTACGGCAAATACCCTTGGTTTTCACCGCTGGCGGAACTCACGTTCAACGCCTTCCCGTTTCCCACCGGAGCCCACGAAAACATTCGGCCGGGGCTCGACTACGTCGGGCGAATGCTCGACGACGGCTGGAACGTTCTGATTTTCCCCGAGGGTCGGCTGAATCGGTCCGACCGACCGCTATTGCCCTTCAAGGGCGGCAGCGGGGTGGTCGCGGTCGAGATGGGCGTTCCGGTCGTTCCGCTCGCGATTCAAGGCACAGACAACATCCTGCCTCCCGACACCCACATTCCGAGGAAGCGGGGACCTGTGACCGTACGCTTCGGACGGCCCTTGAGCTTTACCGGAACAGGCTACGCCGAGGCGACGGCACGCATTGAATCCTGCATCAGACGTTTACTCGAATGAACGAAGAAACACAGATGAGCACGGTAGGACGGATTAGCCCCTCGGCTCCGCTCGGGACAGGTCCTTCGACAGGCCTGTCCCGAGCATTGTCGAAGGGCTCAGGACAGGCTCCGCGTAACCGGTCTTTTCGCGGCATGCGGCGGGTTACGGCCCAGCGGCCTAACCCGCCTTACCTTGTTTACGTCAACCCGCAACGCCCACTCGTAAGTCAACCGTTCCGTGCCGGCCAGCATGTCGATGCTCGTTCGATGTCGGGAAAGACACCCCAACCGACTCGGCAAGATGAGTTTCGCAGGTCGGGAATCCTTTACCGACGAACTCGATCAGGTTTTTTTGCCGTGTTTGATCAGGCGCCGACGCTTTCGGACCTGGCGGGCGGAAAGTATATTGCGCTTGCCTTTGAACGGATTGACGCTGCTCCTGAATTCGAGCTTGATCGGCGTCCCCTGTATATCCAGGGCATCCCGAAAAGCGTTGATCAAGTAGCGCCTGTAAGCTCCCGGAATTTCTTCCGTCTGATTGCCGTGGATCACGATGAGCGGCGGATTCTGGCCGCCCTGATGCGCGTACTTGAGTTTGATGCGCCGTCCGCGCACCAGGGGCGGCGGATGAGCGGCCAAAGCGTCCTGGAGAATCTTGGTGAGCCGCGACGCGGGCAAATCACGCATCGAGTCCTCGTAAATCGATTCCACCGCATCCAGCAGATTGCCCACCCCCGTACCGTGCAGGGCCGAAATGTAATGCTTTTTCGCGAAATCGAGAAACGGCAGTTTCAAATCGATTTGGCGCCGCACGTTGTCTTTCTGGTCCGGGCTGAGCCCGTCCCATTTGTTCAGGCCGATGACCAGCCCGCGGCCGATTTCCAGAACCATGCCCAGAAGATTGGCGTCCTGGTCGGTCACCCCCTCGCGCGCATCGATCAGGAAAATCACCACATGGGCCGTTTCTATGGCTTGCAGGGCCTTGACGACGCTGAATTTCTCGATGGTTTCCGAGACCCGCCCGCGGCGGCGGATGCCGGCCGTATCGATCAGGGTGTAGGCTTTGCCGTGGCGCTGGAAGGGAATGTAGACGCTGTCCCGCGTCGTTCCGGGCTGATCGTAAACGACCACGCGTTCCTCCCCCAGAATGCGGTTCACCAGCGTCGACTTGCCCACATTCGGGCGCCCCACCACGGCAACCCGTATGCCTGGTGATTCTTCCTCCGCCTCGGGCGTTTCCGGGGCCGGTAGTCTGGCTTCCACCTCGTCGAGCAGCGCATCGATTCCGATCGCATGGGACGCCGAGATGGGACGGGGTTCTCCGAGGCCAAGGGCGTAGAACTCACCCGCCACGACGGCCAAATCCGCCCGGTCGATCTTGTTCACGACCAAGAGCACCGGTTTTCCGGTCTTGCGCAAGCGCTCGGCAATGGCTTCGTCGCCGCCGCTGAGACCTTGCCGCGCATCGACCAGCAGCAGGATCAGGTCCGCCTCTTTGAGCGCATAATTCACCTGACGCATGGCCTGCTCGTCGATACCCAGTTCGGTCTCGACGATACCTCCGGTGTCGACCACGAAATAGTCCTTCTGGCCGCGCCTGACCCGGCCGTACTGCCGGTCGCGGGTCAGGCCCGGAAAATCGGCGACCAGCGCGTCGCGCGTCCGGGTGAGATAATTGAACAAGGTGGACTTGCCCACATTGGGACGGCCTACCAGGGCGACCACGGGCAACATAAACTACTCCCCTTACCAACGGGTTATCCGGGGAGCGCCCGGATCACCCTTCCACCGAGACTGCGGCGAGGGTGCCGCCGCTCGTATACACATAGATGACCTCGTCGAACACCACCGGCGTCGCCGCGATTGGACTCTTGTCCACCCTCACCCGGCCCACCAAGCTGCCGTCCTCCTGGGAAAGCAGATGGAGATAGCCCTCGAAATCACCTACCACGACATAGTCCCTGACCAGAGCGGGTGCCGTCAGACGCCTGAGGTGCAACTCGTCCTGCTTCCACAGATCGGCACCATTGCGCGTGTCCAACTGCCAAACGTCGCTGCCGGCGTCGGTCACGAACAGCGAGCGGCGCACCGCTGCCATGCCCGTGTAAGAAAAAAGTTCGGTCTGCCGCCACAGCACCTCGCCGTCCCTCAAGGATACCGCGGCTACGCCGCCTTGATAGCCCGTCACGTAGATGGTGTCCCCCTTCACGATCGGATCCGAATCCATATCGACCAAGCGCTCTATTTCCGAGCGGCCGTGAGGCAAGGCCACCGTCGCCTCCCATTCAGGCTTGCCGTCGGTCAGGTTCAGGGCGATCAGTTTCCCGCTGCCATAGCCGTCCAGCACCAAATTGCCGGCGATCGTCGGCGAACCTCGGCTGCGAATCGCGAGCGGCGGTATCGAGCGGTCGTAATACCAGCGCGTCGCGCCGGTATTTTCGTCGAACGCGGTGATGCGCCCGTCGCTGCTCCGCACCACCACGGTGTCGCCCTCGATGCGCGGCAAGGCGAGAATCTCGCTGGACACGTTGGTCTTCCAGAGGATGGAACCGTCGTCCGCATTCAGCGCCACGACTTCGGCGTTGCTGGTGCCGAGTATGAGCTTGGCTTTGCCGACCACGGGTCCTGAGGAAATCGCCAACTCGGTATCCACGGACCAGAGCTTGTCGCCGCTCTGGCGGCTGCGCGCTTGAACCTCGCCCTTGCGGTCGGCGGCGAAAATCTTGTCTTCCGTGACCGCGGGGACCAGATTCACATACTGCTCGGCATAGCCTTTGCCGATGCCGGCATCCCAAAGCACCGCCATTTTGACCGTGGGCTCGAATTCCTTGAGCTCCGCGGGAGGATCGACGTTGTCCGAACCGCCGAAATATTCGCTGATGCCGGATACCGCGTCCTTAAATACGCCGAGACCGCTGCAACCCGTCAGAAACGAACCGCATAGAACAAAAATAAGAAGACGGCGCATCAGGCTCTGGACGGTTTCGGCTCGGTCGGCAAATCGTTGAGCTTCAGCTCCAGCAGCGGAGAGGTTTCGCCGAATGCTTTAGCCGCCTGGTAAGCCTTGCGGGCTTGGTCCGGGCGGCCGGCGGCGGCGTACAAATCGCCCTTGAGCTCTTGGTAAAGCCCCGCGAACTTGCCCATCTGTTCCACCGTCAACGGTTCCAGCAGATTCAACGCCGAACCGGTCTCGCCGGAAGCCAGCATCACCTGGCCGAGACGGAGCCGCGCAATGTGCTTGATGTTTTCATCCTCGGTCTTGGCGAGGGTTTCCTCCAAAACGGCCTTCGCCCCGGACAAATCGCCGGACTCGACCTTGAGCTTGGCCAGCAGCAATCGGGCGTAATCGGCATAGGCGGTCGACGGATAGGTGGCGACGACCCGCTCGCCCAAATTGATCGCGGATTCCGTCTGCTTGGTTTCCGACGCCTTCAGCATCTGAAGATAAAGATTGGAAGCCTGTTCGTTCTGGCTGCGCACATTCCCCTGCCACATGTTCCAGCCGATGATGATCGCGACACCCAGAAGAACACCGAGCACCAGCGATTGCCGGTTCTCTTTCCACCACCGCTGGAGCGCTTCTAAGCGCTCTTCTTCTGTCAAATACGTTTCCACTCGAACCTCGTCGCGTTAAATGAATGCTTGCAAAAAAGGGATGAGTTCGGATTGCGCAAGGGTCGTCTGACCGGCCTCGGTACGCAAGTATTTGATGCCGATCAGCTGATCCCGCGCCTCATCTTCGCCCAGGATCAAGGCCAAAGCGGCGCCGCTTTTGTCGGCCCGTTTGAACTGGCTCTTGAAACTGCCGCCACCGCAGTTCACCACCAATCTCAGGTTCGGCAGCGCATCGCGTAAAGCCTCGGCCAGGGCGGCGCCCCGCCGCTCGGCATGCTCGCCCACGCGGATCAGATAAGCGTGCGGCCGCGCTGCGGCATCCAGCTTTTCCGGGGATTCCAGGAGCTCGATCAGGCGCTCCATGCCCAGGGCGAATCCGGTCGCGGCGGAATCTTTGCCACCCAACTGTTCGATCAGCCCGTCATAACGCCCGCCGGCGCAAACCGTCCCCTGAGCGCCCAGTTCGTGGGTGACCCATTCGAAAACGGTGCGCGAATAGTAGTCGAGGCCGCGCACCAGGGTAGGGTTCACGACGTATGAGACGCCGGCCTCGTCGAGGAGTTCTTTCAAGCGCTGGAAATGGTTCCGGGATTCCTTGCCCAGATCGTCCGCCAGGACCGGCGCCGCCTGAATCAGCTCGCGCATACCGGGATTCTTGCTGTCCAGGATACGGAGGGGATTGGTTTCCAGCCGCCGACGGCTGTCTTCGTCGAGCCGTCCGTAATGCCCACGGAAGAAATCCACCAGCTTGGCGCGATACGCATGCCGCTCTTCGGCCGTTCCCAGGGTATTGATCTGCAATTCGAGCTTGTGCGCGATGCCGAGCTCGCGCCAAAGCCTTGAACTCAGCAGAATCAGTTCCACGTCGATATCGGGGGTGGCAATGCCGTAGGCCTCGACGCCCACTTGGTGGAACTGGCGATAGCGGCCCTTCTGCGGACGCTCGTGGCGGAACATCGGCCCCGCATACCAGAGCCGGTTGATCTGGTTGTGCAGCAGGCCGTGCTCCATGCACGCCCGCAAACAGCCCGCGGTTCCCTCGGGACGCAGAGTCAGGGAATCGCCGTTGCGATCCTCGAAGGTGTACATTTCTTTTTCGACGATGTCGGTGACCTCGCCGATGGAGCGTTTGAATAGCTCGGTCTTCTCCACCAACGGCAGACGGATTTCCTCGTAGCCGTAGCTTGCCATGACACGGCGCACCACCGACTCGACATGCTGCCAGCGCGGCGTGCGGTCCGGCAAAATGTCGTGCATGCCGCGAATGGCTTGAATCTTTTCCATAGTCGAAAGCTTGTCGTGGGGTTGTTGAAAACGGGAATCAATCGACTGAAGCGTAGCGCCTAGCCTGCGCGGCCTCTTTACTGTTCGGAAACCTCGAACGCAGGGTTCTCGCGTAATCCCGGGCTCCCTGGAAGTTGCCCAGCGCGGCTTCGGTCTCCACGCCTACCCAGAGCGATCTCGGATCCGGCTCCGCCACGGCATGATAACGTTCAAGGAAAGCGCGCGCGGACATGTTTTGACCGGTCTCGCGGCTCAGTTCGGCCATCTCGATCAGCGCCGGGGCGAAGCGCGGATCGTAATCCAGCGCCTTGCGCAAATACTCCTCGGCTTCCCCTTTTTGACCGGCCGAGCGGGCGCAAATGCCCGCATTGGTGAGTGCGATCCAAGGCGAGTTATAGAGCTTGGAACCGATGACCTCACGAAACTGGCTCATGGCATCGGCGTATCGGCCGCGGGAGCACAGAAAACGGCCGTAATTGTTGCGGGCGCCGAAGTTGTCGGGATTGACCGACAAGGCCTTCTTGAATTGGCGTTCGGCGTCGGCGGGCTGATCCAGCCGCTGATAGAGCACCGCCAGCGCGTTGTAGGCTTCGCTGTTTCCGCCGTCCAGCTCGACGGCTTTCGTCAGATCCTGCAGCGCCACCTCGTAGTTGCCCGCTTCCATGTATTGAATGCCCTTCTGGACGTAGATATCGGACTGGCTGAGCGAACCGTAGGGATCGTTGGCGCGGCTCTTGTGCGTTTTCCACGCCGTACAGGCGACGAGCGCCGTGCAGACCAAAGGAGCGACCAGCATACGAAGTTTCATGGCTGTACAAGCTGTAACCGGTGATGCCTGCGTGTACGATCGTTCACCCGCCCCACCAACTGGCCGCAGGCCGCGTCGATGTCGCCGCCGCGGGTCTTGCGCGTCGTGGCGATCAATCCGGCGGCGTGCAGCATATCGCTGAAGCGGCGTATGGTTTCCGGGCTGGAGCACCGGTAATTGGAGCCCGGAAACGGATTGAAGGGAATCAGGTTGACCTTGGACGGAACATGGCTCAACAACCGGACCAAGGCCTTGGCATGCGCGGGCGTATCGTTGATGCCATCCAACATCACGTATTCGAACGTCACCTTGCGGCGGTTTTCCCGCCCGACGTAGCGTTTGCACGCCGCCAAAAGCTCCTCGATCGGGTATTTCCGGTTGATCGGCACCAATTCGTTGCGCAGCTCGTCGTCCGGCGCGTGCAGCGATACGGCCAGGGCGATGTCGCTCACCTCGGCCAGCCTGTCCAGGGCCGGAACGATACCCGAGGTGCTGAGCGTCACCCTGCGCTTGGAGAGCCCATAGCCGAAGTCATCCAGCATCAGGTTGGTAGCAGCGACCACATTGTTGAAATTGAGCAGCGGCTCGCCCATGCCCATGAGGACCACGTTGGTCACCCGGCCTTCACCGAGTTCGCGCCGCGCCATCCAAAGCTGGCCGATGATTTCGGCGGCGCTCAGATTGCGGTTGAAGCCCTGCCTGGCCGTGGAACAGAACGAGCATTCCAGGGCGCAGCCCACTTGGGACGATACGCACAAGGTACCGCGGTCGTCTTCGGGAATGAAGACCGTTTCGATACGGTTTAGGTCATCGAGCTGCAGCAGCCACTTGCAGGTGCCGTCCGCGGACTTCTGCGCATAGACGATCTCCGGCACCCGAATTTCGCAACGTTCGGCCAGCCGCGTCCTGAGTGGCTTGCTCAGGTTGGTCATCGCCGAGAAATCGGCTACGCCGCGCTGATGTATCCATTGCAGCAACTGCGTCGCACGAAACGGTTTTTCCCCGATCTCGACGAAGAAGGCTTCCATCGCCTTCCGGTCCAGCCCGAGGAGATTCAGCTTCTCTCCGGAATCAACGGGTACGGGGGCAGATCTCATTCTCTTTGAAGAAAAACGCGATTTCCTGTGCCGCCGTATCGGGTCCGTCGGAGCCGTGCACCGCGTTTTCGTCGATGCTGACGGCGAAGTCGGCACGGATGGTGCCGGGCGCGGCTTCCTTGGGATTGGTGGCGCCCATGATCTCACGGTTCTTGGCAATGGCGTTTTCGCCTTCCAGCACCTGAACCATAACCGGGCCGGTGATCATGAAATTCACCAGATCGTTGAAGAATGGCCGTGCCTTGTGGACGGCATAAAATCCTTCCGCCTGCTCGCGGGAGAGATGCAGCATTTTGGCCGCAACGATTTTCAGCCCCGCTTTCTCGAAGCGGCTGTAAATTTCGCCGATCACGTTCTTGGCTACGGCGTCGGGTTTGATGATGGACAAGGTGCGTTCGACCGCCATTGGATCTCCTTGGTTCGGATTCGCCTGTGTTGTGGTGGACAAAAAAACCGAGTGATCTCGGTTTTTGCAAAAAAACATGCGCCGCCCAGATACGGGCAGATAAAACAGCATGATTTTACTGGAAAATGAAGCGGATGATAAGAAATACCGGACCTCGGTCCAGGACTTTCGCCACCAAATGGACGCTCCGGGACCGGAATGTCTCGGCACGACGAAAGCGCCGACTCCGTCGAGTGGAGTCTAGCCGAGCACCGCCGCACATGGGAAACTGGTCGAATCGAAATTCTGCTCGTACCCCGACATGAAACCCTCGCCTCCCGTCGTCCTGTGCCTGTCGGGACACGATCCCACCGGCGGAGCCGGCATTCAGGCCGATATCGAAACCGTCTCCCGACTCGGCTGCCACCCCTCGTCGGTCATAACCGCGCTGACCGTTCAGGATACGCTTAACGTCCGCGAAGTCTTGCCGCAGCACGCCGAGGCGTTTCTGGAACAGGCGCTGACGGTGCTTCGGGATATGCCTCCCGCCGCCATCAAGATCGGGCTGCTCGGAAGCGTCGAGATCGCGCATGCGGTACATGAGCTGCTCGAATCCGCTGTCGGCTTGCCGGTCGTCCTGGACCCGATCCTGGCGGCGGGAGGCGGAGCGAATCTCGCGAACGAGATGCTGATCGAGGCGTTGAGGCGGAAGTTGATTCCACGAGCCACCGTGCTGACACCGAATTCGCCCGAGGCCAGAAAATTGGCCGGGATGGAGGATTTGGACGATTGCGGCCGCGCGCTGCTCGCGTTCGGCTGCCCGAACGTACTGCTGACCGGAGCCCACGAGAACGATGGCGACGTCGTCAACCACCTGTACCGCGCTTCCGGCGTGAAAACCTACCGTTGGCCGCGCTTGCCGGGAAGCTATCACGGCTCAGGCTGTACCCTGGCATCCGCCGTCGCCGCGCTCTTGGCCGGCGGCCGGGACATCGAACGCGCCGTGTCGGAGGCTCAGGATTTCACTTGGCAAGCCCTGAACAACGGGTTTCGGCTGGGCGGCGGCCAGAGACTTCCCAACAGGCTTTATTCCGTCCGATAAGGCAATCGGTTCGCCTCGAGCAAACCACGGTCATCCAGCGACCTGAATCCGGTCCACCACGTCGTGGACGCCGGGAACGTACCAGGCGTCGAGAACCGCCATGCGCCTCTCTTCTTCGCTGGGGAGATAGCCTTCCAGCGTCACCGCCCCCTGCTCCGCCGTGATATAGAGCTGCGACTCATGAACCAGAGGGTCTTTTTCCAGCGCCAAGAGCACGGCGTCGACCAGTTCCCCGTCGGTTTCCTGCTCGGGCGGCACCACATGCAGCAAGTTGACCACCAATTCGCAGCCCGCCGTCCACCACGCGAGCACCTCGGCTAAGCGGCGGTGGGATAGGCTGAGCACGGTGCCCGACAAGGTGACGGTTCCATCTTTCACCTCGATCTCGATGCGCTGCTCGCCCCAATCGCCTTCGCTGCGATTGGGCCACTCGCTGCGGCCCACCCGAATCGTCTCGAGCCGATCTCCCTCGCGTACATACAGGCCGCATTCCATGAAAACCGGCTCCTGCTGCAGCAGATTGACGAGCTCCTCGCGCAAGCCGCCTTCCCTCTCGGACGGGGGAACGGCGATGCGCAGCCGGTCCACGACCGGCAACTTGTCCGCGTGGCGATACGCGGTCGCGTGGGCAATCCGTTTTGCCGCGATATCGCCGACTTTGCCCTCCAAGACGATGGCGCCGTCTTCGATATCGACCCGGATCGGATACTCGTGCAGATTGATCCGGGTGTCGTGTTCCAGATCGGCCAATATGGCCTTGATTCGATCATCGTGCGGATTGGTCGGCATATCGCCCTCCTCAAACAGAGACGCGCAGGCGTCTGTTCAGTCAAACATATGCGGCCTTTCGGCTAACCTACGACATGGTGTTTCCCCTCGACGGTCACCGAACTCGCCTGAGGGCCCTCGTCGCCCATTTCTTCGACGAAGCGGACGGTATCGCCGATGCCCAGCTTGTCGAAATCGCCCTGCACCACGCTATTCCTGTGGAAATAAATCAGGCGCCCGTCCGGTGTCTCGATCATTCCATAATCGCCTTCCGGATTGATTTGAGCGATAGTCCCATGGGGCGTCACCTCATGGCGCTTCACGTCCTGCCGAACGCGCCGGGCGTAATCCTCCAATTGCCGGCGCGCCGCATCGAAGGCATCGCGTATCGCCACGTAAGCATCCTCGTGCGCGTGATCTTTTCCCGGATCACGGCTGACCACCAATTCATCGCCCGGAACCGTGATGTCGATTCTGACATGGTAGGTATTACCCCGCCGGTGGTGGCGATGAAGCGCCTCGACCATGACCCGGCAGGATATGATGTGTTCGAAAAACTGATCCAGTTTCTCGGCGCGGTCACGAACGGCTTTTTCCATCGCTTCGGACGGGTCCATATTCCGAAAAGAAATCTGTAACGGCAGTTGCATGCTCTCGCTCCTCAATCCGATCCATACCCGTAGTTATCCATACATTCAGCGGAAAAGCACGACGTGAGAGCCCGTACTTTTGTGCTTCCACAAAGCCGTCCGGGAATCCCGCCGGGCGCTCCCGCCGCACGCCAAGCGCGACTCCTATTACCGCGACCAATACACCCGCAGAAGATATTCCTCCTCCTGATAGGAAAAATCGAGGTCGCCTTTATACGCGTGCTGAACCGCCTGCCCCGCCGACCTCGCCAACTGGGGATCGGTGAACGTGATCAGCATGCCGCCGTCCTGCTCGTCGACGGCCATGATGCGCTTCAAAGGGTGTTGGGCCTTTTCTCGTTCTTCAATATTGCGAACCAGATTCAGAATCTCGTCTTTGTGCGCAGCGAAAAACTCGCCCGTCAAGGTGAGAAAGCCGGCCGGACATTTGTCGCGGACACGGTGGCAGGCAGGGCACGGCGCTTGGTTCGCTCCGGCGGGCGCCGCCGACCATTGCCACCGGCCGTCGTGGTACACCGCACGGCATTCCGGACACACCGTGGGCTCGGGCAATTTTTCCCGTATCTTATAGGGATCGTGCTCACGCTCGCGGAGCAAACGGTCCTGCCGATCTTGGTGGAATAGATTAGGGGGTTGTGTCATGACAAAATCTCCTTTCCAGAGTCGAATCGCGAGTCTCGTGTTTCGAGCGCGAACCGGGATGAATCGTTTTCACTCGTTCCCGCGCCGATTTCAGGCGAAAATAGACGCACTCTATTAGACACCCGAATGCCATGACCGTGAACCTCCGTATCGCTATCGCTCAACTCGATTTTCTCGTTGGCGACCTCCGGGGCAATGCCGCCCGCATTCTTAAGGCCGCCCGCGAGGCCCGCGACCGGCTTCGGGCTCATGCCGTCGTTTTTCCTGAACTGGCCTTGACGGGCTATCCGCCGGAAGACCTCATCCTGCGCGGCGACTTCATGGCTCAGGCCGAGCGTATCCTCGATGACATAGCCGGTCAGGTGCACGGCATCGACGTGATCGTAGGTTATCCGGAACACCGAACCGGCATGCCTTACAACAGCGCCGCAGTGCTGCGGGACGGCAAGATTCACGCAATCTACCGCAAGCATGCCTTGCCCAATTACGGCGTGTTCGACGAGAAGCGCTATTTTCTGCCCGGCTCGGAACCCTGCGTATTCGACTTGCGAGGCGTACCGGTCGGCATCACCATCTGCGAGGACCTTTGGCTGCCCGGTGCCGTGGAGCAAGCCGCGGAAGCGGGGGCCAAGCTGGTTCTTAATATCAACGCCTCGCCCTATCACGCCAATAAGATCAAGGAGCGGGAAGCGGTAGTCCGCGAGCGCATCGCGGTGACCGGCGTGCCCCTGGTTTACGTCAATTTGGTAGGCGGGCAGGATGAACTGGTCTTCGACGGTGCGTCGTTCGTGACGAACCGGGGAGGTACCGTGACTTTCCGCGCGCCGGAGTTCGAGGAAGCATTGCTGCCTGTCGACTTCGTTTGCGGCGACACGGTAGAACCGGTCGCAGGCGACCTCGCCCAACCCCTGCCGGAAATCGCAAGCATTTACAAGGCTCTGGTCACCGGCATCCGCGACTACGTCGGCAAGAACCGTTTCCAGGGCGCTGTGCTCGGCCTGTCCGGCGGCATCGACTCGGCCCTGACACTGGTTCTCGCGACCGATGCCCTGGGGGTCGATCAGGTCGAATGCGTGTTGATGCCTTCCCGCTATACGGCGACCATGAGTATCGAGGATGCCCGTCTCGAAGCCGAGACCTTGGGCTGCCGCTATCACGTCATTCCCATAGAGCCGGCCTTCGACGCCTTTCTCGCCATGCTCGAGGAAAGCTTTGCCGGAATGCCCCCCGACACCACCGAGGAAAACATTCAAGCGCGTTGCCGGGGCATCATTCTCATGGCGTTTTCCAACAAGAAGCGGAAAATCCTCCTGACCACCGGCAACAAGAGCGAAATGAGCGTCGGCTACGCCACCCTGTACGGCGACATGGCGGGCGGATTCGCACCGCTGAAGGATGTCCCGAAGCTCTTGGTCTATCGTTTGGCGGAATACCGCAACAGCCTTTCGCCAGTCATTCCGCCGCGGGTGTTCGAGCGTGCGCCCTCCGCCGAACTCAGGCCCAACCAGAAAGACGAAGATTCGTTGCCGCCCTATTCGATATTGGACCCGATTCTCGAAATGTACGTGGAGCAGGATAAATCGGTGGAAGACATCGTCGCCGCCGGATTTCCCGAGCGCGAGGTCATACGCGTGGCGCAAATGGTGGATCGCAACGAGTACAAACGCCGCCAGGCCCCGCCCGGCGTCAAGATCACACGCCGCGCTTTCGGCCGCGATCGGCGGTATCCGATCACCTGCGGATACGGACGCTAGCGCAGCGATCGGACAAAGATAGAATCGAGTTGGGAAGGCTTTGGCTGTGGAAAGGCAAAAAAAGAAGGCAGAACAAAGTGCTTGGGGGGGATGGGGGGTGTCCTGCCTTCTGGGGAAGTCTTCAAACGGGCGATCATCCCAAGCCCGTTTGCGTTTACACGCTCTAACGCTCGTTACGTTCTTGTAAGCCGACTCCGCAGCAACCGACTTACATCAAACGTCATAACCAGCACTCTCCTATCATCCGCGCTAACCTGAGCGCTTCGCGCCGCCACGATCGCCGTTCTTTGTCGACGGCGAAAAAAAGAAACATCCCTATTTCAAGTTTGCATCCCATCAGGGCCGAATCCCTTCGGCCCACGAGCATCACCGTTCCGTGACCGACATTCCAGTCGGATTCGGACTATTCCGATTCCTTTCGGAATGTTCCGCACCACTCCCGATTCCAGCCGAACATCCTGCTCCGTCGAGACGGCCCTGTCCCGAGCGACCTCCCGAAATCCTTTCGCAAGATCCAAGGTCCTAGCGGAAATTTCCGTTTCCGACCCGGTGCCTTCGCGAACTTCGAGTGTCGGCGTCGATCACTTCCGGGTAGTGCTTATTAAATCGCGAGTCATCTTCGACGAGAATACGGACGAATTCGTACGTCTTTTTGCACATATCGGGAATCGATGCGCTGGCGACGAACCGCGGAGCTTCCCCTTCAGAATTTCCTTGCGGCATTCCGATCTGCGCCGCTGCCAAGGTCGATACACGCCCCGGCCGCGGCGCAGTTCAAACGAGCCGGCCACTTCGGGTTACACCCGAGCGCTTCCCGAGCGGCGGCGAGCGATCATGATCAGGCCGAACAAAGCCGATCCCAACAACCAAACCGAAGCCGGCAACGGAATCGGCGCGACATCGACTCTTAAACCGCCGAAGTCTTTCTCGATCCAGGCAAAGCCGTTTTCCGGCGCATAAGCCGCGAGAATATCCTTGACCGTCAGCTCGATTTCGACCTCACTTCCTCCTATATCCTGGTTGACGGTCAAGGCCCACGGACCACCGTTGGCCCCGTCGTTCGTTCCCAGAGCGGAAAACGTTTCGGCCCCGGTATCGCCTATGGCCTCATGCGTCTTCGCATCCGCGACGCTCAGCGATGACAAAGCCGATACCCATGATCCGTCACCGGTTACTTGATAGACCCCATTTTGATTCCAGCTCACGCCGGTGATCATCTGATTCGGCGCGGCCGTGGCCCTGAGCGTGAAACCGGTGATTTCGGTGTCGACCTGGCCGCTCCCGGCGGATAACGCATCGAACGCCAGCGGTCGCGGGCTGAAGTTAAGGCTCACGCCCGTGTCGTCCGAAACCACCTCCGGCCCGCCAAGGGCGCCCGGATCGCCATCCACAAGGGTAAAGTCCACTAGGTCGCCGGACCAGGACGTCTGCGCGTGGACCGGTGTCCATGCCAATCCCAGCGACAGCACGGCAACTGGCGGAATGAATGTCTTTAGCGTGAACATATTGTGCCTCCAACACTTTGTTTCCCCTGAACGTCACCCGATCTCCGCAGGCCCGCGGCAACGTTCCCGTTACGCCTTCGCCCGCAAACCGGACGACAGCCATTTTCCCTTGGCGGCTCTGGATATCCCGTGCCCGCCACGATGGGCACCGATCGCCTGCCATGACCGGCGCGGGGACTTGCCGCTCGAGTCAAGAAGGCTCGAGTTCAGAAGGCTATCGACATCGTCGCCCTACCCTTCCTCTGCCGAGAGCGAAAGAAATCGCATCGGCGGCCGCTCGTCCCAGAGCAGCCGGGTCACTGACACAGCCGGTAAACCCGACTGTGCTCCCATTAACCCGGCCCATAACTATCGGCCGGGTTGATCCGGGGCAGGGATGCCCCGGCGCGGCAACAAGCCGCGTGAGCCGAGGCCTAAGCGTTGCCGGCCCGATTAATGAAAAACCGGGCTCTCCCGCACGAGCGAAGAGAACCCGGTTTTTCAGGATAAGGACTCACCAACGCTGCGTTTCCCGGTCGAAACCACCGCCGTAGACGGAAACGGATTCGACCGTACGAGAAATTCGTGACGCCCTGCCTCTGCTTGCCGGCATCCGTGTCCGGGAAAACCATGTTTCGGAACAGTCCCACTGACGTTCATGACGGACCGGTAAGCATCCAAGCAAGCGAATCCGGAAAGCTATATTTAAACGCCTCTACGCCTTCTCCGGAAATACGAGGAAACTCGTAAGTATTTCGTCACCGGTCTGTCACACGAGCACATCGAAAAACTTCGAGGTGCTCTAACGGGCAGGGATGCCCCGTCGTTTTCAGCCACGTAAGGGCTTGAAAACGTAAGCCGAGCCGAAACCGCGCTCGGGCTTGGCGACGAGAAAAACCGCCGGGAAAACGGTTTTTCGAGGTCCCCTATCGTCAAAATCACGGCGGACTGCCCAGCTCAACCGGACCTCAGCGTTGCCAACAACGCACTCAGGATTTCCGGGTCCACCGGCTTCACCAAATGGTGGTCGAATCCGGCGGCTTTCGACCGGGCGCGATCGTCCGCCTGGCCGTAGCCGGTAACGGCGATCATCAGCGCGTTTTGCAGTCCCGGTAAGTTGCGCATCTGCTTCGCGACTTCGTAACCGTCCATGCCCGGCAATCCGATATCGAGCAACACCGCCTCCGGATGGAATTCCGCGGCGACCGCCAGGGCGCCCGGGCCGTCGAACGCGGTGCGCACCTCGTGTCCGTCTAGGCTGAGCAACAGTGCCATGCTCTCCGCAGAATCCACGTTATCATCGACGACCAGAACCCGAACGCCGGCGGAACTCGATGCCGGTTCGCCGCCGGCCAAACCCGAACCTTCCTGAGCCGAGGTAGCCGCCACCCGTGGCAAATGGACGATGAACTCGGCACCGTTGCCCGACCCCGCGCTTTGCGCTTCCACTCGGCCGCCGTGCATTTCCATCAGCCGCTGCACCAGCGTAAGCTCGAGCCCGCCCTGGGACCGGTCGAACGAGCGTCTGCCTCGGGTAAACAGTTCGAAAATATTCGGCAAAAGCTCGCCCGGAATACTCATGCCGTTGTCACGCACCGGCACCACCACATCGTCCGGAGACGCTTCCACGATCAGATCGACGCAGCCGCCGGCGTCGGTATACTTAGCCGCGGTGTTCAAGAGCTTGGCGATCACCCGGGCGAGCCTTGTCAGGTCGCCTTCGAACTGTACCGGCTCTTGCGGCAAGCGGACGGTCAGCTTGTGCCTGCGGGACTTGACCAACGGCAGGCTGGTTTCGACCGCCCGCTCGGTCACGGCCGGAACCTCGATCAGCGTTTTTTTCAAGACGATCGCGCCGCGGGTGATGCGGGAAATATCCGGCAGATCGTCGAGCAAGCGGCTCATCCGAGCCGCCTGGTGGCCGATCACATCGCGCGTCCGTTTCGGCTCCGGATCGCTCAACCCCGGTTGCCGGCGCACCTGCACGGCATTCCGTATCGGCGCCAGCGGATTGCGCAGTTCATGAGCCGGCATGGCGACGAATTCGTCCTCGAGGCGATCCGCCCCGCGCAGCGCCTGTTCGCCTCCGCGGTGATCGGTCACGTCGATCGCCATGGGGGCGAGAAACGGCCTTCGGTCGGACAGGCGCATCGGAGCCGATGCATAAAACAGCCAACGCTGTTTGCGCCGGGTAAGGTCACGGACGCGGCGGTTGAAATGAACAGGGCGCATGCTGAACGCGACGCAAATTCGATGACCTTCCCGATGCTGGAACACGGCTTCCCGCCGCCAGGGCGAATCGAGCCCCTCGGTGCTAGCGTTGGGCCCGAAGCGTTCGTTCCAGGATTCGAAGTCATCGGGCGCCATCACCGATTGCAACGGTAGTCCGATACACTCCGCGTCGGAACGACCCAACAAGGCCGACAGTGCGGGATTCGCGAAAACGAAACGGCCGTCGTGAGCCACGAATATGCCGTCGTCCGGCGAGTCGAGCAGCGTCTTGTATTTCGCCTCGCTTTCCGGCAAGGCCTGTGCCGCCTCCCGCTGCACCCCGGCAAGCTCGAGCCGGGTCGAAACACGCGCGAGCAGTTGGCGCGCGGAAATGGGCTTGATCAGACAATCGTCCACGCCGGCGTTCAATTCTTCGCTGCAGGTCTTTTCCTCGGAGCGAGGCGCGGTCAGAATCACGGGGACGTGGTCTTTCTTGGCGTTGCCCTTCACGGCGCGCAGAAGCACAGGGCCGTCGCGCCGCACAGTCCTGAGGTCCGCCAACGCGAGGCCGCGGGGATCGTTAAGGATGACATCGAGCGCCGCGGCACCGTCGGTCGCGATCACGACCTCGTAGCAGCGATCCAAGAACCGCTTGACATAGCTGGGCATTTCGGCGCTGCTCTCGACAACGAGCAGGTGGGCACGGCGTTTTTGTCTCCCACCGTTCCGGACGGCGGCGGGCGTCGAAGCACTGTCAGGGGCTCGCCGACGGTAACCGAACCTTGGCGTGACGGCAACAACGCGCGTGTCGAATAAGCGCTGGGAAATCTCGAACGAATCGCGTGCCAGCGAAGGTGAACCGGTCTTGGGAAGCGCTCCGATGCGCTCGATAGGTCCGTTACCCGCAGCCGACCGTCCCGCTGCGATTTGGTCATCCTTACCCATGCTGATCATCCTGTCATGTTTCACGATTCCTGCAAGCCATGCTCGGAACAGCGATCCCTTTCGAAACCGTATCCATTCCGAACAGGTGCGTTCCGCTAATTTAGCTGTTTTACCGTGTTGGCCCCATCGAATCAAGCTTTCCGAGGTCAGACCCGTTCGGGAAGATTTTTCTCCGCAGCACAGCAGACCAAGCGTATAGACTGAGAAAAACGGTTTAACGTCGACACATCGCTTGTCGACAAACCCGTATGCGCCGGCACACTGTAGGCCGAGAGAAAAGCCCGTATCGGTAAGGCTTTGCCGGCCCTGAGCGACTGTGCGCCGGGTGCCGACCAAAACGGCAAATCTTTAAGGAAGCTCTGAACACGTTGATTCCGTGATTCCGTTCATGCCCTTCGACGAGCTCAGGACAGGCCTGTCGAAGGACTTGATCAGAGCTTCCTTAACCGCGCTCGACGACATCCTCCTTCAACACATCGAATTCGTTGAAAGCAATATTCACGCTGAGTACTAGGTTTAGAATGCTTGCAAGCACGGTACTTGCGAAAATGCACAACATGATGGCGATCTGATATTTCACGGCCAGCCAGGGCTCGCTCCCGCCCAGAATTTGACCGGTCATCATGCCGGGCAGCGACACCAGACCCAAGGTCGCCATGCCGGCTAAAGTGGGGTTGATCGCCGCCTTGACGGCCTCGCGAAAATAGGGAAGCACCGCCTCCCAGCGGGTGGCGCCGAGCAGCAGGTAGGTCAGGTACTCGTTTTCGTTTTTCCTGAGCGCGTCATAGAAGCGCTCCAGTCCGATTACGTTGCCCTGCAGGCAATTGCCGAGGATCATGCCGGCTAGGGGAATCAAGTAACGGGCATCGTAATAGAGGGGCGGCCGAATCACCAACAGTAGCAGATAGGCGGTGGAAAACAGGACGCTCCCGGCCACCGCCGCGAATGTAGCGGCGAAGAAGTAGCGCCGATTCAGTCCGGCCCGCGTGAGGATCGCCCAATCGGCCACCACCAGCATCACCAGAATCCATAGCCCATTCAGCCAGGGATTGTTAAGCGTGAACAAAGTCTTCAGATAGACGCCCACCAAGGCCAATTGGAGGCTCATGCGGAGAATGCCGACAACGATCGCCCGGCTCAGGCGGAGTCCGGTCAGTCCGAGCAGCAGCCAGGGTAGCAGCACGACGCCGTAAAGCACCGCCATTCGCGGCGGTGCGATATCAAGCGCTTCCATTGCGATGAATCCGGGTCAAGCGCCCACCCTCCAACTCCAGAACGATATCGCAGCGTGCGACCCAGTCAGGGTCGTGGGCCACGGAGAGCACGGTGAACGCGGGATCGGCAAACATATCTAGCACCGCCTGCTTGCTCTCGGCGTCGAGGGCGCTGGTCACCTCGTCCAAGAGATAAAGACTTTTCCCCAACAGCAAGGCGCGGGCAATGGCGATACGTTGTTTCTCGCCTCCGGAAACGAGCCGGCACTCACGATCGAGAATATCCGGCGACAGATGGAGATGCTCCAGGGCATCGATCAGCCGACACTCGGAAGGCTTATTGTCCCGGTGCGTCTTGAATCGAAAGGGCAACATCAAAGCTTCGCGCACCGTTTCCGCGCCGAGGACCGGCTCCTGGCCGATATAGGCGGCGCGCCGCCGAACGGACTGTACGGTCGGCGGATCGAGCGATTCATCTTCGAAAAGAATTCTGCCGGCGGCCAAGGGATAAAGCCCCAACAAAGTCTTCAACACCGTGCTCTTGCCGGAGCCCGACTTGCCGCGAAAAACAGCCTTTTCGCCGGCCTTCACCACAAAACTGACGTCGGCCAGGATCGATTTGCCGCGAACCGATACGGAGACCCGGTCGAAGCGGATCAGCGCCGCTTCAGCCGGCCGGCCGTCGAACTCCCGCGGCCGACTACCGACGGACGGCATCGCCCACGAACGGATTGGTACGGCGTTCGTCGCCGAAAGTAGACAAAGGGCCGTGCCCCGGAATGAACACGACGTCGTCCCCCAGCGGAAAAAGCCGCTCGCGAATGGACTTCACTAGGGCGCCGTAATCGCCTCGTGGAAAATCGGTTCGGCCAATGGAGCCTTTGAACAGCACGTCCCCGACAATGGCGAGCCGCTCGCCGGGGTGAAAGAACGCCACGTGGCCGGGCGTGTGGCCGGGGCAATGTATGACTTCAAGGGTTTGACGCCCAAACTGTACCGTATCGCCCTCCTCGAGCCAGCGATCCGGAGTAAAGGTATCCGCCGGCGGAAAACCGAACATCTCACACTGCTTAGGCAATAGCTCGATCCAAAATCTGTCCTCTTTCTGTGGGCCTTCGATCGGAATCCCGAGCCGTCCGGCCAATTCCGCGGTACCGCCAACATGGTCCACATGGGCGTGAGTGAGCAAAATCTTGACCGGCATCACGCCGGTGCTTTCAGCTCTTTCGAGGATTCGGTCCAGATCGCCGCCCGGATCGACGACGACGCCTTCCATGGTGTCCTCGCACCAGAGCAGCGAACAATTTTGTTGAAACGCCGTGACCGGGATGACCGTCGCTTTCATGTCGGACTCGAGAAATCGGATTGACTAAAGGAAAGATGATACCGGAAGAAAGACATCGTATGTGGGCTATCGCTCCACAAAGCAAGCGCCCACATACTCGGCGATGAACCCGGCGCACTGACTCAGAACTTCGCCATTGGACATCGTTTGGGTGTGGCAGACAGTCGAAATAGCCGACGGGGAAGAAATTTAGACAGCGTTGACGACTATAGGCGTGACATAGAAATCCTTGTTTGTCGTGCAGTGCGAGACCGCATTGGGTCCGCAGCGCTAATATAGGGGAACTTGAACAAATATCGCTAAAACTGTTGAAGGCTTAATTTATTTTAGACCTCGTCGGTGTCGTGTTTTTCACTAACCTTCTTTTTTACTCAGTGGACTAGAAGCTAAAATTTTGAGGTGGCGGTGTTCCAGAATTCTGAGATAGTTTTCCTATGACAGATTCCTTAAGCAGTGCTTACACACGATAGCTGTACTTTTTATTCTTTCTTTACAATATGGACAAAACTTATATATCGAGTGATATTTAACAGGGTGTTGAAAAACGCATTCTGCATACGACATGTAGGTTAACAGTTTCGTCGTTACCCACTACTTATGGTAGGACCATCGAGTTTTTCAACAGCCTGCTAAACTGTCGGCACGGCTCCCCTAAAATACGGAAACACGGGGTTTCTACTACCAAACACAACTCAAGTTGTGTCGGTAGCATTCGCTAAGTCTCCGACGCTCTTTCCTGGAATAGTATTCATGAAAGCCCTGTTTTCTAAGTCCCATACCGGGTCGTCGGCAGCACCGACATGACATGATATGAATCTTAGCCGATTCAGCGGAATCTCGAACGAGGCGATGAGCTACTTCAGGAAGACATCATGGACGGCCCGGCTGTCAACCGACCACGAGCACAACCTCCATCACTCGCAGCTTTGATTCCTCCCCCCTGGATCCCCCATGAAGAGGAACAGGACGCGGTCATCGCCACGGGCGGTCGCCTTGTAATCGGTCAGCGCGGTCTCCAGGATCCCGTTGAGGCCGGCCGAAACCAGCCGTGCATTACCGGGCAGCCACATATCACTGGCGTCCCCGCATATCCCGTTGCGATCCGCATCATCACAAGGAATCTGGAGCACGACGGGATTAATGCAATAACGCTCGGCATCCGAATTGGTGCATTCGGGCGCATGGCGCCTGAACCCATCGAGAACCACCATGTCGCCGGTCGCCAGAGCGTTCACGAAGCGTTGGCTGTTGCAACTAACGTCCGAAAAGCTGCAATGCGCCTTGCGGACATTGATCCGTACGCCGTCCGTCAAATACGGGCCGCGCCAGCCGCGTCCGGTCACCGGGTCGAAAGTCCGGAGCGGTGCCGGCAATGACGCCGGCTCGAACAGGTCCTGAATCGAGCGCGGGATTTCACCGCTATCGGCTCGGTAGCCGAGACCCGCCTCTCCGCCCAGAATTGCCGCGCGAATAGCTTTAAGACTCGCATCCGTGGCGGCGCATTCAGCCGCGAAATCGTCGCCGCGCACGAAAGACATCACCACGCCTGTCACGGCCAGCACGAGCACGAACACGGCCGCGCGTTCGGCCCGCGTCATATGGAGGCGCATGCTCCCAAGACGCCGCAGTGATTGATTCGAAACCATCATCTATCGTTTCTCGACTTTTGGATCAGCACCAACGAGCCGGGAATAACACGAAGCATGCCAACCGGCTTGCAGGCTTGACGCGCGGCACTCCGCTTGACGGGCATATCGAACCGGTTTGGGCGGACCCGCCGAAACCGGCCGGATCTTGCGGGGAAAAACATAATACACCGAGGCAAATGACGCATGCCGGGAATGCGCGCACTTCGCAACCGAAACACTCGGTCTACTGGAGCGTGTTATCCACTTTGGAGCAATGGGGCGGCCTTGACGAGCAAGAGGATGGCAAAGACGATAAAGCGCAAGCCCGCCAAGGTTTCGGCCAATCGTTCGTAATCGCGAGCCAAGCGCCGAAACCGGGCAATCCTGCCGAAACTCCGCTCCACCGCCCACCACCGGGGCAACAGCACAAAGCCTCTTTTGGCCTCCGGCAGCAGCCTGCCTGCCGGCAGGCAGGCTCGACCCCATCCAGCCGAATGCCGTGCCGGCGGGTGACCGGTTGAGCGGAGCGCGCCAGTTCCGCCGCCTGGGCACGCTAGGGCTCGTTGGCCGGGGTCACCAGGAGCGCTAACAGATGGCCCAAGGTATCGACGGCCATGTAGACCTCGCTGCCCTTCTTGCCTGCCTGCGCAGGCGGGCGCTTGTGGCCATGGTAACCGGCCTTCACACCGCTCTCACAACTGGATGGCAGCGTTCGCCCGCCGAATTTGCGCGATATCCCTCAAAAAAGTATGTGATTTACCGCACTTTCTCCACTGGGTCGTCGGGAAAAATTCATTTAAGCATTTGATAATACAATGATGCTTTAACGATGGTGCAGTTCTTGCCGTAACGCCCGAAGTCGGCTCCAGCCGACTCCTTTTTCTGTGTACTCAAGGCGAGGTTATGCGTGAAAAAAAAGAGTGTGTTCGATGAATCAGTTACCAGCGCCCTGATCGGCGCCCTTTCGTTCTCTTGCGCCATCGCGGCGTTTGCCGCCGATGAACAGCAAAAACAAAGCCAGATCGGCAGCGACAGCATGCACCTCGACAAAATTCTCGTGACCGAGTCGTGGACGCCGCCGTTCAAGTCGCTGAACACCACCGAACTGAACAGGCAGACGATAGCCAGGAAGCAGTCCCCAATCAGCGACACCGCCGCACTTTTCGACGATGTTCCGGGTTTCAGCCGCTACGGCTCGGGCGGATTGTCCAGCCTACCGGTGATTCACGGCCTCAATGATGACCGGGTCAGGGTGCAAATCAACGGCATGTCGATCACCTCCGCCTGTGCCAATCACATGAATCCGCCCCTGTCCCACGTCGATTTGCGCAACGTCGAGCAGGCGACGGTGGTGGCCGGCATCACGCCGGTGAGTCTCGGCGGCGATAGCCTCGGCGGCACGATCATTCTCGACACGATCACACCCCGCTTCGCGACAGCCGAGGAAGGCACCATTTTCGGGGGCAGTATTTCCTCGTTCTATCGCAGCAACGGCGAAGCCTTCGGCGGCAGCACGACGGTCAGTGCGGCAAGCGAGCACGTAGCCCTGTCCTACACCGGCTCCCACACCGAGAGCGACAATTACAAGGCGGGTGGTGGCTTCGAGGTCAAATCCAGCCAGTACGAGGCTCAGAACCACTCGATGACCTTGGCGCTCGGCAACGACGATCATCTGCTCGTGGTCAACGCCGGGCAGCAGAACATTCCGCGCCAGGGTTTTCCCAATGCCCGCATGGACATGGTCGACAACGACAGCACCTTCGGCAATATGCGCTACCAGGGGAAATTCGGCTGGGGCAATTTGGAATCCCGATTCTATTACGAGCATACCCAACACGAGATGAACTTCCTCCGGGACAAACGGCCCGGCGACATGCCGATGAAGACGGAAGGCAAGAACGTCGGCTATCTAATCAAAGCGGAAATACCGCTGACCGATCGGGATACGCTACGGGTAGGAAACGAATACCATCGCAACGAGCTGGACGATTGGTGGCCGCCGGTTGTCGGCAACATGATGATGGGGCCCGACATCTTCTGGAACGTCCGCAATGGCGAACGCGACCGCGTAGGCACGTTTGCCGAATGGGACGCGCGCTGGAGCGAGGAATGGAGTTCGCTGCTCGGACTGCGCCACGATCACGTGCGCACGAACGCCGACACCGTCCAGCCGTACTCTTCGATGTCGATGATGCAACGCGCCGACCAGCTGGCGGCCAGGGCCTTCAACGCCAGAAGCCGCGACCGTGCCGACGACAACTTCGACCTGACCGCCTTGGTGCGCTACACGCCCGACGCCACCAGTCAATTCGAAGCGGGCTACGCGCGTAAGAACCGCTCCCCAAACCTTTACGAACGTTATGCCTGGGGCTTGGGCCCCATGGCCATGTACATGAACGGCTGGTTCGGCGACGGCAACGGCTATGTCGGCGATCCGGATTTGGAACCCGAGGTGGCCCATACCCTGAGTGCCACGTTCGGCTGGCATGACGCGCAGCAACAGAAATGGGACGTCAGGATCACGCCTTACTACACCTATGTCGAAGACTACATCGATGTGGATCGCTGCCCGGTAACGCCCGGCACGGCATGCACGGTAGCCAATCTGGCCGCGACCGACGGCTTCGTGTTTCTCAAGTTCGCCAACCACGACGCTCAACTCTACGGCGTCGACCTGTCCGGCAAGGCACTCCTGGGCGACACTCGTTTCGGACACTTTACCGGCCGAGGTGTCCTAGGCTATGTCCGCGGCGAAAATCTGGATACCGGCGACAACCTGTATCACATGATGCCGGTGAATGCCAAATTGACCGTCGACCATCAATGGGGCGGTTGGAACAACGCCGTCGAACTCCAGTTGGTGGCGTCCAAAACCGACGTGTCGGACGTCAGGAACGAGCTCAAGACCGGCGGCTACGCTTTGGTCAACCTGCGCACCGGTTATGAATGGAAATACGTCCGTGTCGACGCCGGACTCGACAACCTGCTCGACAAGAACTACGACCTGCCGCTGGGCGGCGCTTATCTCGGTTCGCGCCCGTTTGTCTACGGCACCGCCCTACCCGGGATGGGACGCTCGGCATACGTCGGTGTGACCTTCACCTTTTGACGAACCGGCGCAGCGCTGACCCGGCAAAGATAGCGGCACCATCGCTCTCTTCCCCCGCTCCGAAACCTTGATCTACGGATGTAGAAGATCGATGAAAGGAGCCGGGTAAACGCCAAGTCCGACGATCAGGAGAAGCAATGCCGCCAGCAGCAGATGCATTCCGACCGGCGCGGTTTTCGGGCTTGCCGGCGCCAACTCCGGTGCCTGGGCCATTTGAAAGACGACGCGGAGGTAATAATAGAGCCCGAGCCCGCTGCCGACGATCAGCGCGCCGAGGAGCAACCAAAGCGAGCCTTGGCTTCCGGCGGTGAACAGGTAGAACTTGCCGATGAAACCGGCGGTCAGCGGTATTCCGGCCAGGGACAGAAGCGCCACGCTGAACACCGTCGCAAGCCAGGGACGGCTCCAAAACAGGCCGGTGTAATCCTCGAGATCGTCCGCTTCGCGATCGGCCGGACTCATGACCGCCACCACGCCGAACGCCGCCAGCGTCATGGCGAAATACGCGGCGAGGTAAATCAGCAACGCCTCGGCCGCCAAATCGCCGCCGACGATGTTGGACGCGACCACCGCGACCAGCAGATAACCCATGTGAGCAATGGAGGAATAGGCAAGGATGCGCTTGATGTTGTTCTGACGCAAGGCCAAAAAATTGCCGACCAGCATGGAGACGACCGCGATCAGGGGTAAAAGGACGTCCAGCACCGGGACGCGGAGAATCCCGCTTTCCAATCCGTAGCGCAGCAGCAGAATGAACACCGACCCCTTGGAAACCGTCGCCAGCAAGGCCGTAATCGGCGCCGGCGCCCCCTGATAGACGTCGGCGGTCCAAAGATGAAAAGGCACCAGCGATAGCTTGAAACCCACGGCCACCAGGATCAGCATGGTTCCGATAGTGGACGGAAAGGTCCCGGGCGCTCCGCCCAGGACCGAGAACTCCATGGTGCCCGTCTCGGCGTATACCAGGGCCATGCCGAACAGCAGAAATGCCGAAGCGACACCGGACAACACGAGATATTTGACGCCCGCCTCCAGGGACCGATTTTCGCGCAAAGGATAGGCAATGAGGACGAACAGGGATACGCTGAGGATCTCCAGCCCCAGAAAAAACGACGCGAAGTGACGAGCGGTAGCCAAAACGCCCGCGCCCAGCAGCGCGGTCAGTATCAGTAGATAGATTTCCTCCGGGTGCCCCTCGCGGACGTGAAAATATTCCCGGCACAGCACCGCCGTGACCAAACCCGCCGCCAAAGCCATGACAATAAAAACGAGGCCGTAGCGGTCCACCAGCACGAGGGGCGTGATCACTCTCGGAACCAGGTCCGATGCCGATTTGATCGTAATCAGCGAGATCAGAATGCCGGCGACGGTCAGGACGAAGGCCAGGCGATGATTGCGACGGACGGCGATGGCAAGCATCACGACCACCGCCGCGGCCGACAGCGCGATCAAGGGCAGGAGCGCGATGAGGTCGCTTGTAGTGATCATGGCCGCCTCCGGTTCGCCAGGCGTCCATCCGACGGCTTCGAATACGTTTGCACGATGCCCTCTTGCCAGCCTTTCAAACTATTCTTTACCCAGGCGTCGGAGACATTCAACATCGACTGCGGGTACACCCCCATCCAAACCGTCGCCACGATCAACAGGCTCATTGCGGCGAGTTCCCGCGCACCGAAGTCCCGGATCCGATGAATCTCCCGCGCCCCGCCGTGAAAAGCCCGTTGAATCAGGATCAGCGAATAAACCGGCGCGATGATCAAGCCCAAGGCCGCGGCTGCCGTCACCGGAGCGTCTACCCGGTAAGCGCCCAGCAGCACCAGAAACTCGCCGATGAAGTTGCCGAGCCCCGGCATGCCGAGCGCGGCCACGGAAAAGAACAAACCGATGGCCGCCATGCGCGGCACGTCGGTCCATAGCCCGCCCATGCGGCCCATGTCGCGGGTATGGATGCGCTCCTGCACCGAACCGGCCAGCATGAACAAGGCGGCGGACGAAACGCCGTGAGCGAGCAAAGTCATCACCACACCCTGTAACGCCGCCGCATTCCAGGCGTATAGGCCGACCAGCACGAACCCCATATGGCTGATGCTGCTATAGGCGACCAGCCGCTTCATGTCCGACTGTGCGAACGCCAGCATGCCGCCGTAAAGAATGCCGGCAACGCCCAAGCCCATCGCAACGGGGGAAAAATCGGCGACCACTTCGGGAAAAAATGGAATGACGAAGCGCAACAGCCCATAGGCGCCCGTCTTCAGCATCACCCCCGCCAGTATGACGCTGCCGCCGGTCGGCGCCTGGGTATGCGCGTCCGGCAGCCAAGTATGGAAAGGCACGCCCGGCAGCTTTACGGTGAAAGCGATGAAGAAACCCAGCATCAGCCACAAGGCGGTATCGACCTCCAGGTTCGTCTGCAGCAGATCGAAATAATCGAAGGTATAAACCCCGCTGTCGCGGTAGTGGATGATCGCCAGCACCACCAGGGCCAGCAGCATCAAGAGCCCCGACACCTGGGTGAACAAAAAGAACTTGATCGCTGCGTAGGCTCGGTTCTCGTGCCCCCACAAAGCGATCAGGAAATACATGGGCACGATCATGATTTCCCAGAACACGAAGAACAGAAAAAGGTCCAGCGCGAGGAAAACGCCCAACACGCCGGCCAGCGTCCACAGCAGATTGAAATGGAAGAATCCGATCCGCTGTTTGATCTCGGTCCAGGACGCCGCCACCGCCATGAAGCCGAGAAATATCGTCAGCGCAATCAGCAACAGGCTGACACCATCCATTCCAAGATGAAAGCTGATGCCAAACCTCGGTATCCAGCGCCAGCGAACATCGTCCAGCCAAACGCCGACATCGGGAAAACCGCGGGCGAAATAGGGAACGAGCAACACGCCGTCCAGTGCCAGCGCGACCGCGGCGACCCAGCGTGGCGCGTTCGCGCCGTAGCGTTCCGCCAGCCAAGCGACCAGGCCGCCGACCACCAAAATCAGAATCAGCGCCGCAAGCATCACGACAGAATCCCCAGCGCGATGGCCAGCACGGCTCCCCCCGTGAAGGCGGCGACATACCAGCGCAATTGTCCGGTTTGGGTAGCGGCGAACGCTCGGTGCGCGTACTGGCTGGCAACCGCGACGCCCCTATACACGTCGTCCACGATGTCGCCGCGATTGAGGGCAGCCAGCCAGCGAAACGGGTCGACCAGCAGTTTTCCGTACAGCCAGTCGAAGCCCCAGCCGCTGAACCAGAAGCGGTGCAGCATCTCGCCCCAGCGGGGTGCCGTGAGGGTCTCGGCGGGATAGGTTCGGGTCAGGTAAAGGAGAACCGCGACGCCGACTCCGACGAACGGTGCCGCGTCGGTGACGATCGCCGCCAGGATTCCGAGTTCGCCCGGCTGTTCTCTGGGGAACACCGAGCCCAGAGGCATGGAAACGAATCCTCCGAACAGGGCGAGCGCGCCGAGCAGGATGAGCGGGATACCCATGGCGAATCCCAGGTGTTCCGAGGCGTGCTCGTTTTCCGGGCCGAAAAAGGCGATGAACAGCAACCTGAAGCTATAAATGCCGGTCAACAGCGCTCCAAGCGTTCCGGCAGCCCAGAACCACACGCCATTTTCAGCCTGGTAGGCAGACGCGAGAATCTCGTGCTTGCTGAAATAGCCCGAGGTGAAAGGCAGAGCGGTGAGGGCGGCGCTGCCGATGACGAAGCTCCAGAACGCGATCGGCAGCCGTTTCCTGAGCCCGCCCATGCGGAAGATATCGTGTTCGTGATGATAGCTGTGGATGACCGCGCCGGCGGCGAGGAACAGGAGTGCCTTGAAATAGGCATGGGTGGTCAGATGAAAGATGGCCGAGGAAAACGCGGCCACGCCCAGCGCCAGGAACATGTACCCGATCTGGCTGATGGTGGAGTATGCCAGAATCCGCTTGATATCGCGCTGGGTCAGCGCAGTGAAACCCGCGATCAGCAAAGTGACGGCGCCGACCACGGCGACCAGTTGCAGCACTGCGGGCGCCAGTTCGAACAGAATGTGGGTGCGGGCGATCAGATAAACCCCGGCGGTCACCATGGTCGCGGCGTGGATCAGGGCGCTGATCGGCGTGGGGCCGGCCATGGCGTCGGGCAGCCAGGTCTGCAGCGGCAATTGGGCCGACTTGCCGACCGCGCCGCCCAAGAGCAGCAGGGCGGCGAGCGCGGCCAAACCGGAGCCGACGGGCCAGGTCGCGGCGGCTCTCTGCATGAGGGATTGAATATCGAGTGTGCCGAGTTGTGCGAAAAGGAGAAACAGGCCTATCGCCATCGCGGTATCGCCCACCCGTGTCATCACGAAGGCCTTTCGGGCCGCCGCGCCGTTCTCCGGATTGTCGTACCAGAAACCGATGAGGAGATAACTGCACAAACCCACGCCTTCCCAGCCCAGGTACAAAAGCACCAGGTTGTCCGCCAAAACCAGGATCAGCATGGCGAAGACGAACAGGTTCATGTAGGCGAAGAAACGGGCGTAACCGGCATCGTCAGCCATGAAGCCGACCGAATAGACATGGATGAGGAAACCGACGCCCGTCACCACGAACATCATGTTCAAGGACAAGGCATCGAGATAAAGAGAGAAACCGGACTGGAAGTCGGCCACCCGCATCCAGGTCCACTGCATCTGACGGTAGGGTTCGAACGAACCGCTCAGGAACTCGACGCCGATCAGAGCGGCTAACACCGCCGACACCCCGACCGACCCGGCGCCGATCCAGGGCACCCAGCGTCGCGGCATATTGCCCTGGCTCGCCACGAGAATCAGAAAACCGATCAACGGGAAAAGCGGAACAAGAGCCAAGTATTTCAACACCCGTTCTTCTCCTTATTGATTCGTTAAAGAGGCGTCCTTCCATCGCCTTTGCGGAGGAATATCCTCCATCCCAAAGGTATGTGCACATTTTTCGACCCCGGAAACAGGGTTGCGGAGTCGTCTCTTAAATCCCGTCTGCCGCGCCGAACACCGGGACTTTCGCCGGGAGTTGTCCGAATGCGTGTTCCTGCGCCTCAGGCAAGGTGCTTTATCGCCAAGGTACCCCTTCAGGTTATCCCCGGCGAAAGCCCCGGCACATGGGAGCCGCGCGGCAACCGTGGAACCTTGTCTTCGGCTCCGCTGTTTCGCGCCGATCCTGACGACTGACACGACTAAATTATTCCCGACACATTCGTGTTCGGGCCAGCCAAGACAAACTCGCCGGCGGCGCGGGACCCGCTTAAAACTCACCTGCCGCCAAAGGCAGCTCCCCTTTCGAGCGAGCATCGGCGATGAAAACGCTCGACTCCCAACCAAAATCGGAGCGGCTCGATGCTCCCCATCGATCTACCGTCCGGTCGCACCACGACGGCACTCAACCCTTCATCCGACTCAAGACGTCCACGTCCAAGGTGTGGAATCGACGATGAATCTGCGTCACCAAGCCCATGGCGACGCCCACTTCCGCCGCCGCCATCGCGAGCACCAACAGAAACATGATTTGCCCGTCCGCCTGATTCCAGCGCGAGCCGGCGATGATGAAAGCGAGTCCCGCCGAATTCAGCATGATTTCCAGGGAGATCAGTAAGAAGATCAGGTTGCGCCGCACCAGAACGCCGGCGAGCCCGAGCGCGAAAAGGACGGCCGCCAACAGCAGCCCATGCGCTAACGGAATGGTTTCCGTCATGTTTTCACCTCCCGCCGAGTCAAGTGATAGGCTCCCACCAATCCGGCCAAAAGCAGCATTGACGCCAGTTCCACCGCCAGTACATAAGGCCTGAGCAGATGGATACCCACCTCCTTGGACGCGACGATATGGCCGAGCGCGGCCGGCTCTTCCTGCATCAGGACGAAGACGAGCTCGGTCAGCAGCACCGCCGCCATCGCGGAAGGCCACCGCCACGCGGCAGGCGGCAGCCACTTTCTCTCCTGCTCCAGGGTTCGCCGCCCCAGATTCAGCATCATCACCACGAACAGGAACAGCATCATGATCGCCCCGACATGCACGATGATCTGAAGCATTGCCGCATAGAACGCGCCCATGAGATAGAACACGATGCTCAAGGCGAGAAAGGACAGAATCACGTACAACAAAGCGTGCACCGCGTTGAACGAGACGATCACCATGATCGTGGCGACCACGCTTACCAAGGCGGCGGAATAGAACAAAACGTACGACAACATAGCGTTCTCCTAAGGCAACAAGCTCCTGACATCCACCGGCGGCGCCTCGTTCTCGGCCTCGCCCTTATCCTTTCCGGCCACGCTTTTCCCGGCGACACGGTAGAAGTTGTAATCGTGATATTTACCGGTCCCGTCGATCAAAAGATGCTCCTTTTCGTAAACCATATTGCGGCGGTCGTACTCGCTCATCTCCATGTCCGGCGTCAATTGAATGGCGTAGGTCGGACAGGCCTCCTCGCAAAACCCGCAGTAGATGCAGCGGGAAAAATTGATGCGGAAGAACTCCGGATACCAGCGCCCGTGTTCGTCCTGGGCTTTCTGGAGGGCGATGCAATCCACGGGACATGCCACCGCACACAGGTTGCAGGCCACGCAGCGTTCCTCACCGTCGGGATCGCGAGTCAGCACGATTCGTCCGCGATAGCGCGGGTACAAAGCCGGCTTTTCCTCCGGATACTCTCGGGTTTCGGCTTTGGTGAACGTGTGCCGGAACACCGTCCACAGGGTTTGCAACTGAGTGAAGAAGTCTTTCACCACGTCGGCTTACCCGCGGCCACCCGGAGCGCGCTCGTTTCTCGAACGACTTATCGCCATAGGACGACGGCTCCCGTGACCAGAAGATTCAGGAAAGACAGCGGCAGCATCACCAGCCAGCCGAACGACATGAGCTGGTCATAGCGCGGCCTAGGCAGAGAACCGCGCACCAGAATGAACAGCAGTATGAAGATGGCGGTCTTGATGATGAACCAAACCAAAGGCGGCAACACCGGGCCATGCCAACCGCCGAAAAACAGCGTGACGATCAGTGCCGCCCCGAGGGTGACGCCGACATACTCACCGACGAAGAACATGCCGAACTTCATGCCGGAATACTCGGTGTGATACCCCGCCACCAGCTCGTTTTCCGATTCTGGCAGGTCGAACGGGGTACGGTGGGTTTCCGCAAGAATCCCGATAAAGAACAAGATGAATCCCAAGAATTGCGGCACGACGAACCACCCGTCCCTTTGCGCTTCCACGATGGCCCGCAAATTGAAGGTTCCGGCCAGCATCACGACCCCCAACACCGCCATCGCCAAAAAAACCTCGTAGCTCATGGCTTGAGCCGTAGCCCTCAGGGCACCGATCAGCGAGTATTTGCTGTTGGACGCATAGCCGGCCAGCATCAGGCTGTACACCGACAATGCCATGACCGCCAACACGTAGAGCAAATCGAAGTCGAAATCGATGATCCCGACGTCCGGCGCGATCGGAATCACCGCGAAAGCAGCCAGCATGCTTGCCATGATCACGACCGGAGCGAGCACGAAGACCGGCTTGTCGGCGAAAGGCGGAACCCAGTCTTCCTTGCTCAGAATCTTGATCATATCGGCCACGACCTGGAACAACCCCAGCGGGCCGACCCGATTGGGACCCAAGCGGTCCTGCCAGATCGCGAGCAGCCGGCGTTCGACCCAGATCAAGAGCGCGGCGACGGCGACCAACACCGAAAGAATGCCGAGGATATCGAGCGGCGACCCCAGCGTCATGGTTCCCCTCTTCCCGTTTCGATGGCGATCCATGCCGGAAAATCGGTGCGGAGCAGGCCGGGGAGACCGGCCGAAAGGCCCACGGCGCCCCTCGGCAAGGAGGGTTCCAGCCTCAGCGGCAGGCGTATCAGTCTTTCGTTCAGCCGCACCGCCAAGAACTCGGCAACGCCCAATTTTTCCGCATCCTCCGGGTGCAGCGCGGCATAGGCTGCCGACAACCGCTCCGCCAACGGCGGCGACAAAACGCTCAGCTCCTCGCTGCCGAAAACGTGGTAAAGCGGGATGGCCCGCCAGCGGGTTTCGTCACGCAAACAGGAAGGCACTTCGTCGAACCAGCGGGGTTCCGGCATTTCCGGTGATTCCAGCAGCCTTACGCCCGGATCGCCGCCCCGCAAGGCGCCGCCCACTTCATCCTGAAACTTGTTGACGGCCTGTTGATTCGAATTCCAGCGCGGCGCCCAGACGAAAGGCAACAGCGCCGGCGGCACCTCGACGCTCGCGCCTTCCATGGAAAACGCCAGCGCCGAATCGGGATCGTCGGGCGGCTTGGGTTCGTGAACATCCCGATGCGCGTTCATCGCCGTACGCCCGCTGTAGCGATGCGGCTGGCGTGGAATCTTCTCGCCTTCGATCCTGAAGCCGGCCGGCGGAGCGGCATGCCGGATCGGGCCGAATTCGGGGAAAGCCGCGGCACAGGCGGCGGTCAACGCATCGACGTTCGCCCAGCGTTTCGCCCCGGCATCGGCCAACCAGCGCCAACTGTCGCGGATTTCGCCGCTGCCCGGCATGACGGAATAAAACCGTTGCGCCCGTCCCTCGAAGCTGACCAGCGTGCCTTCGGTTTCGGCGAACGTACTTCCCGGCAAAAGGAGTTGGGCCTTGGCCGCGGTGCCGTGGCGGATATGGTCGACCACCACCACATGCCGCGTGCCGTTGAAAAAACTGTCCACGGCACCGCCATCCGCGCGGCGGTAAAGATCGTTCTCCAGGATGATCACAGTGTTAACGTCCCGGGTCTTCGCCGCGGCGAATGCTTCCTGGACGCTGCGGCCGTCCATCATCGCGAGCCCCAGCGTATTGCACTCCGGCGCGACGTAGCACAAGTCGATCGCCCCGCCTTCCCGGCGGTTGCTCAGCGCGAGGGCGATATTGGCAGCCGCCCGAACCGTCGCGAGACTTCCGCAAGCGATGCCGGAAACGATCAGGGGACGGGCCGCGGCGGCAAGGCTGTCGCCGATGCGTTCCGCGAGAAGCGCGTCCTCCGGCGGAAGGTCGCTCACCGCCGGCGCGTTCGTGTCGATCCGGCGAGCGATCGCAAAGCCCAACCGCGCGATCGCTTCCGGCGTTCCCCGATAGATAGCCTCTGCGATATCGTCCAGCCGGGTAGCTGAAGGCGTCGCGACAAACAGCGGACTTTTATCGTCTTGAGCCGCCTCTCTCACGGCGGCATCCTGCCAGCGCGGTATTTTCAGCCTATCGGCACGTTCGAAAGCGCGATTCCGCACCGATTGGCGCAGCGCGAGCGCCAGACGCGGCGCGGTGTTCGCCACGTCCTCGCCGAGCGCCAGAACGGCGTCCGCCTGCTCCACCTCGCTAAGCGACGGAACATGGACCGGCCAGTGCCTCAGCACCTCCAGTATGGCCGCCGCCAGGGATGCCTCCCCCTGGGCCAAACCGGCGTAAAAATGTTCGGCGCCGACCAATTCCCGCAGGGCGAAATTGGCTTCCAGCGAAGCGCGGGGCGAACCGATTCCGATCGTATGGCCGCCAAGCAAGCCCTGAAGATGGGTCAGAGCGGTCTCCCCGGAAACCGGTTCCCCGCGAAGCATAGGTTCGCGGATACGCCGCTCGCTGTTGACGAACCCGTAGCCGAAACGCCCTCGATCGCAGAGAAAATAGCCGTTCACCTCGCCGTTGTAGCGATTGACGATGCGCCTGAGCGTTCCGTAGCGTTCGCCGGGGCTGGTGTTGCATCCCACCCCGCAGTGCACGCAAACCGAGGGCGCATGCTGCAAATCCCACTTACGGACGTAATGCGCGCTGAACGTGCGGTCGGTGAAAACCCCGGTGGGACAGACCTCGACCAGATTGCCGCTGAACTCGCTTTCCAGAACCCCGTCCTCGAAGCGCCCGAAGTAAACTTTGTTGCGGGACGCGAACACGTCGAGATCGCGGCCTCCGGAATAGTCCCGGTAAAGCCGCACGCAACGATAACAGGCAATGCAGCGGTTCATTTCGTGATTGATGAAGGGGCCCAGATACTGGTTTCGGTGCGTGCGCTTCAAGCCGCTATAGCGGCGAAAGGTATGTCCGGTCATGACCGTCATGTCCTGGAGATGGCATTCTCCGCCCTCCTCGCACACCGGACAGTCGTGCGGATGATTGGTCATCAGGAACTCGATGACGCTGGCGCGGAACTCCCGCGCCTCGGGAGCTTCGAGGGACACGCGAAGGCCGTCGGTCACCGGCGTCATGCAGGCCATGACCAGTCGGCCGTGGGTGTCGCTCTCGTCCCTGTACTGCACCACCGCGCATTGCCGGCAAGCACCCACCGATCCGAGAGCCGGATGCCAGCAGAAGTAAGGCAGGTCCAGCCCTAGCGACAAGCAAATCTTGAGCAGGTTGTCGCCCGCTTCGACCTCGTGGGTTTGGCCGTCTATCGTGATGTTAGCCATGGATTCAACCCTTCTTAGGCCACCCTCGCGCTCGATGCCGGTTTCAAATAGCGTTCGAAATCGGGCCGGAAATATTTCAACGCGCTCTGTAGCGGCGCGGCCGCGCCGGGCGCGAGCGCGCAAAAGGTATTTCCCGGCCCCATCAAGCGCGCGAGCTGTTCGAGCAGGTCCAAATCCTCCGGCCGACCGCGCCCGGCCACGAGGCCTTCGAGGAGTTCGACGACCCAGGGCAGCCCGTCCCGGCAGGGGGTGCACCAACCGCAGGATTCCTGCGCGAAAAACCGTTCCAGGTTGAGCACCATCCGCACCGGACAGGTCCGATCGTCCAGCACGACCATGGTGCCCGTGCCGAGCCGGCTGCCGGCTTTCATCATCGCGCCGAAATCCATGGGCAGATCGAGATGCTCGGGCAGCAAGAAATCCGTGGATCCGCCGCCGGGCAGAAACCCTCGCAGCGTATACCCGTCTCGCATACCGCCGGCGCACTCCTCGATCAGCACCCGAACCGGCGTCCCCATGGGCAATTCCCATAATCCCGGCTTCTTGACCCGGCCGCTCACGCCGAACAGCTTGGTGCCGGCGTCCTCGCCACGGCCCAGTCCGCGGTACCAGTCCACGCCGTTACGGATGATATGAGGCACGTTGCACAGGGTTTCGACATTGTTCACCACGGTCGGACGGCCCCAAAGTCCGCTGGTTTGAGGGTACGGGGGTTTCGCTCGCGGGATTGCACGCTTGCCTTCGAGCGAATTCAGGAGCGCGGTTTCTTCGCCGCAGATATAACGTCCCGCACTGGTGTGAAGATGAATCTCCAGATCGAAGCCCGAACCCAGGATGTTCTTGCCGAGATAGCCGGCACTACGGGCTTCCGCCAAGGCTTGCTCCAGACGGCGTGCGGAAAGATGGTATTCGCCCCGTAGAAAGATATAGGCGGTATCGGCCTGCACCGCATAAGCGGCGATTGCCACACCTTCGATGAGCTGATGCGGGTCGGCTTCCATCAACAGGCGATCCTTGAAGGTGCCGGGCTCCATTTCGTCGGCATTCACCACCACGTATTTCTGCCCCGCCGACTCGCCCTGCGGCACCAGGCTCCATTTCACGCCGGTGGGAAACCCTGCGCCGCCGCGCCCGCGCAACCCGGCATCCTTGACCGCCTCGATCACGTCCATGGGCGCCATGTCTTTCAAGGCCTTGGCCCATCCTTCGTAGCCCCCGGTGCGGCGGTAATCGTCCAGCGTCACCGCCGAGAGATCGGGCTTGATGTTCTGCGTCAGCGGTTTGTCCATGCTTCGCCGTACCTTTTCAAGAGTTCGTCGATTTTCGATTCATCCACGTCTTCGTACAGTTCTTCCCCGACCATCAGCACCGGCGCGCGATCGCAAGCGCCGAGACAAACGATAGGTAGCAGCGTGTAACGACCGTCCGCCGTGGTTTCGCCCAAGCCGATGCCCAGTCGCTCGGACAGGCGCTCGCGGATTCGGTCGGCTCCCAACATCCAGCAACTCACGCTGTCGCAGCACAGGATGACGTTCTCGCCGACCGGCTTCCGAAAAATCAGGTTGTAAAACGTCGCCACGCCGTCCAGCTCGTCGGGGGACATCTTCAAGAGACCGGCAACGCTTTTCAAAGCGTCGTCCGACACCCAACCGCGATATTTCTGCACGATCTTGAGCGCCTCGACGGAGGCGGCCGATTTGTCCGGATAATGATCCGCCGCCGCGAGAATCTCGGCGGTTTCCTGTTCGCTCAAGATGCGGGCTTCGTTCATGAACGCCCCCTAAGGAACTCCGCCGGGAACGGCTGCGCCTTATCCCGACCTACGATTTTGGTTATTGGTCCCGTATGACACACCCGAGCATTGCAGTCCTGCACCGGAACAGCCCGAAGGGGCGCGCGAGGGACAGGAAATCCCTTGGGTCGCCTCCGATGCAGGGCGAAACGCGCACGGTTAAGCGTGTCATTCGGGTGTCCTTTCTTTTGGTTCCTTTGGATTTGCGCCTGTCCTGGCGCAAACCCTTCGGGCGCACTTCGCGCGTCCAAATGTGTTCCCGGCGAATTTGTCTTTGGGCAAGCAAAGACAAATTCGCCGGGAGCGCGTTTGGACAGCCAAAGGCAGGCCCGAAGGGCAAACCCCATGGATGGGGTTTGCAAAAGGAACTCGCCGGCGGGGCGAGACCCGTATTCAAAATCGCCGGCAGCGCCAGCTGCCACTACCCCGAACCACCTTGCTATGCAAATTAACCTCATTACTACAAACAACTGCATATCCCCGCTCACCTATCCACGTCCGACATCACGAAATCGATGCTCCCGAGGATCGCGATGAGATCGGCGATCATGAGGCCGCGCGACATCAGGGGAATCATCTGAAGATGGGGAAACGACGCGGTACGGATGCGGGTACGATAGGACATCGTGCTGCCGTCGCTGATCAGGTAGTAACGATAAAGTCCCTTGGTCCCCTCTACGCAGGCCGAGCCCTCGCCGGCCGGAATGACCGGCCCCCAGCTGACGTTCAGAAAGTGCTGGATCAGCGTTTCGATGTCGTGCATCGTCCGCGCTTTCGGCGGCGGCGTCGTCAACGGATGAAACGCCTTGTAGGGGCCAGACGGCATGTTGTTCAAGCATTGCTCGATGATCCTGAGGCTCTGTCGCATTTCTTCGACGCGCACCAGGCATCGATCGTAACAGTCCCCGTTCTTCCCGGACGGAACCTCGAATTCGAAATTCTCGTAGCCGGAATAGGGACGCGCCTTGCGGTAGTCCCAGGCGAGACCGGTGGCCCTCAACCCCGGCCCGGTCGCTCCCCAGTCGATCGCCTCTTGCGTGTTGTAGACGCCTATGCCCTGGGTGCGCCGTTTGAGGATGCTGTTCGCCAGCACCATCTTGTCGTAATGCGCCAGCCGTTTCGGAAAATAATCGACGAATTCCCGCACCATCTTGTCCCATCCCTCGGGCAAATCCATCGCGGTGCCGCCGATGCGAAAAAAGCTGGAGTGCATGCGCCCGCCGGTAATGGCCTCGATGATCTCGAACACTCTCTCGCGATCGACGAACATGTAAAAGACCGGCGACAATTGTCCGACGTCCTGCGCGAAAGTGCCGTAAAACAAGAGGTGGTTGTTGATCCGGTAAAATTCCGAGATCATCACCCGAATCACCTGCGCCCTGGGCGGCACCTCGATACCCGCCATTTGTTCCAGCGCCATGACGTAAGGCAGGTTGTTCAGCGAGCCGCCGAGATAATCCACCCGGTCGGTGTAGGGAATGTAGGTGTGCCAGGACTGGCGTTCCCCCATCTTCTCCGCGGCGCGGTGGTGATAGCCGATGTCCGGCACGGCATCGACGATTTCCTCGCCGTCGAGTTGCAGAGCGATGCGGAACACGCCGTGCACGCTGGGATGATTGGGGCCGAGATTGAGAAACAGAAAATCGGCGTCGTCCTTCTCCCGCTTCATGCCCCATTCCTCAGGCACGAAGCGCAGGGCTTCCTGTTCCGCCTCCTGCTTTTCCTCGGGCAGCGAGAACCGGCCCATCTCGGTGGCCCGCGCCGGATGGTCCTTGCGCAGCGGATGGCCTTTCCAGGTGGGCGGCATCAGGATGCGGCGGAGATTCGGATGGCCTTCGAAGCGAATCCCGAACATGTCGAAGACTTCGCGCTCGTACCAGTTGGCGTTGGGCCAGAGCGCAACAATGCTCGGCACGCTCAGATCGTCCTCGGGCAGGGCGACCTTGATCCTTATATCCTCGTTGCGGTCAAAAGACAGAAGGTGGTAGACCAGCGTGAAATCGCCGGACGGGAGCCCTTCCCTGTGTTGGCGCAGACGTTCGTCCACCGCGGTGAGGTCGAACAACATCGCATAAGGCCGTTCGATCTCGCGCTTGAGACAAGCCAAGCATTCGACGAACCGGTCCTTGCCGACCCACAGGGTCGGGATCCCGTCGCTGGTCGATTGAACGGTAAACGCATCGCTCCCGAAACGACGCCGGAGTTCGCCGACGACGGCAGCGGTCTTCGGCCTCTCCGTCGTCATTGCAGTGCCTGCGGTCGCGGTTGAAGCCATCCCCATTCCTTAAATTCGGTCCGGGCTGCGCAACTCGGTGGCCCTCATGCGCTCCGGAGTCTTGAGGTCTCGCAGGCTTCTGATCGGCCCTTTGCGAACGCCGTCCTCGCCGACCGTCCAGCCGAGGGGCCGCCTCTCCTTTCCGATCGATTCCTGCAGCAGAATCAGACCTTCGAGCAAAGCGTCCGGACGCGGCGGACAGCCCGGCACATAGACGTCGACTGGCAAAAATTTGTCCACGCCCTGGACCACGCTGTATACATCGTACATCCCGCCCGAATTGGCGCACGACCCCATGGAAATCACCCAGCGCGGCTCCAGCAACTGCTCGTATAAACGCTTGATAACCGGAGCCATTTTCATGAAGACCGTACCGGAAATCACGATCAGGTCCGCTTGCCGCGGGCTCGCCCGGATCACCTCGGAACCGAACCGGGCGATGTCGTAACGGCTGGTGAAAGCGGTGGCCATTTCGACGTAGCAACAGGAAAGCCCGAAATTGAAAGGCCAGACGGAATTCGCGCGACCCCAGGCGATCAGGTCCTCCAGCTTCGCCAAGAGCAGGTTGCGGCGCATGGCCTCCTCGCTGATACGTTCGCCTGGACGCGGGGCAGGGTCGGAGTCGGCTCTCGTAAGAGTCCACTGCATCGACTTGTCCTCAAATCTTGAGTCGAGCGTCCTGAAATTTCTGCCGCTCGGTACGCCAGTCCAGAGCGCCGATCCGCCAAAGATAAAGCAAGGCCGCAAGGAGGATGCCGATGAACACCAACATCTCGATGTATCCGAGCCATCCGGCTTCGCGGAAGGCGACGGCCCAAGCAAGGATGAAAACGGCTTCCAGGTCGAAAATCACGAAAAAGATCGCGACCGGGTAAAACCGTACGGTGAGGCGTACATGAATATCGCCGACCGGAACGATGCCGGACTCGAAGGGCTCGCCGGCCGCGCGTCCCGGGCTCGGCCGCGCGAGAAAATGCGGGATCGCCAACATGACCGCGATCACGGCCATGGTCGCCGCGATGTAAGCGATGAACGGCCAAAGATTCGATGCCTGCACCAAATCGGCATTCATACCACTCCTCCGAATGTGCTGCAGCGGACTGCAAGGGCGATCAACTCGCCCGCAGATTAATCGGACCGCCTGTAACCGGCCTATAAGTAGAAATACATAGTTCAAAAGAACCACTCGATATGAGCGCACCAATGAGGAACGCCGCGCGATGGCTGCGTTGCAAGCTCATTCGGGATTTTAGGATAATAACCCCTAATTTTTTTCCGTCCGAACCGTCCCCCGCATGAAAAAACGCCTGGAGAATCTGCTACATAGCGCCGTTTCCGTATTAAAAGCAAATGGGGACTTGGCTCCCGATTTCGATCCGACCATTCTCCTAGAGCGTGCGCGCGATGCGCAGCACGGCGATTTCGCCACCAACCTGGCCATGACCCTGGCCAAGACCGCTCGATGCAATCCCCGGCAATTGGCGGAAAAGATCGTGGCCGCGCTGCCCCATGACCCCGTTGTCGCCAAGGTCGAGATCGCGGGCCCCGGATTCATCAATTTCTTCGTCGATCCCAAGGCCCGGCACCGAATCATCGCCGACATCCACGAAGCAGGGCACGAATTCGGCAAAAGCACCGTCGGAGCGGGCCGCAAAGTGCAGGTGGAATTCGTTTCGGCCAACCCAACCGGTCCCTTGCACGTGGGGCATGGCCGCGGGGCGGCCTATGGCGCCTCGGTGGCCAACCTCTTGGCCGCTGCCGGATTCGAGGTGTACCGGGAGTATTACGTCAACGACGCCGGCCGGCAGATGGATATCCTGGCCGCCAGCGTCTGGCTGCGTTATCTGGAAGAATGCGGCGAGGTGCTGAGCTTTCCCAGCAACGGCTACCGCGGCGAATACGTACGGACCATCGCCTGGGATCTCCACAAGAAAGTCGGGGAGAAATTCCGGCGCCCCGCCGCAGAGGTCATGGCGGACATTCCGCCCGACGAACCCGAGGGCGGCGATAAGGAAGCTCATATCGACGCGCTGGTGGCGAGGGTCAAATCGCTGCTCGGTCCCGCAAACTACCGGATCGTGTTCGATGCCGGCCTCGACAGCATCCTTGACGACATTCGTCAGGATCTCGAGGAGTTCGGCGTTCATTACGACCGCTGGTTTTCGGAACGGAGCCTCGCCGAGACCGGCGCCATCGAGCGGGCATTGATAAAGCTCCAGGAAGCGGGCTATCTCTACGAACGCGATGGCGCGACTTGGTTCGCGTCGAGCCGGCTGGGCGACGAAAAGGACCGGGTGGTCGTCCGGGAAAACGGTCAAATGACCTATTTCGCATCCGATATCGCTTACCACCTTGATAAACTGGAGCGCGGTTTCGATCAAATCATCAATATCTGGGGCGCCGACCATCACGGCTACATTCCCCGTGTCAAAGCCGCCATCAAAGCCTTGGGAGGAGACCCGGAACGGCTGCACGTCCTACTGGTTCAGTTCGCCGTACTGTATCGGGGGGAGGAAAAAGTCCAGATGTCCACGCGCTCGGGAGAATTCGTAACGCTCCGGCAGCTTCGCAACGAGGTGGGCAAGGATGCGGCCCGGTTCTTTTACGTCATGCGGAAATCCGACCAGCACATGGATTTCGACCTGAAGCTGGCTACGTCGAGGAGCAACGAGAATCCGGTCTATTACGTGCAGTATGCGCACGCGCGGATTTGCAGCGTGTTCCGGCAATTGGACGAAAAAGGCTGGACGCGCGATCTCGTCGGCGGCATGAATCATCTGGACTTATTGACCGAAACGCACGAATCGGCGCTGATCAACACCCTGTCCCGTTATCCGGAGGTCGTGGAACAGTCGGCGCTGCAGCATGAGCCGCACCATTTGGTGCATTATTTGCGCGAATTGGCATACGAATTCCACACCTATTACAATGCCCACCAGTTCCTGGTGGAGAATGCCGCGTTACGGAACGCCCGCCTCAACCTGATCGCCGCGGTGAGACAGGTGGTCTACAACGGTTTGAGCCTGCTGGACGTATCCGCGCCCGAATCGATGTAAAGACATGTCCAGGGACTACAAGCACCGGATTCCGGGATACCGAAAACGCAGGCTCAAAATTCCGAGAGCCTGGTTTATCGCGGCCGCCGGCATTGCCGGTGCAGTCGGTCTCGCCGTGCATTTTTTCTCAGGCGCCGACAGCGAAGAGAACCCGAAAGCGCCTGAAACCGTATCGATGCCGGTGCCGCCGGCCGAGACCGCTCCCGCCGGCCCGGACACCGGAAAAAAGAGCCCTAAGGAGAACGCGAAAAAACCGGGAACCGAGGACAATAAGCCGACCGGCCAAAACCCCGAACAGAAGACGGAAACCATTAAACCGCGGGAGCCTCGGTTCACCTTCTATAAGATTCTTCCCGAAAAGGAAGTCATCATCCCCGAAAGCGAGATCAAGATCATCAAGCGGGAAGAAAGCCGAGGCAGTAGACCTATCGCAGGTCTTTATCTGGTGCAAGCCGGTTCTTTCGACAATCTCCGGAATGCCGAACAGCTCAGAGGCGAGCTGGCCAAAATCAAAATCAAAGCCAAAATCGAAAAGATCGAGATCGAAAATTCCGCCTGGTACCGCGTCAAGCTGGGGCCTTACGCGACCTTGGCCGATGCCGACAAGATCAGGGCCTATCTGCGCGCCAAAGGCATCGACAGCGTCGTGCAAAAAGCGGCGAAGTAACGCTACGCATCAAGCCCGTCTGCGGCGGCTCACAATGGCTTAAAGAACGACTTCGAAACCCTCGAACTGCGGTGGTCCGAGGTATAAGCCTTTGCTTCCGCCCGCACTGGCGTGTGCCTTACGAAACGCCTCCGAATGCGTCCAAGCTTCGAACGCGTCTTTCGAATCCCAAGTCGAATGGGAAGCGAACAGTGTGTATTCCCCGTTGCTCGGCCCCCGGAGCAGATGAAACTCACGAAATCCGGGTACTTCGTGCAAATGGGTTTCGCGATCCCGCCATATCGCAACGAACTCGCCCTCCTTCCCTGAAGCAATCTTGAATCGATTCATCGCAATAAACATCTTCGTCCTATACTTCCAAAGGCCGTTTGGTCCATCTCCAAGGATTTAAGCCACCAGCCGATAACACGGTTCGTAACGCACGCCCGGTAGCTTCATGCGGCCTTGCGCGACGAAGGCCGACAGTAGTTCGTCCAGAGGCTTCAGAACGGACGCGTCGCCTCGCAGCTCGAAAGGCCCGTATTGCTCGATGGCGCGAATGCCGTCCGCTTTCACGTTTCCGGCCACGATACCTGAAAAGGCCCGGCGCAAGTTGGCTGCCAAATGGTGAAACTCCTGCTCGCGGTGCAACTCCAAGGACGCCATGTTCTCATGGGTGGGAACAAACGGTATTTGGAATTGCCGCTCGATTTTGAGCAGCCAGTTGAAATAATAAGCGTCGCCGTTCTGTTTTCGGAATTCCCGCACCAGACTGATCCCCTCTTTCATTTCCCGGGCAACCCCCGCGGGATCGTCGATGATGATCCGATAGCATCGGCGCACTTCGCGGCCGATCGTGGAAACCAAGAAACGGTCGATGAGCTCGAAATAGCCGGCGCATTCGGCGGGTCCCGTCAAAATCACCGGGAATGGTAAGTTCTTGTTGTCGGGATGAAGCAAAATGCCCAATAGGTGAAGGATCTCCTCGGCCGTACCGACGCCGCCCGGGAAAATGACCACGCCGTGCCCGAGCCTGACGAATGCCTCGAGCCTTTTTTCGATGTCCGGCATAATGACCAACTCGTTGACGATGGGATTGGGCGGCTCCGCCGCGATGATCCCCGGTTCCGAGATGCCCACGTAGCGGGCATCTTGGATGCGCTGCTTGGCATGCCCGATGGTGGCGCCTTTCATGGGTCCCTTCATGGCCCCGGGACCGCACCCGGTGCAAACGTTGAGCCCCCGCAGTCCCAATTCGTGGCCGACTTCTTTGGTGTAATCGTATTCCTCCCGGCTGATCGAGTGTCCTCCCCAGCAAACGACCAGGTTCGGAGCCGTGTTCGTGATCAGACTGCCCGCGTTGCGCAGAATGTGGAATACCGCGCTGGTGATGTCGTCCGATTTCGTTAGGTCGAACGCGGAATTCGATACGATCTCGGACCCGGTAAAAACGATATCCCGGAGCACCGAGAACAGGTGCTCGCGTATGCCTTTGATCATTTCGCCGTCGACGAAGGCCGAAGCCGGCGCGTTCAGCACCTCAAGCTTGATGCCGCGCTGCTGTTGCAATACCCGAATGTCGAAATCCTTGTGTTGCTCGAGCACCAGCTTGCTGTCGTCGACCGCGCTCCCGCAATTCAAGACCGCCAGCGAGCATCGGCGGAAAAGCTCATGAAGGCCGCCTTGGCTGGTATCGAGCAGCTTCGCTACTTCCAGTTTGGACAAGACTTCCAGAGTGCCTTCCGGCCTTACTTGAGCGTTGATGGTCTGCATTGGAATTCCTTTGTCAAAACGTCCCGTGGTAACGGACAAAAATTTTGCTGGCCCCGCTTATTGTTAAATTAACCCAACAGACACTCACACGTCCTGTGGATAAGTTTGTGGAATACAGGCTTGAAAGATTGTTGAAGACCCGCTGTTTTTGCACTTTCCTTCAATTCGACGATTCTCCGTCATCCAAAAATACACATATAATCATTTACTTAAATAATCTTTGACAAAAGACTACCGGTAAAAGGCGGACATGGCCTGGCGCCGCACGCGATGTGCATAACTTTTGCGCTATCGCAAAGTGCCGCCATCCGAACCCCGGCACACCTCGGCCCAGGCAGGATGCTCACGGATCAGCCTCAGGGCGTCGTGCAGCAGCATCTTGCCGGGTTCCCGGCGGTGCCAGGTCGAGGCTCCGGACGGGTGAGGCAAAGGTATCACGTCCGCGTCCAAACCGTCCCGACGAAGTTTGTGCCGAAGCCCGATCACCTGGTCCAGCCTGTCCGCAGCCAGAATTTGGCGAATCGCGAGCTTGCCTACGGGAATAACCAGCTTGGGCTTTATGAGCTGAAGTTCGGCATTCAGCCATTCGGCACAACGATCGATTTCCTCGATAGCCGGAACCCGGTCGCCGCCTTTCGGGTTCTTGCCGGGAAAGCAGCGGCATACGGCCGCCATGTAGACCCGGCTGCGAAAGTCGTCTTCCGATAGACCTATCTCGGCAAACCATTTGAAGAGCGTTTTCCCGGCGGTCCACGCGAAGGGTTTGCCCAGTTGGCCTTCCTTGGAGCCCGGCGCTTGGCCGATCAGGAGTACCGGCGACAACACCGCGTGTCCCATGACCACGGGGCCGATCATCCCTGGACAGCGCGCGCAGTTCTTCAACGCCTCCTGATGGAGGATCAATGAGCGCAATCGCTCGTTCATGGATGCTTACTGCTCAGAACGATTGAGGCGTGTCGTTGTCTTTCCAGCTCCACGCCAAGGTATGCAGGCGCGTCAGCGTCTCCGGATCGGAAATCAAGGCGCGTTTTTCGGCGGCGGAAAGTGTTTCCGGTCCATCCTCCACCAACTGGTAAACCCAGGCGCGCAACTGATGACGCTGGCGTTTCTTGATCGGCCGGTCGGGCAGAAGCGCGAGGTGCAAAGAATAGGTTCCCGGATCCGCGACATTCAACTCGCCCTCGGTTTGCGCACCGGATTGCTCGGCTTTAGCCAGGTTTTCATGGAGCAACTCGACTACCCGCGGCGCCCGGTTTTCCTCCGGGGTCATGAAAAATCCGAGCTTGCGGGCAAGCAAACCCACCTTCGTGCTGCTGGAAAGAATGGAAATTGGTACGGCCAAAACCAAGCCGGCCAAAACCGGTACCAGCCACAGGAAAAAGTCGGGCACATATTCATAGCTCAACCACCCCGCGCCCAGCCCGGTCAAAGTCTGACCGCCATGGGCCAAGGTCGCTTCCTTGAGACTCAAGCGGTGATCGCCGCGATTTTGCGGCGGCCAGCCGACGCTGCGGCGCAGCAGAATGGCGACGACGAACTTGCTCTGGTACAGCATGAGAATCGGCGCCGTAAGCATGGAAAAAACGCTTTCGAGAAACACGCTGAGAACGGCGCGTATCATGCCTCCGTAGCCCTTGAGCATTCTCGGCCGCGTCAGGAGCAGCAGGAAACTCCAAAGCTTCGGCAGAAACAGCATGGCCAGCGTCACCAGCAATACCGTCGTCATCTCAACAGCGTAAGATTCAGGCCATACCGGAAAGATATTGTCACCGAAAAAATAAACCGGCATGGTTTGGCTCTGTACGTAGGCCTCGAAGCCGGTCAATACCAGAAACAGAAACCATAGCGGCGAAGACAAATAGGACATGATGCCCATCAGGAAATACAAACGGCTGAGGCCAGAAAAGCCGCGGGCGAACACCATGCGCAAATGCTGCAGATTGCCCTGGCACCAGCGTCGGTCGCGCTTGGCATAGTCGATCAGCGTGGGCGGCAACTCCTCGTAACTGCCCTTGAGATCGGTCGCTAACCACACTTCCCAGCCGGCTTCGCGCAGCAAGGCTGCCTCGACGAAGTCATGGCTCAAGATCTCACCGCCGAACGGTTCCCGCCCCGGCAGTTTCGGCAAACCGCAGTGCTGGACGAACGGCTGCATGCGGATGATGGCGTTATGCCCCCAATAATTGCTGTCGGAAAGCTGCCAAAAGTTGATGCCCGCAATAAAGACGTCGCTGTACAGACTGCTGGCGAACTGCAGGATACGGGCGAACAGCGATTTGTGGTTCACCGGCAGCGGCGGCGACTGGATCAAGGCGACCTCTGGGTGAGCTTCCATCAGGTCGACCATTTTCGCCAGCGTCTCGCCGGCCATGAGACTGTCGGCATCCAGCACGATCATATAGCGGTAACGGCCGCCCCAGCGCCGGCAAAAATCCTCGATGTTGCCGCTCTTGCGGGCGATGTTCTTCTCGCGGTTGCGATAAAAGATCTTGCCGTGCGCGTTGAAATCGCGACACATGCGATACCAGTTCACCTCTTCCTGCATCCAGGTGTCGGGATCGCGCGTATCGCTGAGAATGAACAGTTCGAACTCATCGGCGCGACCGGTTTCGCGGAGCGACTGGTAAATCGCCCGGAGCCCCGCGAATACCCGCACCGGATCTTCGTTATAGATCGGCATCACCAGCGCCGTGAGCGCCGGCTCCTGATCGGACGTCGGAGGCAAATTCGGAGGAAGCCTTGAAATCGAACGCTTGTCGCCGCCCCGAAGCAAACACCAGAATCCGAGCGTGGCGGTCCAAAACGAGGTACTGACCCACAGAATCAGCAAGGTATAAAGTACGAGCAGAACAATTTCCTGCGGCGTTATGCCGTTCTGCAGGAAAGCGCTCGTGATCATGGCAAGCGCCGCGAATGCCGTCAGGATTACCAGAATAAAGAAAAATGTTCGCCTTAGGGTGCGGACATAGCCGGGCAAAGCGCTGGCTCGGGAAGACATATAAAATAAAAGGTTAACTGCTTTGATGAGTCGATTTGAACAACCAAAATCTCAGCGGTTGCTCGGCCATGGAAACAGGGGCCTCGGGGGGAGTTGAACGGGGCAGGATTTCTCTCAGCATTTCGCCCGCCTCGGACGGCGGCTCCGGATTTTCGAACAGAGCGTCCGCAGCTAACGGGCCGCCGGTCAGCAACAAGGCGGCCCGAGCCGCCGCTATCGGATGAGGATCCTTGGACGGCGAAAGCCGCATGGCCCGCGCCAAGGCATGGTCGAAACGCCGCAGGGCCTCTTCGATCGCACGTTTGAGCAATTCCTCCACAGCCCCGCGCCCGACCCGACGTCGGGCCCTATTCAGGCAATCTTCGGCCAAGCCTTCGATGAGATCCCGCCGAGAAAGACCGAGACTCTGCAAATAAGCAACGACCCGTTCCTTGATTCCAGGAGGCCATGACTGGGAAACGGACTCCGCAACGCCGGACGTTGCTACCTTTTCTAAAGTCCGTACTTGATTCATCGACGGTTCCACTGATAAACCCACGTTTCGGTAAGCGCGTCCTTGCCGGATTTCAACATGGCACGCAACTCGACCGGGTCCTTATCTTTTTCGGGCTCTAAATCAAAACTCAAACGCCATCGATCATTTTCGCTGTTTTTCTGAACTACGATATTGGTAATCTTACCGGCGGAGGCACTCACCTCGGCCTCGACCGCGGCCTTATCGCTGAGCAGCTTAAGCGTCGGGCCGGCAAACTCGACGATGAACTTGCGGTTCGGACTGTCGGGAACCGATGCACCCACGCGAGTGGCAGCGACTTTCCCGCCTCCAGGCGCAGTAAACTCGTCCAATAAAAAATGCAGACGATAACTGTAGGTGTATTCCTTGCCTTCGCCGGTCGGCTGGTCGGGCACCCAAAAAGCGACGATGTTATCGTATTTTTCCGCATCGCTCGGAATTTCGATCAAGTAGACCGCACCGGGCCCCCAATCGCCGAGAGTCTCGATCCAGGCACTGGGACGGCGGTTATAACTGGCTTCCAAGTCCTGGTAATGGTCGAAATTGCGATCTCGCTGCATCAAGCCGAAGCCCACGGGCTTCTCATCCCGGAAAACACTGATGCGAAGCTGGCGCGGATTGTTCAAGGGGCGCCAGACCCATTCGCCGGTGCTTCTTCCGATCAATAGCCCGTCGGAATCGTGCACCTCCGGACGGAAGTCGTCCAGAAAACGATCGGTGTTCTCGCCGTGATAAAACATGCTGGTCAACGGTGCGATGCCGACTCGTTCGATGCCTTGGCGAAAGTAAAGATGACTGGTCACATCCATGGTCAAATCGAGGCCGGGACGAATGACGAAGCGATATGCCCCGGTTACTCTCTGGCTGTCGAGTAACGCATACACCGTAAGCACGCTCGCGTCCTTGGCCGGCTTTTCGATCCAGAACTCCTTAAAGATCGGAAACTCCTCCGCTTTCAGCAAGCCCGTATCCAAAGCCAGCCCGCGCGCGGATAAACCGTATAACTGCCCAAGCCCGACCGCCCTGAAATAACTCGCTCCCAGAAAAACAGCAATCTCGTCGAAGATGTCGTCCTTCCGCAGAGGATGATGGAAGCGAATACCTGCGAATCCAAGATCCGCCGGAAGGGGGTTAGGAAATTGGTTCTTGCCGAAGTCGAACAGTTCCGGCGAATACGCGAGCCGCGTCGAATTCCCGTGGTCTACGACGTTGATGACGACACGGTCCTTGAACATAAAACCGCGATGAAACGCCTGAATTTGAAACGGCAAATCCTCGTCGCGCCAGAGGGCTTTTTCCGGTTTATACCGAATATCGCGGTACTGATCGTAGTCCAGCCTAGTCAGAAACTCGGGCATCCCGGATTCGTCCCGGACATAAGGCTTACCGGCTAATTCTTTTGCCTTCTGCTCCACGTCCGAAAACTCGAAGGGCTCGGCTGGCGCTTTATCGGCCGAAGGCGTGACAGGTGAGCTCGGTGCTGGAACTGGGGCTGGCTGAGGTGGCGGAGGTGCCGGCTTCTTGGGCTCGGCGAGGGCGTTACTGAAAAGCAAAGGATACAAAAAGACGACGATCCAGCTTGGAAAGCTCACAGTGTGTTTTACCTCGGAAACTCGATAACCAAATGTTGTTCTACGGATCAGGACTAGCCCCCCAACTTCTCATCCCCTCCAATGGCCCGCGGCGCATCCGGGAGAGCGGCGGAACCGCCCTTCCAATGCCGTTCAGTCAAGGTCTACTTCGTCATATCGGCACGGATCGCCGGAATCCAGACGCCAAGGATGGGATGGGGTGGATCAAATCCTTGTGCCCCCGACCGGCATTCCCTACCAGCATGATGGCCTAACGGCATTGACCGCCCCTGCAATCTGGAACGGTCGTTTCTTCTTAATCACGGCCCTCCTTGCCCTGTCCATCCCATGTGCGAAAACGGACGCAGAAACACGGGCCATCTTCCAGGTTTGTATGCAAGTCTCTTTGCCGCCCGGCAAATTCCAGGCAAATTAGCCCTAAATAGCAAACCCCACAATATTGTCAAGACATTACGCGCTGACAAACACTCGTAAGCACCGGCATCATTTCGGTAACCGAGCGCCGTTGTTCCCAGAACAGGCGTGTCAAAAAGAATGAGCTGTTTCAAATTCGACTCAGTCGGAATTTCAAGACCACGCAAGAAGGTGAGGATGCAGGGAAAATACGCCATTGGACATAGTATAACCCGGCGGTGCATAACGAAAAATCATCCGATCGACGGGCCGTTCACGGCCAGGTCGAAGTTGTATCCTTTTTCGCTCCTTGTGCCGGAAAGCTCGGTTCATGAAAATGGTACGCCGCAAACAGAAGGAGGCGCGGGGTCGCTGCCATGAAAAATTTGATCGTCATTCGTCACGCCAAATCCGACCGGAACTTGTCGTCACTGGCCGACATGGATCGCCCCCTGAATGACCGCGGCAGACACGACGCCCCGCTCATGGGGAGTATATTGAAGCTTCGCGGGATAAAACCGGATTCAATCGTGACAAGCCCGGCGAAACGGGCCTTCGAAACCGCTGAACTGATCGCGGAGGCCGTCGGTTACGATAAGGCGGGGATCGTCGTTCGCGACTGCATTTACCTGGAAGAGGTGCCGGCCTTAGTCGAATTGATGCGGTCGTTCGATAATCTCCACGATACGGTTTGTCTGATCGGCCACAACCCCCATCTGAGCGAACTGGTCGTTCGACTGACCGGCGAGAACGTCGGCTTGCTTCCCACCTGCGGAGTAGCCGCGATCGAATTTCCGGTCGATGCCTGGACATACATTCTGGCCGGGAGTGGACGGCTGGTTTTTTTCGACTCTCCCAAACGTCGCCTTTTTTAAACCTAGAAGGTGGTTGGCTGCTTCGATGCGCCACGAGAGTCCCATAAATCCTGAACATACTTGCGGAGAATCGGGTAGTAGGCGAGGTCGCCCCTGCCATCTTCCCACACCGCCGGACATACGGACCACGTATCCGGCGCTTTCCGCCTTCCCGTTTCCGGGTTGAGCTTACGTCCCAAGGACCATACGTCCGTTGGCCTATGGACGCTGCGACCGCCCGCGGAACTTCCGGCCCCTGCTGCTTTGTCGCCGACTCCCTTTCCGGACGACCGTCCAGACCGGACGGAGAGACAGCCACCTTTCCGCTTTCGGCAGATTCCGCCTTTCGCCGCTTGGTCAGTGCCGTGACTTAAAGCCTATCCCAATAGGCCGTTCGCCCTGAGCCCTTCGACTTGGCTCAGGACAGGCTTGTCGAAGGGTTTCTAAAGCCTGGGATAGGCTCTCAAGGCCTCTGCCGACTCCCGCCAGCCCCTCCCGACACCTCACGATGGCGGTAGCCCACGGCAGGCTGACGGGCCTCCCGAGGTCTTGCGCGTGACCTTCAGGCTTGTCCCTGTCGGATCTACGGGGATCTCGAAAAACCGCCTTCAGGGGGGTTCTCTTCGCCGAGCCAAAATGCGGTTTGCGCTCGGCTTACGTTTTCAACCCCTTATTCCATTTCTCAAACAAAGAAGCCATATCGTAGGCCGGAATAAGCTTGTCCTGAGTGACGCCGCACGCTGGGAAGGGCTGCCCCTTCGACGTTGCTCAGGACAGGCTTATCCCGGCCTGCCATTAAAGAAATTTTCTTTTTGTTCGAAAAATGGAATTATCCAGGCCTACCTTTAAAAATATTTTCCGATTGTTCAATAAACGGAATTACGTGGCCGAAAACGACGGGGCATCCCTGCCCCTTACGAGCATCTCGAAGTTTTTCGAGGTGCTCTTTCCTTGGTTAAGGTTAGTTGCCAACGAAACGCCCACTTCCATTGGATGCTTCGCTTTGCCGCTGGGAGTTCGTCGGTCAAGCTTTCCAATTCCTCCTTCTTGAATCCCCGTAAGATGGATATTAATCCATCGTGGCGGATAATTTCCGTCGAGCCCATAAGGATGGTGAATAACTTAAAGAGATGATAGGCGACCGGACTTCTGTGCAAATCGTTGACTACGACCGCGAGCCGGCACTGATCGAAAGAATTCCGTAGCAATTCTTTCGCTTTCCGGTTGTCGAAGTGATGCAGAAACAAGCTCATTACCACGATATCGAATCGTCTGCTCTTAAAATCGTCCGAAAAAACATCCCTAGTTTCAAAGTGTATCTCGGGAAAATCATCCGATTTCGCATGCGCATAGCGGATGATGAACTTATTCAGATCGACTGCGGTTAGGGAAACCGGGACATTCTTTTTCCGGCACCAGCGGACGATCGCCCTCGGAAGGTCGCCGCTGCCGCAGCCGAAATCGACAATCTCGAGCGGTCGGCTCAAGTCGTGCTCGGCGAGGAGTGGTTCAATAGCCGAGATGACCGTTTTCGCTCCGCCCAGCCACCGATTGATCTTGGCGAGGTCGTCCAGAGTTTTGACCAGTTCATCTCCGTTGAGATCAGGGTTATCGATGATTTCCGCGAGATCGGATCGTTGCGAATAAGCGTTCATGCGGTCTTCCTCCTGCGAAGTCAAAGCCGCTGTTTTTGGTTTAAGCGGCATCGTTTTGGGGAACGGGAGAGTGCGCGGTATGCGCGCTATCGGCATACCCGTAACGTTCGATCACCTTCCCCCAGCGTCGATTGATTGCCTCCTTCAATTCCGGGGTTAGCTGGTAGTGATTGGTACGATAATCGTTCGTCTCTTCTAGGTATTGTCGTATTTTGGGAAGCATTCGCTCGAAACCGCCGAGCTCCAGTTTCTCGTACAGGTGACGAAGCTGCCCGATCGGATCTTGTACGAGCGCTTCGTAGCGCAGCTCATGGAAGCGCGGAGCGGTGAGCAGCGGCCGCGCTTCCTCGAGTTTCTCGAACATGTGCACGAAATTCTCGAACACATAGTCTTCCAGGCCCTCGAAATTCGGTTCTTGCAGTCCCTGCGCCTCGTACAAGGATTTCCATAAGTGCACGGTGGAAAGAAACAAGGTGTAAGGGTTGCGCACGATATGGACGAACTGGGCATCCGGAAACAGTTCGAGCAGCACCTTGATTCGATAGGTGTGGGTGGGTGATTTCAGAAGAATGCGCTTGGGATCGCGTACCGTGAGTTTCTTGAGAAACGTCAGAAAGCCGTCTTTCCACCGCTGCCGTTCCTGCGGTGAGAGCCGTTCCAGGTCGAAGTATTCGGGGTAGGGATTGCGATTGGGGAAGGCGATCTTCTGGTACGGGGAAGGCAGTCCGAGGTTACACAGCGCAAACTCGTCCTCCTGGGGCCTGTCCCAGCCCATGGCCATGTTGTCGAACGGCCGTTTCTCCGGTAATAGCGCCCTGAAAAGGAAATTGAGCCCGTGCGTGTCGAACCGTTCCGTCAACAGAAAACGGTTCGGATTGAAGCATACGTAAGTAGTCGGATAGGTGAAACGCTCGTCCAGGGCGAGCAGTTCGTGCAGCCATGTGGTGCCGGAACGCCAATGCCCGATGATGAACAAGGGCGCCTGCTTGATTTCCGTTTCGCGTATCCGGCGGCTCCATATCAAGCTCTGCAGGCCGTGGCTCAGGCTGCCCAGCAAGATGACGAATGTCATGCCTGCGATCCGGGGTAGGCGCCGTACCCCGACGTCGAAACGATTGTGGGCTAACATTCTCAGCCAGGCGGAAAGATGACTTCCGAGCCAGATCTTGGCGAACGATTTCTTCTGGTTTTGTGTCGTGCTGTCAGTGGTGCTTGTGGACGGGTCCATTTGAGCTGCTCCTCCTTAGAGTTTGGGATCTGTGGCAGCGAGGCGTTTCCTCCGTGACGCGGCGTGCTCATGACAGTATGCCTAGGCGGCGCCGACGTCGGTCGTCAATGCGCCGTCGCGGCCAGCCCGCAGCGATTGCGCTCGAATTCCGCCTTGGCGCAGGTCGTGACGCGCGGAAAATATTCGCCCATGTGCGCCGCGATGGCGTCCGAATCTCGCTCGGCGCCGGCGTAGTAAAGCAGCGCCTCGGTGAACGCCGGATGCGGCTGCAGGTGGCGCAGTATCAACGCCGGGATTACGTCGCTCGTAGGCAGCCAGTTGGTGGCGTTGGCAGGCCGGTTTTCCGGATTGGAGAAGACGAAGGTGACATAGCCGTCGTCATCCTGCGTGACTTGAGCATCGTAAAGGCAGCCGTTAGTAGTCCATAGGGTCGTCGTGTTGTGCATGCACAAAGACCAATAGCGCAGCTGTTCGTCGCCGACGATGTCGTCCGCCCTGCCTTGGAGACCCTGGGTGTCGGGAAAGTTGGGCGCTTTGAAGCGCATGACCGTGACCTCGTCACGCGAAGGACTCAAGAACACTAGGAGATATCCGTTCTGAGCGTTGAAGAACACGCCCCGGCCGTTCGGCTTCGGTGTCACGGCCCAGTAGAGCGCCGAACCGTTGTTGAGGGGGGCGAAGGGAGGCGATGGGAACGCCCCTTCTGCGGAAGGACCGTCGATCACCAGCCTTCCGAACTCGTTCTTCTCGGTGCCTGAAGGCTGCATTTCTCGCTTTTCGTCCACGAACTCGGCGGTTTCTACCAATGCGATGAGCGCTCGCTTTTCCGTCTCCTGCAGATTTCGCATTTTCCGGCACATCGCATGGATATCTTCCAGGGTGGTCTTTGCAGGGTCGTCGACGACGAAATAGAAATCCGGCTGAGGAACGCCGCCGAGCGGATCCGTGCCGGGATCGGGCAGGTACACGCGGTAGGCTACGGAATTGTATTCGGTTGCACTCCCATCGTAGTGATAGCCTCCATAAAGGATGTTCGCCGGTCGGGGCGGCTGCAGCGGCCGGGCTTCGGGAGGGACGTCCAAGAGATCGACGGTGTAGGAGCTTCCGGGGGAGTAAGGCGTGTCGGGCCGGAACGGATTGTCGCCGCGATCGGGCACGACGTCGGTATCGGCCAGCAATGCCGTGGACTCCCCAAAGAAGTCATGGTTCTGCCAGGACATGTAACGCGCTCGGGGGAACTCGGCGCGGAACCGGAAATGTCCGCCCGGCGGGTACACTGGAATCCCCTGTACGAACCAGTAAACCGCATTGTTTTCCGTGGCGGGCGCTGAACTGCTCTCCATCAACCAGCCCGAACACTCGGTCAGCGCGACCTCTTGGCCTTGGACCAGATCCTCTTGGGCCAAGGCTTCGCCGGGAAACAATCCCAGTAGGCTTCCCATTACGCTCGATATCGTCACAAACCTGTAGAGCGAATCCTTCATTACAAACCTCCGTTTTAATAGGGGCCAGTCCCTGGCCCGCTGTAGAAATCCTGCGGGAAGCGGAAACCGCGGCCGCATCATTGCGCGGCCGCTCCCGACCTGCAACGATCGTGCTCGAACTCGGCTTTGGCACAGGTCGTGACGAAAGGGAAATACTCTTTCATGTGCGCGATGATGGCTGCCAAATCGTCCCTGGTGCCGGCATAGCGGAGAAGTGCCTCGGCGAACGCCGGGTTCGGCTGCATGTGGCGCAGTATCAGTGCCGGTTTGTCGCCGCTCGTGGCCAGCCAGTTGACGGCATTGACCGGGCGGCTCTGCGGATTGGAGAAGACGAAGGTGACATAGCCGTCGCCGTCTTGCGCCACCTGGGCATCGTACAAACAGCCCGCAGTAGCCAAAAGGCTCGTCAGGTCTTGCATGCACAACGACCAATAACGCAACTGCTCGTTGCCTGAGATCTCTTCCGGACTACCTTGGAGACCCTGGGTATCGGGGAAGGTGGGCGCTTTGAAGCGCATGACCGTGACTTCGTTACGCGAGCTGCTCAAGAACACCTGGAGATATCCGGTCTGGGCGTTGTAATAGACGCCCTCGCCATTCGGATTCGGGACCACCGCGCGATAGCGGGCTAACGGCTCGAGATCGGATGCGGCGGGCGACGGGAACGCCTCTTCTGCGGACGAGCCGTCGATGACGTGCTGGCCGAGGTCTTCCTTTTCGCTCTCCGAAAGCGACATATTCTGTCTGGTTTCCAGAGACTCGGTGGTCCGAGCGACCGCGTTAAGCATTCGCTTTTCCGTGTCCTGGATCTCCCGCATTTTCCGGCACATCGCATGGATATCTTCCAGGGTGGTCTTTGCAGGGTCGTCGACGACGAAATAGAAATCCGGCTGAGGAACGCCGCCGAGCGGATCCGTGCCGGGATCGGGCAGGTACACGCGGTAGGCTACGGAATTGTATTCGGTTGCACTCCCATCGTAGTGATAGCCTCCATAAAGGATGTTCGCCGGTCGGGGCGGCTGCAGCGGCCGGGCTTCGGGAGGGACGTCCAAGAGATCGACGGTGTAGGAGCTTCCGGGGGAGTAAGGCGTGTCGGGCCGGAACGGATTGTCGCCGCGATCGGGCACGACGTCGGTATCGGCCAGCAATGCCGTGGACTCCCCAAAGAAGTCATGGTTCTGCCAGGACATGTAACGCGCTCGGGGGAACTCGGCGCGGAACCGGAAATGTCCGCCCGGCGGGTACACTGGAATCCCCTGTACGAACCAGTAAACCGCATTGTTTTCCGTGGCGGGCGCTGAACTGCTCTCCATCAACCAGCCCGAACACTCGGTCAGCGCGACCTCTTGGCCTTGGACCAGATCCTCTTGGGCCAAGGCTTCGCCGGGAAACAATCCCAGTAGGCTTCCCATTACGCTCGATATCGTCACAAACCTGTAGAGCGAATCCTTCATTACAAACCTCCGTTTGAGCTATGGGCCAACTCCTTGGCTAACAAAAGACATCACACCAAGCGAGAATCGAGCATACAGTTACTTCGGGGTTTTCCGCCGCCGGTCAGTTTGCCTACCAATCCATAGACGATTCCCGATTGGCAGATTCAAAAACATCAAGCGCGTGCGCGATGTACGTCCTCCGGCGCACGGCGTTTTGGCTGTCCTGGTCGATATCGTCGGGACTTCGCTTTGCCGCGCCAACGCCGATATGCTCCAATCCGGCATCGGTCATGTATTCAACGTTAAATTTCGCAGCGATGTCGCGGGCCTGATCGCTCAGCTTCCGGTGCGTCATGCCGTCCGTAAGCAGTTGCTCTAGCTTCCGCGCCAAGTCGGCGCTGTCCCAGGACTTAAACGTCAGTCCGCCGGCTTTTCGGTAAGCAGCCCGAACTTCCGCGCGTAACCGGGAAAGGTCACCAGCCAATCGAAAGGACGGGCGCTATTTTCCTTGGCCGCCAGCGCGACGGGTAAAATCGCGGCGAAGCTCATCATGAGATGGCTGACGCCATCCAGCGCGATGAACTTGATCGGCCGTTTCACGAGCATGGGGTCTGGATCCGGTGTGCGGTGCAGGCAGCGCGTGGGATTTTCCAAGAGCCCGTCGACATAGCCCGGCACGCCCTGAGCGACTCGAACTCTCTCGCGCGCGTGAAAAAGAAACAGGAGCGGCCCGACGTTCTTATCCAGAATCTCGGACGGCTGCCGGAAATGGTAGTGGAGGCCATGACAGAGCATCCTTTGCCGGATTCCGTCCGCCACCAGCTCCGGCTTGCACTCCGTCATCCCATGGACCGCGACTTTGAAACCGCGTCCACGGAGAGAATGGCGAGGATGAGGTCGCGCACGGTGGACCCTACAAGAGCCGCTACCGATGGTGACGAAGGCGAAAGTGCGGTTCGCACTCATGCGGAGCGTCTCCTGAAAGTTATGACGAGGCGTGGTTGAGTTCGCTGCTGTTTCATGGCGTTCGGTTGAGGGCGCTGAGCTTGTTTTCATGGCTAGAACGTGTAGGCGGCACCCACGAAGAACGAATAGTTCAAAAGGCTCCCGAACTCGCTGTCGCGGGAGCCGGTAAAACCGTTGGCGATCACGTACAGCAGCGTATGGTCGGTGGCTTCGTATTCGAAGATGCCGATCAGGCGGCTGGATTGATCGTTCAAATTGTGGATGACCCGGAGGTTGATGTTGAAATCGTTCCACACTTCGGTATCCGAATACTGGAGCATCATGTAGTCCTGGCGGAACATGGGATCGGTGGAGTCGATTTCGCCCCGGCGGAAACACAGGTCGATGCGGTCCTCGATGCAACCGTTTTCGTTATGGAAATATTCCAGGTTGACGGTCGGGCCGGTCTCGAAGGTGTACGAAGCGCCTCCGAGCAACTCGTAGTCGCCGTAATCGCCGTGGGCGCCCTCTCCATAAAGCAGTAACGCGTCGGTTACATTCCAGCCGCCGAAAAATCCGACCCGGTAGCCGGTGTGCTCCCGGTACGAAGGGATGACGGAAAAATACTTTCCTTCCCCAGTCCAGTCGATCTTCAAGGCGTAAGCGGGCTGAAAATCGTCTGCATGGGTCGAGCCGCCGGCGAATCCGGACTGGCTGAGGCCGAAGCCCTGCTGCCGTCCCAGCCGGCCTTTATCGGCGTTGGCGATGAACGAAACCGCCCAGGTGGAGTTCGGTATCCACACCGCCCGCGCATAACCGAGTCCGGGGACTTCGACCCTCGGGTTGTTGCGTCCGTTTTCCTTGTTGAACGGATTGGACGAAGACAACAGCACCGACGGTCCCCATTGGAGATTCTCGCGGCCGTAGGAAACGAACAATTCATCCGTCACCCGATAACGCGCGAACCACTCGTTCGTGTACAACTGCGCCAGACTGTCTTCCTCACCCTCCGGAAACCCTTCGTCCCAGCGCTGCCAGAGGTAGATGAAGCGCTGCTTGATGCCGAGTTCCAGCCGGCGAAAATCCAGGTTGAGATCCACGCGCGGGTTGATCGATGCCTGGTAAGTGGAAATCTCCAGGAAATTATTGGGATTCAGGCGCGAATTCATTTCCGGTTCCTGGAAAATTCCGAAAACCAACACGTTGATTCGCGAATAGAAGCCGCGCTCGAGTTCTTCGAAAAGGCTCACCGGTCCGGTCGATACGAGCACGGGTTCGGTGTCGGCCGCTGCCGCTCCCGATAGGCTGTACATCAAAAAAATCCTAAGGCCCCAAGCGAGTCCACCGTTTTTCTTCATTTCATAAAGAGATTGAGGTTGAAGACGTAGTCCGGAAGCGGTTCGAACCGGGGCTTGGTGAGGTTGAGATAGGTCACGTCCTTGCTCATCAGTTCGTCGTACAGTGTGATTTTCGAGATGAACGGACGCTCTTTTCCGTCGACGAGCACTTTATTGGCGTATTCCATTTCGGCCATTTTGAATTTCTTTCCGGATACCGTGAAATACTCCGCTTTCACGCCTACCAGGCGTTTCTTCGAAATCCAGTATTTGATTTTGTCGTAGGTGGTCTTGTCGTTCTTGCTGGTGAGGTCGAACACGTAGCACTCCTCGTCGCCGACCTTGTCGTCCGCCAATTGCACGGCATCGTAGTCTTGCGCGTAATTGGTCGAGGCGATATCGCCGTAGGCCGCGTTGCCCATGAGTTTCTGGCGCTGCGAAATGGGCACCGCCTTGCTGAGTCCCGGTTTGTAGAACCACATGTTGTTGTTCGACATCAAGAGCTTGTTGCCCTTGTACTTCGGCGGTGCGAGGCTGATGCCGGAGATGTCGAAGCCGCGCGCCTTGATGTCGTAGTTCAAGGAATCCGTGCGCCCATTCTCGACGGACTCCACCACGACTTCCCAGGAAATGCCCTGAAGGTTTCCCCGCGACTGATCGGCGGTCCTCAGTATCGTCTTGACGTCGGGCGCCGCCGAGGACGGCGAAGCGAACATCAGGCCGGCCAGGGTCAGCAGGCTTCCGAACAAGAGCGTCGTTCTCATCGTGTCCTCCATGTTTGGTTCAGGTATGTCCCAAGGCGCCGACGATTTGCATGCGCGCCGCCGCGCGCGCCGGCAGACTGGCCGCGACCAGCGATAGAACGATCAGCAGCAGAACGCTGTAGAGCATGTAGTCGGGAACCAGGTAGACCTCCAGAGGCACTCGGCGAGTGATCTGGGGCGGTATCCAGGTTGGCTTCAGGAGTGCGACGCCCGACCAGGTGATCACGGTGAGGACCATGCCCAACAGCGATCCCAGAGTCCCGAGCAGCATGCTTTCGGCCGCGAACAATCCGACGATGCCGCGGCGCTTGACGCCTAGCGCCCGCAGTGTGCCGATTTCGCGGGTTCGTTCCATGATCGCCATGCTGACGGTGTTGATCACGCTCATGACGACGATCGTGAACACGATCAGGAAGGTGAACAGGAAGATCACGTCGAACATCTGCTTCACCTTGGTATAAAAGGTAGAAAGCTCGTTCCAGGTCTTGACCTCTAGGTTCAAACCCTCCGCCGCCAGTTCTTCGGCCAGCCGGGTGCGCGTCGTTTCGGTCAATTCGTCGCTCTCCAGAAGCACGGTGACGCGATCCACGCTGCCGGTGTCATAGAGGCTTTGGGCAAACTTGAGCGAAACCGACATGAGCTTGTCCTCCAGTGCTTCCACCGGAGAGTCGAAGAGCTGAAACACCTGGGCGTCGAGCGCGTTGATCTGACCCGACACGGTAGGCGCCATGGCTACGGCATCGGAGTCCAGGCCCAGCTTGAGCTGTTCCGCGAGTCCCCTGCTCAATCCCACGCCGCGCATGACGTCGTCCTCCAGCGGCTTGCCGTCGAACAGCTGGATTTTTCCCACTAGCCCGCGGGCGTGACGATTGATTTTGCTCACCGCCGAGGGCACGCGCCCTGCGGCGAGGAATATCGTCGAAACTTTCCCGTTGCTGAGTAGGCCGGAGATATGGAGCTGAGGCGCCGTCACCAGGATTTCCGGATGCCGGGCGAGCACATCGTGAATGAGCGCCATCTCGTCTTCGTCGATCAAATAGCGGGTCGGATCGAGCTTGCCTTCCTGCAGAAAACCGGCTTTGAAAATGCTGAGGTGGCCGTTGCCCTGCGCGTAGATGTAGGAATCCTTGAGGCTGGTGAAGATATAGGCGGTGAAACCGCCCAGCGTGTTGACCGCCGCAAAGCCGAGGCCGATGGCCAAAATCGTGAAAAGGGAACGGCGCCGGTTGCGGAAAAGATTTCGTAGAGCGAGTTTGAGCCAACTGATCATAGGCGCACCGATCGGTCTAATCGCATGGCCGATTGCTCGGGCGACCGATCGTCGATGATCTCGCCGTCCCGCATCAGTATCTGACGCTCCACGCGGTCCAGCAGACGCTGATCGTGCGTGGAGAACACGAATGTGGTGCCGTTGTCGCTGTTGAGTCTCCGCATGAGTTCGGTGATCCTCAAGGCATTTTCGGAATCCAGATTGGCCGTGGGTTCGTCGGCGATCACCAGCGCCGGATCGGTGACCAGGGCCCGCGCGATCGCGACGCGCTGCTGCTGTCCGCCGGAAAGCTTGGCGGGGCGGTGCGCCGCGTGGTCGTCCAGCCCCACTTCCGCCAGACGCTTCCGCGCCGCCCGCTTTGCCCGCGCCGCCGAAACGCCGGCAATCTGGAGAGGCAGCATGACGTTCTCCAGGGCCGAGAGCACCGGAATCAGGTTGAAACTCTGGAACACGAACCCGATGGCGCGGTTTCTGAGCTCACTACGCTGGTCGTCCGATAGCGCGGTCACGTCCTGACCCTCGAAATGCACCGTGCCCGAGGAGCAGGTGTCGAGCAGCCCAATGAGATTGCACAAGGTGGACTTGCCGGAGCCCGAAGGGCCCCAGACGGCCACGAACTCGCCCCTCTGGATGGACAGATTCACGCCCTTGAGCGCCGTGATACGGCTTTCGCCGAGGTGATAAATCTTTCCGACCTGACGCAGCTCTACCAGCAGCGGCGCACCAATCCTGCTCATGAGTCGATCCCTTGGTGTGTTGATGGCGTTTAGGCGAGTCCCGCCTCCGTCTCCGCGATGGCGGCGCCGGCATAGGCGATCACAAACTCTTCCCGGCGCACCGTTCGGACCATGGTGGCTCGGCCGCTGTCCCGATGGACGATATGGACCAGGCCGTCCTCGCCCATGGCTTGCGCCTCGTAGACTTTGGGCGAACCGTTCATGCCAAGACCCAGGAGCTTGGCGGCGACCTCCTTGGCGCACCACAGACGCGTGATCCATTCGTCGGCGTCGCCATCTAAATCGCGAAGCAGCGAGCGTTCCGCCTCGCCGGCCATGGTTTCCACGAAGCTCGGCGGGCGCGGGCGGACCGGTTCGATGTCCACGCCCACGGGGCCCGCATGAGCGAGGGCGATGGCGCGATGCTCGCTGTGGCTGATGCTGAGCCGCGGTACGCGCTTCAGCTCGGGGGTGCGCGCGACGAACTCCGGCTGTCCCTGTTCGCCGTTGCGAATGATCAGCGCGGCCGGGTGCAGCATCTCCTCGGTTCCCGCTTGCCGGGCCAGCCATTCGCGCGCGGCGTCCTTGGCCGCGATGCGACCCAGCAGCCAATGCTGCTGGCCGGGTATGTGCGATCGCATGTCGGAAAAGGTCTCCATTTCGTCCAAATGCAGGCAAAACCGCGCGAGTAGCGAGCTGTCGAAGCCGGCGATATCTTCGCTCGAGATCATCCGGCAGCTCGCGGCAGGCGACAGTGCCGGCAGCTCCAGCGCATGGCTCAGCAAATGACGGGTCGGCAGTCGGCGGAAGTTCAGCAGTCGCTTCTCCCAGCGGAACTTCCAGTCGGTCCAGTCCCTGATCCGCATCCAAACGGCGCCGGCGCCGTCCTGAATCTCGACGTCGACGAAAAGAAGCTTGCCTTCGTCGCGGGTGATCTCGATCCGCGTGGGACACCGCGTTCCGGGCGCCGGGGTAGGCCTATACAGCTCGAGCTTGCCGACGCTGATGGGAAAGACGTAGCGTTCCCTTTCCATGGCCCAAATCCCGATCAGCTGTCCGACCGCATCCAGCAGTGCGGGTTCGATCAGGAACTGGGGTTTTCGTATGGTCCGGAACATGATCTCGGGCGCTTGCACCACCAATTCGCCGGCCGCGCCCCGGTTCCCCAGAACGATCTCCCCGACCAGGCATTGATAGACCGGCCCGTGGAACAAATGGCGCTCACGGTAAATTTCCTCGGCGCTCCGGGGATAGCGATAGGGGTTGGTCAACTCCGTGAATTTGAGCTCGAGGTCGAGACGATAGTGGGGCGCGAACAGGACATGGGCTTGGATCGCCGGAGTAGCCTGGTTCTCAACATGGATGGCGGCGGCGATATGGGCGGTGTTCCGCTCGCCATCCCACTGATCGAGCCGGCCCGTGATCCGAAGCCTAAGGCGGTCGGTATCGACCAGTTCGATCCAGCGCGTGGCCTTGACGTTCTCGAAGCCGATCAGCCCGTAGCCGGGCGCGAGGCAGGCGGCGGTTTCCGCCAGGATTTCGAGGCTCAGCGTCATGGGAACGACCGGCAGGCAGGCGAACAGCGGCTTCACCCCGGGCGCGTGGACGAAAGCATGATCCGCGAGGTGCAGGTCTTCGTCCAGGGTCAATTCACGCTCCACGACGATGGCCTGGCCGGGCACATGCTCGAGAATGCGCCCGATGAAGGGCAACACGGGCTCGTCGCCGCGTTCCGCCGTCTGTCCGACCCAAGCCTGCTCTGCGGGTGCCTGGTCGAAGGTGCTCCCCGACTCGGGTGCCGCCGAATCGACTCTGGAGGGTTCCGGATTTTCGAGCATTCTCAACGACTCGACTTCGTAGACCCGCCCGATCAACGGCAGAAAATCGCTTTCCATGGCGTGGCTCGATAGTTCCTTCATGATCAGATCTTCTCCAAAACGAGGCCGGTGATCGTGAGCCCCGGCCCGAAACCTAAGGCCAGGATGCGTCTTCCGCTGGGAATAGCCTTTTCGTCCAGGATTGCTTTCAGAATATGCGGCACCGTCGCCGAAGACATATTGCCGTTTTCGCGGAATACCTCCTTGCTGATCGCCACCTGGTCTTCCCGCAAACGCAACTCGTCCTGGATATGTTCAACGATTTTCGGTCCGCCCGGATGGATGGCGAAGGTCAGCCTGTCCTTTTCCGTTTCGAAATCGATGTCCAGCCGACGCAACAAGGACTCGACGAAGGAGCGGACATGCTTCTTGAGGACCACGGGCACCATGACCGACAGCGTCATATGGAATTGATGGGCACCCGGCACCCAGGTCATGTCTTCGGCCGAATCGGGCAGGAGATGTTCGTTGAACGCCAGGATCTTGAAGCCCGGAAGTCTCTTCTCCCGCACGACTTCTTCCGGATACATCGAGTAGCGGATGAATCCGTCCGCGAACAAGGTCATGGTGATGATGTTCTCGGCGCGGAAATCCTCGATGTTGTTGTGCATGGACAGCAACTCGGTGTGGATGATGTCTACCCGCTCCTTCGGCGGCGTTACCGAAAATCGGGAGGACGACAGGAAGCCGTGGGCCATCTTGATGGCGGGAAAGGCACCGTAGCAACCCATGTGATAGCTGTGAGTGACCGTGGTGTTGAACCATTCCTTATTCGCCACCATGCGCTCGACGGGGCTGGGCGCCAGATAACCGGAACAGGTCACGTGAATGACGTCATCCGGCGCCTCGGCTCTGTCGTCGTACATCTGACTCAGGCATCCGGCGACCACCTTGCCGTAACTCTCGTGCCGGGCTTTGAGATCGATTCCCTTGGGGTCGTTCTTGTCCTTGAATATTTGCAAGTGCTCGAACTCGGGGTCGGCCAGCACGAACTCGCCGTCCGCGAAGCGAATATCGGTGAGGCGGGGAAAGAACACCAGCTGCCGGCGCTTGATATGAGAAGGCGAGAGCGCGTATTTGTCGAACTTCTCTTTCACTTCCCTGTAAACCCGGCGAAAGCCTTCCTTATCGTCGATGCCGTTGTTCAGGCAATAGGCCTTGGCGAAACCGAATGCCGAAAGTTCGAGGGTTATACGCTGCGGGACCGGTTTCGACACCCGCACCGGGGTGAAATCCGCCAACACCGCATTGTGTAGGTTTGTTGCCATATCCATGTGCTCCGTTAACTCCTTTTTCCGGTTCACCAGCCAGTGCGGTCGGATGCTTGCTCGATCATTAAGCCACCGCTGGCGTCAAGACGGTCGAATCGGTCTCGGGCCGCACGTTTCCTTCGCGCGACGTCGTACGTCCGAGCCCGGCGATGGCTTCGAGACTGGCAGTGACCACCAGTTCCGGCTCCCGCCGGTCGCAGCGTGCCAACACGTCCAGGCAGTGCCGTACCCCGGTTTCCACGGGGATTGGGCGTATGTTTCGGGAAGCGTACAGCTTGCGCAACTCGTCGTTCACCATGCCGGAATCCCAAGGACCCCAGTTGATCGAAACGGTGTGGACGTCCGGCCATTCCGCGCTGAGCCGGTCGGCCAGCTTGTTCAAGACCTCGTTGGCGGCGCTGTAATCGCATTGGCCTGTGTTGCCGAACCGGCCGGCGATCGAGGAAAAGAACACCAGGAATTTCAGCTTCGCTGGGTCCAGCTTGCGGGCCAGGGTCAGCGCCGAGACGACTTTGGTGTCGTAGACCGCGTCGAAGGATTCAGGCGTCTTGTCGCGAATCAGCTTGTCGTCGATGACACCCGCGCCGTGGAGCACGCCATCGATTCGTCCGAAGCGCTCGTAAATGCCGTCGATCAGTCGTCCGAAGGCGGCGGCATCGCGCACGTCCAAGGCACGGTAGTCGACTTCCGCGCCGGCATCCTTTAGCGCGGCCAGGTTGGCGCGGATCTGCCGTTCCTTGAGAATCCGTCGAAGTTCGGCTTCGACCGCGGCGGGCTTGACCTTGCCGCTCCTACGCCGCATTTCGCCGATCAAAAATTGCCGAAGCGCATTCGGATCGACGAGATCACGGGTGGACGGCGATTCCGGTTCCGGCAGCGGACTCCGCCCCACCAGCACCAGCCTCAGGCTCCGGTTTCGCGCCAAGCCGCGAACGATGTCCGCGGTAATGCCGTAAGCCCCACCCGTGACCAAAAGAACGGCGCCAGCGTCCAGCTCGAGTTCCGGCCGTATCGTGCCGTGGTTGCGGCGAGGTTCGAGGTCGAGCCGCCAGCGACCTTCGACGGAGTAGCCTATTTCCAAGGTGTGATCGTCGTGGCGCAATTCGGTCAAGACCCGTCCGACCCAATCGCCGGTCCCGAGATTCGGATCGAGATCGATACACTTCACCTTGAGATTCGGCCATTCGCGGGCCGCGCACTTGGCCACCCCGAGCGTGCCCGCCCGCTCCGCCGCAAAGGGATGCGAGCGTTTCAGGCCGAATTGTCCGTCCAGGACGGTCAGATTGATCAGCCAGCCGCCGCCGGACCGAGCACCCTCCTTGAAGTCCTGTTCCAGGGCTTTCAAGGTCAGAAACAAGACCCGAGCGTCCGAGGAACGATCTTTCTCGGCGCTTTCTGGCGCCTCCGCACTCAAAAGACTGATCAGCCCACCCAGGGGTTTTCCGCCGGATCTAAGGAATTCACGTACACTTCCCAAGCCTTTGGGCGAGGATAGGTCGACTTCCAGGCGATCATCGTCCACGGCACGGGTTTCCCTAGACGGAACCAGCTGCCGTGTCACATAGCCGGCTCCGTTCAGTGCTTGGCGGAGAGCCTCGCTGAGCTCGGAGACGCGTCCCAACAACACCATCGTCGACGGAAGAGCAGGAGCTGAGAGCGCAGTCCTTTCGAGCGGAGCGGGAACGGGTTTCAGAACATAGCATTCCACAGGGTCCGGTTGTTCTGCGTACGCGCTGGACTCCACCACCTCAACCGGCGACATCGATGGTGGAGTCTGCGATTTTTTTGAGAAATCCGCGCCTCCTGCCTGTGGTTTCGAGTCCCGCAGCCGATCGTACCAGGCGATGATCTCGTTCAAGGTCTTGAGACCGGACAACTCCTCGAGCACCGTTTCCTCGTCCCTTCCTTCCAACAGGTCGTGATGATCCTTGAGGGCGCTGAACACCTCGATCCGCTTGATGGAATCGATGCCGAGGTCGGCTTCCATGTGGGCATCGAGATCGAGCATGTCCTCCGGATAACCGGTGCGCTCCGATACCGAACGGAGCAGATCAGCCTTGAACTGGTCCGTGGGCGCGAGGCCGCTGCCGCCGGGAACGGCCGTCTTCACGGCCGTAAGCGGTGCCGCCTCACTGCTTCCGTTGGCCCTGGAAGGAACCGGCCCCCCGGTACGAACGACCGGTGTCGGAACTACCGAAAACGGCCTTTCTCCCGCCGCTTCGCCGGGGCCGCCGGTACGAAGCTGCAGCGGCAAGACGGGCGCCGGCGGCACGCCGTTCAAAACCGCTCCGCCGGATACGGCCGCCGTGGCAACGGGCTGTGCCTCCGCCATCGCCGAGACCTCGGTCGATGACGTCGTCCATTGCTGCGCGGGCAGAGGTACGCCCGCGAGATTGGCGTGCAGAAAATCCAGGAAGGAGCACAAAGTTCTTTGCTGCTCGCGCTGCAGATCGATGAGTTGGGCAACGCAATTCTGGATCAACGCGAATCGGGAATCCGACACCGCCGGCGTCCCTTCCGGCGGGGGTCCCATCGCCGGACTGGTAGTGTTCGAAACTTCATGGGTCGCCATGGAATACCTCCTTGTAGTGGTTGGAAAATCTTGGACCAGAGCCAAGGATGGGCGCGTGCTCGTACCCTGAGCAACCTGCGCGGGAACTTTCGATCCTGTCGGCAAGGACACGACATTCCTGGACGTGTCCGCGGCTTCACGCCAGGGTGCCGCGCGACCGCCATTGACGCGCCAGACCAAGGGGCCGGGATTGGCTTTCGCCCGTGCCAAAGCGAACAGTTCGGCCAACGAAAGCTCCTTCAATCCCCGACGCTTAAACCAAGTTTCGAAGCGTACCGGTACGCCCAGCGCGAACAGCTGGCACAGAAGATGCGCGAGCTGCAGCCAGCCGGGGCGGCCCGGCGCATCGATACCGAGAGTGGCGTGCGGCCGGTCGGTCAGGATCCGGTCGACCAGGCCGCTCAGCACTAGGCCGGGACCGACCTCCAGGAAAATCCGCGCCCCCGCTTCGTAGAGCCGGTTCACTTCATCCACGAAACGCACCGGTTCGGCCACATGGCGGGCGAGCAATGCCCGGATTTCCGCGGGTTCCCGCGGGTAGCGGTCGGCCGTGATATTGCTGAAGACCGGAAACTCGGGAGGGCGGAATTCGATTTTCGTCAACTCGGCAGCGAGCGCGGCGCTCGCCTCCGCCATGGCGGAGCAATGGAAAGCGCCTTTTACCGGCAACTTGGTTACCCGCAGAGACGCCTTGGTCAATGCTGCCGCCGCGGCGTCCACGGCTTCGGCCGAACCGGCGATGATGGTCTGGTCCGGAGCGTTCAAATTGGCGACGCTGACCGCGAGGCCGTGTTCGGCGATCAGCTTTTCGACGCGGGCACCATCGGCGTCCACGGCCGCCATCGCGCCTTGCGAGCTTTGCCCGGCTTCGGCGGCGATGCGCCCGCGAATTTCGGAAAGGCGGATCAGATCGTCGCGGCCTAGAGCGCCGGCGGCGCAGAGGGCGACGTATTCGCCGTAGCTGTGGCCGGCCGTGAAGTCGGGACGGACACCGTAATTCTTGAGCAATTCGAACGCCGCCAGTTCGGTCGCACCGAGCGCCGGCTGCGCAACTTGCGTCGCGTTCAACGCGTTCTGTTGCCGTTCCCGCTCTTTGTCGCTGAACACCGGCAGCGGGTAAATGAATCGGGACAGCGGCTGGGGCAGGCGTTCGGCGAGGAGGGCGTCGGCCCGCTCGAAGAAACCGTGCAGTTCGGGCAGGAATATGACAAGATCGCGCAGCATGTTGATCTTCTGCGACCCCTGGCCCGGGAACATCAAGCACAAGCCGCCCGCGGCGCCGGACTCGCGATAGTAGATGCCCTGAGGATGCTTGAACTCCGTCTTGTTGCCGTCGCGCAGTTCGCGCAGAGCCCAATCGAGCTTCTGCTTGAGATCCGCCGCCGAGGCGGCGACTACGGCCAGCCGGCAGGTCCGGGTGCCGGCATCCGCTCCCCCTTTGGCCTGCTCCATTTGCAGCGAATACGCCAATTGGGCCGGATCGAGATGTTCCGGATATTCCAGCCCCTGTTGCAGGCGTTCCGTTTTTTGAACGATGTGAGAACGGGTGGGTCCAAACAAAACAAAAGGTTCGGCGTCACGGGGGTTAAGATCGATGATATCCGTGTCCCGGTAGTCGCCGCCGTATTCTTCCAACACGACATGGAAATTGGTACCGCCGAAACCGAAGGCACTTACCCCGCAACGCCGCGGATGGCCGTTGGGGGGAGCCCACCAAGGCCGGGTTTCGGTATTGATATAAAAGGGACTGTTCGTGAAATCTACGCGCGAATTTGGCGTTTCGACACCCAGAGTGGGCGGCAGAACGCGGTGTTTGAGAGCGAGGGATGCCTTGATTAGCCCCGCGAAGCCGGCGCTGACCTTGGTATGGCCGATCATCGATTTCACCGAACCGATGGCGCAGGACTGGGGCACCGGATTGCTTTCGCCGAAAGCGGTATTGATGGACTCGATTTCCGATTTGTCGCCGACCGCCGTACCCGTGCCATGAGCTTCGATCAAACCGACTGTCGACGGATCCACACCGGCGTCCTCGTAGGCGCGGCGCAGCGCGCGCACCTGGCCCTGCGGATGGGGTGCCGTCAAGCTGCGATTGCGCCCGTCGCTGGAGGCGCCGATACCCTTGATGACCGCATAGATGCGATCGCCGTCGCGTTCGGCATCGCGCAGCCGCTTGAGTACCATGGCCGCAACGCCCTCGCCGATGGCGATGCCGTCGGCGCCGTCGTCGAAGGGTCTACATTTTCCGCGAGGCGAAAGCGCATGGGTCTGGGCAAACGCCATGAAGGCCACGGCATTGTTGGTGCCGTCGATGGAGCCGACCAGGGCCGCATCCGCGTCGCCGCTTCGAAGCTGCTTGATCGCCACGTCCAACGCCGCGAGAGACGAGGCGCAGGCGGCGTCGACCGCGAAATTGGTTCCGCCGAGATCCAGGCGGTTCGCCACGCGTCCAGCGACCACATTACCGAGGAAGCCCGGGAACGAGTCCTCGGTCCAGGCGGGCAGTTCGTGCTCGTAAAGCGTCTCCATGATGTGTTTCCGGGTGGCTTCCGGCAACCCCGGAACCTTGGGCAGATAATGGGCCAGCAAGGTACGGAAGATATAAATCGTGCCGAGGTCGTTCATTCCGCCCGCTGCGAAGATGGCCGACGTCCGCTCCCTGGGGAAGGAACGGCGGTCGAACCCGGCGTCCTCGAGAGCGCGCTTGGCGACGTCCAGAGCGAGGAGCTGCATCGGTTCGATGGAGCGCAGGGCAGCCGGGGGGATGCCGAAGACCGTGGGGTCGAACTGAACGTCATCGATGAAACCGCCCCATTTCGAGTAGATCTTGTCGGGCGTGCCCCGCTTGGGATCGAAGAAATCGGCCGGGCGCCAGCGGTCGTCGCTGACCTCCCGAATCGCGTCCACCCGCCTCAGGATGTTTTGCCAATACTGCCTCATATCGCCGGCTCCAGGCATCAGGCAAGCCATGCCGATGATGGCGATATCGTCGCGCGGTGGCCGGGTCCGATGTTTCTTCTCCGCCCGCGCGATGGCGCTCGTGAGCAGTTCCTGACTGCCCGTCGCGACCGCGGCATGGAGGTCGGAGATGGTCAGCGTTTTGTTTCTGAGCCGCGCGACTTCCCCGAGCATGTACATGCCTTCGCGCCGCTGGGTCTGGACATTCACCTTGACGTAGCGCTCGCCGGCGCCGGCCGCCCCGGGCTGGCTGTTGTGAGCGATGCCTTTGGAGGCAATGCGGAGACGGCCGATGTTGAGCAGCTCCAGAACCTTCAACGTGCGCTCTTCGGATTCCAAGGCCATTTTCAGCTCGCGCCGGGTCCGGTTGAACTCGTCGCAGAATTCCGTCTTGGCGCAGCGGGTATAGACGCCGACACCGGATTGCAGCAAGGCGGTTTCCTTGCAAGCGATCGCCTGGGCCTGAAACTCGTTCACGACCGCTCCGGTACGGACGATTTCTTCGGTGAACAGGTAGGCGGTGCCCATGAGTACGCCGACGCTCATGCCGCGCGCCACGAGCGGAGCCGCCAGGACCGAAAGCATCGCGGCCGACAACTCGTCGTGGATTCCTCCGGCGAACAACACTTGAACCGATTCCGGATCGTTCAATTCTGCCGTGGTCAGGACTTCGATGGCCGATTCCCAGAGGATGAAACTGGTGCGGGGGCCGGTGTGTCCGCCGCACTCGCTGCCCTCGAAAATGAACTTGCGGGCCCCTTCCTTGAGGAAACTGCCGAGCAGGCCCGGCGAAGGCACGTGCAGGTAGGTGGTTATCGAGAGCGCTTCCAGTTCGCGCGCTTGGCTCGGCCGTCCGCCGGCGATGATGGCGAAGGGCGGCTTGATCTCACGGATCACGTCGAGCTGTTCCTGACGCAGCTCCAGCGGCATGAAGCCGAGCAGTCCTACGCCCCAGGGCTTATCGCCCAGGATGGCGCGGGTGCTGCTCAGCAGGGTTTGTACCTGCGGTTTACGCATGACCGACAGGGCGAGAAACGGAAGCCCTCCCGCTTCCGCTACCGCCTTCGCGAACGGCGCGGTATCGCTGACTCGCGTCATCGGCCCCTGAACGATAGGAAACCGGGTGCGGTGCTTGCGCGCCAGGGGCGAATCGGCAGCCAGCGCTTTGTGCGAGTGTGCCTGCCCGATCAGCGAATCCATACTTTCTTTGACCGCGGTGAGAATACGGCCGACGGTACCATAGCGCTTGGCCAATGGAGCCGCGAAGGCGATGTCCTGGCCCAGCGGCAGCAGCGCATCGTCGGTTTCCCTAAGGTGCTGTACCAGGAGGTCGCGCCAGGATTCACCCCGCGCAATCCGCTGCTCCAGTTCTTGGAGCTTGTTGCGTCCAGATCGGGCGAACAGGCGGAACGGCGCTTCTTCCTCGTCGAGCAGAACGGTCTCGCTGCCGTCCAACTGGCTCCACATGCCACGCTGGTTCGAACGCACGAGCGGGCTTTCATCGGTCAGCCACAGCTGCTCGCACAATACGACGCCGCTCGCGCCGGCCAGCACCGCCGCAGCGGCGCTGCGCGGCCCGATGCCGCCTTGGATCCAATAAGGAATGCTCAGGCGTCCCTTGAGTTCCTGCAACAGAATGAAGCTCGAATGGCGGCTGACCGATCCGCCGGCCTCGTGACCTTTGACGATCAGGCCGTCGCAGCCGGCGGCAATAGCGGCCTCCGCCGAGGAGAGATCGTAGACTTCGATGAAAACCCGGCGGGCGATGGATTTGACCCGCTTCTTGAGAGCGGTCAATTCGGCGGGGCTCTGACCCGCGAGCACGAGGATGGGAACTTGACACGGAAGGCGGTCGGAAAGTCGGGCCAGGTCTCGCGCAGGCGATCCCAGCATGTCCCAGCGGATTCCCCACTGTACCGATTCGTCGGCTGCGGATGCCAACCTGTCCAATGCCGACGGCAGTGCATCTGGCATATCCCGGTAGCCCAAATCCAAGATCCCTATGCCTTGGGCTCTCAAGGCCGCGACGGCGATCTGCGGATCGAGGCAGTGCGCCGGCGTAATAGCGATAAGCGTTTCCATCCGTTCACCTCCATTGTGATGAATCCTTTCCCTAGGTGCGACGAATCAGACTTCGAAGCTTAAGATCGCCGGTCCATATTCAACCCAAAGCTTCTACGTGCGAAAACGGAAACCGTAACTGATTCGAAATGCTAGGATTTGTGTAAAAACAATTAACTAAAGGCCCAATTGTTTCACAATCCAATCATCGCAAACTGATCATACCCAAAATCTCAAGAAAGCAAAAGCAGATTTTGCCGTTGACAAATGCGCGTTGAATTTGTGATTGTGAAACGGTTCAGAAACGGAGCGCGATTATGGACGATCGAATTTCGCTTGAGAAACTGATGGACTTTGTCGTTCCTGTGACCGAATCCGGATGTTGGATATGGATAGGATCGGCGCAAGCGGATGGGGAGCGTATAAACGCGGAGTGGGAAAGCATGCGCCCGGACCGATTCTTCTGGGAAGTCCATTTCGGACACATTCCGACCGGCCAGTGCGTTTGTCACAAGTGCAACGTTCAGTACTGCGTCAACCCCAGTCACCTTTTTCTCAAAACCACCGAAGCGGCATCCAGCGAAACGGCCTAGCAGGGTTCTATCCGTCGCAGCCCAGAGACGGATGCATCCCGGACAGGCAGGGCTTATCTACCCGACCGACTTTTGGATGAGCCCCTGTTCGTGGTACTGCTTGATGTCTATGTTATAGCTCCCGTTTTTCAGCATGGTCTTGATTCGATAGGGCTGCCCGCAGGGGTCCAGGTCCATTTTAGCCAGGTCGACGATACGATGGGGTTGCGGATTTTTGTCCGCGTCGAGCAGCATGATCATTTTTGGTCGGAGCTTTTGCCGAGGGTTGACCTCGATGACCAGAGCGACTTCCCCGTTACTCGTTTCGACGAGGCTGCCTGCGGGGAATGTGCCTAGACATTCGACGAACTTCGTTACCAAGGCTCCATCGAGACGTTTTCCGCTCTCGCTGTTGAGAATCGCGATCGCGTCCATGTGAGTACGGCCTGACTGGTACACACGGTCGCTGGTTACGGCGTCGTAGGTATCGGCGACGGCGACGATCCGGGTGTACGGCATGATTTGATCATCGGTGAGGCCGTTGGGATAACCGGTGCCGTCGAGGTTTTCGTGATGTTCGTATGCGACATCGATGGCGCCCGGATAGACGCCGCGCGAGGACATGAGTATGTCCCGGCCGTGCACGGTGTGAGCTTTCACCAAAGTCATTTCTTCATCGGTGAGACGGCCCGGCTTGTTGAGGATTTCCAGAGGCACTCTCATCTTGCCCATGTCGTGCATGAGTCCGGACAAACCGAGGTTCCGAAGCTCTGGAATGGACATGCCCAAATAACGCCCAAGTACGATCGAGAAGATACACACGTTCATAGAATGCTGAGCGGTGTACTCGTCACGATTCTTGAGCTGGCTCAGGAGCAGCATGGCGTCGGGATTTCTGTATACGCTGTCCACGCATTCGCAAACGGCGTCCTTCGCGAGCCGGATATCCACGCCCCGACCGAAGCGAATGGCGTCCATGAATGTCTTGACCAGGTTGCTCGTCTGCATGTGGGTATTTTGAGCGCGGTCGATTTCGCGTTCGACGGATACCCGCTTTTCCGGCGGGGCGGCGGTCCACGATAGGCGCGACGATTTGATCGGCCGGGGCGAGTTGCTGGTTTCCGGGTATTTTGTTCGATAGCTGTCGATGTAGACGTATTTACATATTTTCTGAACGGCCTCGATATCCGCCTGCGTGGCAAGCGCGAATCCCTGAAACAAGAAAGGCGAATCGAGCCAGGGGCGATCCAAGTCGCATACGTACATCCCGATCCTCAGATCGCCGACCGCCACTTTGACCTTATTCAGGGTCGTTAGTCCAGGAGAATCTATACGGTTATCCATAGAATTCTTTCCTCAAGATCCAGACGGCTCGAATACTGAAGTATAGTCTGAGCTCTTTTTCGACCGCACTCGTGGCGTTTCACTGCACGACGACCATGATCGCCGACGCTTCCCTTCGTACAGGGGACCGACCGCAACGCGCGCCAAAGGCATAGGTTCGTACCTGGCCCAGCTCTTTTGTTCGAACGATCGGGCTGGGGCGCCGGAGCGTCATGGCGCCAATTTTTCCGTTCGCCCGTGAGCCGCGGACTCAAGTGCGGCGACGATGATGCGGCAGTTGGTTTTTGCATCGTCAAGCGAAAGCAGTGGCGCCTTTCCGGTCAACACGGATTCGCTGAAATGCTCGATTTCTAGCGTGAAATGGTTGGCCGCGGGCAGACGTTCCTCACATTGACGCCCATCCTCGGTCCACCACGAAAGCACTGGGACATCGCCCGGGAGTTGCCACACGGTATGGCATTTCAGACCGCCTTTGGTGCCTATGATTTCGTATTCCGAGCGCCGCGCCCGTTCGAAGCTGAAATCGAAATGGGCATGTTTGCCCTCTCCGAAATCGATCACGCCGCTGGTCGTGATATCCGCGCCGCTCTCGACATATTTCGCGATCGCCGTCACGGCAACGGCGGGTTCCTCGAAAAACATGCGGGCCGAATGAATCGCATAGCAGCCGATGTCCCACATCGCGCCGCCTCCCCGCTCCACGCTTTCCGCCAGGCGGTACAGCCGCGCAGGGCGCATCATGAAAGAGTAGGTCGCGCGGACGGAACGAATGTCGCCGATGATACCGGAGCGAATCAGTTCCCACACCCGCTCATGCTGCGGGTGGAAGCGGTACATGAAACCTTCCATCACGGTCACCTTATGCTGGCGTGCCGCCGCCTCGATCGCGTCGATGTCGGCGACGGTCAACGCCATCGGTTTCTCGCACAATACGTGCTTGCCGCGACGGACCGCACGCAGCGTCCATTCGGCATGTTCGCGATTGGCGAGCGGCAGGTAAACGGCCTCGACGTCCGTGTCGTCGAGCAGCGCTTCGAGATTGTCGTAAGTCCGGACTCCTTGTTGTTGCGGGGCGTATTTCGCCAGTGTCTCGGCGGCGGCTCCGGGACGGCGGCTGGCGATGGCGACCAGTTCGGCGTTCGCCGCCTCGACGATGGCGGGCATCAGCCGTTCGTTGACGCGCGCCGCGCCGAGTATGCCCCAACGGAGTTTTCGGTCGTTCATAGGTTCTCCCCTTATTTTTATGAGCTAGGAAATGGTGTAGATATCATAATCCTTGAAACGGCGGTTGGACGTGCTCGCATGGCGGCAGACGCGGCGCAGCGGGGTCGTCTCCCGCGGGAAGGAGTACCGTCGACAGCTGGCCTATCCGCCGTGCAATCGGGCACGTAGCAGCTTCACCAAAACGGTGAAATCGGCGGAAGGGAAGCCGGTCGGAGTCCTCGCGGCGTTTCTACCGCATCGAAGCGGTCAACGGCTGTTTCAAGGGTAATGTCTCAGGACGCGGTGATTGTCTCCATCCGAGACACCATGACCGCACCGGCGCGGCCTGGTCGTTTATGGCCTGGACATTGATTTCTCGCCATCTTCCACTGTAACCATCCAAGGTGATGCCATGACCATCAAAGTTGGAGACCGCCTTCCCGAGGGCACGCTTTACGAGTCTACGGAATTCGATTCAGCGACTGGCTGTCCGATGAAGCCTCAGCCCTTGTCCGTCAGCGAGTTCGTCAAGGGTAAGAAAATCGTGATTTTCGGCGTTCCGGGGGCGTTCACGCCGACCTGTTCCGCACAGCATCTGCCGGGCTATATCGCGAATTTCGACAAACTGAAAGCCAAGAATGTCGACGAAATCTGGTGCATGGCCGTCAACGACGCGTTCGTGATGGCATCGTGGGGCCGGGAGCGAAATGCCGGCGGCAAGGTGCGCATGATGGCCGACGGAAGCGCCGAATATACCCGTAAGCTCGGGCTCGAGCTCGATCTCACCGCCAAAGGCATGGGCGTGCGCAGCCAGCGTTTTGCGATGGTGGTCGACGACGGCGTCGTGACCCATCTGGCCGTCGAGGCGCCGGGCAAGTTCGAGGTTTCGAGCGCCGAGGCGATCCTTCCGCAGTTGTAGGGAATAGCTTCTTCGTTGCCATGAGCCGCAGAGACCGTCGGGCTGCGGCTCTTTTTCCGTCTGATGTAGAATGGCCCGCTAGTCTTCGTCAACGGCAGGCAACTATGCAACAGACCGATCCCATACTTACCGAGATCCTAGATGCCACCGTCACGATCGCGCGCGGTGCGGGAGCCATTCTTCGCGAAGGGTTCGAAGACCGTCGCGTTGCGGCGCTTAAGTTCAAGACCAGCGATATCGATCCGGTCACCGAATACGACGTTCGCAGCGAGAAGTTCATCGTCGGCGAACTGCGTCGCCGCTTTCCGTCTCACCAGATCGTCGGAGAAGAGGGCGGGGCATACCGAGTTGGGGAGGTCCAGTCGAACGCTCGGGACTTCATGTGGCATATCGATCCGCTCGACGGCACGGTAAACTTCGCGCACCGCTTTCCCATGTTCTGCGTATCACTGGGCTTGCTGATCGACGGCGTTCCCTCGCTTGGCGTCGTCTACAACCCGATTGCCGATGAAATGTTCGCCGCCGCGCGGGGGTTGGGGGCTAGGCGCAACGGCTCGCCGATCCACGTGTCGGCAACACCGGTGCTGAATCGCGCGTTGGTGATCACCGGTTTTTCCTACGACACCCACACCAGCGACAGCAACATGAAAAATTTTCTCGCCTTCCAACGTACCGCACAGGCTACGCGGCGCATCGGCTCGGCCGCTCTCAATTTGTGCTACACGGCAGCCGGGCAGATGGACGGCCACTGGGAGATGAAGGTCAAGCCGCATGACATCGCGGCGGGCATCGTGCTGGTGCGCGAGGCGGGCGGTACGGTCACCGATTTCGACGGCGGCGACGACATCTTGAGTACCGGCCGCATCGTTTCCAGCAACGGCTTGATCCACCGCGAAATGCTGGAGGTGTTGAAAGCCGCCGGCGACCGCGAATGAACGCGGATAACTTTTCGCACTACCATCAAAAGCGTTACGCTTTCCCGCGCTCTGTCCTGTAAAACCGAGCGGGCTGATGCCCGTCGTCACCACTGAGGAGTCATCATGAAGATCGGTATCGCTTCTGATCACGCAGGTTTTGACTATAAAGAGGAACTGCGTACCTGGCTGAGTTCACTGGGCCACGAGGTCGTAGACTACGGTTGTTTCAGCGACGAACGAACCGATTATCCCAAGTGGATCCGTCCTTGCGCCGTGGCCGTTGCCAGCGGTGAGGTGGAGCGCGGGATCGTGCTGGGCGGCAGCGGCAACGGCGAAGCCATTGTGGCCAACCGCGTCAAGGGTTGCCGCTGCGGCTATTGCTTCAACGAGGAAACCGCCTATCTCACCCGATTGCATAACGACGCCAACTGTATCGCCATGGGCCAAAGGATCATCAGCCTCGACATGGCCAAGAAGATCGTCGAAACCTTTTTGTCCACCGAGTTCGAAGGCGGCCGGCACGTGCCGAGAATCAAGGCGATCGACGAGTGATCGACGGGAGCGCCAAAGGAGCTCTCCTTTCCGAAACGGGTTGAGTGAGGAGGCGATCGGCGGTCAGTCACCGGCTTTGACGATGGGCCGCCGATTGGAGACGAAACGCGCTCTTTTTTTCGCTTTGCATAGCCGTTCTAAGGCTTTGCCCGTTCAAAAAACGTAAATCGATCGAATCGCAACCATTATCGTAAAATCGATTATTTATATTGATCTTGAAGCCTTCCGACATAGACTGCATACAAAACGTTAAATGTCGGCCGATATCGGAGTCCCGCGAGTGGGCTGTTGTTTCGACGGTGCGGCGAAACGCGCCGTGTAGGACGGTTCGATATCGATTTGGACATACCGTTGCTTGATTTTCGATCCGGCCGATCGGACAGAGTAAGCGCCTTAGGACCGGTGTGTCACGTACTCGATCGAACAATCCAGGCGATGCCGCCAATCAGGGGCGCTACAGCAAGCCTGCTTCGATTGGTTTGCAATCCGCTGAAAACGCTGTCAAACACCCGGTATCGCAAGGATTTTTGTCCTGCGTTTTCCAAAAACTTACATTTTCAAACCTCGAAATAGGCAGCCGGGAGCTTACTGGCTCGCCGGAGCACTTTAAAACCGTCAGGCGCGAAAACAAATGATGGGCAAAACAAACGGATATAGCCGTATCGAATCATCGAGCACGGCGCGAAGCCTGTATTGTGATTATCGGTCGTAAGGAGACGACTTTAGCCAAAAGGAAATTGGCTGCTATCTCCTCGCTTCGCACGGCTTGACGACGCCGTGCGGCGGCAAGGAAAGCGTTGAATCTGCAAGACAAGGCGTTCGACTATGAAATCGTATGCACTGGCCGCGGCATTGTCTTTGCTGATGGTTAGCGGTTCTGTCTTCGCGGACAACGACTTCCGGACCTTAGGCCAGGCGTCCAATCTGACTCCGATGAACGAAGAGCAACTGGCGGCTGGAGCTGGGGTGGCGGCGCTTGCGGCGGTGGTTTGATCAATCTTGCGAACGTTTGTCTTAATCTAGCCCTACCCGTGACGGTAGGAATCGACGTGAGCGTTTTGGGCGTTGCTACTCAGACCATCGCACAGGTTACGAAACAACGCATCAATTAGCGATAAATCGAGGCCCGCGCGAACGACGCATTCGGGCCGAATCGGTCCAGCGGGGGAGCCGATGATCCGTTTTCCCGCTTTTTGACGAAAGGTGCTCGGAGATCGGATTCGCTTCGAACATTAGCAGGGAGTCGGGTCAACGGAAACGCGCTGAGCTTGCCCGCACGGTGCAAGCGGGAAAGACCTGAAGCGGATCATGTAGATGGGAGAAGGATTTCGCTTGCCCGGTTCCGCAAGGCGCGGGCCTGCACCTGAAAGCCGGCCGTCACGGCTTATTCGCGTACCGATGAGTATGGTATAAAAGGACGCTCTTTCGGCATCGGATATGAGTGGGGAGATATGGCAAAGGTGAGCCGACTGGCCACGGCGGTGTTGGCTTTGTGTGTCGTTACGGATCGAGCGGCCTTTGCCGATCCGGGAAAGGACCCAGCACCGAGACGGCATACATTAAAGGAGATCCGAGACCAATATGTCGTCAAACAGCAGCTCGATTACTCGTGCGGGGCGGCCGCGTTGGCGACGCTGCTGCGGTATTACTACGGCGAAGATACCTCCGAGCAAGAGATTTTGACCCGCCTTAACGCGATATTGGCCAATCTGACGAAAGAACAGTGGGCACATAAGAAGCGCATCGGTTTTTCGCTGCTCGATCTCAAGAAGGTTGCCGAAGAAAAAGGCTATCGCGCCGCCGGCTTCGAGCTGAAGCTCGATCAGCTCAGACAACTCCTCGCGCCCGTCCTCGTTTACGTACACCCGTTCGGCTATCACCATTTCGCGATATTGCGCGGGATCGCGGGGGATCGCGTTTATCTCGCAGATCCGGGGCGCGGCAACCTGCGCATGAGTTTGGCGCATTTCAAGGACGAATATGGTGGCGTCATCTTTGTTCTTGGACGAGCGGGAGAAGAAAGTTTAGTGACCTATCCCCTGGAGTTAGGGAGAGCAAGCGACTATCCCGAGCCACGTTTAAAGGATTTTGCCGAACGGAGCGATCTCCTGCCGAGTGCCACGACGAATCTGACGGTCAGGACACATCCAGATCCGTTTGTCCCATTAAGATGAATTGCGCACGTTCAAGGCGGCTCCAGACGGTTACGCCTCCTGTTCGCTCGCGGCATAAGGATGCTCGGTGCGCGTTCGTCCGGATCATCGGGCAGCCGTCATTGAACCCAGAAACGGCAGTTGACCGCTTCGATGCACCGGAAAAGTAGAATGCGGTGAGCGAAGCGAACCGCCCTTCGACTCCGCTCAGGACAGGCTTGCCAGCCGCCCCGCCCGCCGCACACTCGAGCGCGTCCCACTGCCGTTTCTAGGTTGAATTACCCTTCACAACCCACCGTGAAATCGCGCCACGCTTTACACGTATCAGCGATATCCGCTTCCTCTTAATGGGGACCTCGAAAAACCGCCTTCCCGGCGGTTTTTCTTTTCGCCAAGCCCAAACGCCGTGTGGGCTTGGCTTACGTTTTCAACCCCTTACGTGGCCGAAAACGACGAGGCATCCTTGCCCCCTTAGAGCGCCTCGAAGTTTTTCGAGGCGCTCTCGATTTCGTGATGTCACCGGGAAGAATTTTCAAAAAGTTAAATCGGCTCAACTTTCAAAAGATCACGTTTGATCAATTGCTTGCATCACCATTCCGTTCGCTTGCCGGTTGTCGATTACAAAAAGTTAAAAATCAGGCGGCATTCTGCCATCGCACGGATTCTGCCGGGGAATGCGGAAAACGGAGGGATGTTGGCGAAAAGGGCTGCCGTCAGACCATTTGGGGTTCGTTTCGATATACCGACGGCGGTTTGTACCGGCAGATACCCAGGCGCAAGGTCATAAACTTGTGACGGCGGCGTAACATTCTCAGCCGGATTATTGGCGATAAGCCTTCGGATAAAAGAAAATCGAGCAGGTATGTTTCACCTCGTTTCCAAAATACGGACATAAGCTTGAACGATGCGTGCCTAAAGGATTTTCGGCTGCGCTTTTCAAAAACGTACATTTCCCGAGTGGGAAATCGGTAGCCCGAGAGCCTAAGAACCCGGCGGAAAACCCAAAAACCCTCAGGTCATTGAAAAATAACTTGCAAAACAAATGGATAGGGCTGTGCCGAATCGAATCATCGAGGATGGCATGAGGTCTGCACTGCGAATGTTGGTCGTAAGGAAACGACCCGAGCCAAAGGGATTTGGCAGCTATGTTCTCGCGTCGCAGGAACTCGAGGGCCGGACGCGAGCGTAAGGAAAGCGTTGAATATGCAAGACAAGGAGTTCGACTTATGAAATCGTATGCATTGGCTGCGGCATTGTCTTCGGCGATGGTTACCGGTTCTGCTTTCGCGGACGCCGACTTCCGGGCCTTGGGGCAGGTGTCCCACTTGACTCCGATGAGCGAAGAACAGCTCGCGGCCGTGGAAGGCGGAGCTTGCAACGGTGGTTTGATCAATCTTGCGAATGTGTGTCTCAACCTGGCCGTACCCGTGTCGGTTGGAATCAACCTGAGTGTTCTGGGTATCGCAACTCAGACCATTGCCCAAGTTACCACGCAGAGCATGAATTAACTGCTGAGCACCTCGAAAAACTTCGAGGCGCTCTAAGGGGCAGGGATGCTCCGTCGTTTTCAGCCAGGTAAGGGGTTAAAACGTAAGCCAAGCCCAAACCGCGTTTGGGCTTGGCGAAAAGAAAAACCGCCGGGAAGGCGGTTTTTCGAGGTCCCCTGTAATATCTAGGACCCGCGTGGGTATCGTGCGGGTCACATAATCCGAGCGGGGGAGTGGTTAATCCGTTCTCCCGCTTTTCGACGAAAAGTATCCGGAAATCCAAGTGGCGCAGACCGTTGATCTGCCGAGTTTCCTTGTTGTTTGCAATCGGTGTTCATGGCTTATCGATTTCCGGTTTCGCACTGATAAGTTCATTCGATGCTTCATGAGCCTGGTAATTAACGTACCAGAACAAAGATGAAGGTTGATACTGATAGAGCGACTAGCGCAACGCTTATTCAAGCGCCGCCCGGGCTGGGGCAGTAACATGCAGATAGGACAAATGCACTTAGCAAAATCAAGGAGTATTAACATGATCAAGTGCAAATGGCGAGCGGTTTTTCCCTTGTGTCTTTCGATACTTCATTCAGCCGTAACGGTATCCCATGCGGAAACCAAGGTCCTCGCGATGGCCGTCCCGGACGAGTGCTGGAGTACCTGCGGCGGCCCCTATGTCGCCGCGGCAAACGGGATGTGCCTGAGCGGCACCCCAAAGCGAAACCACGCATACGTTTGGGGTCTGGGCAAATGGAAAGACAAGGTTTGGATCGGGACGGGCGCCAATATCGCGGGCATCGGGCAAACCGCAAGCGGCGGATTACAGGACTGCGAGTTTACTCGTGATTCCAAAGGCAATCTCATCAACGTTCTCGAAGGCGGACAGAGCCAGTATCCTGGCGTTCCCGCGCCTCTGCGCCCGTTTTTGGGGGACTGGAGGCCGCCGCAAGTTTGGATTTACGACACCGTCACGGGCCAAAAGACCAATGCGACGCCGAACGATCCTCTCATCAACGAAACCCTGGGCTTGCGTTCGGTCGGCGTGTCCAACGGCTTGGTGATACTCGCGGGTCCGGGTCGGCTCGGCGTAAACGTCAATATGTTCGCCTTCGATGCCGATGCGAATCCACCCAAATACCTCGGCTCGAGGTCTTTCATACGGTACAGCAACATCCGCAAATTCGTGTCGGCGCAGAACATCGTCTACACCGGCGTCCAAACCCTCAGCGGCAGCGGCGAGGTGCTGCGCTGGACGGGAAACAAGAACGACCCTTTCAGCTTCACGACGGTGGGCCTGGTGGACAACGATGCGGTCAATCTCACAGAGCACGATGGACGCCTGTTCGTGGGCACCTGGCGACCGTCGACGCTGTCGAGTTCCGTCGGCGTGATCGCCGGAACGGACCGGCCGCCGGCCGGAATATGGATGAGCCCGCCCATCCCCAACGGAGGCCTGGGGCTTCTTCATGCCGGTCTTTGGACAAAAGTGTGGGAAGTCACGGACTATGAACCCGACGAGGTCCTCGCCTCGACCCAAGGCGTGGGCGACTTGGCTTCCTTCGCCGGTTACCTCTACTGGGGTCACATGAACCCGCCCTGGTCGGTCTACAGCGCCTTCGTAGACGCGTACGGAGAACCCAGCAACGTTCAGGAGACCCGAAACAATCTCAGGCGAGCCATTCCCATCTTCCGAGGCCGCGATTTCGCTCGGAATCCCAAAATCGAACTGCTGTACGGGGAAGCGGAATTGCCGCGATACAACGGCGCCACCCAAAGCTGGGAGATCGTTTCCAACAAGCTGGGCGTGAGTCCGCTCTACGGCGCGGCCGGTTTCGACGTGCCCACCAATGTCTACACCTGGACCATGGCGGTTTTCGACGGAAAGCTTTTTGTGGGGACGTTGGATTCGGGAATTAACGGCGAGCCGACCGAGTATCCCGGTGCCGACCTATGGTTCTTCAAGGACGCAAATTCCAAAGCGAAAGCGTGGACCAAAACCGGCTTCGGACATCCCGACACTATCGCCGGCGTGAGGACGATGGTTCCTTCGAAGGATACGCTGTTCGTGGGTACGTCCAGCAGGGCGAATCTCTCGCCGGACGGTGGGTGGAAGCTCATCGGCATAAAACCTTAAGCTCGGCGGCCCATGCTCTCGCCCAGGGGTGCCGCGCGCCGGCACTCCTTTACCCGCACAGAAAGCCGTCGCAAGGGTTGGGGGCTTTTCGGCCTTTGCCGAGCGAACCCGATTGCTGCCACACCCGCCAAACGGCCTCCGGCACGACGGAAAGCGTAACCGAGCGATTTTCTGGCGCGAAGCTGAAGCCGACTTCGAACCCTTGGAAATCCCGAATCATCCTAGAAACGACAGTTGGACGTGCTCGAATGTGAGGCGGGCGGGGCGGCCGGCAAGCCTGTCCTGAGCGGAGTCGAAGGGCCTGTCCTGAGCCTGGTCGAAGGGCCTAGCCTGCCCGCTCGCCGCTTTGCGCCTCGCCCCCAATTGGTCCGGCGATTATGCTGACGCCGCACGCCGGGAACGACTTCGCCCCTTCGACGTTGCTCAGGACAGGCTTATCCCGGCCTACCATTAACAGGCTGTTGAAAAATTCGATGCTCCTACCATAGGTAGTGGGCAACGACGGAACTGTTAACCTACATGTCGTATGCAGAATGCGTTTTTCAACACCCTGTTAAAGGTAGTTTCCGATTGTTCAATAAAAGGAATTACGTGGCCGAAAACGACGGGGCATCCCCTCCCCTTACGAGCACCTCGAAGTTTTTCGAGGTGCTCAATCGAAAATCCGGATCTTATTCCTTTTCGGGAAACCTTGGTCTCTTTAATTCCATTCCCCCCGATTGCTTTCTCTTCCTCACCCGTTTGCCTTTGCTTCCGCCATGCGCGATTTGTCATGTCTTTTATTCTTGGTGGTTATATTTTTCGTATTATTTATTCTTTTTAGTTTTAAGCGTCGCTGTTAACATGCCTCCAACGACGGCTCGGAGGGTAAGACCCGATTGCTCATCCACACGGGAGTTACACCGCCCGAGCGCGGAACCGCAGAAACCAAAATTTCAGATCGGGAAAACAGCCAAGGCTTTCGCTATGACTTTCAACAACCGTTTGCCTTATCAAGATTCGCAAACGTCGTCCACGGCAGCCCAAAAGATCCTGGAGGCCTTGCAAGGCCTCCGTTTCGGCGCGGTCGAGATCATCGTGCATGACGGACGTATCGTCCAGATCGAACGCAAGGAAAAGCTTCGCCTCAACATCTCCTGTCCCGTCTCTCCCGAGGATTGAGGCGGACATTCCGTTTTAAGGACGGCCGTCCGCCGTTCGAACTCCGTTTTTCCATCACCGATATCAGCCCACCGGTTCACCGGAGGTTCAATAAGAAAAATACGGCTCGGCACGCTGACCGGATCACCGGAACGGCCTGAATGTGATTACAAGAGGTCACGATCATGCAAAACCGATGGTCTTTACTGTGGGCGGCTGGGGTGGGCAGCGCCTGGCTCGGATTCGCCGGAGACGCTTCGGCCATTACCGCCGAACAGCGTTTCGAAAAATTGGAACGCCATATACAGGAACTCGAGAGGCGGCTGGAAGCCTCGGAAGCGGAAAACCGGAAGCTTCGTTCGAAGAATCCCGCTGCTGCATCGACGGCCTCCGAACCGGACATCAAAGCGCTGGATCAAAAGGTAAAAATCTTGGAACGCAAGCTGGAAGTCGAACACGAAGTCGCGGAAGCCAATGCCAAAAAAATGCCGCGAATCGAGGCGGGTTCCGCCGGGTTCAAGATCACCTCGCCGGACGGAGAGCATCAACTCAGGCTGCGCGGCTACGCCCAGGCCGACGGAAACATTTTCATGGACGATTCGTCCGGCGATGCCATTCCGGACAAGTTCACCATCCGACGGGCACGTCTGAATTTCGACGGTACCTTGTTCAAATACGCCGATTTTCGCATTGCGCCGGACTTCGGCGGCGGCCAGGCCCGTCTCTTCGACGCTTACCTGGATCTCCATTACTTGCCTTTCGCCAGTCTCAACGTCGGCAAGCAAAAAGCGCCGATCAGCTTGGAGCGTTTACAATCGGCCACGGCGTTGACCTTCGCCGAGCGCGCGTACCCCACGCAATTGGCCCCGAACCGCGACATCGGCGTGCTGCTGCACGGCGAATTCGCAAAACCCGGCTACGCCACCCAGTATGGCGGCCCACACAACTTCAACGACTTCGTCACCTATCAGTTGGGCGTGTTCAACGGCGCTCGCGACAACGGATTCATCGACAACGATCTCAATGACGATTTCGAGTTTCAGGGACGAGTATTCGCCCATCCCTTCCAGCACAGCGGCATCGGTCCTTTGGAAGGGCTCGGTCTCGGCGTCGCCGGCAGCTGGGGACACCCACGCAACGAGACCAGTATCCCCGGCCTGACCAGTCCAGGACAGCAAAGAATCCTGAGCTATAGCGCCGCTAACGGCACGGCCACGGCCACCTCGGTCAACGGCTATCACTACCGGGTCTATCCGCAGCTGTACTGGTATTGGGGGCCGTTCGGTCTGCTCAGCGAATACGCCATCTCGTCGCAAGAACTCCGCCGGTCCACGACCGCAGGCCCCGCCATCACCGCGAAGACGAGACAGGACAACACGGCCTGGCAAGTGGCGCTGTCCTATGTCCTGACCGGCGAGGACAGCAGCTTCAACGGCGTCAAGCCGCGCCATGCATTCAATCCCTTCGACGGCCAATGGGGCGCCTGGCAACTCGCGGGGCGCTGGAGCGAACTGGATATCGACGACGATACCTTTCGCGACTTCGATCCGCGCGCGACCAGTACGCTCTTTTTGGCCAACCCGACCCAATCCGTCAGCAAGGCGACCTCCTGGGCGCTGGGCTTGAACTGGTATTTGAACAACAACGTAAAGCTTATGGCGGACTACGAGCAGACTCACTTCGATGGCGGCGCAGTAGGCAACCGCGATCGGCCCACCGAAAAGGTCTTTTTCACCCGATTCCAGTTCTCTTATTAAAAAGGAACCGAGGCCATGACACTCAAACGCTTAAGAAACATTCTGAACACCGTGCTGCTCGGCACGGCCCTGGCCGCCTCGTCCGTCAGCGAAGCCGCCGATATGGTCCTGCTTAACGTTTCCTACGATCCTACCCGCGAGTTCTACGAAGAGTACAACCGGGTCTTTGCCAAATATTGGCGCGACAAAACCGGCGACTCCGTAACTATCAACCAGTCCCACGGCGGCAGCGGCAAGCAGGCGCGCGCGGTGATCGACGGGCTGGATGCGGATGTGGTGACGCTGGCCCTGGCCTACGACGTCGATCAGCTGTATCAGAAAGCCAAGCTGATTCCGGAAAGCTGGCAGTCGCGCCTGCCCAATAACAGCGCCCCGTACACCTCGACCATGGTGTTCCTGGTGCGTGCGGGAAATCCCAAAGGCATCAAGGACTGGGACGATCTCGCCAAACCCGGCATCTCGGTCGTCACGCCCAATCCCAAAACCTCCGGCGGCGCCCGCTGGATTTATCTCGCCGCCTGGGGATATGGCCTGAAGAAACAGGGAAGCGAAGCGGCGGCCAAGAACCTGGTCCAAAAGATCTACAAGAACGCGGCGGTATTGGACACCGGAGCGCGCGGCTCCACCGTCACCTTCGCCGAACGGGAAATCGGCGACGTGCTCATCACCTGGGAGAACGAAGCGTATTTGATTCTCAAGGAATCTGGCGAAAACAAGTTCGAGATCGTCACGCCTTCGTTGAGCATACTGGCCGAACCGCCGGTCACGGTGGTTGACAAGGTGGCCAAGCGGCACGGCACGGAAGAAGTCGCGAAAGCCTATCTCGAATATCTCTATAGCACAGAGGGCCAGGAGCTCGCCGCGAAGCATTTCTATCGGCCCAGCGATCCAAAGATTCTGGCGAAATTCGGCAATCAGTTCAAAAAGATCGAGCTGTTCAGGATTTCCGACGTTTTCGGCGACTGGAACAAAGCCCAAAAGACACATTTCTCGGACGGCGGCGTGTTCGACCAGCTTTACGGCTCAGGGCGCTAAGCATTCCAGGACGGGAACTTAGATTCCGGAGCCTTAAACCCGCTGGCAGACCGGGCTCAGTCTGCCAACCCTGCAGCCATTTTCGAAAAGGAGTCAACCCATGCCGCTACAACAACTTGTCGAGTATTTCAACCAGCGCTTTATCGAAGCGCAAGGACTAGGCTATCCACCGCTCCGGCTTAACGGTACGCGGGTCGAAGGACGTTTCGGGAATCTGCGCATCGGCAGTATGCTCCACCCGGTTCGCCTGGCCGAATCGCCGCCGGTCGTGATCGGCCACGATGCGTCCTCGTTCATACCGGACGCGCCGAACGATTCGAATCTACCGCTTCCTGCCCCTGCCGCAGACGAACCCGTCGATATCGTAAACCTCGACCGTCTGACCCGCACGGTCCACATGCTCAATTACCTGCCCGTCGCCCACAACGACGGGCACTTGTTCCTCCATGTGCATCCGCGTCATGTTCTCGCCGTGAAAAAGGATCACGGCGCTTATTTCGAAGAAATCATCCGACGCTGCGGCCTCTCGACCCGCCGCGTCGTCATCACGCTACAGGTCAGCCCGGTTTATGATCGCCATCTGATTCTGCTGCTCGAACGGCTGAGAAATTACCGCGATCGCGGTTACTCGACGGCGATCAAGTTCGATGACCGCGCCGGCATCAGCTTCCTCGAGCGGTATTGCATCGAATTCCTCTACCGATTCACGCCGGATTTCGTGCGGTTCGACACGCGGTTTTTCCCGAGGCTGACCCGCGACGCGGAGAACTACCGGCGGCGATCGTCTCTGTTGCTGGCCGCTCGCCGTCTCGACACCCAGTTGCTGATCGAGGGCATCCACAGCGAGGCCGACGCCGAACTGGCAACGCTGCTACAAGCCGATTTGGTCAAAGGAAGCCACTACGAGCGGAGTGCCGTTCGAGGAGTCGAGCGGAGCCTCGCCGATTGCGTCGAATAGCCGTGTACGCTTGCCGTTGCCGCAGGGACATCCAGAATTGGTCTCGTCCCTGGTCTTCGAGTTCCGCCTCTACGTGGGCGTCGCGCCAATGCGCGGTAGCGGCGAGCGTTACCAGCGCCTCTGCTCTCCCGGTTTGACGGAAAACCGGAGCATGCCGTCCTCGATCGCGATTTCGCCGCTGTCCACGATCCAGTCCGGCGCGGGTTGCGCGCTTTGGAAACGATCGAGGAAAGGCTTGCGGCGAGGCGCCCGGATCTCGAGTTGAGAGAGCAGATCGGATTCGCCCCAATCTCGCGCCACTCGAATTCGCCTGAACTCGAACCGGGGATCGTCCCGATAATTGCTTTCCACGGACCCGTCGCAAACCCGACGGCGAAAGACGCCGATTCCAGGGCCCGGCGCCAGATCTCTGCGCCATCGCTTCGTCCGGACTTCCAAGCGCGCGGACAATCCACCGCGATGACCGCCCGGCCAGCCGCCGCTCCAGCACGTCGCGCGCTCGTGCGAACCTCCGCGCCAGTGATTCGGCGGAGGCAGGTCGGCGATATCGGCATCCCGGTACCCGCACACGCCCACTTCCCAGCGGCCGCTCTTGACCAACTGTTCGAGCCGGTGCCAGGAAACCATCTGGGTATTGCGCCGATCGAGCACGTTCGGATCCACGAACACGACTCCCGTCATACCTAGGGACGCGAAAACCTCGTCCGCGGCTTCCAGCGTTTCCCGGTGCGCTTCGTCAAACGTAAGCAGCACGGGTTTTCCGGGGAGCGCGGCCTCGTCATCATGCCACCACCGAACAACCTGAGAGAGCCTCACCGTGGTATAACCCGCCTGTTTCAGGGCTGCCATCTGAGCTCGGAACGACGCGGGGGAAGCCGCGAATTCGTGAGTGGAGCCGACCTTTGCCGAAAGCCAGTGCGATAAAGGCTTCGTTTTCCCCGGCCGACCCGATCGAGACCGGCGCAGGCGAGCGCGACTCGTCAGAGAGGTATTCCGTGCCCCGCAGCGCCATCAACACGGCCGCGAGGACCATCCACCACAAGAGATTTCGCCAGTGCCCGACCGGGCGAGCGCTGCCGGAACCCGACAGTCCCGCAAGACCAGTGCTTTTCCTTCAATCCTTTTCATGTGACGTCCTTCCTGTTTTTGTAAACGATTTGCGGGGACCTCGAAAAACCGCCTTCCCGGCGGTTTTTCTCTTCGCCACGCCCAAACGCGATTTGGGCTTGACTTTACGTTTTCAACCCCTTATGTGGCCGAAAACGACGGGGCTTCCCTGCCCCGTACGAGCGCCTCGAAGTTTTTCGAGGTGCTCTTGCGTGAGAGTGGCCGATGTTGATCGCTTTACCCGGCACCCTGCCGGCGTTCCCAGGGGCGAGCGGAAGTCGTCTGCGAACGTTCCGAAAGCACGGACGACGAGGCCGGATCGAGCTCCGATTCCATTTCAGAGTCCAGAGCGTTTCGCGAACGCTACCGTATTCCTTTCGACTTCTGCGCCGAACACCTATGTTTCTGTTGGTCGAAATCTTTTTCAGATTCGGCGAAAACCGTTGTCGTAAGCTCTCCGTAACGTTCCGTCTTCCCGCCTCGTCCTTAGAACCCCGAAATCGTGCGAGTTTCGATCGCCCGGCCCCGCTAAGAGCCCGTCGGCACTATCGTATAAAGACTGATCCTAAGGCACTTTCCGGCGAGCCACGAGCCGAGGGCGTCCGATCGATCGACCATGAAATTTTCTGACACTACGAAGGCGGCGTGCTTCGTCCTCCTTTCGGCGGTTCAGACACCGCATCCGTCGGCGTGAACGGCGGACCGTATCCGCCGAGTTTCCCTGGCGTGGAGCGAGTCTTGCTGCCGCGATACGAAGACAGGAGCGTCATTGCCGTTCCGGGCGAAGCTCAAGGCGGGCGGAGAAACCGAACGAGCCATCCAAACCGCTCCCGTGACGCTCGTCGCCTGGTTATTAATAACGATATTGAATATTTGAAGTTATTTTCATTCTTTGTAGGAATATCAAAACACTGATATCGTACCCGCGAACGGCACAACCGATGGAGTTTTCTTGTCGATGCTGAAGCGACACAGCGTATTGCCCGGCTTTTCGATCACGCTGGGGTTCACGTTGACCTATCTGAGCCTGATCGTACTCATCCCTCTCTCGGCGACCTTTCTGAAAAGCGCTACCCTGGGCTGGGATGGATTTTGGGCGGTCGTCACCGCGCCGCGGGTCCTCGCTTCTTATAAGCTGACGTTTGGCGCCGCCCTGACAGGGGCCACCATCAATGCGGTCTTCGGCCTGCTGGTGGCCTGGATTCTGGTTCGTTACGACTTCTTCGGGAAAAAGCTAGTTGACGCGCTCGTGGACTTACCGTTCGCCTTGCCTACCGCCGTGGCCGGCATCGCGCTGGCCACGATTTATTCGAGCAAAGGCTGGATCGGCCTGTTTTTCGCGCCGCTGGGCATCAAGATCGCCCACACCCCGCTGGGCATAGTCGTCGCGCTGACTTTTATAGGCCTGCCGTTCGTCGTCCGGACGGTTCAGCCGGTACTCGAGGCTTTCGATACCGAGCTGGAGGAAGCGGCCGCCAGCCTGGGCGCCAACCGCTCGCAGACTTTCCGAAAAGTCATCCTGCCTACGCTCTTGCCGGCCATCCTGACCGGATTCGCTTTGGCCTTCGCTCGCGCCGTCGGAGAGTACGGTTCGGTCATCTTCATCGCCGGCAATATTCCGATGGTTTCGGAAATAACGCCGTTGTTGATCGTCACCAAGTTGGAGCAGTACGACTACGCCGGTGCCACGGCCCTGGCCGTTTCCATGCTGGTCGTGTCGTTCGGCCTGCTGCTCGCCATTAACGGACTTCAACGCTGGACCGAAATGCGCCGCGCCTGATTTCTTCAAGGAATTCCCGGATGACTACGATCGCTTTCCCTACACCGATTGGCCGCAGCCATGCCGCCGCCCGCACGAATCGCGACCCGGCGCTCGTCCGCTGGCTGCTGATCGCCTTGGCTCTCGTTTTTCTCATCGGATTTCTGTTCCTACCCTTGGCCGTCATCTTCACCCAGGCGCTCAGTAAAGGCTGGGCGGCTTATGCCGCCGCGCTGACCGAACCCAATGCCATCTCCGCAATGCGGCTGACGGTGTTGGCGGCGGCCGTTGCGGTGCCGCTCAATCTGGTATTCGGCATCGCCGCCGCCTGGGTGATCGCCAAGTTCGAATTTCCGGGGAAAAGTCTGCTGATCACCCTGATCGACCTTCCGTTCTCGGTATCGCCGGTGGTCTCAGGGTTGATCTACGTACTGCTGTTCGGTCTTCAGGGCTGGCTCGGTCCGTGGCTGCACGAGCACGACATCAGGCTGATCTTCGCCGTACCCGGCATCGTCCTCGCCACGATCTTCGTTACCTTCCCTTTCGTCGCCCGCGAGCTCATTCCGCTCATGCAGGCGCAGGGCAAGGAGGAGGAAGAAGCAGCGATCGTACTAGGCGCCTCGGGCTGGCAGACCTTCTGGCGCGTCACCCTGCCCAATGTGAAATGGGGACTGCTCTACGGCGTAATCCTCTGCAACGCGCGCGCCATGGGCGAGTTCGGGGCGGTCTCGGTGGTATCCGGACACATCCGGGGGATGACCAACACCGTCCCGCTGCACGTGGAGATTCTGTACAACGAGTACAACAGCACCGCCGCATTCGCGGTGGCTTCCGTGTTGACGCTGCTGGCTCTGGTGACACTGGCGGCCAAGAGCATCTTGGAATGGCGCATCAAACTGCAGACCGAGAAGCGTCCGTGAAGCCGTCAGCGACCGGGCCGGCATCTGCCGCCCGCCGGAACGGGAAGCGTTTTATCCCGGCTGAGCCGGTCCACCCAATTTAGGAGCACCCTGCAATGAGCATCGAAATCAAGAATGTCGAAAAATCCTTCGGCCGCTTCAAGGCTCTGAAAAACATCAGCCTCGACATCGCCGGTGGCGAACTGGTGGCCCTCTTGGGACCTTCCGGCTGCGGCAAGACGACCTTGCTGCGCATCATCGCGGGACTGGAGGCGCCCGACGCCGGTTCGATCTTATTCCACGGCGAGGACGCGACTCACCGCCATGTTAGAGACCGCCAGGTCGGATTCGTATTCCAGCACTACGCCTTGTTCCGGCATATGACCGTATTCGAGAACGTCGCGTTCGGCCTTCGTGTGCGGCCGAGGAGAAAAAGGCCGCCGGAAAGCGTGGTCCGGCAAAAAGTGCACGACCTGCTGAACCTGGTGCAACTCGATTGGTTGGCGGAGCGCTACCCCGACCAATTGTCGGGCGGCCAACGCCAGCGCATCGCCCTGGCCCGTGCGCTGGCGGTCGAGCCTCAAGTGCTGCTCTTGGACGAGCCCTTCGGCGCCCTCGACGCCAAGGTGCGCAAGGACTTGCGCCGCTGGCTGCGGCGCCTGCACGACGAACTGCACGTGACCAGCGTCTTCGTCACCCACGATCAGGAAGAAGCCCTGGAAGTGGCCGACCGGGTGGTGGTGCTGAACGAAGGACGGATCGAGCAGATCGGCGCCCCGCACGAGGTTTACGACCACCCGGCGACGCCTTTCGTCTATCAATTCCTGGGCGATGTCAACCTGTTCCACGGACGGGTCCACGACGGCCATGCCCGCATCGGCGAGACCGAAGTGGAACTCGCCGGCGGCCCGGATCATCCGGGATCGGCCGTCTTCTACGTGCGTCCTCATGAAATCGAAATCCTGCGGGACCGCGGCACCGGCACCATCGCCGCCAAGATCAGTGACATTCGTCCTCTGGGAGCGACCGTACGCATCGAGCTGGAACGCACGGACGGCCGAGGACTGGTGGAAGTCGAGCTGACCCGTGATCGCTTCGCCAACAAAGGTTTTCTTCACGGCGAAAGCGTTTATTTGCAGCCGAAGCGGCTCCGCACGTTCGACCACAACTCGACCTTGGAAAACACCATCGGAAGCGGTCAATTCATCGCCTCGTAGCCGAGGATAAGGCACTACCATCCGCCTTTGCCTATTCGATGCAACCCATTCAGGGATCTGAATGCAAGCCTCCGTCCTCATACTTCCCGGCATCGGCGACTCCCGCCCCGAACACTGGCAAACCCGCTGGGAAATCAAGCATCCCGAGTTCCGTAGGGTCCAGCAAGAAGAGTGGAATTCGCCGGTGTGCAGCGACTGGATCGAGCGGCTGGAAAGCGCCGTTTCGGAGTCGGGTTCGCGCACCGTACTCGTGGCGCAGAGCGACTCAAGCTTGGTTAAATGGGCAATCCCTTGCCGACGAGCCCGTAGGCCCAACCGCAGCGTCGGCGCTGCGGAGATACCGTTTGCAATTGGGACGCCGGCATCCAGGGCGCAAGGATGTGCTCCGCCCCGTGCTATCCGTTTTATCGGGCGAGAATGACGATGCGGCCCTAAGGAAGCTCTGAATGAGCCCTCTCCCGCTGGGACAAACCTGTCCTGAGCCTGGTCGAAGGGCCTGTCCTGAGCGAAGTCGAAGGGCCGTGCTTCGCACGTTAGCGTTCGCTCCCGGCGAACGGGGGCACGGGTAAGCGCCGCTTGCGGCTCCCAAAGGGGACAGTGTGGCGTGATTGAGTTGGGTGAGGGGCTTTGAGATCCAACAGTTGCATCGTTCGCTTTTCCCACTGGAAACTTGATCAGAGCTTCCCTAAATTGATGAGTTCGGGGGTATTGGGTTAATTACTTCGACTCACGCGCTAGCGACAGGATGCTATTGTTCTTTATACTTCGCCGATCAGTTTCACCCATTTGCTTTGAGAGAGCTTTTATGCGCCGGGTCATATTCAATCAAAAAGGGGGGGTCGGTAAGTCCACGATTACCTGCAATCTCGCTGCCATCAGTGCCGCCGAAGGCAAGAAAACCTTGGTTGTCGATCTCGATGTCCAGGGTAATTCCACGCATTATTTGTTGGGCCGTAAAATCGCCGACCCGGATGCCAGCATCGCCCATTTCTTCAAGGAAACCTTGAGTTTGAATCTCTTCGGCAAAAGCCCGAGTCCGGGACTCAACGGCGCCATCCACGAAACGCCTTTTCCGAATCTTTACGTCGTGCCGTCCCACCCTGAATTGGAGCCGCTGCAAAGCCGTCTCGAATCCCGCTACAAAATCTATAAGCTGCGCGAGGCGCTGGATGCGCTCGGGGATTTCGAGCACATCTATATCGATACGCCGCCGGTGCTGAACTTTTACAGCCGTTCGGCCCTGATCGCCGCTCGGCACTGCTTGATTCCGTTCGACTGCGACGCTTTCTCGCGGGAAGCCCTTTACACCCTCCTGGCCGTGATCGGCGAGATCAAGGCGGACCACAACGACGCGCTGGAAATCGAAGGCATCATCGTCAATCAGTTCCAGGGCCGTGCCAATCTCCCGCAGCAACTGGTCAACCAGTTGATATCGGAAGGCCATCCCGTGTTGCAAACCAAACTTTCGCCATCGGTCAAGGTGCGAGAATCGCACAGTGAATCCAAGCCGTTGATCTACTACGCACCGGACCACAAGCTCTCCGAGGAGTACAAGGCGCTGCACCGGGAAATTCACCAAAGGCCGCACTGAGGGTTTTCGATAACGCCATGAGCACACTCGCGTTCCTCGATCGAATCGCGGAAGAAAAGATCCGGGAAGCGATCGAGCGCGGCGATTTGAGCGATCTGCCCGGTGCCGGCAAGCCCATCCCCGACGAAGACGATTTGGCCTTAGTGCCAGCCGAGCTTCGCATGGCGTATCGGGTTCTCAAGAATGCCGGTTATGTCCCCGAAGAGGTGCGCTTGCGCCGGGAAATCGAAGACGTCGGCCGGCTGCTGGAATTCTGCGACGATTCGTCGACGCAATACCGAGAAGGCTTGAACCGGTTGCAACTGCTGGTGCAACGCTTGGGAGAAATGCGCGGCGGCAACGTGGCGCTGCAAGACCGTTACTACAAGCAGGTCGCCGAGAAGTTCGGCCGGCGGCATTCCGCGTCGAAACCTGATCGCTAGCTTATAAGGACCGAAAGCCGGTGCAGACGGAGGATATTCGCAAGGCGAACGAAGCGACGGAAATCTTACGCGCCCGCGCCTGGTTTCTCGGAACCCGCATCGACGTTCGGGATCTGGAGCGCGGCAGCCGGCTCGCCGTAGGGCCGCTGACCATGCTGGTGGGGCCTAGAGGGTATAGCCTCATCTTTCGCTTCGGTGTGGTCGTGCTCATCGGCCTGACCCGAGCCGAGGAAACGGAGATTCTCGAGCGTCTGGCGCCCTCGGTCCAAAACGCTTTCACTCACCCCGAATCGGACGAGGTGGACATCATCATCGATCCCCATAGGCCCGAGCGCTTCGACCAGAACGGACGGTTGAGCATCAGTGAGGCGAGTCCCGGTCGGCTGCAAGTGGTCGCGCATGTGCTGGCGAAAAGCTGCGTGCTCGGCTATTACGAGCGCAGCGTCGCCGAGGTCTTCGACCGCGTGGAGCGGCTGGCGGAACGCCTGTGCCAAGGCTTGGGACCCGCTCGCGACAAAAAAGAGATTCTCAACGAGATCGGCAACGTCCTGCTGATCCTGACCCGGACCGTGGGCCGTGTCGAAGTCACCGAAAAGCCGGAAATCACCTGGGAAGACATCGAACTCGAGCGCCTCTACGAACGGCTGGCCTACGAGTACGAACTGCGCGACCGGGACCTGGCGCTGTCCCGCAAGCTGGAACTGATCTCCCGCACCGCCGAAACCTACCTGGACCTGGTCAACAGCCGTCAGACGCTCCGCGTCGAGTGGTACATCGTCATTCTCATCGTGATGGAAGTCATCCTGTCGCTGTACGAGAAATTCTTCTGACCGCCCTCAGGCTGTCGGTCGAAATCCCGCGCAGGTTTTTTCCCGTACCTGCGTATACACACAACATGAAAGCCTTCTCGCCCATTCCCTCGATGCCTATCGCTGCCCGTAGGCCGACAAGCCTTCGCCGGCACTTGCAACCACTGAGCTCACTGCCTTCCGATCGAGGGCTCCGAGCCGATCACCGCCGTTCCGTCGGCGAGACCTCGTACGGCAAACGCTCGTGAACGAGTTCTCCTGCCTGATCATGGAATCCGACTCCCGATTCCGCTCCCGGGAACGGAGCGGCGCTGCCGCGTCACCGTCCGATGAGGTCCTCATGGAGCGCGTCGTCCTGGGCGACCACGGCGCCTTTTCGCAGTTGGTGCGCCGGCATACACCCCGTATGTACGCGATCGCGCGCCGGATCGGGGTAGTGCCGACCGAAGCCGAGGAGATCGTTCAGGAAGCCTTTCTGAGGGTTTGGGTGAACGCCGCGACCTGGTCCCCGCAAAAAGGCGGTTTCGCCGTCTGGCTCGGAAGGATCGTGGTCAACCTGTGCATCGACCGCCTCCGCCGGGACCGCTACGAACCTTGGGGCGACGACGAGCCGCCTATGCCGACGGCCGACCTGGAATCCGTGCTTTTTCAGCAACAGCAGGCCGAGCAAATCGCCCGTGCCGTCGAGGAACTGCCGATGCGTCAGAGAACCGCCCTGGTCCTCTGCTATTACGAAGGCTTCAGCAATGCCGAGGCCGCCGGAATCCTCGAGATCTCGGTAAGCGCCTTGGAAGCTTTGTTGGTACGGGCGCGGCGCAGCTTGCGCGAACGTCTGGCGCCATTGATCGGAACGTATTAACCCGGCCTATGAATATCGGCCGGGTTCATCCGGGGCAGGGATGCCCCGGCGCGGCAACCAACCGCGTGAGCTGAGGCCTAAACGTGTACCGGCCCGGGCGGCGACCCGTAAATACCAGGAGGGTAATTACGGGCCTGATTAAATAGGAGGAGTCCAATGCTCTTGTCCCGCTTCAAACATTATTTCGCGGCCTATGGGGCCGATACCCGGCGCTGGCCGAAGAAGCGCTACGAAATCTGGCGCTGGCGTCGCCTAGCCGCTTCTTCACGCTTTAACAGCGAACGCACCGAAGCCGAGCGCCTCGATCGCCTGCTCGATCTCTGGAAAGTCGAGGCAGCGCCCGAACGACTGGCCCGGCATATTTGCCGACAGGCCCTTGCGCTCCCGCAACGCCCCAAATCCGCTATCGCAGCGCGGTCCGATGTCATCGTGTGGCCGTTCGCCTCGTACTGGCCGGGCATCGCAAGCTTCGGCGTCGCGCTCGTCATGGGCTGCCTTCTGGGATGGTACGGCAGCGGCATCAACGCCGCGCCTTCCGAGGACTGGCTCAACACGGCGGCCCTGAGCACCCTGGCGGGGGATTTCGGCGAACGATGAAGCGTCCAAGCCTATCGTCCAGAGCGACGGCTCTGATTCTTCTCGGCTCCCTGGTGACCAACGTCTTCCTGTTGGCGTGGATCGGCGTCGGCGCCTATAAGCACAAACATCGCCCCCCCTGGCTCTCGATCGAATCGTTCGAGGAAAGATTCACGTCGAGGCTTCCCGAGCAGGACGCGACGGCGTTCCGCAGGATCCTGGACGCGCAACGTCCCGAACTCGCCGCCCGCATCGAAGCGGTGCGCGCCTCGCGCGATGAGGTCAGAAAGACGCTTCAAGCCAAGCCGTTCCGGCACGAAGAATTGGAAGCGGCCCTGGAACGCAGCGAGCGCGCGATGGCCGCGCTGCAAGCCGCCTTGCGCTCGGTGATCCTGGCATCCGCGCCCGAGTTGTCGAACGAGGGGCGTCGGCGTCTGCTCGAAAAAACCGGACGTTAAGGAAGCTCTGAATGAGCCCTCTCCCGCTGGGACACACCTGTCCTGAGCGTGTCGAAGGGCCGTGCTTCGCACTTTCCCGTTCGCTCCCGGCGAACGGGTGCACGGGTAAGCGCCGCTTGCCGCTCCCAACGGGGACAGTGCGGCGTGATTGGCTTGGGTGAGGGTCTTTTGGATCCAACAGTCGCACTGTTCGCTTTTCCTAATTTGGAAACTTAATCAGTGCTTCCTTAAAGAACGTTAACAACAGCGTCGTGAAAAAGACTAGTACGCGGCCCTCTCTTGGGCTGAGATTCGTTGTCTTGGCAGGCTCCTTCCTGACCGTCGGTCTGCCGGCCGTGGAGCGCCCGCCGTTCCTGGAAGACCCCCTCGGCACCCGCAAAGCCGTGTCGCCTTCCCGTGCACGATCGGCCCATAGGCCCGGCGTGGGCGAGCCCTGCCCGGCCGAGGTTCGAATCGACCGTACCTGGTCCTTGCTCGACATCATCGACCGGGCGCTCTGCCATAATCCGAAGACCCGCGAGGCCTGGGCCAACGCTCGGGTCCAGGCGGCTCAACTCGGCGTGGCGGAAGCCGCCTACCTGCCCACTATCAACTCGAATACCTCGCTCTCGTACGGCCAAACCGGCACCCGAAGCGCCTCTCAGGGCCAACTGCAAGACTTTACCCTGGGAACGGGGATAAGCGGCGGAAGCTTCGGACGCCAGGAACAATTCCGGATCACGCCCTCGGTGAACCTCAACTATCTGCTGTTCGATTTCGGCGGCCGGTCGGCGCGGGTGGATAACGCACGGGCGGCGCTGGAGGCCGCCAATTGGAGTCACGCCTCGACCTTGCAGAACGTACTGTTCAGCGCAGTTCAGGCGTATTACCAGTTGTTCGCGGCGCGTTCGGCGCTGGAAGCCACGGAAGCCTCCGAACGCTCCAGCGAGGAAGCCTTCGAGGCCGCGGCGTTCCGCTACGAGGTCGGCGCGGCGGCGCTGGCCGACAAGCTGCAGGCCCAAACCGCTTACGCGCAGGCCAAGCTCAACCGCCAGAGAGCCGAAGGCGACGCGCAGAACGCCTTGGGCGTTCTCGCCAACGCGATGGGCCTCAAGCCCGACCCCTCATTGAAGATCGCGCCGCCCGCCTATATCGAGCCGGACGCGGAACGGGAACGGGACGTTCAGGCTTTGATCGAAGAAGCCAAGGCATTACGCCCGGATTTGGCGGCGGCCGAGGCTCAGGTGCGAGCCGCCGAGGCGAACGTCCGATCGGCTCGCTCCAACAGCCTGCCGACCTTGTCCCTGGTGAGCAATTACGCCTACAGCGATTCCAGTGTCTCGCAGGATTTCCAAAGCTGGTCGGTCGGCCTGCAACTGAACGTGCCGCTGTTCACCGGCTTCGCCAACACGTACCAGATTCGGAGCGCGGAAGAACAGGTGGCGGTACAGCAAGCCACCCGCGATCAGTTGGATCAGACAATCGCCCTCGACGTATGGCGCGCTTATTTCGATTTGAATACCACGAGGGAAACGCTGGCCAGCACCCGCGATCTGCTGGCGAGCGCGACCCAGTCGGAAAAGGTGGCCTTGGGACGTTATAAGGCCGGAGCGGGCAGTATTCTGGAACTTCTGAACGCCGAAGCCGATCTTGCCAATGCCCGTTTGCAATATATTCAAGCCCGTTATAACTGGCATATCGGCAAAGCCCGTCTGGCACAGGCGATCGGCGCCCTGGACCCGACCGAAATCGGCGCCGATTCGCGGACGGTGGGAAAGAAAGCTAATCTCCCCTAGTCAAGGTTCATGATGTCGCGTTCGAAAATATTGATCCTGTTGATCCTACTGGTCCTCGGCGCCGGCGGATTCGTGCTGTGGGACAAGCGCCGTCAGGCCGCCGATGCTTCGGCCTACCGCACGCTTCCGGTCGCCCGCGGCGATATCCGGCAGACCGTTTCAGCCAACGGAACCCTCAATCCCGTGGTGCTGGTCAATGTCGGCACCCAGGTGTCCGGCACCGTGCAGACGCTGCACGCCGATTTCAACGATCGGGTGCGCGAAGGCCAGGTTCTGGCCGAACTGGATCCGGCCCTGTTCCGCGCCCAACTCGACCAAAGCCGCGCCAACGTGGCCAACGCGCTCGCCTCCCTGCAACTGGCGGAAGCCAACGAACGGCGCGCCCGCGCCCTGTTCGAACAGGACTATATCTCCCGCGCCGAACTCGATCAGGCCATACAGGCGCTGGGCTCGGCCAAGGCCCAGTTGGCCGCCGCCAAGGCCCAGGTTCACCGTGACGAAACCAATCTGCGCTACAGCGTCATCGTTTCGCCGGTATCGGGCGTCGTGGTATCACGAAATGTGGACGTGGGCCAAACCGTGGCCGCCAGTTTTCAGACTCCCACCCTTTTCACCATCGCCCAGGACCTGAAGAAGATGCAGATCGACACCACGGTCGCCGAAGCGGACGTGGGCAAGGTGAGAGTCGGCCAGACCGTCCATTTCTGGGTGGACGCGTTTGCGGGACGGGAATTCGTGGGGACCGTGCGGCAGATCCGTCTGAATTCGCAAGTCCTCCAGAACGTCGTGACTTACAACGTAGTGATCGATGTCGACAATCCCGAGGAAATCCTCTTGCCCGGCATGACGGCCTTCGTCAACATCATCGTCGACGAGCGCAAAGGCGTGCTGAAACTGCCGTTGGCAGCCCTGCGCTATCAACCGGCGGAAGGCGGTGAACCCGCCAATCCCGGAGAAAAGAAAGTTTACCGTCTGAAGGACGGATCGCCGGCGGCGATGCCGGTGCGCATCGGGATCGCCGACGGCAAGTTTGCGGAACTGGTCGAAGGCGACCTCGAGGAAGGCGATGCGCTCATCACCGAGGACCAGCGTCAACCGGCGAGCCGGCCGGATGGCGGTGGCGGCGGCCGTGGCCTAGGCGGTTCTTTCAGGGTCAGGGTGCACTGAGCATGCCCTCCCCGCTCATCGAAGTCGTCGATCTCGTCAAGAGTTACCCGGTCGGCGATTCCGGGACCCTGGAAATATTGCATCGTCTGAATTTCACGATCGATGCCGGCGAGTTCGTCGCCATCATGGGTCCTTCGGGTTCGGGCAAATCGACCCTGATGAACATCCTCGGCTGCCTCGACATCCCGAGTGGCGGCCGTTATGTGCTGAATGGAACCGATACCGCCCGGCTCGATCCGGACCAGCTCGCCGCCCTGCGCAATCGAACCATAGGCTTCGTCTTTCAGGGCTTCAATCTGTTGCCCAGGAAAACCGTCGAAGACAACGTCGCGCTGCCGCTGCTCTACGCCGGCGTGAGCCGCGAAGAGCGGGAAGCCCGTGCGCTGGAACTGCTCCGACAGGTGGGACTCGGCCACCGCGTCGGCCACAAGCCACCGCAACTCTCGGGTGGCCAGCAGCAGCGCGTCGCCATCGCCCGCGCCTTGGCCAACTCACCGCCGCTAATCCTGGCGGACGAGCCGACCGGCAACCTGGACACCCATACCAGCGAGGACATCATGGCTTTATTCGAACGCCTCAACCGAGATCAGGGGCTGACCATCGTCCTGGTGACGCACGAACCGGACGTGGCGCGCCATGCCCAGCGTCTCATCCATGTCGTGGACGGACACATCGCCGAGGACGGCCCGACGAAAACGATTCTGGGGAGAGCGCACGCATGATGTTCGGCAGCCTTCTCGAGGAAGCCCTGCAGGCGATGGGCGCCAATCGGCTGCGGAGCGCGCTCACCATGCTCGGCATGATCATCGGCGTCGGCGCCGTGGTGCTGATGATGGCGATCGGGCAAGGCGCCCAGGCCATGGTGAGCGAAGCGATCGCTTCCATGGGCAGCAATCTGTTCATCATTCTGTCCGGCTCGTCGACCTCGGGCGGCGTGCGTATGGGCGGCGGCACCGTGCCCACCCTCACCGCTACCGATGCCCACGCCATCGGCGAACTGCCCGAAATCGCGGCGGTCGCGCCCTCGTATCCCAACAACGCGCAAGTGATCTTCGGTTCCAACAACTGGACCACGGCGATCATGGGCACCACGCCGGAATATTTCGAGGTGCGCGACTGGCATCCGGTCAGCGGCACCGTGTTCACGGACAGCGATGTGCGCTCGGCGGCCCGGGTCATCGTGCTCGGGCAGACCGTGGTTCGCAACCTGTTCGGCAGTGAAGACCCGGTCGGCAAGACCGTGCGCGTCAAGAACAGCCCATTCGTCGTCATCGGCGCCCTGGAACCCAAAGGACAAAGCCTCGACGGGCGCGATCAGGACGACACCGCGATGGTGCCCTTGACGACCGCCCAGCGCCAACTGTTCGGCAACCCGTTTCCCGGTATGATCCGCTTCATCATGGCGAAAGCGCGCTCTCGGGAGATGATGCCGCGCGCGGAACAAAGCCTCATCGAACTGTTACGCGCCCGGCACCGCATACGGCCGGGACAGGAAGACGATTTCACGGTCCGCAACCTGACCGCCCTCGCTCAAACCGCCGCGGGAACCACACGCACCTTGTCGGTCATGCTGGGCGCTATCGCCTCGGTGTCGCTGCTGGTAGGCGGCATCGGCATCATGAACATCATGCTGGTCTCGGTCACCGAACGAACCCGCGAGATCGGGATCCGCCTTGCCATCGGCGCCCGGCGCCAAGACGTTCTGCTGCAATTCCTCCTGGAAGCCCTGATCATCTCCCTGGTCGGCAGCCTGATCGGCGCCGCCATCGGCTTCGTCGGCGCCTGGCTGGCCGCCGTCGTGGGCGGCATGACCGTGGTCGTCACCCTATCGTCCATCCTCCTCGCCTTTACCGTCGCCGCCGCAGTGGGCATCTTCTTCGGCTTCTACCCGGCGCGCAAGGCGGCGGAACTCAGGCCGATAGAGGCCTTGCGCTATCAATGACGGGAATCTTTTCCTAAGTCCGGAAGTTGGATACAACCTAAACGCGCTAAGCCCTCATCCCCAGCCCCTCTCCTTTTGGGAGAAGGGAATTTAGCCCCTCGCCTCTGGGAGAGGGGTTGGGGTGAGGGCATGCAGCGGCAGATGGGGCATTGTCGTCATTTCGGAAATGAAACTGCGGTTTTTAGGTTTATTGGCTACGTACCGTCGCATCGGCAACTTAAAACTTCCCGAGCCGGACGGAAAGATCATTTCCTTATCGCCACCGCCACGATGCGGCGGCCTTCCAGACGAATGCCGTCCAACGTCCGCAACGCCTCCAACGCCTGCTTGATCTCGGCAATGGCCGATTCCCGCAGTCCGTCCGGCAGGTGACCGAGAAAATTGCCGAAGGAGTTCTCCTGCGAGAAATCAATGGCGGCATCCGCATTCGCGTGATGGATGACGTTCTCCAGCACCTCTACTTTGCTGATCGAGAACCCGTTGCTGTCCAGCAGCCAAACCAGCTCCGGTACGCTCACCGAGTGCGGGTAGCCGGACCGGGATTCCGGAAAAGCGTTGTAAGGCGCGCCCGAGAGCGGGTTGGCGGCTATCTACAAGGCCATGAACCTCGACCTCAATCCGGCACGTATACTCCCGAAAGCCGGAATCACGCGACTATCTTTCTGTCTGATTTGTGGTTTTGTGGGAGGCGTTAAAGATGGGCCAAAACGCAGGCGGCTTGCACTCCTGATAGATAAGCACCTCGAAAAGGCTTGTCCTTTCCCGGTTGACGCGGACAATTCCGCCGTCCTACACTTCAGTTTCGTCACGATACTATATTTATAACAATACGAGCTGAGGAAACGACCATGCGCAACGCCAAATCCTTTTTCTTGACCGCGGTCCTCGCGATGGCTGCCTATGCGCCTGCCAGTCAGGCGGACGGCTACTTTTCGGAGGTCGGCGACAAAGTCACCAGGGGATTTGCAAATCTGTTCACCGGAATCGGCGAAGTTCCGAAAAACATTGTGGGAGCAAGCAAGAAGACCAATCCCGTCGTCGGAGGAACCGGCGGATTGATCATGGGGACGCTGGATACGCTCGGCAGGACCGCTTCGGGTGTCTTCGACATCATCACCAGTCCGCTTCCGACCAAGAGTTTGGTCGAACCGGCCTACGTATGGGAAGACTTCGACAAAGATACGTCTTACGGCGACGCTTATCTTTGATTAGCAAACCGTTCAACTAAGACTCACCGGATTGCCGGTCAAACATCGCGGGATAGGGTGAAAAACGAGCCCCATCCCGCGAACTTTTTCGCATTGAGCCCCCTTCCCTTTCCCGCCATTCCCTCTGCCACTCCAGCCTTATTCCATTTCTCAATCAAAAGGAAAACGTTGTAGGCCGGAACAAGCCCTTCGACGTTGCTCAGGACAGGCTCCGCGTTTCCGGCTTTCCTATCGATTCCGCGCGCCGGGAACGGCTTATCCTGGCCTACCATTAAAGAAATTTTCTTTTTGTTCGAAAAATGGAATTACTCCCGGCTCGAAAACCGTCGGTCCCTATCAGCATTCCACAGTGACACAAACCGAGGAGGCGTTCATGCCCGCCATCGATTCCCTTCTGAATCGCGTTTTTGAGATCGAACCCGTCATTCGCCGATATGCAGCCGCGGCCGAAAACGACTGCAAGCTGGCGGCACCCTACATGGTACGTTATCGACCATAACCCGAATCCGGCATTATCCGGTCCGTAAAACAGCCGAATGAGATTTTCTGAAAATCGCCGGGCGCACCGAAAGGAAAGTATGGATGACGCTGTCTCAAAGGTATGTAAATATTCGCTGAAATACTAAATATGAAAATAGGCATGATTCTGATGAACGGAAATCCATTCGTCTGAATCGGTTCTCGTGAAGCCGCTAAGATTAAGGTGCCAAAGGTATTGCCGTTCAGAACCGAACGCGCATTTATCTCGCTCACGGGAAAACAGGCGTGGATGACCATAAACTCAAGCGAACGACCGTTCACGACGCTCGCCTCTTTTAAACAGCTTTCCGAGAATGCGGTATCCAATACCGGGATTCAGAAAAGCCCGCATCGCAATCCCTATCGATATCGCCTGATCGATTCATGAAGACTTGAGGGGACCTCGAAAATCCGCCGGAAAGGCGGTTTTTATCATCGCCGAGTCGGCGGAAAGCCATTCATGCCGGCAACCTCCTCTTACCTCGTCCGAAGCACGATTCGAAAGCCTTCAGCCCTTGCGGAAGCGCAGCAAGCCGCAGCACGCCCCATGGCTTCTATAGGTGCCCCCGCAAGCATCCTCCCATCCCGAACCGCTTACGGCCGATTCAGCCGCCGCCCAAAGGATCGAGCGCCTAAATCCGACAACTCCGACCTTCCCTTACCCGCAGAATGCAAATAAATACGGCGTCCGGCGGGCTTCGTAACGGATCTTCATGTCGCCGAGATAAAGGATAAGAACGTTCCACCAAAACCGCACCAGCCGTTACATCCAAGGGATTTTTGATTTATTCGATCTAATGTCTCCAATATCCTTGATGTCGTTTTTCACAAGGAGGACTATTGTTCAATATTTTCGGGAGGACTTCGAATCGAGGACCGCAGAGGGTCCTCGGGGTAAACCGGATTACCCGTTGCGTTGAAAAAGGCGTTTTTGCGCCGAACGATATCAATACATTCATCACTATAACGAAAAGGAGAATACCGATGACGACCTTATCCTTCACCTTTAGGGAAACCATGTCGGGGTATTTCGCCCTGGGAGCAGGCGATACGACCGAAGGGGCGCAGCGAGGCAAACAGGACGGCACTACCCTGGCCATGCACGCGGAGGTCGGCATCGATGACTTGGATCGTTTCGTCAGCGATCCGGAACATGCAGGTGCTTTGAAGGGCACGATCGATTTTCCGCCGTTAGGAATGGGCATCGAGGCCCCAACCGGCGTCTTCAATCTGTTCAAGCCCACGGACAATCCCGACATGACCTACATGGTCTACGAACTGGCCTTCCGGCATCAGGGCGAGGATTACTACCTGGCCGGACATAAAAAGATCAGGGACGATTCCGGCTTCGATCTGTGGTCGGACACCACGACCCTCTACACGACACTGCATCAGGGCAAGGACAAGAGCGGCCCGGTGGTGGGCGCCGGCATTCTGACCCTGGGCATCAAACAACTCGCCGACCTGATTGCAAGCATCGAAGTGCCGAATGCCGACGGGGCGCTCGCCAAAGCTTCCGCCATTGAAAAATTCGGCCGCTTCTTCGCCGGCAAACTGTGGGACGCCTACGTCATCCCCAAATTCGGCGGGCAGCTTTTCGACAAGAAAACCGACGACACTTTGCATTACGACGTCATCGTGATCGGCAGCGGCTTCGGCGGCGCGGTGACCGCCTGCCGCCTGGCCGAAAAAGGCATGAAGGTCTGCATTCTGGAGCGCGGCCGCCGCTGGGACGCGAAAGAATATCCGCGCGGCCCCGACGACGCCTGGTGGTGGTCCCACGAAGAACCCGCCAAATGCAACGGCTGGATCGACATGCGCTTCTACAAGCACATGGCCGTGGCCCAAGGCTGCGGCGTCGGCGGCGGTTCACTGATCTACGCCAACATTTTCGTCGAGGCCGAACCCTTCGCCTTCGAGTCCGGATGGCCGCCCGAAATCACGTACGAGGCGCTCAAGCCCTATTACGAAAAGACCGGCAAGATGCTGAACGTGCAGGAAGTGCCGGATAATCAGTGGCCGCCGAAAATGAAGCTGATGAAGGACGCGGCGGAACGCTGCGGCTATAGGGCGCGATTCCGCAAGATGCCTCTGGCCGTCAATTTCGATCCGGAATTCAGCTACGACCGGCCCGATGCCTTCGACGACAAACATTCCAAACCCTTCGTCAACCCATTCGGCCTGGAACAAGGCACCTGCGTCCACTGCGGCAATTGCGACATCGGCTGCCAAGTGAAGGCCCGCAATACCCTGGACCTGAACTACATTCCGCTCGCCGAAAAGCACGGCGCCGTGGTCAAGCCGCTGCACCTAGCCCGGCGCATCACGCCCCTACACGGAAAAACTGGCTACCGGGTCGACTTCGATGTCATCGATCCCGACGCGCAAACGCTGATTCCCGGCCATCTCAACGCCAAAAAAGTGATCCTCGCCGCCGGCACCATGGGGAGCAACGAACTCCTGCTGCGCTGCCGGGATCAATATGGCACGCTGCCCGACCTGAGCCCGATGCTCGGCGTGGGCTGGAGTTCCAACGGCGATTTTCTGACCCCGGCACTCTACAAAGACCGCCGGATTTCGCCGACCCGAGGCCCGACCATCACCAGCGCCATCGACTTCCTCGACGGCTTTTTCCGTAAACAACGCTTCTGGGTTCAGGACGGCGGATTCCCCAACCTGATCGAGGACGCTCTTCAGGATCTGAGTAAAGACCACGAGTTCGGTCATTTCTTCTCGGCACTGAAATCGCTCAACCAAGGCAGCGACCCGCTGTCGGCGGTCATGCCCTGGTTCGGTCAGGCGGTGGACGCCTCGGACGGCGTGCTGAAACTTTCCCGCAGCTGGATTCCGCCGTTTCGCCACAAGCTGGATCTGGAATGGAATGTCAAGAACTCCGAGAGCGCGGTGCAGGCGCTGATCGACATGCACAAGACGCTGTCGGAAGGCACCGGGGGCACGGCCCTGGTCCCGCCGAGCTGGGAGATTTTGAAAGACCTCATCACGCCGCATCCCCTGGGAGGCTGCCGCGTGGGCACCAGTATCGCCGACGGCGTGGTCGACCACAAAGGCGAAGTGTTCGGCTATCCGGGGCTGTACGTCGCCGACGGAGCCATCGTCCCCAGAGCGCTGGGCCTGAACCCGGCCCGGACGATCGCCGCCTTGGCCGAACGCATCGCGGATCTCATCGAGCCCTGAGCGCCGCGGCGGACATCTTGGCTTCCTTTTCCCGGTGTCCGCCCAGGGAAGAGATCGTCCGTCCCGTGACGATCGCTTGCGATAACGAGGGAAGCCTAACAACGGCCTTCGAAAAAAGAGGTCGGAAACGGCGTAGGCTTCGACAACAACCCGGAGGAATAACGATGAACCAGCCCGAAGCTCTCGAATTCTTTCACACCGTCGACATCAACGACCCGGACAGGCCGAACCGCATGTGCATTTGCATCAGCGACGTGCATTTCACCGACGGCACGGTCGGCGTGCAAAGCCGCGACGATTGGGAGGATTTCTTCGATGAACTCGCTTTTGTCTGCGAGGACCGAAAGGTCGAAGACCTGGTGTTCGTCCTGGACGGCGACGTGGTGGACATGATCCGCACCAAGCACTGGGCGGAGCGAGGCGTCTACCCCTGGGAACGCGACCACCCCGAATTTCCGGACATCGTGAAAACGATCATCGAAGGAATCATCGCTCAGCACGCCGGACATGCCGGCGGCGACTGCCCCTTTTTTAAGAGACTCAAGGAGCTCCCGGAATCGCTCCAAGCCAAAGGCGTCAAGTCGGTCAACGTACTCGTTCTGCTCGGTAATCACGACAAGGAAATCCTCGCCGCGCCCGAGGCCCTCGAGCTCTTTTACGAAGAATGCCTGGGCTGGCGACTGGAAGACATACCGGAAGACTATCGGCTCAAGGTCGGACGGATGTACGGCGACGAAAACCTGTTCAAAAGCCCCGACAGCGTTCCCTGGTTGCCGTTCTACTACGCGGATTCCGGGTTTCGCCTGTTCGTCACTCATGGCCAATGGCGCGACGGGGACAACTCCCGCGCGCTGCCGGAATGGTCGGCGGATGACGGCTGGAAACTCGAAACCTGGAAGCGCCTACGATTCCGGCCCTTCACCGATCCCTGCTTCGGCGACACGGTGGCGGCCGGCGTCCTCTCCGGATTCATCTGGAAAGCCAAGCAAGCCCTGGCCGAGGAAGACAGGAAACGCATCGCCCGAGCGGAAGCCAAGAGCCTGGGCGTCAGCCGCTTGGAACGAGTCCTCGACGAACTCGATCTCTACCGGCCGAGCTATCTCGCGGTTTCACGCATCATCGAAGAAACCCGGAAGCTAAAGGAACGGCCGGATAAAGGAACGGCCGGACCTCGCCGCCACCATTCAAATACTCCTGCAAGAATCGGTGTACCAATGGCTGAACTGGGACTTCACGTACGAAAGCTCCCCTCAGAAACGGCGTCTCGGCTTGAAGCTTCTACGCTGGTGGCTGGGCCTTGCAAGTAAACTGCACCGCACGCTGGAACTCAGGGCGATCGAATGGTTCATGAAAATACTGGCCTGGTTCCGCAGCCACCACCGGCAAGAGGCGGTCACGTTCAAGGAAATGGAAACATTCCCGGCCTTCCTACCCGAATACCGTACCTATGGATTTCACATCCACGGCGAAGGTCACACCCATAATCCTCTGCAAGCAGAACCGGATATCGAAAAGGGGCAGAACTACACTTACATCAATTTCGGCACCTGGCGCGATCAAATCGTCGAAAAGAACGCCGGAAACTGGCTCAAGAAACTCCTGAAACGAACCAAGCCCAGCTACCGCCGCCGCAGCGTCGGCCGTGCCCTGTTCATCCTCGACCTCAAGCCGGCCCCTGGCGACAACCAAAGGCGCTTCTGCTATTGGATAGCCGACGACTTGACCTGGAGCGACAAGCTGGATTGGAAATAAACCTAGGCTGTTCAACCAAAAAACGGCAGTTGGACGTGCTCGAGCGTGCGGCGGGCGGGGCGGCTGGCAAGCCTGTCCTGAGCCTCACCGAAGGGGCGCGACGGTGCCGCCTCGGTCAGAGTCAAGCGCCGATACCGTGACACGGCCGGCGGCAGCGAAAATAGCCGGGTCGGCGTCTTCCTCGCTTATTCCCGTGTGCGCGGGGCGGCTTTTCTCGAATGGGCGCCTTACCTGCCCAAGGAGTGGGCCGCCGACCCCACCGCCGCGCTGAGGCGCGCGTGCCTGAGGCGGTGACCTTTCGCACCAAGCCCGCATCGGTGCTCGAGATGATCGACCGCGTTGGACGCCGGTGTGCCGTGCCGCTGGGTAACCGGCGATGAGGTGGACGGGGGCGATCGGCGGTTGCGGTTTTGGCTGGAGCAACGGCGCCAGCCGTTCGTGCTGGGGGTGGACTGTAACGAGCCGTTGTGGCGGGAGGGTCCGGTGTATCGGCCGGCACAGGAACTCGCCGTCGAGTTGCCCGCTTCTTAAGGAAGCTCTGAACACGTTGATTCCGTTCACGCCCTTCGATAGGCTCAGGAGAGCGTTCGACGAGCTCCCGCCTGCTGCCGCGCGGGGCAGGCACCGCGAACGGAATCAACGCGTTACCGTTCGTCCTGCCCAAGAGCTTATCGACGAACCAGCAGGGTGAACGGCCTATTGGGAAAGGTTCCCAATCGGACCCTCTGAAAAAGAAGCTTTGTTACACACCTACGACAGCACGGTTACGGTGAATTTCCGTCCTCAGCGCCGCTCCAACTGGGTAACGTCGCGCACGGCGCCGCGGGCGGCGGAGGTGGTCATCGCGGCATAGGCTTTCAGCGCCGCACTCACCGGACGATTCCGATGGACCGGCTTCCAGGCTGCGGCGCCTTTGGCTTCCATCGCGGCGCGCCGCCGCGCCAACTCCTCGTCCGAGACGGCAACCCGGATGGTACGGTTGGGAATGTCGATCTCGATGATGTCCCCGGCTTCTACCAGCCCGATGGCTCCACCCTCGGCTGCCTCAGGCGAGACATGCCCGATCGAAAGCCCGGAGGTGCCGCCGGAAAACCGTCCGTCGGTCAGCAGGGCACAGGACTTGCCGAGTCCCATGGACTTGAGATAGGAGGTGGGATAGAGCATCTCCTGCATGCCCGGTCCGCCGCGCGGCCCCTCGTAGCGGACAACGACCACGTCACCGGCCTTCACCTGACCGCCGAGGATCTTTTCCACCGCCTCCTCCTGCGACTCGCATACCACCGCGGGGCCGGAAAATTTCAGAATAGACGCGTCCACACCCGCGGTCTTCACCACACAGCCCTCTTCCGCGATGTTGCCGTAGAGCACGGCCAACCCGCCGTCTCTGGAGTAGGCGTGTTCGATGTCGCGGATGCAGCCGTTCCGGCGGTCTAGGTCCAGCTCGGCGTAACGCTTGTCCTGGCTGAACGCCACCGTGGTCGGCACGCCGCCCGGGGCGGCCCGGTAGAAGCGATGGACCGCTTCGTCATCGCTGCGGCGAACATCCCAGCGTTCCAGTGCCTCCCCCAGGGTCCGGGCATGGACGGTGGGAACGTCGCGGTGAAGCAATCCGCCGCGATCCAACTCACCCAGAATACCCATCACGCCGCCGGCCCGATGCACATCCTCCATGTGGTACAGCTGGGTCGAAGGCGCTACCTTGCTCAGATGGGGCACTCGACGCGACAGCCGATCGATATCGGCCATGGTGAAATTCACGCCCGCTTCCTGGGCCGCCGCCAACAGATGGAGGATGGTATTGGTGGAACCGCCCATAGCGATGTCCAGGCTCATCGCATTTTCGAAGGCCTTAGCGTTCGCGATCGAGCGGGGCAATACCGAGACATCGTCCTGCTCGTAGTAGCGCTTGGCCAGCTCGACGATGCGCCGCCCGGCCTCTTCGAATAGCCCTTTGCGGTCGGCGTGGGTCGCCACCAGGGAGCCGTTGCCCGGTAGCGACATCCCCAGTGCCTCGGTGAGACAGTTCATGGAATTGGCAGTGAACATCCCGGAGCAGGAGCCGCAGGTGGGACATGCCGAGCGTTCCATGACGGCTACATCCTCGTCCGATTCATTGGGATTGGCGGCCGCGATCATCGCGTCGATGAGGTCTAGATGCACCTTCTTGTCATGGATCACCGCCTTGCCCGCCTCCATGGGACCGCCCGAGACGAAGATGGTGGGGATGTTGAGCCGCAGTGAGGCGTTGAGCATTCCGGGCGTGATTTTGTCGCAGTTGGAGATGCACACCAGGGCATCGGCGCAGTGAGCGTTGACCATGTATTCCACTGCGTCGGCGATGATTTCCCGCGACGGCAGTGAGTAGAGCATGCCGCTGTGTCCCATGGCGATCCCGTCATCGATGGCGATGGTGTTGAACTCCTTTGCCACGGCCCCGGCCGCTTCCACGGCCCGCGCCACAAGCTGGCCAAGGTCCTTCAGGTGGACGTGACCGGGAACGAACTGCGTGAAAGAATTGGCGATGGCGATGATCGGCTTGTTGAAGTCGTCGTCCTTCATGCCGGTCGCGCGCCAAAGCGCACGAGCGCCTGCCATGTTACGGCCATGGGTGGAGGTACGGGAACGATATTCGGGCATGGTCTTCCTCGACATTTGGCAAATGCGACGAATTATACGCCCACACCGAGCCGGCAATAAGGCGTTACGACGACCGAATTTCGCCGGTCCGTGCCTCATGACAAGGACGGAAAGAGCCTCGCCACGGGATCCCTGGACCCAACGGTGCTTATTTTTTCGCAGGTCCACCGCCAGGGGACGGATCTCAAACGGCGGCGCGGGCGGATTGGGCGCTTGACGTGTTCTTCGATGATCCGCCCGACAAATTGGCCGGGAGCCAATTTGGACAGCCGCAGGCTGGCCCGCAGGGCGAACCCCAGGGAAGGGGTGAGCACAACTAGCCGGAAGCCAATTTGGACGCATCGGCGCGCGGAGCGGGCAGTGCAGGACGCTCCGCGTTTCCAATCGCAAACGGCGTCTTCGGGAGCACCGAAGGCGCCCTTCCGAACGATGAAGCGTTCTGAAAGTCCTGTATGAAAGTCCAGTATCTGGGACGGCGGCAGCGGACCGAGAACAAATGGACCCTGCCAATCCAGGATCGGAAACGGGCGTTGAACCACTTCGTGATCCTCTTGGATGATCGAGTGACCCTACGAACCAACCCCAGTTACCCAATTAACTTGACACCCCGGGTCTTGAGCGCTGGGCTGCGCGCCGCTGCAGTGGGTTTGATCATCGGTCGCATGGCCACCCCAGGAAATGCGGGTTTGAGCCGTTTGCGCCCAAGACAGACGCATCTGTAGTGCCACTCGGCAGTTTCAAAAGCGGTAGCCAACTGATTGGAAAAGGATTTTCTGTGGGGTGTCAAACTTGGCTTAGGACGTAAGGCGCGGCGCCGCCAGAATCGGAAGATAGCGCACCGCAAACACGACGTAGGCCGCGACCCAAAGCCCTATGGCGGCCGACATGAGAAGGCCACCCGGTTGCGCAAAAAGCCGGAAAGCGGTTCCGAGAATCATCATCACGAAAGCGGCAGTCATCCAAGGAAAGGCTCGCAACGGCCGTCCCGTATGGCCGAGCGCCACTCGAGCCGCGACCCCTAGAATCATCGTGCCGATGGCTCCGTAGCCAAGGGCGTGCAAACCGCTGTCCCATACTCCCGGATGGTCGAGCAGCATGCTCGCGCCGAGCAATGCCAACCCGACGGGAATCCAGGCATAGCCGACGTGCAGAATCCAGAGTAACGGTTCCGCGGCGGCCAGCCAGCCGCGCCATCGGGCGAGACGGACGACGTGGAGCACGGACGCGACGAGCCCTAAGACACCGATTCCAGGCGAGCGCGGCGAGAAAACGAAGCCAAACGCGAACAGCAGGCTAACCGCCAGGGTGATGCCGTCGAATCGGTCGAAAGGCGGCAACCTCACGCTGAGTTCCGGCTGATTCAAGCGCAGCCAGTTCTGAGTAAAGCTGGGAATGATCCGACCTCCGATCAAAAGAATCATGCCGATCCCAAGGCATAACCCGGTACGCAATGCGGCCTCCTGCGCCGCTACATCGCCGGTTGCGACGAAGAAGAAATGGATCTCGGTCGCGACAAATGCGAACAACAGGCCCAACACCTTATAGTTGCGAGCGTTCCCTACCGCGACCATCTCTCGGGCGACCAGCGCCAGTAACCCTCCCCAAAACACGACCGAGGCGAACGCCCACAAGGCCGTTCCAAAAAGCCCCGGGAGAAATGCGCCCAGCCGGGCGCCGATCCACGTCGCGCACAGGATCATGAGCGGTATTCCCGCAACCGGCGAGCGGCCGGTCCAAGTGGCGACCGCCGTCAACAAGAACCCCGCGATCGCGGCCCCGGCAAATCCGAAGATCATTTCATGACCGTGCCGGACCGCGGCAGGCGGTATACCCGGCCACGCCAGGATGCCGCCGAGATGTAGCCCCCAGGCTGAGACGGCAAGGACGGCGTAAATGCCCACCAGGAGAAAAAACGGCCGGAAGGCATAACTGAACAAGACGCGAGAATCGGGATGGATCGGGTCCATAATGGCTCCAATGTGCGTACCTTAGAGCCCATCCGAAATAGGCTCCAAAACCCTTCGATTGCGCTCAGAATAGGCCCTTCGACAGACCTGTCCTGAGCGCAGTCTAAGGGCTCCGGACGAACGGCCTACAGAATAGGCTCTTAATCCGAACGCTGAGCAAAGCGCTCCGACAGATACTCCGCCAAGGCTATCGCACTGTTGTGCTTCGTGTCGCGAGCGCTGTAAAGCAATGTGATCGTTCCCCGCGTTGCGGCTTCCAGAAGCGGGCGAACCACATCCGGCTTGCGATCCAGTTCGGCGAAGTAGCGCAACCTGAATTCGTCCCATTTGGAAGGGTCATGCCCGAACCAGCGCCGAAGCTCGCTGCTGGGCGCCGCCTCTTTGATCCAGGCTGCCATCGCCAGCGCTTCTTTCGTGATACCTCTAGGCCACAGCCGCTCGACCAGGAAGCGTTCGCCATCACCGGGCGATGGCGTTTCGTAGACACGTTTCACAAAGACCATGAGGGATCTCCTAACGAAGCCAAAAATCCGTGACCGTGAGCACACCGTCGGGCGCTCACCTCACATGATCGAAGCGGCCATTCCCTCGGAGGGCGCTTAGGCCTAGGCGTTTTGCCTTATAATGGCCGGAATTCCTGTCTGCTCCGAATTCCATTCCAAACGCCGAATCAAAATCATCATGTCGGACAATCTGATTTATAAGGTCGTTTTCATTAATCAGAACCAAATCTACGAAATATATGCCAAGCGGGTTTTTCAGGGCGAGATGTTCGGATTCGTGGTGATCGAGGATTTTGTTTTCGGCGAAACGTCGTCCGTGGTGGTGGACCCCTACGAAGAGAAACTGAAGGCGGAATTCGCCAATGTCCGGCGGTCGTTCATTCCGATGCATGAAATCATTCGCATCGACCAGGTCGAACGCCGTGGGACCGCCAAGATCATTCCGCTCGATCGGGAGGCAGGACCGGCCAACAAGGTCACGAAGTTTTACGTGCCCGACAAGTCGTAGAAACAGCTGGTCGCGCTATTTCACGACCTTCAGCACCGGTTTTTTCTTTGCGGCCGGCGCCACGGGTGCGGAATCGGCCGGTGGTGGCGTATCGTCATCTCCCTCTTCGTCGAAGACCATTCCTTTGCCGTTTTCCTGCGCGTAAATAGCGAGCACCGCCCGCATCGGAATGGTTATTTGCATCGGTGTGCCGCCGAAGCGCGCGCCGAAAGCGACCTCCTGATTGCCTAGCGAAAGGCCTTGTACGGCTTGAGGCCGCAGATTCAGGACGATCTTGCCGTCCTGAACGTATTGCCTCGGCACAACGACTCCGCGCGCTTCGGCATCGACGAGCAGATAGGGCGTGCATTGGTTGTCGACTATCCAATCGTATATGGCCCTTACCAAGTACGGTTTGAGTGAATTCATCAGGCAGTCAGAGGCTCGGCAAAACTGGTCCAATCCCGCTCTTGTTCACTTAAACTCGCTTGAAACGCATCCCGCTCAAACAAACGCCGCGCATAAGCAGTAATCGACCCCGCCTGTTTCGGCAGGTCTATACCCAAAGCGGGCAGACGCCAAAGCAACGGGGCCAGCGTACAGTCTACCAAAGAAAATTCGTCACTGAGAAAGTAGGGCCTAGATGCGAACGCCGGTGCTGCAGCGATGAGACTGTCCCGCAGCGTTTTCTTCGCTTTGAGATCCTTTTTATCCGACGAGTTTTCGATTTCGTCCAGAAGGCGATACCAATCCTCGTCGATACGATGAACCAGCATGCGCGCCCGCGCCCGCGATACCGGATCCATGGGGTGTAACGGCGGATGGGGGAAGCGTTCGTCCAAATATTCCATGATGATCCGAGACTCGTACAGCACCAGATCGCGATCAACCAGCGTCGGCGTGTTCCCGTAGGGATTCAGCGCAAGCAAGTCCTCCGGCGGTTGTCTGGCATCGACATATTCGATATCCGCCGCAATCCCTTTTTCGAACAAAACGATCCGTGTTCTGTGGCTATAGGCGCAGGTCGGGGAACAAAAAAGAGTCATTACCGATTTGCGACTGGCAGTGGTTGCCACGCTGAACACCTCGAGAAAGACAAAAAAGGTTCCGGTTGGAAAAAGTTAAGGAAACCATGAAAAACGCCCATTCTCCGGAAAAGGGCGCCCGGAAGCTGCCAAGACTTCCGGGCACAAGGATTCGGAGGATCGCGTAAGAACCTGTTATTTCAGACAGTTACCTTAAGCCATCTACTCCCCACGACGAGTCTCATCGGAGCCGTTTAACGGCTCGCGCATCGCCTACTTCCGGACAAGTCGTTTATCGCAGAGCGCCTATAGACATATCGGCTTCCACCCGGCCGGCCGCTCATTTTACCATCAAACCTCAGTGAACATCCTTCCAATATTCCTTCTTCAACCGGTACATGATGATCGCCAGCACCACCAGGAACAAGAGGACGTATTTGCCCAATGGAAGGCGCTGAAGCTTGGAAGGCTCAGCCACATAAGCGAGAAAGTTGACGATGTCCGTCACGGCTTGATCGAACTCCTTCGGCGACATCTCGCCTTTCTTGACCAGCCGAACATCGACGACCGTATCCGCCTCGCCGACCTTCTTTATCACGGGCTCCTGAACACCTTGCAGCGCCCAAAGAACATTGGGCATCGCGACATCGGGAGAAACTATGTTGTTCACCCCGAACGGCCGTTTGAGATCGACATAAAAGCCTTTGAGATAGCTATAAACCCAATCCGCACCCCTGGCCCTCACCACCAGAGAAAGGTCCGGCGGAGCCACACCGAAGGCGTTTTCCCCATCCGCCTTGCTCATCGAGGTCTCGAGATAGTCGTGAATCTTGACGTTGCCGAACATGAACTCGCGCCGCATGGCGTCTTCGTCCAGGTCCAGATCCTTGCCGATCCTGGAGTAGCGGATCAATCTAGCGGAATGGCAACCCATGCAATAGTTACTGAAGAAGCCGGCTCCCCTCCGAACGGACTCGGTATCGAAAATATCCACGTCCGCGTTCTCCAGCGGTTTAACCGGTTCCGTCGCGGACGCGGCCAGAGAAAATAACAACAGTGCTATGCCGAATGCCGTTCTCATTCTCATTTGCTTCCGTAAGTTTTCAGCCGTTCGATAACGGTCGACAGCCGTTCTTTTACATTCTGACACTGCGGATGGGTTGCAATGGCCTCCAACCGCCTTTTCGCGCCTTGCCACGCCGGACTGGTCCGGATGGCCTCCAAGCCGCGCTCGACCATCCGCCAATGCCTGCCCTCGCGCTTACGCAGCGGAATGACGGGTTCGGCCAACCGTTCGGGTATCGGTTTGGTTTGTTCGAATCTCGGATAAAACGGCATCAAAAGAAGGAAAGCGAAATAAATGAACGTGAACAGCCGCGCGAAAGCCGTCGAAGTGGGCGTCACGGGTTTCGTACCAAGGATGCCGAGCCCGAAAAAACTCACCACGAACAAAGCCAATGCGACTTTGAAGATTGTGCCGCGGTAGCGGATCGACTTCACCGGCGAACGGTCCAACCACGGCAACAAGAACAAGAGAACGATCGATGCCCCCATCGCCATGACGCCGCCCAGCTTGTTCGGAATCGCGCGCAAAACCGAATAAAACGGCGTGAAATACCATACCGGCTGAATGTGCTCCGGCGTCGCCGCTGGGTTCGCCGGTTCGAAATTCGGATGCTCCAGGAAATATCCGCCGACTTCCGGCATGTAGAAAATGATGATCGAACAGACGATCAGGAAAATGACCGCCGCGTACAGATCCTTGACGGTGTAATAGGGATGGAACGGGATGCCGTCGATCGGAACGCCGTTTTCGGCCTTCTGTTTCTTGATCTCGATGCCGTCGGGATTGCTGGAACCCGTGGTGCGCAGGGCAACCAGGTGAAACACCACCAGGATCAGGATGGCCAGCGGAATTCCGACGACGTGGAGGGCGAAAAAGCGGTTCAGGGTGGCGTCGGCGACGACATAGTCGCCCCGCACCCAAGTCGCGAGACCTTCGCCGATGACCGGAATCGCACCGAACAGCGAGATGATGACCTGAGCTCCCCAATAAGACATCTGCCCCCAGGGCAACAGATAACCCATGAAGGCTTCCGCCATGAGGAGCAGGAAAAGCGTCATGCCGAACAGCCAGATCAACTCGCGCGGCTTTTTGAACGACCCGTAGAAGATCGCCCGGAACATGTGGACGTAGATGACGATGAAAAACATCGACGCGCCGGTCGAGTGCATGTACCGAAGCAGCCAGCCGTAATCGACATCGCGCATGATGTATTCGACCGAATCGAACGCGAGATCGGCCGACGGTTTATAGTGCATCGTCAGAAAAACCCCGGTCACGATCTGATTGACGAGCACGAGTATTGCCAAAGAGCCGAAAAAATACAGGAAATTGAAATTCTTCGGTACGTAGTACTTGGTGAGCTGGCTTTCCCAGAGTTTCGTTACGGGAAACCGTTCGTCCAGCCAGTTCAAAAGAGCCTTTGCCTTTTCCGAAGCCATCGCGCCTACTCCTCGCCACTAGTCAAGCCGATTACGATTCGCGTGTCGCTGGCGTAGTAATAGGGCGGAATGACCAGATTGGTCGGTGCCGGCACCGCCTTGTACACGCGTCCCGCCAAATCGAAGCGGGATCCGTGGCAGGGACAGAAAAATCCCCCCTTCCAGTCCGGCCCGAGGTCCGGAGGTGCAATTTCGGGACGGTAAACAGGGGAACATCCGAGGTGGGTGCAGATGCCGATAGCGACAAAGATCTCGGGCTTGATGGATCGAAACTCGTTCGTCATCGCTTTCGGCTGTTCCGATTGCTTCGACTTAGGATCACGCAACTGATCCTCGAGCGTCGGCAGGATCGCCAGACTGTTGGGCGTCCGGTGCAATATCCAAACCGGCTTGCCCCTCCACAGGACGCGAATCAATTGTCCGGGTTCGATCTTGCTGATGTCGACTTCCACCGGAGCTCCCAGGGCTTCGGCTTTGGCGCTGGGCTTCATTGACGAGATGAACGGCACCGTCACGGCGCCTGTGCCGAGGGCGCCGATAACCACCGCCGCCTGGGTCAAAAAACGGCGCTTTTCGACATCCACGCCTTCAGTAGTCATGTCAACATCTCCTGGGTACCCCTCTAAAGCTTAGGTCTTATCGTTTTCGATTGTGTCTGTTTTTAATTCCGGTACGCGCGCGTTCCGTATCGTTGAATCGTTACAGTTGACAATGAGTTTCCCCAGGGGGGAGGATTTTGTTTGAGAAAGGCTCAGAAAGCAATAGCATCGGTTCTGTGGCCTATGACGCCAGAATCTCGGCGAGCGCCGTAAGAAACCTACGGTTTTCCTCCGGCATTCCGACGGTGACCCGCAAACAGCCCGCCAGTCGGCCACCAGACCAATTCAGATTCTTGATCAGAATGCCCGCCTCCTTGAGCTTCTGAAACACCTGATCGGCATCGTGCCGCAAAAGCCTGAACAAGATGAAATTGGCGTCGCTCCGATAGACATGGACTCCGGGAAGACGGGCAAGTTCTTCGTACACGTACTGCCGATCCCGCAGAATCGATTCGACCTGAGACTCCAATACCTTCCGCTTCTCCAGGGCGAATTCGGTGCTGATCTGGGTCAATGTGTTGATGTTGTAAGGCAGACGAATTTTGTCGAACTCGTCGATCCAAGCCTTGGCGCCGGCCACGAATCCCAATCGCAACCCCGCCAGACCCAGCTTGGACAGCGTACGCATGACGAGCAGATTGTCGAATTCCGCAAGGCGCGGCATGAAGCTCCGCCCGGCGTAGGCCGTGTACGCTTCGTCCAAGACCACCAGACCGGGCGCTATTCGCAGGATTTCGATGATGTCTTCGGAATCGAACAGATTGCCGGTCGGGTTGTTGGGATAGGCCAGGAAGACCACGGCGGGACGATACGTCTCGATCGCGGCGTGTATCGCGGGCATGTCCAGGGCGAAATCCGCTTCCCGCAAGGGTACGCCGACGAACTTGAGTCCCAAGCAAGAGGCGATCTGCCGATACATGACGAAGGTCGGCTCCGGCGCCAGAATCGTCGCGTCGCGCCCTTTGAGCGCCATGAGGATGATTTGAATGATTTCGTCCGAACCGTTCCCCATTAGGAGTCCGGCTTCCTCGGGTACGCCGTAGGCTTCGCGCAACCTCCCTTTGAGCCGGCCGCACGAGGAATCGGGATAGCGGTTCGGCTGAGCTTCGCGCAGCCTGGCCAGCCATTCGTCGACCATGTCATCCGGCCACGAATAAGGATTTTCCATGGCGTCCAACTTGACGTAACCTGACGAATCCGGAACGTGATAGGCCGATAAAGCCAGTACTTCCGGTCTCAGCAAAGACCGGATCATGCCTTGGAGATCGGTCATGGCGATCCTACGATACGGTACTCGGCGGAACGGGCGTGGGCGGTTAACCCTTCGCCCCGCGCCAGCACGGACGCGGTTCGCGCCAATTGATCGGCGCCTTGCCTCGAACAGAAGATCAAGCTCGACCGCTTCTGGAAATCGTACACGCCTAGGGGCGACGAGAATCTGGCCGTCCCCGAGGTGGGCAGCACATGATTCGGACCCGCACAGTAATCGCCCAGCGCTTCCGCCGTGTAGCGGCCCATGAAGATGGCGCCGGCGTTGCGGATTTTAGCGGCCAAGCTTTCCGGATCTTCCACGGAAAGCTCGAGGTGCTCGGGCGCGATGCGGTTCGCCACAGCCGCCGCCTCATCCAGATCCCGGACTTCAATGAGAGCGCCGCGCCGCGACAGCGAAGACCGGATCACATCGGCCCGTTCCATGCCCGGCAGCAGGCGGCGAATGCTCGATTCGACCGCATCCAGGTGAGCGCGATCCGGACTGATGAGTATCGCCTGGGCGTCCTCGTCGTGCTCGGCCTGCGAAAAGAGGTCCATCGCGATCCAGTCCGGATCGGTGCCGCCATCGCTGATGACGAGAATTTCCGACGGCCCCGCCACCATGTCGATGCCCACTTGGCCGAACACCAACTTTTTCGCGGTCGCCACGTAGATGTTTCCGGGGCCGACGATCTTGTCCACGCGAGGCACCGTAGCCGTGCCGTAAGCCAGAGCCGCCACCGCCTGGGCGCCGCCGATCCGGAACACGCGGTCTATGCCGGCGAGATAAGCCGCCGCGAGAACCAGCGGATTCGTTTCGCCGCCGGGCGTCGGCACCACCATGACGATCTCGGGCACGCCGGCCACTTTCGCCGGGATGGCGTTCATCAACACCGACGAAGGATAAGCCGCTTTTCCGCCGGGCACATAGACGCCCACTTTGTCCAAGGGCGTCACCTGCTGTCCCAATACCGTACCGTCGCTTTCCGAATAGCGCCAGGACTCCATTTTCTGGCGCTCGGCGTAGAGCCGGATGCGGTCTCCTGCTTTCATGAGCGCTTCGGCCGAGTCGCTCGGCAATCCTTCCCAGGCCTTCTTGAGCTCATCGGGTGAAAGTTCCAGGCCCGAGGCGTTCACCACGTCGAAACGATCGTAAAGACGGGTAAGTTCGACTAAGGCGGCATCGCCATCCTTCCGGATGCGTTGAATGATCTCCATCACCCGCCCGTGAATCGCCGCGTCTTCGGCCTCGTTCCAGGCCAAGATCGCATCCAGGCTCTGCGCGAAATCCGCTGACCCCGTTTCGAGACGGGTAATCGAGATATCCGACATAGTGCTTACCCCGCTTGCTTGCTGCGTTCGCTGACGAGTTGCCTCAATTCTTCGACGAAGGACGTGACCTCGCGGTGCTTCATCTTCATCGCGGCCTTATTGACGATGAGCCGGCTGCTGACCTCCATGATCAGATCGCGCGGCTCGAGTCCGTTGGCCCTGAGCGTGTTTCCCGTGTCGACCAGATCGACGATGCAATGGGCCAATCCCACCAGAGGCGCCAATTCCATGGAACCATAGAGTTTGATGATATCCGCTTGAATGCCGCGACCGGCGAAATAACGATGAGTCGTTTTCACATATTTGGTCGCCACCCGCAGCCGACCTCTCGGCACGGGCGCCGAATCCTTCATGGCCGCCGTCATCAAACGGCAGCGGGCGATACCCAGATCCAGCGGCTCGTATAGACCTTGGGCATCATACTCCATCAGCACGTCCTTGCCGGCGATGCCGAGATCGGCGGCCCCGTATTCCACGTAGGTGGGCACGTCGGTCGCCCGGATGATCAGGAGCTGAACGTCCTCGCGATGGGTCGGCAGGATCAGCTTGCGGCTCTTGTCCGGATCGACGGTCGGCACTATACCGACCTGCGCCAGCAGGGGCAGCGCTTCCTCGTAAATTCGCCCTTTCGATATGGCTAAAGTGAGCATGCGTGACGTTTCAATTGGGTATGCGGCGTATCTCCGCACCGAGTTGCGACAGCTTTTCTTCGATGCACTCGTATCCGCGGTCGATATGATAAATCCGGTCGACGATGGTCTGGCCCTCGGCCACCAGTCCCGCCAACACCAGGCTCGCCGAAGCTCTCAGATCGGTGGCCATGACCGGTGCGGCGGTCAAGTTCGGCTTGCCCTGAACGATGGCCGTATTGGACTCGAGCCGAATGTCGGCCCCCATCCGCTGCATTTCCTGAACGTGCATAAAGCGATTCTCGAAAACGGTCTCGGTAATCACGCCGACGCCTTCGGCGACCGTGTTCATGGCCGTGAATTGCGCCTGCATGTCGGTCGGAAAAGCCGGATAAGGCGCGGTGCGCAGCGATACGGCTCGGGGCCTGTTGCCCTGCATGTCGAGTTCGATGGTGGAATCGGTGCAGGTGATGACGGCGCCGGCCTCCCGAAGCTTGGCCAATACGGCGTCCAGCAGATCCGGCCGGGTATTCTTCAATTTGACCCGGCCGCCGGTCATGGCGGCGGCGACCAGATAAGTGCCGGTCTCGATGCGATCCGGCAGGATGCGGTAGTGCAACCCATTGGCGGAAAGCGATTCTACACCCTCGATTTCCATGATGTCGGACCCTGCGCCGTAAATTTTCGCGCCCATCTGATTGAGGAAGTTGGCCAAGTCTACCACCTCGGGCTCGCGCGCGGCATTTTCGATGATGGTCGTCCCGTTCGCCAGGACCGCGGCCATCATAAGGTTCTCGGTGCCGGTCACCGTAACCTGATCCAGAACCAGTCGACAACCTTTGAGACGCTTGGCGCTGGCGTGAATATAACCGTTCCTCACGTTGATATCGGCGCCCATGGCGGACAAACCCTGGAGATGGAGATTAACCGGCCGGCTGCCGATGGCGCAGCCGCCGGGCAGCGAAACTTCGGCCCGGCCGAAGCGGGCCAGCAAGGGACCCAGCACCAGAATGGACGCCCGCATGGTTTTCACCAACTCGTAGGGCGCAAAAAAATTCTCGATCGGACCGGAATCCACCTCGATATTGAGCTTTTCGTCCACCATCAGATGCACGCCCATGCGCCCGAGCAATTCCATGGTGGTGGTGATGTCGTGAAGATGCGGAACGTTCCCGATGATCACGGGCGTTTCCGACAATAGAGCCCCCGCGAGTATCGGTAATGCGGCGTTCTTGGCGCCCGAAATGCGCAGTTCGCCGTGAAGAGGCTTGCCGCCGGTGATGAGAAGCTTATCCATTGTTCGTATATGTTTTTGCCAAACCGAAACGATCAGTCATCAGTCGACAGCTTCAGGCCAGCCGGCCGAAATCAAATGCTCGATGCCGCTGACCCGGGCGATTGCCCTGACATGCTGCGGAAGATGGACATAGCGCAGTTGTGTCCCGGCTTGCGCCGCCTGCCGCATCCACTCCAACAAAAGCGCGACGCCGGCGCTGTCAACCCGCGCGATTCCCGCCAGATCGAACGCAAGCCCGTGAGCATCCTTGAAGACGGCCAAGGTCTTCTTCAAGGCTTCCCCGGCCGTCGCGAAGGTCAGTTCGCCTTCGAGCCTGTAACGGCCCTGGCCTTCATCGATCAATTCGAACGGAACGGAAGATCCAGCCATGATACGCGCTACCCGAGCAGACCTCATTCGGTGGGCGTCCCACCGTCATTCGATCCGCTCCCCTTGTCGCCACCTTCCGCCTTGTTGAACAGGAAACGGCTGATGACTTGTTCGAGTACGATCGCCGATTGAGTCAATTCGATTTCGTCGCCGTCGGTCAGGTGCTCTTCCGCGCCGCCGGGCGTCAGACCGATATATTGCTCGCCCAACAGTCCGGCGGTCAGTATGCTGGCGCTGGTGTCGATCGGAAGCGTGTCGTATTTCGGATCGATCCGCATCTCCACCACGGCCTCGTAGGTCTGATTGTCGAACGAAATGGCGCTGACCCGCCCCACCGTGACGCCAGCCACCGAGACCGGGGCACGAACCCTCAGGCTGCCGATGTTTTCGAAGCGCGCGACGATCCTGTAGCTGTCGCCGTTGCTTTTCAACTCGGCCAGATTGCTCACTTGCATGGCCAAGAAGAACAAAGCGATCAAGCCGGCGGCAACGAACAAGCCGACCCAGATCTCGATTGCTTTCGATGACTGCATCAATCCCCCCCGAACATTAAAGCCGTCAGCACGAAATCCCACCCCAGCACGGCGAAGGCCGAATAAACGACGGAGCGCGTGGTTGCCCGGCTGACCCCCTCGGACGTGGGCACGGCGTCATAACCCTCGAACACGGCAATCCAGGTGACGATGACCCCGAATACCGCGCTTTTGATAAGACCGTTGACGACATCGTCATAAAAATCGATTCTGCTCTTCATCTGCGCCCAGAACGCGCCTTCGTCCACCCCGAGCAACCCGACGCCGACGAAATAGCCGCCCATGACACCGATCATGCTGAACAGCGAGGCCAGCAGAGGCATCGACAAACAGCCGGCGAAAAAACGCGGCGCGATGATGCGTTTCACCGGATCGACCGCCATCATTTCCATGCCGGAAAGCTGCTCGGTCGCCTTCATCAAGCCGATTTCCGCGGTCAAAGCGGAGCCCGCGCGTCCCGAAAACAGCAAGGCCGTGACCACCGGTCCCAACTCTCGGACCAGGGAAGCCGCCACCATGACGCCCAAGGTTTGTTCCGCTCCGAAGTCGGACAGCACGTTGTAGCCCTGCAAGCCCAACACCATTCCGACGAACAAGCCGGAAATGCTCACCAACAGCACCGTGAGCACGCCCACCGAATAAACCTGCACGAGCAACAGGCGAACTCGCGTCAGAATCTCGGGCAGTCCGGTTACGACGTGAAGGATGAACAAGTTGGCGCGACCGAGCTTTTGCAAGGTGCTCAGCGTCGTGTATCCAAGCTTTTGAAAAAGGGCTAACATGGCTTTTTCCGGATAAACGACGGTCCGCTAGGCCGGCGGGTTGAGCAGATCGGCCGCGTAATCGGGCGCCGGATAATGAAACGGCACCGGACCGTCCGCCAAACCTTCCATGAACTGGAGGACCCAGGGCGACTCCGAATGGCGGATCGCGTCGGGCGTCCCCTGGCCGACCACCTTGCCCTCGGAAATCAGATAGATGTAATCGGCGATGGATGCCGTTTCCTCGACGTCGTGGGATACGACGATACTGGTCAGCCCCAACTCCCGGTTCAGATCGCGTATCAGTTTCACCAGCACGCCCATCGAGATCGGGTCCTGTCCGGTAAACGGCTCGTCGTACAGGATCATCATCGGATCGAGCGTTATGGCCCGCGCCAAGGCCACCCGCCGGGCCATGCCGCCCGAGAGCTGGGCCGGCATCAGGTCGCGAGCGCCCCGGAGCCCCACGGCCTGCAGCTTCATCAAGACCAGGGTTCGGATCATGGACTCGGGCAGCTTGGTATGCTCCCGGAGCGGAAAAGCGACGTTTTCGAATACGTTGAGATCGGTGAGGAGAGCGCCGGTCTGAAAGAGCATCCCGATCTTTTTGCGAAGCTCGTACAAACGACCGAGCGACAACTCGTGCACTATGCGCCCGTCGACGGTGATCGTGCCACTGTCCGGCCGCAACTGGCCGCCGATCAGTTTTAAAAGAGTGGTCTTGCCAGTGCCGCTGGGCCCCATGATGGCGGTAATCTTGCCTCTGGGGATGTCCAGATCGACGCCATCGAAAATCTTGCGGCTGCCGCGGCTGAACACGAGGTTTCTGATAGAAACCAGAACTTCGTCATCCGCATTCCCGCCAGTCATGTTTTGATGAAGCGTCACTTAAATCGGTCGGAAAAATGGCGTATTCTGGCCAGCTATGACGCGTGAGTCAACTTCAGTAGCGGCTGCAACGGATCTGACGACTCATTCGAGTCCCTGCCGAGCGGCGTAACCCTAGAAACGGCGGTTGGACGTGCTCGAGCGTGCGGCGGGCGGGGCGGCCGACAAGCCTGTCCTGAGCGGAGTCTAAGGAGCGCGACGAAGCCCGCGGGGTAGTCTCCCGCAAGAAGGCGCAACGCCGTCGGGCACCTCGCCCGCCGTTAAATCGGGTAGGTAGCGTCTCCACCCGAAAGGTGAGTGAGATCAATGCAAGTCATTTCGTAGGGTGCGGTGAGGAACGAACCGCACCCCTTGTGTCCTCGAATGATGCGTGTCCTGAGCCTGGTCGAAGGACGGTTCGCTTCGCTCACCGCATTCTACTTTTCCGGTGCATCGAAGCAGTCAACTGCCGTTTCTTAAGGTCGACACACGGGCGATCGCCCAATCGAGCGCTAAGCGCCTTCTGGCCCGCCCAAAGCGCCGCATCAAAGGAATCTCAATAAAAAACCGCAAACGCGAAATGGCGCTGAGAAATATTCTTCGCAAGTTCATCCTGACGTTCGTCGCGCTCACCGTTATCCCCGTCGTCCTGCTTCGCTGGCTTCCTCCGCCGACCAGCGCGTTCATGCTGCGCGCGCAAGTCCTCGCGGTTATCGAAGGGAAGTCCGGATTCAGACTGCGCTACCGATGGACACCCTGGGACGACATTTCGCCCTATGCGAAAGTCGCCGTGATCGCCGCCGAAGACCAGTTGTTCGACCGGCATTACGGCTTCGATCTGAACGCCATCGGCCGAGCCTGGAAGCATAACCAGCAGGGAAAACGTATTCGGGGCGCCAGCACGATCTCCCAGCAAGTCGCCAAAAACCTGTTTCTTTATCCGGGACAGAACTACTTGCGCAAAGCCTTGGAGGCTTATTTCACGGCACTCATCGAACTGATGTGGCCGAAACGGCGGATATTGGAAATTTACCTGAATATCGCCCAGTTCGGCGAGGGAATTTACGGCGTTTCGGCCGCCGGGGAAGCTTTTTTCGCCAAACCGGCATCGAAACTCGACCCGAACGAAGCCGCCCTACTTGCGGCCGTTCTGCCCAACCCGGTGCGCTTACGGGCCGACAAGCCTTCGGCTTATGTGATGCACCGTCGGCTGTGGATACTGAAACAGATGAAGCAACTGGGGGGATCGAATTATTTGCGGAACGTCGACGGCCCGACTCGGGCAAAAGCGGGTTTAACGTAACCCGCCTGTGCCGAGCGATTAAGAAGAGGATCAGATCCCCAGGTTGCCTAGAGCAACCATCAAGTCGTTGAGAATGCCGGTGATGCGAGGGTGCTCGACTTCGAACTGCGAAATCGCTTCTTTCATGTCATCCACCAAATGCAGTCGATGCTCGTCTTCCGATGCCTCGAGCTGCTGCTCGAGATCGCTCAGTATCGTCTCGAGCCGCGCCCGAGTTTCGGCATCGGTCGTACTCAGCTGTTCGATTTCTTTGCGCAGATTGAAAAGCGCTTCGCTTATTTCTTTTTCAGTCATGGGATCTTTTCCTCAAACCCGTCGTTTTCCGCAAATCGTAACACAGGCCGCCGTCCGCTCAAGCCATCGCCGTCCTGAAGAACTCCGGCGCGACGAAAGCCGCCTTATGGATCTCGGCGTTGTAGTAACTCGTCGCGAACGGCTTGTTGCGGGCGTCGGCTTCGCGGAAATGCGTTAAATCCGACTTGCCCGCCAAAGTCCCGCTCCACCAGCCGGACGGATAAATGAACTGCGGGAAAAACAGGGTTCGGGTTTGCGGGAACCCCGCCTGGCGCATGGTCTTGTGCATGGCTTCGATCAACGGCATGTGGAACAGCGGCGACTCGCTCTGCTGGGCCAAAATCCCGTCCTTGCGCAGACAGCGGAAACACTCGCGGTAGAACGCCTCGTTGAACAAGCCTTCCGCCGGCCCCACCGGATCGGTGCTGTCCACGATGATGAGATCGACGCTGTCGGCCGCCGCGTCCTTCACCCATTGAATGCCGTCGATGAAAAGCAATTCGGCGCGCGGGTCGTCGTTCGATTCGCACAGTTCGGGAAAATAGCGCTCGGCGAGCCGGGTCACCCGCTCGTCGATCTCGATTTGAACCGCCCGCCTGACCTCCGGGTGCTTGAGCACTTCCTTGAGGCTTCCGCAGTCGCCGCCGCCGATGATCCAGACGGTCTCCGGATTCGGATGGGTGTAAAGCGCCGGGTGGGTCATCATTTCGTGATAAAGGAAATTGTCCCGGTCCGACACCATGGTGCAGCCGTCGATTACCATGAGCGTGCCCAGCCACTCGGTCTCGTAGATCTCGATGCGCTGAAACGGCGTCTGCTCCTCGTGGAGCTTTTCAGTCACCTTCAAAGAGAGCGCGCTCCCGTGTTTCGGATAAACCTCGGTAAACCAGTTTTCGTCGCTCGGCATGGTGTTCCTCGCAATGGAAAAATCGAAGGATTTTCCACATAATTCACTCCTTTTTAAAGACCTTGGCCACCGAAATGAGTTGGAGTCTAGAGCAAGCGGTCGATACCTACGCCATCGAGCACTGGGGAGAAGGCTACTTCGGCATCAACGACGAAGGCCACGTGGTGGTCCGGCCGACCAAGGACCCGGCGCAAGGCACGGCAGATCTCTTCGAAATCGCCCAGGCAGTCCGCCAGGAGGGCTTGTCGCTGCCGGTCCTGGTACGCTTCACCGATATCCTGCGCAACCGGGTGAGCCTCTTGTACAAGGCTTTCGAAAAGGCCCGCCACGAGCACGAGTATCGAGGCAGCTATACGCCAGTCTACCCGATCAAGGTCAACCAGCAACGGAGCGTGGTCGAGGGTATTCTGAAAAACGGCCATACCGCGGTGGGGCTGGAAGCCGGCAGCAAATCGGAACTTCTGGCCATATTGGCCTTGTCCGACGCGGGCACGGTCATCTGCAACGGCTACAAAGACCGATCCTACATCCGCCTGGCCCTGATCGGGCTCAGCCTCGGGCTGAACGTCTTCATCGTCATCGAAAAGCTGTCCGAGCTGGAGCTGGTGCTTTCCGAGTCGCGCGATCTGGGGATTACGCCGCAATTGGGCGTCCGGGTCAGATTGTCCAGCATCGGCGCCGGCAAATGGCAGAACAGCGGCGGCGACAAGTCGAAGTTCGGCCTGCACGCGAACGAACTGCTCAGGCTGATCGTCAAATTACGGGAAGCCGAAGGACTCGAATGGCTCAAACTGATGCATTTCCACATGGGCTCGCAGGTCGCCAACATCAACGACATCAAGACGGCGCTCAGGGAGGCCTGCCGCTATTACGCGGAATTGCGGGGACTCGGCGCCCATCTCGCCTGGGCCGACGTGGGCGGCGGGCTCGGCGTCGATTACGAGGGCACCCATTCGGTCAGCGACTGCTCCATCAATTACAGCATCGACGAATATGCCCACAGCATCGTGCGCGCCTTCTCCGAAGCCTGCGCCGAATACGGCCTCCCGCACCCGAATCTCATCACCGAATCGGGGCGCGCCATGAGCGCCCATCATGCGGTGCTGATCACCAATATCATCGATATCGAATCGGTGGCCGAAGACGGAAGCCCCCCGGCCGAAATCAAGGCAAAACCGCTGCAGGATCTGGCCGATCTGCTCCGCGCCCTGCCGCAGGAATCGCCGCTGGGCGTGTATCACGACGCGCAATTCGATCTCGCCGAGGCCCGCGCGATGTACGTGCAGGGCAAATTGAGCCTGGCCGAACTCGCCGACGCGGAACGGCTCAACGCGGCAATCTGCCATGCCGTTCACCGACGACTCGACATTCGGCTTCGCGCCCATCGCGAGCTGATCGACGAACTCAACGAGCGGCTCGCCGACAAGGTGTTCTGCAATTTCTCGCTGTTCCAGTCCATGCCGGACGCCTGGGCGATCGCGCAGGTGTTCCCGGTCATGCCGTTGCAGCGCCTGCACGAAGAGCCCACGCGCCGCGCGGTCATTCAGGATCTGACCTGCGATTCCGACGGCCGGATCAATACCTATATTGACCGGCAGAGTCTCGAAACCACCCTGCCGCTGCATGCCCGCAAGCCCGGCGAGCCCTATCTCATCGGCATCTTTCTGGTGGGCGCCTATCAGGAAATTCTGGGCGACATGCACAATCTATTCGGCGATACCCATTCGGTCAATGTCGAACTCGACGGCACCGGCGGCTATCGTTTCGTTCAACCCATGCGCGGCGACGGTACCCATGACCTCTTGCGCTATGTACACATCGACCCGGAAGATCTAGAGCGCGCCTATCGCAAGAAGCTGGTCGAAGCGCGAATCCCTCCCGAACAGCGCAAGCGCTTCGAGAGCGAGCTGATCGCCGGCTTGCGAAATTACACCTATCTCGAGGAGTAAACGGCATTGAACACCGAAGGAAAGAAGAACATGAAGGCAGGCTTCATCGGTCTCGGCACCATGGGCACTCACATGGCGCGGAATGTGGCGAAAGGACACTACCTGTCGTCCGTCTGGAACCGCACCGAAGCCAGCGCGATTACGCTTTCTCAAGAATTAGGCGTGCAGTGCGCCGCCTCGCCCGCCCTCCTCGCGGGCCGCGTCGACGTGATTCTGATTTGCGTCTCGGCCGATGCCGACGTTCTGGAAGTGGTCCATGCACTCCTACCGGCGCTGCGCCCGCAGTCGATCGTGGTCGACATGTCCACGGTGAGCAGCGATACCGCGCGTGAAGCCGCCACACTGGTTGAAAGCAAGGGGGCAGACTTCCTCGACGCCCCGGTGACCGGCGGCGTCGAGGGCGCGAAAAACGGGACGCTAGCCATCATGGTGGGCGGCAAGCTCGCGACCTTGGAAAAAGCCTTGCCGGTACTGGAAACCATGGGCAGCCGGATCGTTCACATGGGCGAGGTCGGTGCCGGCCAGGCCGCCAAGGCGGTGAATCAAATCATGGCGGCCGGCATCAACGAGGCCGTGACCGAAGCCCTGGCATTCGGAGCGGCGCTGGGGCTGGACATGCGCAAGGTCATCGACGTCGTCTCCGGAGGCGCCGCCGGAAACTGGTTTCTGGAAAAGCGCGGACCGACCATGACCCAAGGCATCTTCAAACCCGGCTTCAAGCTCGCCCTGCACCAAAAGGATCTGAAAATCTGCAAGGGCATGGCGGATAAGCTGGGAATCGAACTCCCGGTTACCGAAATGGCCCTGAACGATTACGCCAAGCTCATCGCGGAAGGGCATGGCGACGAGGATATCTCGGCGCTGTACCGCCTCAAGCGCCCCTCGCCGTGAGCTTTGCGAGAAACGTCTGGGCCAGGATCCACCTTTGTCTCGCCCTGAGCGTCGGCTTCCTATTCGTCCTGATCGGTCTCAGCGGGAGCCTCAGCGTCTACCGCGAAGAACTCGACGAACTACTCAATCCCGCCCTGACGATCGACGACCCGAAAGGCGACTACCTGCCCCTGGATCGCATCATGGCGGCGGTCAGGAAGGCGCATCCGGACCGCCATGGCGCCTGGGTACTCGAAATGCCAGGCTCTCCCCGCGGCATGATCACCGCCTGGTACGAAAAACCCCACGAGACCCTGGGCGAGTTCTATGCGCCTCTCATGGTCTCGGTGAATCCGTACACGGCCGAAGTCGTAGCTAGCCGTTTCTGGGGCCGAACGGCGGCGACCTGGATTTATGATCTCCATACCCAGCTACACTTTGGGTTGTACGGCTGGAATGCCATCGGCATTCTGGGGCTGTTGCTGATCGTCTCGGCGAGCACCGGCCTCTATCTCTGGTGGCCTGGATTCAGGCGGCTTCGCCGAAGCTTCACGATCCGACACGACGCCGGCCTGGCGCGCTTTTCTTTCGACCTGCACCGCACGCTCGGCCTGTTCAGCGCCGTCATCCTGCTGTTGCCGGCGTTGACCGGATTTCATCTCGCTTATCCGAAACTGCTGGAAACGATGCTCGGAGCCCCGGACATGGGCCACGGCGACGAGGGCCCGGAACTTCTGAGCACGGCCGCGCCCAATGGGCGCCCCGTCAGCCTGGCCGAGGCAGTCTTGGTCGCGCGGGGGCTGTTTCCGCATGCCGAAGTCAGGCGCGTCGTCACACCCGCCGGGGAAAACGGCACCTATCGAGTCAATTTGCGTCGCCCCGAAGACGCAAACATCAGACACCCTTCTACCCTGGTTTGGGTAGACCGCTGGAGCGGACAGATTCGCGAAGTGCGGAATCCCAATCGGTTTGCCAGCGGAGAAGCCTTCATCACCCGGATATGGCCGTGGCACACCGGCGAAGCTTTCGGCGGCATCGGCCGGTTTCTTTGGTTCTGCACCGGCCTGATGCCGTTCGTGCTTTACGTGACCGGTTTATTGCACTGGCTGCACCGGCGCGGTTCGATCGAGGACCGGGAAGTGAATCTCGCCGCGCTTCGCCCGAAGCTCGAACGTGCGTGGAACCTTCTCTTGCACTGCGCGCTAGACCTCACCCGTTTTACCTGCCGTTTCGCAAACTGGACGATCGAGTGGATAATCCACCTCGCCCGCTGGGTTAAGCAGCGTTATCTCGATTGAGCTTCGACAGGGATCTCTTGTGATGTCGTTTCGACGGGGTAGTAAGACCAATGAACAGAGGTCGGCTTAGCAAAGCGCACAGCCCGGCCTTCATACGCGCGCAAACTTCCCTGGGATGAGCCGAAAAAGCTTGGACTGCAGCAGATAGAGTAAGATTTTTAGAGCATTTCCTAATCCGATGTACGGTAGAAACCATTTTTCCCGTATGGCGCGCCCGAGCATCGCCGGCTGGAGCCGGAAATCGCCCGAAGGGGCACGCGAGGGATCGCGTGCTGCGACAGAGGTACATGGACATGCCTTCTGTCGCCCCCGGCGTAAGCCGGCGACGCGCAGGATCAGCGCGCCATCC
>DYIL01000004.1 GCA_020723665.1 Methyloversatilis universalis
CAAAGCCAGGCAGGCCTCAAATCGGCAAAACCGGGGTTGAGTTGCGGAAGTCGGGTTAGAGCCGCGAAAATCAACAGCCTGTTAGAGCACCTCGAAAAACTTCGAGGTGCTCTGAAAAATTTGCGGGGGACGGCGGCAGCGGCGGGGTTCGATCCGCGGACCGGACAAGCGGGCGTCATGGTTCGGCCGGGGCGGACCGAACTTCTCCGGAATCAGCCTCCCCGAATGTCGAAAATGAGAAAAGCCGTCCACGCTAATGCGTGGCAGGTGATGATGGCCCACAGCACTCTGCGGTAGCGCGTTTTTCGTATTTTATGGCGGAAATCGTGCCGAGCCAGAAGCGCTCCCGGCCATCCTCCCATGAACTCGATCACGTGCATGTAAAACTCGGGTATGCGCCATTGGCCGGTTATCGCGTGCTTTTTGTCCAGGCCATAAAGCATGATGGTCAAAACGGTTAAGAAAACATAGGAAATGAACGGAATCGGGTTGTGCGTCCGCCACATCAGATAGCATGACAGGAGGATGGGCAATCCGATCAAGACCCATAGGAACGGCGAGCGAGGTGTGGCGAGAATGCCATCGGTTGGTTTTTTCGTCACGACATCGACGCCTTTGATCGCGGCGTACGAAAGGCGTCTTTTCCCCGGCGTATCGGTTGCGACATTGTACAACATGATATCGCCGACTTGGGGGCGCCGGATTGTGCCCGACTCGATCGCGCTGATATGGACGAAATAATCGTCGCCACCTGTGGCGGGACGCACGAATCCGAAGCCTTTGTCATCGTTCCAAAGAACGAGGACGCCTTCCTGTAAGCGGGAATCGTCGGCGACGACCGGCCGTTTACGACCGGTCGCTTTTCGTTTGTCGAAGGGGGCCGAAGTCAATTCGATCTGCCTTATTGTCCGGTTGTGGTAAACGCCTTGAAGGCATTCGCGTCATTTATGGTCAATTTTACATCTGTCGGCTCGAATCAGGAGAGCGGATGCGACAAGGCCCGGTGCACCGGACACCAGGCCTGCCCCGGGCGAGTTTTAACGGTCTGCTCCGGTTAATCCACGCGCACCTCGATCTTGCGGGGACGCAATTCGGCCCGCTTCGGAATTTTCAGCGTGAGCACGCCATCCTTGAGCGAGGCGTCGATGTTGTTCGGTTCCAACTCCGGGCTCAGCAAAAAACTCCGGCGGTATCGCGTCGAACGGATGTCCGCATAGAGCGCCTGGATGCCCTCGGGCATATCGAGATGTGCTTCGCCCTCGATCAGTAGGGTGTGTTTATCGACTTCTATGTTAAGCCGGTCTTTCGAAACTCCCGGCATGTCCGCTATCAGCGTGATCCCGTCCGCGTCTTCGTAGATGTCGACCGGTGGATTCAGCACGACCTGACGTTCGGGCCGTCGTACCTCGGCGGTCGGCCTAGTCGCGACGTCTTGTGTCTCAGTCATAATGCCCTCCTTTTACTCACTTTACTTCGATTTGCCGAGGCTTGGCCGCCTCGCGCCGCTGCACCTTGATATGCAGAATGCCGTTTTCGCAGCGAGCTTCGACTCGATCCGGGTCCACGTCTTCAGGTAGCGTGACCGCGCGGCGGAATGTACCGGTGAAGCGCTCCTGGCGGTAATAGTTGGCTTTCTCGTCCCGCGGCAATTTGCGCTCACCGGACACGGACAACACGTTCTGCTGAATGGAGATGTCCAGCGTCTTGGGATCGATACCCGGAACAAACAGGTAGGCATCCACCTCGTCGGAGGTAGCGCCTACGTTCACGGGGGGAAAAGCACCTCTGGCAGCGGATCTGATACCGATCGGCCACGGCCAGCGGCCGAACAGATCGTCCATTTCTTGTTCCAGGCGTTTGAATTCGTCGAATAGGCTGCTCTCGAACGCGGTGATTCGATTGAACATCTGTCATCCCTCCTTTCAAGTGGTTCACAGTCTTGGAGTTTACATAAAAGATGAGGTCTCGCACGCGATTTTCAAGGGATTCGGAGCTGGCGACGGTCGTGGGCCCGCTGCTCGGACGAGGTAATCGACGCGAGGGGGTAGGGCTCCGGCACTGCCCGGAACGCGCCTACGAACTTGAGAGTTCTCGCCCCGCCGGCGAGTTGCTTTTGCAAAACCCATCCTTGGGTTTTGCCCTTCGGGCGAACGTTGTTCGTCCCATTCCGCTCCCGGCGGAATGGTCGTTCCAGGCGAGCTTGTCTTTGCTCGCCCGAAGACAAATTTGTCGGGAACAAACTTGGACGCGCGGAGCGCGTCCGTAGGGTTCGCACCAGGGAAGGTGCGGATCAGCGGGCACCCGGATGGCGCGCTGATCCTGCGCGTCGCCGGCTGGAGCCGGGGCGACAAAAGACACGTCCCAGGGCCTTTGTCGCCGCGCGGCCTCCTGCCACGCCCTTTGGAGCAATTCCGGTTCAAGGCGGCAATGCTCGGGTGCGCGATACGGGACAAGAGAAAACCCATACATCAAATTTGAACGGGCCCTAACTCTCGTTTGCCGCGCCAAGCACAGGACCCAAGCGGCAATCGGGTGGCGTTTTCTTTGGATACTTTCTTTGGGCCAAGCAAAAGAAAGTATCCCGACCGTGGGTTCGGAAATCCACATTCGAAATAACTGTCGCGTCAGCGACGCCCTATTCACTCGGTTGGCCAGGACAACTTAACCGTTTGCCGGAAACGCTGCCGCTTATTCCGGCCTACTTTGAAACACACTGTTAGGTTTTTCCCGGTTCCCTGGGAAGAACGGCTTATCAATCCGCCTTGACCAGCAACGCCAGCGGAAAGTCCGAAAATAATTCCGCTGCCGTCAGTGGGGCCGTGCCGCTCAGCGTTATCTGTTCCCGGGTGAAGGCATGCACGTAGGTGCCGGCGACGGTGGAGGGCGGCGTCAGTCGCGTGTCGCCCCAGACCACGCTGTCGCCAAGCCGCGGTGCGATCCCTTTGCCGAGACGCAATATCCAGCGGGGCGCCGCCACCAGCACGGCACGCGAACCGAAGCGGCGGAGAAACGCGCACAGGTGTTCGGCTTTTTCCCCTTCGGCTTCCAGCGGCTCATAGCCGCCGCGGCGGAACAAGTCAGGGTCCTGTCGTCTGACGCTAAGGGTTTCCCGCGTGACAAAAAGCTTGATACGTCCGTCGCTCATGTCGTTCAGCAATTCGCCGAGTTTCGGCGCGAGGGCCGCTCCGCTCAGTTCGTCCCAAGCCTTTATCTCGTTCAACAATCGCTGTCGCCGCTTATAATCCACCGTTCGCCGGTTGTCCGGGTCGACCAGGCTGAAGTCCCACAGCTCGTTCCCCTGATAAATGTCCGGTACGCCGGGAGCCGTGAGTTTAAGCAGCACTTGAGCCAGGCTGTTATGCAAGCCTGCTCGGATGATCCCCGATAGAAAATCGAGGAAGTCGCGGACGAACTCGTCCCGATTTCCGGGGATGACGAGTTTGCGCAGGAAATCGGAGACCGCCCGTTCGTAGGGCAGGTTGGGATTCAGCCAACTGGTGAACAGCTTGGCCTCGCGCATGGCCTTGACCATATAGGCTTCCAGCCTCTGCGTATAGTTCGCGGCACTCTCCGGGGTCAACGGTTCTAACGGCCAGGTCCCCACCAAGGTTTGATAGATCAGGTATTCGTCGTTTCTCGAAGGGACCGGGTCGCCGTCGACGATGCTCTTTTTCTTTCGGTTGAATTCGCTCCAGTTGCGCACGCGCGCCATCCATTCGTCGGGCAGTTCCGATAACACGTCGATGCGCGCCCTCACGTCCTCCGAGCGCTTGGTATCGTGGGTCGAGGTGCTCAGCAGGGAATGCGGCCAAAGCTGCTCGCGCTCTTGGTTGAAACGGTGGAATTCGGCGACGGAAAAGCCGAACCGGGTGGGATCACCGCCGACTTCGTTCAGCGACACGAAGCGGTTGTAACGGTAGAAAGCCGTATCTTCCATGCCTTTCGCCATGGCCGGGCCGGTCAGCTGCTGGAATTTCATGGCGAACGAGACGACTTGCTCCCGATAGCGGTCGCTCTTGCCCTCCGCCAGGACGGTCAGGAGTACGTCGCGGACGAAATCGAAGATCGTGAGGTCTCCCACCAGGCTGCGTTTTTTCGCCCGTTCGACCGCGAGTTCGATGTAATTCCGGTCGGTTTCCGAGACGCCCCGGCCGCTGACATAGGTCCGGTAGACCGGGAAACAGGCGATGATTTCCCGCAGGGCGTCGCGCAGGCTGTTCAAGCTGTAGTCGCGGGTGCGGCGATCGCTCTCCGCGATGCGGCTCAGCCGGTTGGCGAGCACCGTGAGTTCGCTGGACAGTGCGACCTTCAGGATCAGGCGCTTCGATTGATAAAGCAACTCGTCGAAATCGACGGGAAAACTGCAGAAGGCGCGATAAAAGGCATCCAGCGGCTGTTCGGCGCCGGGCCAGACGAATAGACCGTTGACGAGATTGGCGAAGTCGTAGCCGGTCGTGCCGTGGACCGGCCATTGTCCGGGGAGACGCTCATTCAGGGCGAGGATTTTTTCGACCACGATGTAGAAAATCTGGGTCTCGGACACGGCGGCTTGACCTTCGGTTTCGGAAGGCTCGGAACGGGGCAGCGCCAGTACTCGCTCTTGCAGCGTCCGGCAGTAGGCGCCCGGGTCGTAGAGTCCGTCCGGATGATCGATCCTGAGCCCCTGCAGCTTTCCCTGGGCGATGAGGTCCAGCACGAATCCATGGGTCGCCTCGAACACGTCCTCGTTCTCGAGGGACAAAGCGGCGAGATCGTTCGTATCGAAAAACCGCCGATAATTGATTTCGTCGGCCGCGACCCGCCAATAAGCCAGTCTGTAGGCTTGGTGCTCGAGAAGGTCGTGCAGGCGATCGAAACTCGCGGGGACCCCGGGAGCGCCGTTGAATTCGCCGACGTTCTTCGCGATGAACTGCGTGATGTCCTGACTTGCGGCGCACAGCCGCGCCAGATGCTGTTTGTGGATTTCCTTGTCCCGGTTGCGCTCGTTGCGTTTTTCCTTGCCGGTCTGCCAGCGGCCCGGCAGGTGGCCGAACGCCGTGATAAGGCTTTGAAACTCGGCCAGGTGTGAATCGTCGGGGCTGAGCGCGGTTTTCAGCTGATCCAGCCGATAGCCCAAAATGCGCGGGTATTCCTTGGGATCGATCGGGAATCGGTGCGGCCCGTAATAAACGGAGAATGAACCTTCCTCGGCGTCGAAAACCAGTTCCAGTTCTCCGCTTTCCAGCGCAGCTCCGTACGGCGAGCTCAGGGTCGGAAGCAGGACTTTGCCTCGCAAATAGTCTTTGACCGGCGACCAGTCGATATCGAAAAAATCGGCGTGGTCCGATGCCGGCCCGTTTTCGAGCACGTCCAGCCACCAAACGTTGTCGCTGCCCATGACCCCCATATGGTTCGGCACCAGGTCCAAGATCTGCCCCATGCCGCGCCGGGCGAGTTCGGCCACGAATCGGTCGAAATCTTCGCGGCTGCCGATTTCGGGGTTCAGCTCGCCATGATCCACGATATCGTAGCCGTGAGTGCTGCCCGGACGCGCTTTCAGATACGGAGACGCGTAACAATGGCTGATGCCGAGGTCCTGAAGATAAGACAGAATTTCCGTTGCTTGCCGAAAGGTGAAATCACGGTTGAATTGCAGCCGATAAGTCGCCCGCGGGATGGAAAAGCTGACGCCGGCGGCGCTCGCCGGTTTGCTCTTGATCTGGGTTTTCGGAAGACCTACGAGGTTTTCCGCCATGACCTGAAGCAGAGCCGTGACGGTATCTTCCTTGCGCCATTGCTCGAATTCCAGCGGCAGCTTTCGCCGCCAGTTCGGGAAGTCGTCGGGCGCGCCCGGAAGGACCGATTGGTCGGCCTGTCCGAGCGCGTCGTCCAAGCGCAGCAGCACGATTTCGGCCGGGGTTCGGGATAGCAGGCGATAAATCGCACACACCATGTCGGCCGTCAGGTCGGGCACGGAAATCGGATGAATCGTGATATCGGGCGGTAGCAAACCTTCCTGTTCCAGCGTGACGAGCAGGCGAGCGCGGGCGACGGCTCGAGCTACGACGGCCTCGTGACGGGCATTCTCGGAGGCGAACAGCCTGAGTGCCGTGCGTTCATCCAAATCGCGTCCAAGCCAGAACCCTCGGAGCGGCGGCTCATCGATCCCTGCCGTGGTGACCGCCGCCCCGACCGCGAATTCTCCAGGACGCAAGGGCTTTTCGGTCTTCCAGTGGGCGAACAGCGATTCGCACGGCAGGACGCCCGCTTGTTTCAGCCGTTCCACGACATCTGCCGGGGCGTCTTGCACGTCGCTCGCTAGGACCAGGCATCGATTTCGGTGGCTTTCCAGGGCGAGAATGCCCAGGAGGTCTTCGAAGGGAAAAGCGACATAGCTGCCGTCCTCGGAGCTCCCGCCGGCCGGAATCCAATACTGCCGGGCCAGGTGGGACACATTGTGCACCAGCAAAGCGCCGCCTCGCCTCATGGTCTGTCGCAAGCCGGCTGCGAAGGGCCGGTAGGCTGTGTCTACTAACGCTGGTGGCAGAAAGGGCGTAAGGGCGGAGACTTCACCGTCCGGGCAGGTTTCTGTCGGCGGCGCGCCGAGGCGGATGGCGGCTGGGCAGAGTGATTGCTGTGACCAGGCCTCGGCCCCGTCTCCGGCGACATTGAATACGAATTCCTGGCATAAGCCGATTTCAAGGCCCAGCTCCGCAACCCGGTTCTCGACCGACTGCATTTGTTGCTCCGCCTGCCAGTAGAGATAGCCGTAATAATCGAGGCGGGCTGCATTTTCCGCCGCAAAGCGCTTTACCTCGGCTGAGCACGGGTCCTGGAACTGCGGTGGCCAGTCGGTCCATCTGGAATATCCGGCGCCCTCGCGAGAAAAGTGCTCACTGAGTGCATCGAACAGCGATTGGTAATGGAGCGCCGGCCCACACGCCGCCTGGTAGGCCCGAAAAGCCTTTCCACGCTTGGAAGGCTTCCGCAAGTGCCTATCCCGGAAATGAGCGAAGAGCGATTCCAGAATGGGGAGCTTTACCGCCGCCACTTCCTCGTAGTCGATCAGCTCCTGGGCGCGCAAGGCGCGCAGCCGTGCCTGGAATTCCGGGTCGGCGACAGCTCTCTGTAGGGGTTCGGACTCGGCCAAGTCGGGAATCGCTTCGATGTCAACGTAGAGTACGTTGTAAAACAGCCGACTGGACGGTTCATACGGATTTAAGATGTCCGGTTTCGCCAAGTTCAGTGCCTTGAGAGGACTTACCTGAATCATCGCCGCCTCGTATTCGGCGACGTAATCGACCATACCCTTGAGATCGGTGAAATCGCCTATGCCCCAGTTACGCTGCGAGCGTACGGCGTGGAGAGACAGCGATAATCCCCAGCGCTTTCGGTTTTCTTGCAGAACCGGCGGGAGATAGCAGCGCTCCGGTGTCACGATCAGGCTCATGTTGCCCTTCAGGTCTTTCTCGGCGCACTCCACGGCGAGGCGGTGATAGCCCAACGGCGGACAAGTCGGTAGGGTGAGAACGTAGCGCCGGTAGCATTGATCCAGAATCGTCGATTCGCCGAACAGCGGTAGTTCGGCCGGGCAAAAGCTCCCCTCCCATCGCTCTCCGTTGTCCAGCTCCAGGGACCACGCCATCAGCACATGATCGAACTGACGCGGTACGGTGCAAGCGACGGCGCGGGCGTCCTCACCCTCCCGAACGACCTTGACCGGTGGCAGGATTCGAAGCCAATCTCCGTGCTCCAGTTCGGCCATGACTGTCGGCATGCGTGCATCGTCGCAGGCATCGATGCCCATAGCCGCGAGGAGTTCCCGCTTGGTGTCGGCGGAAACGCGGACCGTTTCGCCCCGTGCATCGACGAACTCCGTCTCGATGCCGCAAAGGCTGCAGAGTTGGTCGATCGCTTTGACGACGGGCATCAGTTCTACCTAATGACCATTAGCAAAGGCCGTACCAAATTTCCTTATCCCTTCGGGAGAAGGTGGTCCGAAGGGCCGAGCGCTCTCCGGTCGTGTCAGAAACCATGCCGTGGACCAGGGGGGCATCCGGCCCAACGTCAATGCCGCGGCGACATCCGGATCGCTGACAGCCAGCGGCGGGCCGGAGGGGGGCTTCAGATGCGACAGCTGTTCGCTGCCGAGATTCGCCCACAGGATCAGGAAGCCGTCGTCATCCAGCGGCCAGACAACCGAAAGCCCTCGTTCGCCCGGAGTCTCGAAATGCGAACGGCCGCGGCGTATTTTCCCGAGAAGCGGAACGATTTGATCTCGCCGCAATGCCAATAGCGAACGGTAGAAAGCGTGCCATTCCCGGTGATCCGGCCTGTCCAGCGCGGCCCAGTCCAGTTTCGAGCTGAAAAAAGTCGAAGGATTCGAAGGGGCGGGAATCCGTCGCCGGTGTTCGGGATCGGCGAAGCGCTCGAAGCGGGCGAATTCGTTGCGCCGTCCTTCGGCTACGGCCTCCGCCAGTTCCGGTCCGAAATCGCAGAAATATCGGAACGGCGACGGACAGGCGAATTCCTCGCCCATGAACAGCAGGGGCGGGCAAGGTGCCAGCAGCAAGAGCGTTAGCGCGGCTCTGAGCGGACGGGGTTCGGCGAGGTCGGACAGGCGCTCGCCGAAGGCGCGGTTGCCGACCTGATCGTGGTTTTGTAGAAAAGAGACGAACGCGGTGGGCGGAAGATCGCGGCTGATTTCGCCGCGCCGGCGGCCATGGCGATAGGGTGAGGTTTCCCCTTGGTAAGCGAAGCCTTCGCTCAGGGCGCGACCCAAGTGTTTCGGGGGCGCGTCGGCATAATCGGCGTAATAGCCGTCGGTCTCGCCCGTCAGCACGAGGTGCAGCGCATGGTGCACGTCGTCGTTCCATTGCGCGTCGTAGTGCCGAGGCGAGCCGTCGGCTTCCCGAGCGAGATAATGCGCCGCGTTGTCGTCGTTTTCGAGCACCAGATGAATGTGCCGGCGGACTCCGGGGCCGGCTCGCACCCGCTCCGCCAACTCCTCGAGAATATCGGGACGCGAATCGTCCAGGATGGCGTGGACGGCGTCCAGCCGCAGACCGTCCAGGTGATACTCTTCCAGCCAGTAGAGGGCATTGTGAATGAAGAAGTCGCGAACCGTGCGGTTGTTTTCGCCGTCGAAGTTGATCGCGCCGCCCCAGGGCGTTTGGTGTCGGTCGCTGAAGAACGGCTTCCCATAGACGTGCAAGTAATTGCCTTCCGGACCGAAGTGGTTGTAGACCACGTCGAGGAATACCATGAGGCCCTTATGATGAGCCGCTTGGACGAGTTCCTTGAGATCGTCCGGTGTCCCGTAACCGGAATCGGGAGCGAAAAGCAGCACCCCGTCGTAGCCCCAGTTCCAGCGGCCGGGAAAGTCCGCTACCGGCATCAGTTCGATGGCCGTGATTCCGAGCGAGACCAGATAGTCCAGCTTGCCGCGCACAGCCCGAAAATCGCCCTCCGGCGTGAAAGTTCCGACGTGCAGTTCGTAGATCACGGCTTCTTCCCAAGGCCGGCCGGTCCAGTTCTCATCGGTCCAGCGGAAACCGGCCGGGTCGATCACCTGGCTGGGGCCGTGCACGTCCCACGGATTGAAGCGCGAGGCGGGGTCGGGAACGGTAAGTCCCTGGTCCAACCGAAAGCGGTAACGGCTGCCGACTGAGGCTTCCGGCGTCGTGAGTTCGAACCAGCCGTCGCCGTGCCGCCGCATAGCCAAACGCTTTTCTCCCCGGTCCGTTTCGAGGATGAGCTCAACGCTTTTGGTTTGCGGCGCCCACAGTCTGAAGCGCACGCCGTCTTTCGTGATTTCCGTGCCGAACGGCATGACGTGTTTTCGAATCATCGCCCTGACTTGGGTATGTCCGTTCGAGTTATCCCGGCCGACACCTGTTCCAGCGCCAGTCTTCTGTTCGGGACTGCTTATGAGGATCAAAAATTTTTGTTTGCACCTGCTTGTTCACTGCCCTCTGACCCGAATACCTCCCGCCAGCTCGATGCGTTCGCCCGCGGTGTACAGCACGCTCACCATCAGCGTTAGGTATTCGCGAAGGTGGCGGGTGATCAGGAAGTTCTCGCGTACGAACTCGCGCGATTTCCGGCCCATTTCCTCGATCTTGCGCCGGTCGTGGAGCAGGTAGCGGATACGGAGCGCCGCGCCCTCCGGGGTATTGACCAGGAAACCGGTGTGGTGATCGATCACCTGCAGTCGGATACCGCCGGTATCTCCGCCGATGACCGGCTTACCCTTCCAAAGGGCTTCGGTCACGGTCAGGCCGAAGCCTTCGCGCAAGGATTTCTGCACCACCAGATCGGCGGCTCGCTGCAAGGCATTGATAGTACGGTGGGCATCGGGCGGCAGAAGTAGGACGTGCACGTCGGGATCGCCTTCCGCCGCTTGACGCGCTTCGGCCAAAACGGCGTCTCCCTCGGGATCGTCGGCGGCGGAGCCTCCGGCGAGAACCAATTGAATATCCGGGAGAAAATGCTTGGCGATGCGATAAGCTTCGATTACACCCAAGGGGTCCTTGAACTGGTCGAAGCGCGAGACCTGCACGATGATCGGGCGCGTCCGGTCGAGCCCGAAACGTGTGCAGACGCTGTCGATTTCTTCGTCGGATAAATCGACATTCTTGTCGCTCAATGGATCGATGCTGGGCGGAATCAGAAATTGAGGATGAGGCAGCGGCTGGACGAATGCGGCGAGTGAAAAAATGCTGGCGTCGTAGCCGGCGACGAAACCGCGGAGATAGCGCCAGATCACGCGGTTCGGGCGGTTGATGTCGATATGGCAGCGCCAGATCCACTTGCCCTTGCGTTCCGGAATGTATCTGAGAAGCGGCGAAGGCTGCGGATCGTGGATGAAAACGATGTCGGCATCGCTCAGGATCGGGCGCAGCTGTTCGGCGTTGAAGGCGTTGGTTTCTTCGAAGTTTCGCAGCCAGTCGTTGAGCATGGTCACCATTCTGCCCTGAAGACCGTTGTGGAAATTCTTGGTGCATTGATAGAACAGCGCGTCGCCGGTAATCACTTCCCAGTGGGTTTCGATGCCGAGTTCGCGCATCAGCGGCACATGCTTCTCGAGAATTTCGGCCACGCCGCCGCCGAGACGGGTCGAGTTGACATGGACCACCCGTTTGTCCCGCAAGGCTCCCGCGAGCTGATGCAACTGATCGATGACGTCCTGGCCGACGACCTCGGCGTAGGATTCCAATAGGTTAGCCATCGCCCACCTCGCACAGGCAGGTCGAGAAAACGCGCGCCAACTCCTCGCGGAGGTTGGTCAGCGTCGTAAAATAGGGGTCGATCTTGGCCAAGCGCCGGGAGAGACTGTCATAGCGGTCCCCGAAAGACTCCAGCCAGTTCCGAAAGTCGTCCAGCCGATTTTCGTTGCGCCGCTTGGCGTCGATGAAGTGATAGAAGATGCTGCTTGGCGACATTTGTCCGATCCGGGTGGCCAGCTTCTCCGGGGTGAAAAACTGGAGATCGGTGCGAAATACGACGGTCAGCGCCCGGATGAACTCGAACTGCTGATCCGGCTGCGCCCACGCCAAGACCTCCCGTTCGTCCAGCCGCTGTTCGATGATATCGATCAACTCCTGGCGCAATTCGTCCAGCGTGTTGTAACTGTTGGGATCGACGACGCTCAGGCGCTCGGCGAGCACCTTGTCGTGCAAAGCGTGTCTGGACCAGGCGGCAAAGTCGTTGCTGTATTCGGGCTCGTCGAAGCGGGGATGGAGCAGATTGCCCCAGAAGTGGAAATAAATGCTGCCCGGATGAATGGCTAAGAGCTGATCGCGCAGCTCCTTGAGATTCTGTGCGCGCTTACCCGTCGCAATGGCCAACAAGGCACAGTCGTTGACGATGAAAGGTGTCGATCCGCTGGCATGATTATCCATGGCGATCACTCGCTTGCCTGTCGCTTGCACGCTAGTCGATCGGGTTACCATAACCAGCTTGGCGATATTTGTAAATCCGCGAAAGTCGGGGCATACCTCCTGCCCCTGGGCCAATCGGAGACGCCCGCTGTGTCGGGTTCCGGGAGATTGCTCGGCAGCCCGCCGCCGTAGCCTGGTCGTTCTTTTCCGACAGCGTGTGGCGTGGGTCGTGCGCAAGGCTCTATGGGTTCGCTTCTGGTCGCCGCGTTTCGTGTGCGCCGTAAGCCGCCCGATCGATACGCGGCTTCTCGCCGCTCGCGCCCCGTGGGCTATGGTTCCGCCGAATCCGGCACGATGCGGCCGCTATCCAGGCGAATTACGCGTTCGCAACGGGAAGCCAAGGACTCGTCATGGGTGACTAGGACCAGTGTGGTGCCTTTTTCACGGTTCAGTTCGAACAGTAATTCGATGATTGTTCTTCCGGTATTGCTGTCCAGATTGCCGGTAGGCTCATCCGCGAACAGGATCTTCGGCTTGGTGACGAAAGCCCGCGCCAGGGCTACGCGCTGCTGCTCGCCGCCCGAGAGTTGCCGCGGATAATGCTTGAAACGGCGGCTCAGGCCGACCCGTTCGAGCATGGCCAGGCTGCGGCCGTGAGCTTCTTCGCCGGCTCCCGCCAGTTCCAGGGGTAGCATTACGTTTTCCAGCGCGGTGAGGTTGGGAAGAAGCTGGAACGACTGGAACACGAAACCGACATATTCGCTCCGGAGTCGCGCCCGGCCGTCTTCGTCCAAGTCGGTGAGGCAGGATCCGGCCAGCCAGATGCGGCCCGACGAAGGCAGGTCGAGCCCGGCCAGAAGACCGAGCAAGGTCGATTTGCCCGATCCCGAAGCACCGACGATTGCAAGAGTTTCTCCCGGTTTGATCGAGAGGTCGACTGCTGTCAATATATCCAGCCGACCATCCGCCGTGATGACGTGTTTGCCGAGATTCTCCGTTCGAATGACGAATTCCGTGTCGCTGTCTTCTAATGCACCGATCCGCTGCTGTGTTAGGCGAAAACTGTTGTTGTCCTTCATTTTCCTCGTATTGCCGGCCTTGTGTCAGGCAAAGACCGTTCTTGTTCTGGGCGATAGTATCAGTGCCGGATACGGTTTGGAAAAGATAGACTACGGCTGGGTGGCCATGTTGCAGGAGCGGGCGCGGCCGCTCGGAGTCGAGGTCGTGAATGCGAGCATTTCCGGCGAGACGAGCGCCGGCGGGCTTGCCCGCATCAACCCGCTTCTGCAGCAGCACCAGCCGTCGGTGGTGATTCTCGAACTCGGCGCCAACGACGGCTTGCGCGGGCTTTCGCCCAAGCAGCTGGAGGCCAATCTGAGCGAAATCATCGTCCGTTCCAAGGCGGCCGGCGCCGAGGTATTGCTGCTGGGCATGAAGATACCGCCGAACTACGGCAAGCGTTACACCGACTTGTTCAGGAATGTGTTTCACCGGGTCGCGGAAACGCATGACACGGCTTTCGTGCCGTTTCTTCTGGAAGGTGTCGGCGGTCAGGACCATCTGATACAGGCCGATGGCCTGCATCCCAACCGCGAGGCTCAGGCGATCCTGTTTCGCCAGGTTTGGGACAAGCTGGAGCCGATGCTCGCCCGTTAAGCTTCCGATCTTAAGCGTCGCGACTTATGCGACCCCGATCCGAAACCGGCTGAATACGGCTTTATTTTCCTCATCGCGGATATGACCACGTCCTTAGAAGCACTCCTTGCCAAAGTCAAACAGGGCCAGCCCGTTACCTTCGAAGAAACCATCGCCGTCATCGGGGAATACTACGATTACCGGCCGACCCGTTTTACCAACGGTACGAACGAGAACCGGGTGGTCAACGAAGCGGGCAGCAACGAAGGTTCCTGCAAGATCTTCTATTTCAGCCGGCTGCACCGGTTATCTGAGAAGGAAACTCTGGCGCTGTTCGGCGAGCATTACGCCGAAGTGCTGTCTAACCCGAACGGCGACAGCCACAAGAACATCAGGACCTTCATGCGTTGCGGCTGGCCGGGTATCGCCTTCGACGGCGAAGCTCTGGTTCGAAGGACGCAAGTCCGCGGCGTGTGATCGGATCGGCCGGGCGCGGATCCGTCGCCGGAGGGCGGTGCGATCCGGAGCTGGCCTCCGCTCACCCGCTGAAACGTGGCGTGGGTGTAGCGTGCTGTCGTTTACCCCGTGTCCCACCGTCTAGTCTCAGCCAACAAATTGTTGTCTAATCGCGAACGCTTCGCCTACGAACGCTGTCAAAAGCCCGTTTTCCTTAAGGAAGCTCCTGAATAAGCCCTCTCCCGCTGGGACAAACCTGTCCTGAGCCTGGTCGAAGGGCCGTGCTTCGCACGTTAGCGTTCGCTCCCGGCGAACGGGGGCACGGGTAAGCGCCGCTTGCGGCTCCCAACAGGCAAAGTGCGGAGTGACTGGGTTGGGTGAGGGCCTTTTAGATCAAACAGTTGCACTGTTCGCTTTTCCCATTGGAAACTTAATCAGAGCTTCCTTAAGTTTTTCAGGAAAATGAGGTGCGGTATTACATAAAACATCATTGGAGAGTCTTATGTTGATCTTTCTCAAGAGCTTGGTGGGCCTTTCGATTGTGATTTTTATCGTCGGACTGATCAAACCGAAATGGATTCTGTTCTGGATGAAGGAGCCGGACCGCCTCATGGCCACTTCGCTCGGATTGTTGCTGTTCATGGTGTCGTGGACGAGCATCGCCAAGCTGACCTTGAAGCCGAAGGCGCCGGAGGCGGTCCAGCGTTCGGAGCGTTCCATCGACAAGCAGAATACGCTGCAATTGGGACGCTAAGTGTTTACCACCGCACGCGTTTCAGCCCGCTGCGGTGGAGAATATTAGCGGCGATTTCTTCCACCGACATGGTCGAGGTGTCCAAATAGGGAATTCCCGCCGACTCGAACAGTGCATCCGCGGCGCGGATTTCGTTCCGGCATTGTTCGAGAGAGGCGTAGCGGCTCGCGGGTCTCCGTTCCTCCCTGAGCTGATGCAGACGCTCAGGCGTCATGGTCAGACCGAACAGGCGCTTGCGGTGCGTGCGCAGACGCGCCGGCAGGGCGGAAAGATTCAAATCCTCCTCGGTCAGCGGGTAATTGGCGGTCTTGATGCCGTAGTACAGGGCGAGGAACAGGCTGGCCGGGGTCTTGCCGGAACGCGAAACGCCGACGAGGATGATGTCCGCTTTGTCGTAGGCGTCCAAACCGATGCCGTCGTCGCAGTCTATGGCGAATCTCAGCGCTTCCACGCGCCGCCGGCCCAGAGCCGCGTTGCCCAAGCCATGGGCTCGTCCTATCGCTTGGGCGGAAGACTGCCCCAGCGTCGTTTCCAAGCGATCGAGAAAAGCCTCGAAAAGATCGAACACCACGGCTTCGCTGCCTTGCAAAATCCCGCGAAGATGCTCGTCGGTCAGCGTGCTGAACACGAGCGGCGCCTGTCCGTCCCGAGCAAACGCCTCGGCGATGCGCCGGCGGGTGTCCATCGCTTTGGCTTCGGAATCGACGAAAGGCTGGGTAACGCGCTCGAAGGTGACGGTTTCGAACTGGCTCAAAAGACTTCGTCCGAAAGTCTCGGCGGTGATGGCGGTGTGATCGGACACGAAGAAGACGGTGCGCTTCATGCTTTCCTTATCATGCTGAGCGGTATTCCCATAGAATACCGGATTCAAGGGCAACGAAGTCGTGAAAAAGCCGTCGCGCAACAGGCTTTTCGCGCGTGCTCGGCAACTGATGCGGGGTGACCGATGAACGATTACGTGGTTTGGTTCGATGCCATAGGGATAGACGATGTAGGGCGGGTAGGCGGCAAGAATGCCTCACTCGGCGAAATGATCAGCCAGCTTTCCGAGGCGGGCGTCACGGTGCCCGACGGTTTCGCCACTACGGCCGAAGCGTATCGGGATTTTCTGGCTCAGAACGGACTCGACCGGCGCATCTGGGCGGAACTCGACCGGCTCGATGTCGATAACGTCACGGAGCTGGCGCGCGCCGGCGAAGCCATCCGCCAGTGGATCGTGGACACCCCTTTTACCCCCGAACTGGAAAAGGCCATCACGGAAGCTTACGGCCGGCTGGCGAGCGAGTCCCCCAAGGAGTTTTCCGTGGCCGTGCGCTCCTCGGCAACGGCGGAAGATCTTCCGAGCGCGTCTTTCGCCGGCCAGCAGGAAACCTATCTCAACGTGCAGGGCCTGGACGGCGTGCTTCGGGCGATCAAGCTGGTTTTCGCCTCTCTTTTTAACGACCGGGCCATCGCCTATCGTGTACACCAGGGCTTTGAGCACCGCAAGGTGCTGTTGTCCGCCGGCGTGCAGCGGATGGTGCGCAGCGATCTCGCCGCGAGCGGGGTGATTTTCACCCTAGACACCGAATCGGGTTTCCGCGACGCCGTGTTCATCACGTCGAGCTACGGGCTCGGCGAAATGGTGGTGCAGGGCGCGGTCGATCCGGACGAATTCTACGTCTACAAGCCCGCTCTCGCGGCCGGGAAATCGGCGGTACTCTGTCGCAGCATCGGCAAGAAAGCCGTGAAGATGATTTACGACCCTGCAAAAAGAGTGATCACCGTCGATACGCCGGTAGAGGAACGCCAACGGTTTTCGATTACCGATCAGGAAGCTGAAGAATTGGCGCGGCTTTCGGTGCGCATCGAGCAGCATTACAAGAGACCCATGGACATCGAATGGGCGAAGGACGGCCTCGACGGCCGGCTCTATATTCTCCAGGCCCGGCCGGAGACGGTGCAGAGCCGCGTGACGCGCGAGATGGAGCGTTATCGGCTCAAGCGGAAGGGCAAGGTGCTAGCCCAGGGCCGCAGCGTCGGACATCGCATCGGCAAGGGCTTCGCCAAAGTCATCGCCAGTGCGTCGCAGATGGATCTGGTGCAGCCCGGCGACGTGTTGGTCACCGACATGACCGATCCCGACTGGGAGCCGATCATGAAAAGAGCCAGCGCCATCGTCACCAACCGCGGCGGGCGAACCTGCCACGCGGCGATCATCGCCCGCGAACTGGGCATTCCGGCGGTGGTCGGCTGCGGCGACGCCACCCGCAAGATCCAGCGCGACACCATGGTCACCGTGTCTTGTGCCGAGGGCGACACGGGCTACATCTACGAGGGCGAACTTCCTTATGAGGTTGCTAAGGTCAACTTGGACGAGATGCCCAAGCTGCCGGTCAAACTCATGATGAACGTGGCCAACCCGGAGCGTGCTTTCGCCTTTTCCCAACTGCCGAACGACGGCGTCGGCCTGGCCCGGCTCGAATTCGTCATTGCGCGGACCATCGGCGTTCATCCCAAAGCCTTGCTCGAATACGAGCGTCAGCCGCCCGAGTTGCAGCAGGCGATTCGCGAGCGCAGCGCCGGTTATCGTGATCCCGTGAGTTTCTATGTCGAGAAGCTGGCGGAAGGCATCGCCATGATCGCCGCCGCCTTCGCGCCCAAGCCGGTCATCGTCAGGACCTCGGACTTCAAGACCAACGAGTACGCCAATCTCCTGGGCGGCGAAGCCTACGAGCCGAAGGAAGAAAATCCCATGATCGGCTTCCGCGGCGCCTCGCGCTACGTGGACGAGTCGTTTCGGGACTGCTTCGAGCTGGAATGTCGCGCCTTGAAAAAGGTTCGCGAGGCGATGGGGCTGGAGAACGTTTGGGTCATGATTCCTTTCGTGCGCACCTTGGAAGAAGCGCGCGGGGTTGCCGAGCTGCTCCAGCGCTTCGGTTTGCCGCGCGGGGTAAATGGGCTTAAATGGATCATGATGTGCGAAATTCCCTCGAATCCCTTGCTGGCCGACGAGTTCCTGGAGATCTTCGACGGCTTCTCCATAGGTTCCAACGATCTGACCCAGCTCACCCTGGGTATAGACCGCGACTCCGGATTGGTCGCCGGCGGTTTCGACGAGCGCAACCCGGCGGTCAAGGCGCTCCTCCGCCAAGCCATCCAGGCCTGCCGCAGGCGCGGCAAGTATATCGGCATCTGCGGGCAGGGACCGTCCGATCATCCCGATCTCGCGCGCTGGTTGCTGGAGGAGGGCATCGAAAGCCTGTCGCTCAATCCGGACACCGTGGTTGAAACCTGGATGTTCTTGGCCGGCAATAACGCCGGTTGAATATGGAGAAGGCTGACAGTCTCGGTATTTTCAATTACAATGGCGCGTTTTCGGAGAGATGGCCGAGTGGTCGAAGGCGCACGACTGGAAATCGTGTATACGGCAAAACCGTATCGAGGGTTCGAATCCCTCTCTCTCCGCCAATTGAGAGGCCGGAGAAGTCCGGCAAAGCCCGAGAAACCCGCACGGTTTAACGCCCTGCGGTTTTTTTTGTCCGAGAATTTCCGGTAAAAGCCGGTTGCAGCCGGGGGTAAGGGGAGGAGGTTCGGGAGTAACGGTACTCGGCCTGCGAGGTGTTACCCCAATGTCCCTTATCGACAACACGATTCGCAACGCGAAACTCCAGCAAAAGCCCGTTCGGCTGTACGATGGCGGCGGGCTGTATCTCGAAGTTGCCCCCCAAGTGGTGATGTTTAAAGTGCAGCTACGAGGGAAAGGAGAAATTGCAGTCTCTCGGAACTCATCCCCACGTGACCATGAAGCAGGCCCGCGAGCGCCGAGACGAAGCCAAAAAGGCTATTCGCCCAAGGCATCGTCGACCCGAGCGCAGCAAGGAAAGCCACCCGCCGATCTTCGTGGCGCCCTGCCGCCTTCCACGAAGAAAAGCTTCGCGGCGATTACCGATCCGAAGGACGTAGGGGCTTTGTTACGCGCCATCGAGGGTTACCGGGGGCGTTCATCGTCCGTTGCGCCTTGCGCCCTTGGTGTTCGTCCGCCCCGGCGAACTCCGGCAGGCCGAGTGGTCCGAGTTCGACTTGGAACCGGCGAGTGGCGGATTCCGGGGTCCAAGATGAAGATGAAAGAGCCTCACATCGTGCCGCTATCCCGCCAAGCCATATCGATTCTGGAAGAGCTCCGCCTCTTTACCGGCTCCGGCCGTTACCTGTTCCCCGGCGAGCGATCGAAAGACTGGACTATGGGCGACGGCACCGTCAATGCGGCGCATGGGCTACGGTTTTGACGTGATGACCGGACATGGTTTCCGGACTATGGCTTACTTTATCCTCGATGAACAAGGGTGGAATCGGGACGCCATCGAGCGCCACCTAGCCCATGCCGAACGGAACAAGGTTCGCGCGGCTTGCCGCCGGGCCGAACACCTGCCCGAGCGGCGGAAGATGATGCAGGCTTGGGCCGACTACCTGGACGGCTTGAAGAACGGTGCGGACATCATTCCGCTATCCGCGCCGCAATTCGGGAGAGGCTGAGCCTATGGAACCAAGACTGTCGACACTCAAGGATTCATGAAACGGTTATAGGAGGCATCGCGATGAGCACCAACCTTTACGACCGGGATTTTTATGCGTGGACTCAGGAGCAGGCCGCCAAGCTGCGGGCCGGGAGGGTAGCCGACGTGGACTTTGAAAATATCGCAGAGGAGCTTGAAGCCCTGGGCCGAGCGGAAAAAAGGCAGCTGGGCAACCGTTTGACCCTGATCATCATGCACCTGCTCAAGATGAGCGTTCAAAGCGACAAGCTACCGCAGTGTGGGAATAGCTGGCGGGCGACGATCCGCGAACAGCGGCGGAGAATTCAGGGGTTGCTTAGGGATAATCCCAGCCTCAAACCGCTGCTGAACGAGGTATTCGCGGAAACCTATCAGGACGCCGTGGACGAGGCGATCCGGGAAACCAACCTTCCGGAATCCGCTTTTCCGGAAACCAACCCTTTCAGCCTGGAACAGGTTCTCGATCAGGATTATTGGCCGGGGTGAGCCTGCGTTACGATACATTCAATGAAAGCAGTGTATCTTCTGGAAGATAAGCCGATGTCCGAGTATCACGTCAATGCGGATTGGGACGATCAGGCGAAAGTCTGGGTTGGCACACGCGAAGACGTTCCGGGGCTGTGCATCGAAGCCCGGCACCTTGGGCCGAGGAGAGTTGGTGCAAGCGGCCGGCGAGTTGATTCCCGACCGGCTAGTTCTGAATGGCGTATTGCCGAAAGGCGACACCCGTTCGGTTCCTTTCCACCTCACCGCCGAACGATCGGCCCTGGCGCGGCCCTGTTGATCCCAAAAACCTAAGTCGAATTTAGGAAATGACCGGAATGCCCCATCAGCCGCCGAATTCCCTCACCCCAACCGTTCCTCCGGAGGAGGGTGTCGTAAAAGCCGAAAATGTAGGCTGGATTGAGGGACGAAACCCAGCATTTTCAGCCGGTTGCTGGCATTCTTCGTCATCCCAGCCCACTTTCGCGATGCCCTCTTTTGGGAGAAGGGCTGGGGATGAGGGCCTGGCGCTTTTAAGGGTGTATCCAACTGCCGGATTTAGGCTGAATCGTTCCGCATGGGGCGTCCGAGCATCGCCGGCTTGAGTCGGAATCGCCCGAAGGGCAGACCCAGGGATGGAGTTTGTACAAGTAACTCGCCGGCAGGGCGAGATCCGCTTCAAACTCACTGGCTGCCGAAGGCAGCTTCCTTTTCCAGCGTACATGAGCAATGAAAACGCTCTAAAACCGCTTGCCCCGAGGTCAGAACAGGCTGGTTTGTACCGGTCCATCGTCAGGGCGCCGGAAAAGTTCCGAATTTGATCGAATTTCGGCGGTGTTGAGTCCGGTTTTCTTGAGCGCCAGCTGAAAACGTTTCCGGATCAGTTCAGCATAAACACCCGATCCGTACTGACGAAGCCCGAAATGCGAGTCGTACAGTTTGCCGCCATGGAGATCGCGCATCCGCGCCAGAACATGTTTGGCTTTCAAGGGAAGGTGGGTTTCCAGCCATTCACGGAACAATTCGGCTACTTCGAGGGGGAGACGCAGCATGATGTAGTTGGCCCGAATGGCTCCATGTGCGGCAGCCTGTGCGAGGATGGCTTCGAGCTCCGCATCGGTCAGGATCGGAATGACCGGGGCCACCATTACCGTAACCGGTACGCCGGCTGCCGCGAGTGTTCGGATCGTCTGCAAGCGGCGTTGCGGGCTGGTTGCGCGGGGTTCCATGATTCGCGCCAAGCTTTTATCGAGCGTGGTGATCGAAATCTGAACTTGGGCCAGATCGTCCCGAGCCATGGCTGAGAGGATGTCGAGATCGCGCTCGACCAGTGCCGATTTTGTGGTGATACTGACGGGATGGCGGCAGTCGCGGAGTATTTCGAGGATTTGCCGGGTAATGCGCCATTCCCTCTCGATCGGTTGATAGGGATCGGTGTTGGCGCCCAAGGCGATCGGGGAGGGATGATAGGTTTTCTTGCTCAACTCCTTGCGTAGCAAAACCGCCGCGTCCGGTTTGGCGAAAAGTCGGCTCTCGAAATCGAGTCCCGGCGACAGTCCCATATGGGCATGGCCAGGGCGCGCGTAGCAATAGATGCAGCCATGCTCGCAGCCTCGGTAGGTGTTGATCGATAGCTCGAAAGGGATGTCCGGCGACCGATTGTGGGTGATAATACTACGAGCGGTTTCAGGGGTTACGGTGGTTGTCAGCGGGGGTGCTTCCTCGGGCCACCAGCCGTCGTCGATCTTTTCGCGCGCGGTCTCCGAGTAGCGGGAATCCTGATTGCTTATGGCCCCCCGGCCTTTTCTCGGCGAATTCGGAACACGGATTTTTTCGAATTCATCGTCGCTCATACTCGTCACCCATAGTACCATTCTCACCGGCACCGAATATTTCCAAATGGGTCTCGCCATGACTACGACCATCCGACCCAGTTGCAGCGATAATGAAGAGCGCGATGCGCTTCATGTCAACGATGCCTTGACCCACATACTGAATGCCGTGGCGCCGGTCAAGGGTTACGAGCAAATCGCTTTACTCGAAGCCGTTTCCAGGGTTCTGCACGAGCCCGTGGTCTCGCCGATAGACGTTCCGTCGCATAGCAATGCGGCGGTCGACGGTTATGCCTTGAGCGGCGAGGATTTGCCGGGGACGGGAGGCGTCGCGACGATTCAGGTGGTGGGCGTGGCTTTGGCGGGAACGCCGTTTACCGGACGCGTGCTTCCGGGGCAAGCGGTGCGCATCATGACCGGTGCGCCCATGCCGGCCGGAGCCGACACTGTGTTGATGCAGGAGCATGTCGATGTCGATGGGGACCGGATCTCCGTGACCGGTGGCCGGCATCATATCGGAGACAATGTCCGCTTGGCCGGGGAAGACATCAGGCAAGGCGAGACGATTCTGGAACAGGGACGCTACCTGACGCCGCCGGATATCGGGCTGATCGCTTCTTTGGGGATTGGTGAAATCAAGGTCAAGCGGCGGCCACGAGTCGCTCTTTTGTCGACAGGAAGCGAACTGCATTCGATCGGAAGAACCTTGGGAGTCGGCGGCGTGTACGACAGCAACCGGTACACGCTCCATTCGGCGCTGAAGCGCTTGAGTGTCAAGGTGATGGATCAGGGCATCGTACCCGATGATCCCGAGTTGTTGACGGAAGCTTTGGTCAGGGCGGCTGCCGCGGCCGATGTGGTAATTTCCACCGGAGGGGTGTCGGTGGGCGAGGCCGATTTCGTCAAGGAAATTCTGTCTTCGATAGGTACCATCGGTTTTTGGAAGGTCGCGATGAAGCCCGGTCGCCCTCTGGCTTTCGGCAAGATCGGAAACTCGACTTTCGTCGGGTTGCCGGGAAATCCGGTTTCGGCCATAGTCAGTTTTTATCAATTCGTCCTTCCGTTGCTCGAAAAGAAGATGGGTATTCAGGAACGTCCCGTGATCCCCACGCTGAAGGCCAAGTGTGTCGAACGGCTGGGGAAGAAGCCCGGCCGTACGGAATATCAGCGAGGTATTCTGGAAAGAACGGAAACCGGGGACTGGCAGGTGCGCACGACCGGCAAACAGGGATCGGGTATTCTTCGCTCGATGAGCTTGGCCAACGCCCTGATCGTGCTGGAACACGATCGCGCGACCGTAGAACCCGGCGACATGGTCGACGTCTTGCCTTTTGCTTGTTTGATGTAGGAGACAAGCGCTTTTCGATGCGCCGGAACATCAACAGCCAATCTCGGCAGGCCGTTCGCCCTGAGCCGAGTGATGGAGTTGGGGGCCACTGGGACAAGGCTCTGATACTACGGCCGCAGTTATCGCGGACGACCGCGATAGCGGCATCGGTAATGGCACTGCCTGGCGGCTACTGATGCGGGTGCCGCCAGCTTGATCAGGGCCAAGACGTGTCTGGCTGTTCTTGATGCGACCGGCCGTGCCGCTGTATGGCCGCTTCACGCCAACCGATTGGATGCTTTTTTTAAAGAGTCCGCCCCGTCCACCACCAGCACCGCCTCCGGGCCGGCCAACGGTTCCACCAGGTAAGCCCTCATGCTGGCCTCCTCGGTCGATTGCCGTGCCTCGTTATTCTACTTATTAATTGTCAGGTTCCGCGCGAATCCGGCGCCTTGCCCGAATGCCAGAAGCCGAGGCCGATTCCGTGCTGCGATTCCCTCACGATAACGACCGAATACCGTGCCAGCCGTACCAGGTTTCCGTGTTCGAGGGTAAAGACCAACCGGGCCGGCTCGCCGATGATCCGTTTCGACGGTTTTGCGATCTCGATGAAGACACCTGAACGGCTTATGTTTTTTGCGACGCCTCGCAAGGGGGCGCTCGCTGGCATGATCAGATAAGCGGAAATTCGCGAGTCCAATCGTGGCGCATGCCGGCGTTCCTTTTCCGAATTCATCCTGCTTCCTAACATAGGGGGCAACCGGTTGTCTAAAAACAAATCCACTCAGGAACGTTGCCTTATTGCATCCGTTGGCGAGCGGGTAGGGTTCTTGTGCCCAGAATCGGATGAGCACCGAGCGATGATAGCAGGTGATGAAAGTTCATAGAATCGCCGACCGAGCCGTTTTTCACATTCTCTTTTCTGGCGTAATCGGCTCTTAGTCTGTAACATTTTCCGATTGGACTTTTTTCCAACAATACCACGTTGACCTCGTTCAGAAGGCAAAGTCAGAGTTGCACGGTTCTGTCATCACTGGATCAACGGTTCGAGAAACATGCCAGGAATTCTTTCGTTACAACGCGCTCTTCAGGTCGGAATTCAGATCGGATGATTGGGAGCGCGCTTGTCTGCATTCGAAAAAATTAACTGGAAGACCTTAAATCAGTGGAGGAGTGTTTCCTATGTCCGCCGTGAGTTTGTCTCACCCATCACAAATCATTAAGAGCGCGAACGATACCGATCCCGAAGAAACCCGTGAGTGGCTGGAGGCCCTGGAGGCGGTCATCGAGACTGAAGGTATCGAACGCGCGCATTTCCTGATCGAAAGCCTGGTCGATCAGGCACGCCGGGCGGGAGCGAACCTGCCTTATAAGGCGAATACGGCGTACATCAATACCATCCCGCCACACATGGAACCCCGCTTGCCGGGGGATGCCGGGTTGGAGCAGCGCATCCGCTCTTACATCCGCTGGAATGCCATGGCGATGGTCGTTCGTGCCAACCGCAAAACCTCCGAATACGGGGGACATATCGCCACCTTCGCTTCGGCGGCGACGCTTTACGACGTAGGCTTCAACCACTTTTTTCGCGCCCCTGACAAGGACCACGGGGGAGACCTGGTCTATTTCCAGGGACACGCCGCGCCCGGCATTTATGCGCGTGCTTATCTCGAGGGACGATTGACCGAAGAACAGCTGGACAACTTCCGTGCCGAAATCGGCGGCAACGGACTTTCGTCTTATCCGCACCCTTGGCTGATGCCGGACTTCTGGCAGTTCCCGACGGTGTCCATGGGCCTCGGCCCGCTCATGGCGATTTACCAGGCGCGCTTCATGAAATATCTGGAAGACCGGGGGATTCTGAAGACCGCGGGCCGTAAAGTCTGGTGTTTCTGCGGCGACGGCGAGATGGACGAACCGGAGTCCATGGGCGCCATCGGGTTAGCCGGTCGAGAGAAACTCGACAATCTCATTTTTGTCATCAACTGCAATTTGCAGCGCCTTGACGGGCCCGTAAGGGGCGACGGCAAGATCATTCAGGAACTCGAGGCCGAATTTCGAGGTGCCGGCTGGAACGTCATTAAAGTCATTTGGGGTTCGTATTGGGATCCCTTACTCGCCAAGGACAAAGACGGTCTCTTGAAGAAACGCATGGAGGAGGCCGTGGATGGCGAATATCAGGCGTACAAAGCCAAAGGCGGTGCCTATACCCGCGAGCATTTCTTCGGCAAATATCCGCAGTTGAAGGAGATGGTGGCTAATATGTCCGACGAGGATATCTGGCGCCTGAATCGCGGTGGACACGATCCGCACAAGGTTTACGCCGCTTATCACGCGGCGGTGCACCATACCGGCCAACCGACGGTGATCCTCGCTAAGACGGTCAAGGGTTATGGCATGGGCAGCGCCGGCGAGGGGCTCATGACCACGCACCAGCAGAAAAAGATGGACGAGCAGGCAATCCGGGCATTCCGCGACCGTTTCAATATTCCGATCCCCGACGACAAGCTGGCGGAGCTGCCGTATTTCAAACCGCCAGAAGACAGTCCGGAATTGCGCTACATGCACGAGCGCCGGAAGGCTCTCGGCGGTTACCTGCCGCAACGCCGCCGCGACGCGCCGCTTTTGCAGGTACCGGACTTGGATGTTTTCGAATCGCTGCTGAAAAGCACCGAAGGCCGGGAAATGTCGACGACTATGGCGTTCGTGCGCTTGCTGACCCTACTGCTGCGCGACAAGAAGCTGGGTAAGTACGTCGTCCCCATCGTTCCGGACGAAGCCCGGACCTTCGGTATGGAGGGGCTCTTCCGCCAGTACGGCATCTATTCTTCGGTGGGACAGTTGTACGTCCCGGAGGATGCCGGCGGGATCATGTATTACAAGGAGGATAAGTCGGGGCAGATCCTCGAGGAAGGCATCACCGAGGCGGGCTCCATGTGCTCCTGGCTCGCGGCCGGTACGGCTCACACCAATCACAACATCCAGATGATCCCTTTCTATATTTACTACTCGATGTTCGGCTATCAACGGGTGGGGGATCTGATGTGGGCCGCGGGCGACATGCAGGCGCGCGGCTTTTTGATCGGCGGAACGGCGGGGCGGACGACCTTGGCGGGCGAAGGTCTGCAGCACCAAGACGGGCATAGCCACGTCAGTATGTCGGCGATTCCCAATTGCGTGGCTTACGATCCTTGCTTTTCCTACGAGTTGGCCGTGATCATCCAGGACGGACTCCGGCGGATGTACCAGGAGGGCGAGAGCATCTTCTATTACATCACGGTCATGAACGAGAATTATCCTCATCCTGAGATGCCGACGGGTGTCCGAGACGGGATCGTCAAGGGCATGTACCGATTGAAGGACGCCGGCGAATCGGCTCAAGCCCAACTACTGGCCAGCGGCACGATACTCCGTGAGGCGATCGCCGCGGCGGAGTTACTGGAACAGGACTTCGGCGTAAAAGCCAACGTTTGGAGCGTCACCAGCTTCACCGAGTTGCGCCGCGACGGATTGGACAAGCAGCGCTGGAATCTCCTGCACCCGGACCAGCCGCGTCGCATCAGCTATGTGGAGGAATGCCTGGCTGGGACCCGGGGGCCGATCATCGGCGCATCCGACTATATCAAACTTCTCGCCGATCAAATCCGGCCGTTTGTGCCGAGAACCTATGAAGTACTCGGCACCGACGGTTTCGGGCGCAGTGATCGACGTTCCGAGTTGCGGAGATTTTTCGAGGTGGACCGGCATTACATCGCATATACCACACTGAAGGCCTTGGCCGATGAAGGAAACGTGACGATTTCAACACTCAAGGAAGCTATTACTAAGTACGGCATCGATCCGGAAAAGCTCAATCCAGTGAAGGTGTAAAGGAAACGCTATGGCCGTGTTAAAAGAAGTTGTCGTTCCGGACATCGGAGATTTCAAGAACGTCGAGATCATCGAAGTACTGGTTAAGCCCGGTGATGTGGTCAATGCGGAAGATTCTTTGATAACGCTGGAGAGTGACAAGGCGGCGATGGAAGTGCCGTCCCCTTTCGCCGGTGTGGTGAAATCCATGCAGGTCAATGTCGGCGATCGGGTGAGCCAGGGATCGCCGATATTGCAGCTGGAGGTGCAAGATCAAGCCGAGGCGAAACCGGTCGAAGAGGCCGCGCCTGTCGCGGAGGCGGAAGCCGGAAAGATCGTAGCCGAGGAAGCGGAAGCTAAACCCGCCGCCGAGCCGGCGAAACCGGCACCCGCCGAGTCCCAGTCGAAGCCCGCGCCTCCAGCGGTTTCGGCCGAACGAGCTCTGGAAGCCGCCGAAGATCGCGCGCATCCGCCTCATGCGAGTCCATCGGTTCGGAAATTCGCCCGCGAACTGGGGGCCGAGCTTCGCAAAATTCATGGTACGGGGCCCAAAGGCCGTATCTTGAAAGAGGACGTTCAGGCGTTCGTAAAGGCGAGCTTGAAGCGGGCCGAGCAAGCCTTGACCGGCGGCGTTTTCGCAATTCCTTCCCAGCCGGAGATCGATTTCGCGCAGTTCGGGGTGATCGATCGCCAGCCGTTGTCACGCATCAAGAAACTTTCCGGTCCGAATCTGCTTCGAAGTTGGGTCAGCATTCCCCACGTCACGCAACACGACGAAGCCGATATCACGGACCTCGAAGCGTTTCGCCAGTCGCTCAAGAGCGAGGCGGAAAAGCAGAATGTCAAACTGACCTTTCTGCCGTTCGTCATCAAAGCCGTGGTGGCCGCGCTCAAAGCCTTCCCGACGTTCAACTCGTCCCTCGCAGCCAACGGTGAAGAACTGATCCTCAAGAAGTATTATCACCTGGGCGTAGCCGTGGACACGCCGGAAGGCTTGGTCGTGCCCGTCGTGCGGGATGCCGATCAAAAAGGCATTTTCGACTTGGCTAGAGAGTTGGCCGAGCTCAGCGCCAAAGCTCGAGGTAAGAAGCTGCGCAACAATGACCTCGAGGGTGCGTCATTCACCATTTCGAGCCTCGGTGGAATCGGCGGCACGGCTTTTACGCCTATCATCAACCCGCCTCAGGTGGCGATCCTCGGCTTATCCCGTGCGCAAACCAAGCCGGTTTACCAGGACGGACAGTTCGTCCCGCGCCTGATGTTACCCTTGTCCTTATCGTACGACCACCGCGTGGTCGATGGCGCCGAGGCCGCACGCTTCACGGTTTATTTGGCCGGACTTTTGGCCGAGTTGCGGCGGGCTTTGTTATAGATACAAGTAAGCTTCCCGGCGAACGGATTGGAAACAAGAGCGAAGGAACGCTAACCAGCAATTTTCCCCTGAACAGAAGGTAAACAATCGATGTCGGATACATCTAGTCTACAGGCCGAGGTTGTGGTTTTGGGCGGCGGTCCCGGCGGCTACACGGCCGCTTTTCGAGCCGCCGATTTGGGTAGACAGGTGGTTTTGGTCGAACGCTATCCAGTGCTTGGCGGTGTTTGCCTGAATGTCGGTTGTATTCCTTCGAAAGCACTACTGCATGCCGCCAAAATCATTCAGGAGGCGCAGGAAGCGTCGAATTTCGGATTGAATTTCGGTACGCCCAGCATCGATCTCGACAAGCTGCGCGAGTGGAAGGGCAAGGTCGTGAAGACGCTCACGACCGGTCTTGCGAGTCTCGCCAAGCAGCGCAAGGTCACCATCGTCAACGGGGTGGGCAGATTTTCGTCGGATCGATCGCTGACGGTCGAAACGGCCGAGGGCACGAGAACGATAGGTTTCGATCATGCGATCATCGCGGCCGGCTCCAAGCCAGTCCAAATTCCCGGCTTTCCCCACGACGATCCGCGGGTGATGGATTCCACCGACGCCTTGGAGCTGGCCGAGGTGCCCAAGCGTCTTCTGATCATCGGCGGCGGCATCATCGGGCTGGAAATGGCTACGGTTTATCATGCGCTGGGTTCGAAGATCACGGTGGTCGAGCTGATGGACCAGATCATTCCGGGCTGCGATGCGGATTTGGTCAAGCCCTTGTATCAACGCATCAAGAAACAGTACGAGAATATCTTCCTGAAGACCAAAGTCAGGCGCATCGAAGCGAAGACGGAAGGACTGCAGGCCTATTTCGAAGGCGGCGAAGGGGCGCCCGAATCCGACCTGTTCGACCGTATTCTGGTCGCGGTCGGCCGGAAGCCCAACGGTCATCTGATCGGTGCTGAAAATGCCGGCGTCAAGGTGGATGACAAGGGCTTCATTCCGGTAGACGACCGCCAGCGGACCAATGTGCCGCACATCTACGCCATTGGCGACATCGTCGGCAATCCGATGCTGGCGCACAAAGCGACGCATGAGGGAAAAGTGGCGGCGGAAGTGATCGCCGGAGAACGGTCGGCATTCCAGGCACTCTCGATTCCCTCGGTGGCTTATACCGATCCGGAGGTGGCCTGGATGGGGTTGACCGAAACTCAGGCGAAAGCTCAAGGCATCGCTTACGACAAAGCTGCTTTCCCTTGGGCGGCCAGCGGCCGGGCATTGGGCATCGATCGCAAGGAGGGCGTGACCAAGATTCTGTGCGACAAAGAGACTAGGCGCATTCTGGGGGCGGGCATCGTCGGCCCGAACGCGGGGGAACTGATCAGCGAGGCCGTTCTGGCTTTGGAAATGGGGGCCGACATGGAGGACATCGCCTTGACGATTCACCCGCATCCGACCTTGTCGGAGACTTTCGCCTTCGCCGCCGAGATGCTGGACGGCAGTATCACCGACCTTTACATTCGAAAATAGGCCGAATCAACGCCGGAGGACAACACCGGCAGGCATTCGTCTGCCGGGATAGTCTTCAGTCGGATGACTGCGAATCGGGTTGCGGTTCGAGGCGAGCGGGTTCTTCGCTTTTCTTTCCGCCGTTCCACGGCGCCACTTTGAACAGCAGCAGCATGCCCGGCAGGGTGAGCGCAAAGCACACCCAATAGAAGCGTTCCCAGCCCAGCGCTTCGATGTGAAGCAACGAAACATTCCCCACCTTGATATCCCCGCCTTCGACCAGAAAGCCGGTAAAGGCATTGGCGAGCGTTCGCGGAGTGGCGGCGAGACTGGTAAATAGCGCAAACTGGGTGGCGGTGTACGCCGGATTGGTGGTAGTGGCGATATAGGCGACGAAGGCGGCCGTGCCTAATCCGACCCCGAAAGCCTCGGCGCCGATGACGGCAGCTAAGCCGGCTATGGTATGGCCGGCCGTGGCAAGCCAGGCGAAGCCGAGAATCACGAGGGCCTGTAATACACCGAATATCCATAGGGACCGGTGTATTCCCAAGGAAATCATCCAAATGCCGCCGAGAATGCCGCCTGCAACGTTCGGCCAGAGCCCGGCATGTTTGGCGACCACGCCGATTTCGGTCTTGCTGTAACCCATATCCAAATAGAAAGGCGTAGCCAGGGCCGTTGCCATGCTGTCGCCGAGCTTGTAGAAAAAGATGAATCCCAACACGGTCAATGCGCCGCTCCAGCCTTTTCGTTGAACGAATTCACGAAAAGGATCGACCAAGGCCTGACGCAGGGTCGGCGGGGCATGGCTGGAAAATTCCGGTTCGCTGCCGATGAGCGTCAGGAGAAGGCCCGGAAGCATGAACAGCGCCGTGATCAAGTAGACGGCGTCCCAGGATAGATAGTCGGCGAGGATGAGTGACAGTGATCCGGGTACGAGTCCGGCGATCTTGTACGCGTTCACGTGGATGACGTTGCCGAGTCCCTGTTCTTCGTCTTTCAGGATTTCGCGCCGAAACGCATCGATGGCGATGTCCTGAGTCGCCGAGAATAACGCCACGGCCACGGCCAGCCAACGAATGGTGGCAATGTCCGGTACCGGAGCGAGCCAGCCGAAAGCTGGAATAGAGAGCAGCAGCGCGACCTGGGTGATGAGCATCCAAGTCCGGCGCCGTCCCATCGGGAAGCCGTACCGGTCGCACAGCGGCGCCCACAGAAACTTCCAGATGTAAGGAAATTGAACCAGGGCTAACAGCCCGATTTCTTTGAGATCGACACCACCGTCGCGCAGCCAGGCCGAGATCAGGCTGATCAGCACGAAAAGCGGCAATCCGGAGGAAAACCCCGTGAGGACGCAGATCAGCATCCGCCGGTTGAATACCGCCTCACGCCGGGAAAGGGTAGTCATAGTCGATGGTGAGTGGCGCATGGTCCGAAAAACGCTCATCCTTGTAAATGTGCGCGGCGCGGATTCTATCCCTGAGAGCCGGGCTGATCACGTGGTAGTCGATACGCCAACCCACGTTCTTGGCCCAGGCTTGGCCGCGATTCGACCACCAAGTATATTGTTCCGGCTCCGGGTTGACGACACGAAAGGCATCGACCCAGCCGTCCTCCTCGAACACGATATCCAGCCAGGCACGTTCTTCGGGCAAAAATCCGGAATTTTTCTGGTTGGAGCGCCAATTCTTAAGGTCGATAGGTTTATGGGCGATATTCCAGTCGCCACAAAAAATGTAACTGCGCCCGGACTGTGCGCACTCGCGAAGGTATGGCAGGAATCGGTTCATGAAGTCGAACTTCACCGCTTGCCGCTCCTCGCTGGACGAGCCGGAAGGCAAGTAGAGGGAAACGATGCTTAGCGGGCCGAATCGTGCTTCGAGATAGCGTCCTTCAGCGTCGACGTCAGGCCAGCCGAGACCTTGAATGACTTCATCCGGCTCCCGGCGGCTATATAATGCAACTCCGCTGTAGCCTTTCTTGACGGCGTCCAGGTAGTAGCACCGATAGCCTTTGGGCCAGTAGATCGGATCTTCCAGTTGGTGTGTCTGAACCTTGGTTTCCTGTAAGCAGACAACGTCGGCATTCTGTTTATCCATCCAGTGGAAAAAGCCTTTGCGTGCCGCTGACCGCACACCGTTAACATTGAGGGAAACTATACGCATTATCCTAGAAACGGCAGTTGGACGTGCTCGAGTGTGCGGCGGGCGGGGAGGCCGGCAAGCCTGTCCTGAGCGGAGTCGAAGGGGCGCGACGACGCCGCGGGGTAGTCTCCCGCAAGAAGGCGCAACACCGCCAGGCGGCTCGCCCGCCGTGCAATCGGGTAGGTAGCGTCTCCACCGGAAAGGTGAGATCGATGCGAGTCAGGGCGTTCACGATTCATCGAGCTTTTCTGGTGCATCGAAGCGGTCAACTGTCGTTTCCAGGATTATGGTTTATATCCCAGATGGGCATACAACCGCTAGAGTGCGGTTGCCTGAAACGGAAATAAAGATTGATGCGGGCGCGACGGTGTTCAGCCTAGGGTAGCGCGTTGCCGGCCGAAGAGTGTGCACATCTTGCGGTGAATGGCCGTTTTAAGTACCATGAAAAATTTGTCGTCCTTTTGTAGTTCTGATTTCTTGGAGAGTGCCTAATCATGAAGCCGGATATTCATCCCGAATACAAAGCCATTACCATCCAATGCAGTTGCGGCAACACATTCGAAACCAAGTCGACGCTCGGTAGGGATTTGCATATCGAAGTATGTTCCGCCTGCCATCCATTCTATACGGGCAAGCAGAAGATCGTCGACACCGCCGGTCGAGTCGACAAGTTCCGGCGGAAATACGGACGGGGTTGATTTCCCAGCCTCATCCATACTCCTCGAAATCGCTTGGCCCCCTCGGTTGAACGGCGATGAGCAAGGACCCTCTCGCCGTTTCCAAATCGCCCGTTCAGAATGGAAGCGAGATGAGAGGGCGGCCGCTCAACCAAGAAAGAAAATGTCTACTGGCTGGATATAGCTGGATTCGGTTTGTTCTTTCAGTTATCGGGTGGAAACTCGGACGGTGACGCGCCGTCAACCAGCTTCTCGACATCCTGGAGTGAGCCGCCGGGGAAGGTCTTTTCCTTCCGATTGATTCGTTGTCCTTTTAACTCCGGCGGCAGTACTACTAACTCAACGCGGACACCGTCGACAAAAAAGTCCAGTGCCGGATAAGTCACGCCTCGCCGATGCCCTAGATTGAACGAAAAGGATCGTTCCTTGAACGGGATGCGGACCTCTATCAATTGTTTCATGACGTCTTCCGGGGTTTCGGAATACACATACAAAACGATAGGGCTGTACTTGCTGGCACTGCCATCCAAGGCACCGCCGACCAAACGCGGCGAAAATTCTTCCAAGAAGCGCATGGCCTCCAATGCGAGTTTTCGCAGCCGAGTAATATGCCGTGGCTGCGTATCGGACCGATAGAGTCGATGATATTCCGCTAACGCCTGGTCGATTTCCTCATTGCGGGGGAGGCTACGCGAATTCGCTATCCCAAGACGGGCGGCAGCCTTGTTTTTTGCCGGGAGATAATCGTTTATACCTTCCTCGGCGATGATCCGCGCGGCCTCGTGGGCGATCAATCGTCGAGCTTTATCTTTCATGGACATGACGGAGATCAAAATAAAGATTCGATCGGTTTTTCAGTCGTGACCCTGGGATGCGGTGTCTGAGGTGGTGCCGGCTGTTCCTCATCTTCGCTGAATTGCGACGGAAGCGGCACGCTTACGCGCGGAGCAGCATAATAACGGGGCACTTGTTCCGAAGGAAAGACCTCGAAGACGGCATTGGCACTGCCGGGTAAGGCAAGCATTCCGGTGCTCGGATCCATGCGAGCGATCGTCAATCCGCTTGGAAGCGGGAAGGTCTGCTCGGGTACGTCTTTGAGTGCTTCTCGCATGAATTCAATCCACATGGGAAGTGCGGCTTTGCCCCCGGTTTCGCCTTCCCCCAAGGATCTTGAGGAATCGAAGCCAATCCAGGCGACAGCGATCAGGGAAGGAACATAACCGTTGAACCAAGCGTCCTTGTATTCATTCGTCGTACCGGTTTTGCCGGCGACATCATTGCGTCCCAATTCCATGGCTCGAACCGCGGTTCCCGTTTTCACCACGTCTTGCAGCATGGAATTCATCATGTAGTGGACTTGCGGCGACAGTATACGGGGAGCAAAGTTCGTTCGGTGATCGTCGGCGTCGGTGCAACTCGCGCACGCGATGTTAGGGGTAGCTCGAAAGACGGTGTTGCTCGCTTCGGTTTCTATGCGTTCGATGAAATAGGGTTCGATGCGAAAGCCGCCATTGGCAAATACCGCATAAGCTTGCGCCATTCGAAGAGGCGTCGCGGTGCCGCTGCCCAGGGCTAGCGGAAGAGATCGTGGCAGCTCTTCGGGCTGGAAGCCGAAGCGTTGCGCCATATCGATCGCTTTCTTGATGCCGATGTTTTGAAGCAATCGGATGGACACGAGGTTTCGAGATTTGGCCAAGGCCACCCGGAGCCGCGTGGGACCGTAAAATCGGCCGGAGTAATTCTGCGGGCGCCAGAATCCGCTTTCCTGCGACGGGTCGGAAAAAACGACCGGAGCATCGTTGACTACGCTCGCCGGAGTATACCCTTGGGTCAAGGCCGCCGAGTAAAGTATGGGTTTAAAACCGGAGCCCGGTTGTCTTTGAGCCTGAGTCGCTCTGTTGAATTTGCTGATCGCGAAATCATACCCGCCCGCCAGCGCGACTACGGCGCCGCTGGTCGGATCCAACGCGACCAAAGCACCTTCGACTTCCGGAATCTGACTGAGTTTCCAGTGGCCGTCGCGGTCCTTGCGAAGCCTGATGAGGTCGCCGGCCTTGAGTATTTCTTTGGCGTTCCGTGGAAAAGGGCCCTGCGCGTTCTCGGAAATATATCGGCGTGCCCACTTAAGACCGTCCCAGTCGAGTACGATGTGCTGCCCATCGCCGAGATAAACGTCCGCGGAGGTTTCGTTGACGGCCAAGACTAACCCCGGCACGGTCTCCCCCGCTTTGGGGATGCTGGACAACCGTTTGTCCCAGTGCTCGGGACGTTTTTCTTTCTTTAAGTCAATTCGCTGTTTTACGCCTCGAAATCCGTGGCGTTCGTCGTACTCGTGCAGCGCAAGGTGCATTGCCCTGTCGGCGGCCTGCTGCAAACGGCTGTCGATGGTGGTGTAAATCCGGTAACCGTTGGTATAAGCGGCTTCGCCATACTGGCGATACATTTCGTTGCGGATCAATTCGGCAACATAAGGGGCGCTTAATTCGATGGGGGTCGTATGAAGTTTTGCGGTGACCGGTCGCTTGATCGCTTCCTGATAAGTCTGATCATCGATATATCCCAGCTTCCGCATTCGCTTGAGAACGTAGTTTCGCCGATCCAAGGCCCGTTGCGGATTGGTGATCGGATTGAAACTGGATGGAGCCTTCGGTAAACCGGCAATCATCGCGATCTCGTCTACCTCGAGCTCGGTGATCTTCTTGCCGTAGTAGACCTGGCTCGCGGCGATGACGCCATACGCATGATGGCCGAAGTAGATCTTGTTCAAGTACAGTTCCAAGATCTGCTCCTTCGTCAATTCCGATTCGATTTTGACTGCCAGCACGATTTCCTTGAGTTTGCGATAGAAGGTCTTTTCGCTGCTCAAAAAGAAATTGCGGGCCACTTGCATCGTGATGGTACTGCCGCCTTGCTTTTTCTTTCCGGTCCGAAGGAACGAAAACGTCGCGCGCATCAAGCCGACGTAATCCACGCCACGGTGCTTGAAGAAACGATTGTCCTCGGCGGCTAAGAAAGCCTGAACGACCTTGCTCGGAACTTCGGAAAAGGTGACCGGACTCCGCTTCATTTCGCCGTATTGAGCCATCAGCAAACCGTCTTTGCTGTAAACGCTCATGGGGGTTTGGTACCGGGCATCCCGCAGAACGTCGGTGTCGGGAAGTTGCGGTGCGATGAACCGATAAAGCAAAAACGCGGCTAAAACTAAACTCGCAAATCCGGTAAGTAGGAAGAGAAAGATTAGCTTGATAAGGCTCGCGAAACGGAAGCGTGCTTGGCCTCGGCTGTTGCGGGTTCTCACTCGACCATCAAAAAGCTGTTTTTCCGGCTGCGGCGATCGAAGGAACACTAGCTGCGAAGTGCTCGATTGACCGATAGCTGCCGTGTCATGGGCAAACTTCTAATCCCTACTATACTACAGTACAGCGTTTTAGCGGGCGACGGGAGATAGCGTCGTGACTCGGCGTCGCCCGCGTGAAGTCAAAGCCTGGTTAGGACGTCATCGATGTTTTTTCTGAACCGCAAGAGACCGCCGCTGCTCGGAATCGACATTAGTACCGCGGCCGTAAAGCTGCTGGAACTGACAAGACACGGACAGCGTTATCGGGTGGAGAGCTATGCCGTCGCACCGTTGCCGCCGGACGCGGTGATCGACAAGAACATTGCGAAAGTCGAAGTCATCGGAAACGTCATCAAATCGGTCATCAAGCAGTCGGGCACGCGACTGAAGCACGCTGCCGTTGCCGTACCGAGTTCCTCGGTAATCACCAAAACGATTTCGATGCCCGCCTCCTTGAGCGAAGATGAGCTTCAGGCCCAGATCGAACTGGAGGCGGATCAGTATATTCCGTACTCACTGGATGAGGTGAGTCTCGATTTCGAGGTGCAGGGCAAGACCGAAAAAAATCCGGACATGGTCGATGTTCTATTGGTGGCTTCCCGAAAGGAGAATGTGGAGGACCGGGTCGCGGCCCTGGAGATGGCTGGGCTCAAGGCCGAAATCGTCGATGTGGAATCGTATGCCCTGGAGAATGCTTGCAATCTGATCTTGGATCAGTTGCCTGGTTACAGGCCGGATCAGACCATCGCGGTGGCCGACGTCGGATCGACCATGACGACCCTGAACGTGATTCATAACCGCAGAATCATCTATACACGCGAACAGGGGTTCGGCGGCAAGCAGTTGACGGAAGAAATCCAGCACCGGTACGGACTGTCTTACGAGGAGGCCGGCTTGGCAAAAAAACATGGCGGGTTGCCGGACAATTACTCGCTTGAAGTGCTGGAACCGTTCAAACAAGCGATGGCGCAGCAAATCGGGCGCTCGCTGCAATTTTTCCTTTCTTCGAGTTCGCATCGAACCGTCGACGGTTTGGTGTTGGCCGGAGGCTGCGGCTCGATACAGGATATCGATCGCTTCGTGGAAGGTATTCTAGGTATCCCCACCGTCGCCGCCAACCCGTTTGTCAATATGCTTCTGGCACCGCGCGTTAAACCACAAAGTTTGAACAATGATGCTCCGGCACTGATGATCGCCTGCGGACTGGCTTTGAGGAGTTTGGACTAATGGCTCGGATCAACCTACTTCCTTGGCGAACGGAACTCCGTAAGCAACGGCAAAAGGAATTCGTCGCGATCACCTTGGCCGCATTGCTGTCGAACGCGGCTTTATTGTGCTTTGTGCACTACTTCATCGGCGGCATGATCGATTATCAAAGCCAGCGTAATCAGTACCTGGAATCCGAGATCGCATTGCTCGATAAAAAAATCAAGGAAATCGAGGAATTGGAAGCGAGGAAAAAGCGACTGATCGCCAAGATGGAGGTCATCCAGCGATTGCAGGCGAGCCGGCCCGAGATCGTCCACTTGTTCGATGAGTTGGCGCGGACTATTCCCGAGGGTGTTTACCTGACGGATCTGACTCAGTTGGAAAACAATCTGACGATGAATGGAATGGCCCAGTCCAACGCCCGAGTTTCTGCGTACATGCGGAATCTCGAGTCTTCGCCTTGGATGAAGGACCCTCTGTTAAATATCATCGAGACCAAGCAGGAAGCCAACAATAGCCGGAAAGCACGCAGCAACCGCTTTACGCTTCAGGTCAAGCAAGGAAGCGACAAGGCGGACAAGCAGGAGAAGAAACCGTCATGAACCTCTCCGAAATCAACTGGGATTTAGAGAATGCCGGCGCCTGGCCGCTGCCGATCAAGGTTGCGATCATTGCCTTTCTTTGCCTTGTTCTGAGTGGCGTCTGGTACTACCTGGATACTCAGGACCAAATTGCGCAGCTCGAAGCGGAAGAAAGCAAGGAACTGGAGCTTAAGACCAAATTCGAGCAACGCCAACAAAAAGCCGCCAATTTAGAGGAATACAAGGAGCAAATGGCGGAAATAGAAAAGAGTTTCGGCGATTTGCTCAGACAGCTACCCGATAGAACCCAAGTTCCGGAGTTGCTGGTAGATGTCTCTCAAACCGGGCTCGCGGCAGGCTTGGAGTTCGAGCTTTTCAAGCCCGGTGCCGAGATCGCCAAAGAGTTCTATGCGGAGCTGCCCATCGAAATCCGTGTGACTGGCGATTACATGGAGTTCGGAGCGTTTATCAGCGGATTGGCTTCGTTGCCGCGCATTGTAACCGTACATAACGTAAAGATCGAAGCGCACAAGAACGATGCGAGCGCGAAGAAAACGGCAAAGGATCCCTTGGTCATGAGTGCGCTGGTCAGAACTTATCGCTACCTGGATGAGGGAGGGGCGCCGGCGCGCCAAATCAAAAAGTGACACTAAAGTAAAGTACCGCTATGGGTGGGCAGTTGAAGTTTTTTCTACGGGCGTATCGTTCACGGCTCCTCGTTTCGTGGCTGGCCGCTCTCGGGTTGACAGGCTGTGCGGGTGACGACTTGACCGATCTCAGGGACTATGTCGCAGAGGTGAAGGCGCGGCCGAAAGGGGCGGTCGAGCCTTTGCCGGAAATCAAGACGGTAGAGCCCTATGTCTTCAATCCGGAAGGTTTGCGAGATCCCTTCATCATTGACGATAAGTCCGAAGAGACCGAGGAGGCGAGGATTGCTAGCAGCGTCCGGCCGGATACCAATCGGCCCAAGGAAGAACTGGAATCCTACGAATTGGACACGCTGCGCATGGTCGGAACGGTCGATAAGCAAGGCGTACTCTGGGGATTGGTGAAAGCCACTGACGGCACGATACACCGAGTCCGCAGCGGTAATTACATGGGAAAGAATTTCGGCAAGATCGTCAGCATCAAAGAAAACCTGATCGAGTTGGTAGAAATCGTATCGGACAGTCCTGGAGTATGGCGCGAACGTAAGGCGGTTCTCGACCTGGCGGAAGTGGGGGAAAAGAAATGAAAACGACACGAAGTGTAGGTATCGCTTCAACCGTGTGGCGGCGATATATGAAAGCGGTAGGTCTTATTCTAGCCGGGTTGTCCTTGCATCTGTCCGTCAGTCAAGCGGAGGGGCTCGTTCTCAAGTCAGTGGACTTTTCGATTCTGCCTGGAGACAACTTGCAACTGCTATTGGGCCTGAGCGGGCCGGCCACAGAGCCGAGAATTTTCCATACCGAAAATCCTGCGCGCATAGCGCTGGATTTGCCCGGCGTGACGAACGGCTTGAAACAGAAGACCGTGCCCATCAACGTAGGCGCGGCTCAAAGCGTTCAAGCGGTGGAATCGGCGGGGCGCACACGGGTCGTCATCAATTTGACCGATATGATGCCCTATACCAGCCGGGTCGATGGCGACAATATTCTGATTACGCTGCAGGGCGGCACCACGCCGACGGCCGCGGCAAACGCAACAACCGCGAGTCCAAAGCTTGGCGATTGGCCTTTTGGCGAAGACGACCGGCGCATCGAAAACATCGACTTCCGCCGTGGGGAAAGAGGCGAAGGCCGGCTTCTGGTGACGCTGAGCGATCCAAAATCCTTGGTGGATATCCACGAAGAGGGGCAGAAGGTCGTCGTCCGATTTGCCAATACCCGGCTTCCCGCCCAGCTGCAACGCAGACTCGACGTTATGGATTTCGCCACGCCTGTCCGTTCGGTCGATGCCACGGCGGAAGGCGCTCACACACGTATGGTTGTGGCGACGGTTTCCGACGAATACGACTATTCCTCCTATCAGACCGACAATGTCTTGACGGTGGAATTCCGTCCGTTGACCAAGGCGGAAAAGGAAGAGATCAAGAAAAAGAACTTCGCCTACTCCGGCGAGAAGCTGACGCTGAATTTCCAGGACATTCCGGTACGCTCCGTTCTTCAGATTCTGGCGGATTTCACCAATCTAAACATCGTCGCCAGCGATACCGTCCAAGGCAATGTCACGCTTCGGCTCAACGATGTTCCATGGGATCAGGCATTGGAGTTGGTTCTCAAATCCAAGGGGTTGGGCAAACGGCAAGAAGGAAACATCATCCGCGTCGCGCCGCTGGAGGAAATCAATAAACAGGAGAAAGAGGAGCTCGAGGCACAGAAGGTGGTGGAAGATTTGGAACCGCTGCGGACGGAAATCATTCAGATCAATTACACGACGGCCGAGGATATCAAAAAGGTTCTGATCGGTACGACCGAGCGCATCAGCCAATCCATGAGCCAGCCGGCTGGCATTGGCGGTGCGTCCGCTTCTACGGCGGTGTCGACGCTCGATGTGAGTCAATCGGTTTTGTCCGGCCGGGGTAACGTAACCGTCGACCCGCGGACCAACCAGCTTATCGTGAAAGATACTCCGCGCAATTTGGAACGGGTCCGCGATCTCGTTCGCCAACTGGACAAGCCGATTCGGCAGGTGCTGATCGAGTCTCGGATCGTCATTGCAAGGAACGATTTTCTGAGAGACTTAGGTAGTCGGCTTCAGGTCAACAGGTTGGTTAAAGGGAGAGGTGCCGACTCCTTTTCCGCGAGCGCGGGATCGGAAGGCGTGATCTTCCAACAGCCGGCCGCCGGAGGGGAAAAGTCTACCAATGCCGACGTACTAGTAGACCTAGCCGCCAAGGGCGCGGCGACCGCCGCGACGGGCGGCGCGAGCGCTCTCGGTTTCACCCTCATCAAGGCGGGCGACTATTTGCTCGATCTCGAGTTATCTGCCGCTCAGCGGGAAGGACGCAGCGAGACGGTGTCCAACCCCCGGCTGATCACCTCGGATCAGACCAAGGCGGTCATCAAGCAGGGTGTGGAAATTCCCTATCAAACCACGGTCGTAGCAGGTGGAGGCGCATCGGCCAACATCACCTTCAAACAGGCGGTGCTCGAGCTGAACGTAACACCGCATATTACGCCCGACGATCAAGTGTTGATGGAGCTCCTGATCAGGAAGGACGAGCAAGGCCAGCAAACGCCGATCGGCCCGGCGATCGATAAGCGCGAGATTGAAACGACTGCGCAAGTCTCGAACGGGGAAACCGTAGTCTTGGGTGGTGTTTACGAGGGATTAAACCGTAACAATACGGATAAAGTGCCGTTTTTCGGCGATCTGCCGGGAATCGGGTATATGTTCCGTAGAAATAGCGTGGAAGATACTAAGCGAGAGCTGCTCGTTTTCATTACTCCGAAAATTCTCAAGCAAGATCTCGCCTTTCGCTGATTTCCGCCGGGGTGAAAAAACAAAGGCGCGGCCGTTACCAGGCGGCGCCTTTTGTTTTTGGGCGCGGTGAAGGCCATGCCCGGTATTTTCGAGACACATGGTATGATGACTCGATTTTTCACCTCGGGCAGCATGAGACAGACGCACAATATCTATTTGATCGGGCCTATGGGAGCGGGCAAGACGACGATCGGGCGATTATTGGCCAAAGCCTTGAATGTCCGGTTCGTCGATAGCGATCGGGAGATCGAACAGCGTACTGGCGTCTGTATCCCTATGATCTTTGAATACGAGGGCGAGGAAGGGTTTAGGCGGCGAGAAGCGGAAGTTCTAGCCGAGCTGAGTTGCGAGGACGGCGTAGTATTGGCTACCGGCGGCGGATCGATTCTATTGCCGAAGAATCGCGAGATACTGCGCGAGCGGGGATTCGTCGTTTATTTGCAGTGTTCGGTCGAAAAGCAGCTTGAAAGAACACACAAGGATTCCAACCGGCCGCTTCTCAAGACGCAGAATCCGCGCCAGACGTTACAAGAATTGCTGCGGGTGCGGGAGCCGCTTTATCGCAGCTTGGCTGATTTTATCGTGGACACGGGAACGCATTCCAGCCGCAGTGCCGTCCGTCAGATCTTGAAAGCCTACAACCGAGCGAACGCCACGTCATGAAAACCTTAACCGTTAGCCTGGGCGAACGCAGCTATCCGATTTATATCGGTTCGCGAATTCTGGAATCCGATGAGTTTCTGGCTAGGCATCTGAGTTCTAGTCAAGTCATGGTGATTACCAACGAAACGGTGGCGCCTCTCTATCTGGATCGAATCAGACAGAGACTGAAGGGCAAGGAGACTGCCGAGGTGATCTTGCCGGACGGTGAGTCCTACAAGAGTATCGAATCGGCAATGATCATCTTCGATAAGTTGCTCGCCGCAAAATTCAGTCGAGACGCATCTCTCATAGCCCTGGGTGGCGGCGTCATAGGCGACTTGGTCGGTTTTGCCGCCGCCTGCTATCAGCGGGGCGTGCCATTCATTCAAATTCCGACGACTTTGCTGGCTCAGGTCGATTCTTCCGTAGGCGGCAAGACCGCGGTCAATCATCCGCGCGGCAAGAATATGATCGGGGCTTTCTATCAACCGCGATGCGTATTGGCCGATACCTCGACGCTCGACACGCTGGCTGACCGGGAGCTGAGCGCCGGCCTGGCCGAGGTGATCAAGTACGGACTTATTCGCGATTTTGAATTCTTCGCGTGGCTGGAAGCCAATTTGGAAAGGCTTCTGGCTCGGGATGCGGAGGCTCTGGCCTACGCCATCGAGAGGTCCTGTATCAATAAAGCGGACGTCGTGGCCGAGGACGAGCGGGAATCGGGCGTGCGCGCCATCCTGAATCTGGGGCATACCTTCGGCCATGCCATCGAAACCGGCATGGGGTATGGTACTTATCTCCACGGTGAAGCGGTCGCTATCGGGATCTGTCAGGCCGCGGATCTCTCCAGGCGGCTCGGTTGGCTGGATACGGACAGTGTCGAACGCATCGTTTCGCTGCTTCGACGCGCTCGGTTGCCGGTGGCGCCGCCGACGGATTTGGACGCGGACCGCTATTTGGATTTGATGGCCGTCGACAAGAAAAACATCGCAGGGAAGTTGCGATTGATCTTGCTGGAAAGGATCGGCCGGGCTACTTTGCCGACGACGGTGGACCCCGAGTTGCTTCGGGCCACATTGAATGAATATGGCCGCCGCTGAGCTTTCATCAGCTGCCCGCGGTCGCGAGACCGCCGACGGCAGCCAGCCCTTGCCGCTCATATCTCGGGTACGGATGCAAAAGTTCGATCTGCTTTTGCACTTGGCGATCAACTTGACTCAACCCATCGTCGTGTGCGGGCCGGAAGGCATCGGCAAGACAACCTTCCTACGTCTCCTAGAGACCCGCTTAGCGCCGTTCGCAACGGTTTGCTATTTGGCGTCGGCGCCAGGTGTGGATTATGTGCGCATCTTGGACGAATTGTCGTGCGTCTTGAATCGGGACCGACCGGGATTGGCTTCTGCGGGGGTAAATTTGGCTAATCTGCTGGACGGCTACGCGAAGGAAGGCCGAAGTCTCGTGCTGCTGCTTGATGATGCCGGCGCACTCGTGCCCGGGGCTTTCGGTACGCTATGGCAGTTCGCGAGTCGGCATCCGGCCTTGCGTCTGGTGACGGCTATGCGCGCCGACGAGGCAGCGCAAAAATCGGGGCTGGACAAATCGGCTCTCGGCGCTGCATTCGTATTGGAAATCCCCGTTCTTTGCGAAGACGACTGCGCGCTTTTTGCGCGCCAATTGAGAACAATGCCTGGGCTGACAACTGAGCGACGAAGTACGGAGGCCTTGGCAAAACGGCTGTTTGCTGAAAGTGGCGGGATTCCGGGCAAGCTGATCGAGATCCTGGAATCCCCTCATCGCTCGGCCAGCACGGCAGTCTTGGCCATGTGGCTCATCGGCGCCGGCCTACTGGCGGGTACGGTGGCGTACGCGGCTTTTCTGATATTCTCGCGGCAAACCCCGCTGCCGGAACAGTCGATTCCCGACAGTTCGGCGTCCGGCAATGCCGCCAGTGTCGTCATTGCGTCTCGAAGCGGAGAAGAAACCGAAGTCGCCGAGGCCTCGAATCCCCGAAACCCACTGATAGATGCCCAATCGGATCCGGAACCCTCGCCGCCGGCGGATAACGAAAAGACGGAAACGCCTTCGCTTTCCGAAACGGCTGCGCCAACCGTGATTCCTGGGTCGGAAGCGGAGGTGAACAAGACGGACGAAGATCAAAAGCCGATGGAAGCGGTGATCGAGCGTGAGCCATTACCGCCGTCGATCTTGGACGAACCGAAAAGTACGCCGAAGGAGCAGATCGAGATGGCACGAGACCGCTCGGTACCAGCCGACTCCGTAAGCGAAAGCCAGAGGAAGAATGGGCGACCGGCCGAACAAGAGAACGATCGTCCGAGATCGTCGGACATCGTGACGGATGGCCTGAAGGGCGCCGAATGGCTGATGAGTCAAAGTCCTGACGCCTATACTCTGCAGATTGTCGCCGTTTCCCGATTGAGTTCACTGCTCAAACTGGCGAGGCAATTTCCACCGGGCAGCGAACTGGCCAGTTTTCGTTCGCGCAAAGGGAACGGTGAACTCTATCCGCTTTTTTTCGGCATTTATCCGTCTTTGCAGGCAGCCAAAGACGCTGCGGCGAATCTACCCGCATCTCTCGGCCAGCCTTTGCCCAGGCAGATGAAATCCGTTCACCAGGAAATCCGACGAGTGATGCCGCGGCTAGCGGAACCGAGCACGTCGGCCGGTTCCCCGGCTCGCTGAAGCGAGCAAACGGCGTGTTTCTACGGCGCGCTACCGATACCGCTGAAGCTTTTTCCCAGGCCGGCGATTCTTTCACCCAATTCCGTAATCCGACCTTTATGCCATTGATTTGCGTGATGCCATGAATGCACTTAAAAACGATTGTCTTATCCGTGCACTGTTGAAACAGCCCGCCGAAAGAACCCCAGTTTGGATGATGCGTCAAGCGGGCCGCTATCTGCCAGAGTATCGTCGTGTCCGGGAGCGGGCAGGTAGTTTTATGACACTTTGCAGTACGCCCGAACTGGCTTGCGAGGTCACGTTGCAGCCTCTTGCACGCTTTCGTCTGGATGCCGCCATACTCTTTTCCGATATTCTGACGGTACCGGATGCTATGGGCTTGGGTTTGGAGTTCGTCGAAGGCGAGGGTCCCTGTTTTAGAAATCCGATTCGCAGTGCAGCCGATGTGCGCCGGTTGTCGGTACCCGATCCGGAATCGGATTTGCGCTATGTCATGGATGCCGTTCGCCTGATTCTGCAAAATCTGGCCGGAAGCGTTCCGCTCATCGGATTTTCGGGCAGCCCCTGGACTTTGGCCACTTACATGGTCGAGGGCGGCGGCGGGCAAGAGTTTCGCAGGGTCAAGGGATTGATGTACGAGCAACCCGCCGTTCTCCACGAACTCCTTGATAAGTTGGCCGATGCGGTAGCGCTTTATCTCAATGCCCAGATCGCCGCGGGCGTCGATGTGGTAATGGTGTTCGACACCTGGGGCGGGATTTTGCCGGCGGCGCATTACGAAGAGTTTTCCCTGGCTTATGCGAAACGCGTGCTCGATATGCTGAACCGGCATTACGGCGAAAAAACCATTCCGACGATCTTCTTTACCAAGGGTGGCGGGCAGTGGCTGGAAGCCATGGCGGAAACGGGCTTCGACGCCTTGGGTCTGGACTGGACGACACCCATCGGAGAGGCGCGCCGGCGACTGGGACACAAGGTCGCGCTGCAAGGCAATTTGGATCCCATGGCTTTATGCGCACCGATCGAAACGATCCGCACCGAAGTGAAGCGAATTTTGGAGCAGTATGGTCATGGGGACGGGCATGTGTTCAACCTAGGGCACGGCATACCGCCCGATGTCGATCCCGAGCACGCCAAGGCCATGATCGATGCCGTGCACGAATTCAGTCCCGCATTTCACGGACCCTGATGATGTCTGAACTCAATCCTTGGAAATTGATTCGCCGCCGGGAGGTTTACGAGAACCCGTGGATCCGCCTGGATGAAGACGAGGTGATCAATCCGTCCGGCGGTTTGAGTATCTACGGCAGAATCCATTTCAAGAGTCAGGCTATCGGCATCATACCGATAGACGCCGAAGGCAATACCTGGTTAGTCGGCCAATACCGCTACGTTCCCGATGCCTATTTTTGGGAAATCCCCATGGGCGGCTCTCCTGAAGGTGAAGATATTCTCGAGACCGCAAAGCGCGAGCTCAAGGAAGAAACCGGTTTGACGGCCAAGGATTGGACGCTTTTCATGCACTTGCATACCACGAACTCGGTCACCGACGAGGAAGGTTATGTGTTCCTTGCGGAAGGCCTGGTGGAGGGCGACCCGGAGTTCGAAGAAACCGAGGCCATTACCATCAAGAAGCTGCCTTTGACGGAAGCGGTGCGCATGGTGATGGATGGCGAAATCACCGACTCGATCAGCGCCGCCGGCCTGTTAAAACTCGCCTACATCAGAAATTTGTTTTTGCCCGCCTACCGTTAGCTAACCGCCTGCCGATCAGCAGACCGCCGATCCACTGGCGGGTTGCTCTGCGGAAATGGTCTGGGTTTTGCCTGCATAATCGATAAGAGGCATCAGATTGGATCGAATGGGCGTGAAAAACCTCGAGGCGATGATGGCGGCAAGAACCGCGGCCTCGTCATCGACATTTAATTGTTGGCTCGTTTTTCTCCCAATGGATCGGAGATGTAGCCTTTCCGGCAATTGCTATACTCGGGGAGAATTTTTACGATCGGCTTGCGACATCACCCGCGCAGATTGGTCATTTTGTTAGGTAGATCTTCACTCTTGGGAGAGGCTAGACATCATGATGGCGCCTGAGAACCTCGACGCGAACTTGATTACGGATGTAAACGTCCAGGAATATTTCAGGGAATCGGTTACGGCGGCTTTATCGAATCAGAAAGTCGACGCCGGAGAGGATACCGTCTACTACATCGTCAATTTACTTGCCTATTTCACCCAGGCGGACAAACTGTTTTCCCATACCGCCGAGGGGGTGACGTTGCAGCCGCTGGCCCTGATCTACGCCGATGCGTTGGAAGCGGCAAGCTTGGAAGAACGGCATCAAATTCTGCGCCGGCTTGGAGACGTGGCGCTGCTGATATCGGGTCTGTTTTCTTCCAGTCTCAATCGTAAGCTCGTCGACGTCGACTATTATATCGCGATGGGAGGCACCGCGTATGGCTATCTATGCGACCTGAACCGCGGTACCGTAAGAGGCAAAGCGCTCTGTGCGATTTTCGGCGAGCTTTCCGAGAAATTTCAGTTGTTCGTGGACGTCCTTTCGGAGGTCGGCGAAAGATCCTCGATGGGTTCGTGCACCGATATCATGCGGCTTTACGAGATTTGGCTCCGAACCGGCAGCAAGCGTGCGGCCGAGAAATTGAGGAAACTGGGCATAGAACCGGCCCACGGCTCGATCAGCCGCCGGCACAACTGAAGAAGGAGGCGCTTGTATGCGCCTGAACGCTCTACAGAAGCTGCTGGAGCGTATCTACCGCGTCGAGGTGGATCTCGACGTGGAAGATTTCCTGATTACCGACCCGGAACTTGCCAGACAGCTTGATACCAGTATCCATCCCCGCGAGAGCAAAGAGAAGCTCTTGGTCTCGCAGCAAGACGACCATCTGGACCTCGCCCTGTTTCTGGATGCCTCGGTAATGACTCGGCTATCCGATGATGATCCTCTGGTCAGTCTTCATGCCGAGAATTTCGTCGATTTTCTCTTGGCTGTGGAAGGCGTCAGCCACTTCCTTTATCTCATTTGGAACGCCGGCGTCGAGCGGGGCGTGACCTTGTTGGAGCTGGAGATGCAGGCCGAGGTCGACAAATTCGTAACGGCCACGTCGCTTTGGAAGCGTCAGGGTAGGAATCTCGTATCCTCAGAGCTTCGGTATTGTTTGTTCGAAGCGCCGGCTTACGATGCGGCATTGGATCGGGTCCAGCGCCAGCGCTACGAAGACGCCAACCACTATGCAGGCAAGTATTGCCTTCGATTGGAGAATCGGTATCTGAAGAAGGCGAGGTCCGGCGAGATGATGGAAGAGCTCCGCCGGTTCTATCGGCTTACGCAAGGTGAAAAGATCCGGCTGATCGATTCGGCCGCTTGATCGGCCAATCGAGTAGGAGGCGGGGTCGCCCCCGTCGCCCTCTCACACCACCGGACGTGCGGATCACGTATCCGGCGCTTTCCGCCTTCCCGTTTCCGGGTTGAGCTTACGTCCCAAGGACCATACGTCCGTTGGCCTATGGACGCTGCGACCGCCCGCGGAACTTCCGGCCCCTGCTGCTTTGTCGCCGACTCCCTTTCCGGACGACCGTCCAGACCGGACGGAGAGACAGCCACCTTTCCGCTTTCGGCAGATTCCGCCTTTCGCCGCTTGGTCAGTGCCGTGACTTAAAGCCTATCCCAATAGGCCGTTCGCCCTGAGCCCTTCGACTTGGCTCAGGACAGGCTTGTCGAAGGGTTTCTAAAGCCTGGGATAGGCTCTCAAGGCCTCTGCCGACTCCCGCCAGCCCCTCCCGACACCTCACGATGGCGGTAGCCCACGGCAGGCTGACGGGCCTCCCGAGGTCATGCGCGTGACCTTCAGGCTTATCCCCCGAGTAATGGTCAAATGTTGTGTACGAGGGTTCGGGCGGCGACTTTCTCCACGTCTTCCTGAACGCCATCCTTGAACACGACTCCCTCAATGACCTGAGCCAGCCGCGGAACCCCATTCAGTTTCCGCCAGTGCCTCCTGAAAATCCCCGGTCGAGATCCCTTTCAAGTACAACCACGGCAACAACGCCTCAAGACTCTGGGTTCGCCGCCTGCCTGCCGGCAGGCAGGCAGGTACGGCGGCAAAATCGCCGAGGTCAACCGAATCGTCTTCGCTCGATCTCGCACCCACGGCACCTTGACCTCGACGGGGCCTACACCGGTCTGGATGGATCGCGTCGGCAGATGACCATTCCGCACCACCCGCTGGCGCCCGTCCGCCGTCTTCTCGTCCTCGAATCGCTCCAGAAAGGCCGCTACCTCGGCCTCGATCGCCGCCGCCAGCATCCGCTGGGCACCTTCCCGTAACAACTCCGTCAAGGCATCCGCCACCGGTGCCGGTGCCCCTGGATTCTTCAGCACAGTGAGCTTATCTTCACGCATGGCGTATTCGCTCCTCTCGTAGGAATGGATGACCTCGAAGACCATCCAGAATACGCCGCCTACCGCAAGCCCTCATCCACAACTTTCGAGCATAACTCCGAAACCCGCTGTTAAACGCGACACAATAATAAACACTCGAACTTGGAGTGTTTAACAAAGGGGCTTAGGCAATCCATTGCGCACGACCGAATCGCGGTTCAAGTGTGTTGTGTGCGGCCACAAGGCACGCGCCGATGTGATGCTGGTAAGGCATGCCGGTCGTCGCTTGAGAGGGGGAGTCCCTACCTGCATCTTGGCACAAGCAGGGATGCCCTAATAAAACAGAAACCCGCCGAATTGCCGATGGCTTTCCGGATTCAGCCGCGCGGGTGATATCGCGCCGTGTTCTTCTTTTATCGCCCAAACACTTTTGTGTTCATCCTTTCCAGCACGCCGGCCACATACTGCTCCGAAAGGTGGGCATATCGCTTCGCCATACTGCAAGGTTTTGTGTCCATGCACGGCCGCGATTTCTCCAGGCGTAGCGCCGTTCATTGCGAGATAGGAAGCGCGTGTGCCGTAGGTCGTGAAAGTGAAAGTCTTCGATTTCGGACCGCTTCAAGGCGCTGAACCAAGCTTCGTTGAAATTGACCGGCTTCGTCGGCTTCTTGCCCGGAAACACCAAAGTACAGCCTAAGCGACGCACTTTCGGCCATTCCGTCATGACTTTTTTGGCATGACCCACGAGCGGAACCGGGCGAGTGTCGCCATTCTTGGTGTCCCGCAGCACGATCATGCCGCGTTTCAGATCCACGTCAGACCAGGTTAGCCCCAGGATTTCGCCTTTTTTTATGCCGGTGGCCAGAGCCACGATTGCGATAGGGTAGAGCGCCTTGGTTCGGCTTTCTTGGCAAGCGGCGAGTAAGGCTTCGCGTTCCTCGTCGGACAGGAACCGTACCCGGCCTTTCGATTCCTCGCGCCGGCTGACGCCTTCGAACGGAGATCGCTCAAGCCAGTGCCATTCCTTGACGGTGACTTTGAAAACGCCGGACATGGCCGCGAAATAGCGGTTTACCGTTCCGCCGTTGAAGCGTTGCCCGTACCGGTTGACGCGATTGGATAGACGGGATTTGCAGTCCGCAATGACGGCCGGGGTGACCTCGGCAATGTGAAAATCGCCGATCTCTCCGCCACCAGGCAAGCTGCTGTTCGACTAGCCAGGCCGATTTGTTTTTCGGCTTGATTGGCAGGACTTCTTTCAGGTAGCGGTCGACCATATCCGACACAGTGCGCCGCCGAGCTTGAGTGGTCGGAACGCACCGTCCGAGTCGGATATCCGACTCGATTTGTCGAGCCCAGCGATTCGCGTCGGTTTTGCGCTCGAAGCTGGCAGTTTGGGATGGGTGCCCTTTGATGCGGACTTTTACCCGATAGGAGATCGAGCCGTCTTTGCCGACTCGCTTTTCGATGGTCGCCATGGTGTCACCTTTTGCTTAGTGTCCCAAAACTGTCCCATCGCTGTTTTTCGCTGGTCCAATGTCCCTTGACTGCCCTTGTAAGTCCTTGTTTTAGTTGGTGCCGAGGGCGAGAATCGAACTCGCACTTGGTTTCCCAAACCAGATTTTGAGTCTGGCGCGTCTACCAGTTCCGCCACCTCGGCGCGAAAACAGGCGCATTATAAAGAAACTTCTCTTGAAAAACCACATACTGCGCTTTTTGTTTCCGCTTGATACCATCAACCGATGCGCAAGAGTGATTTCTTTTTTGAACTTCCCGAAGAATTGATCGCCCAGCATCCTCTGCCCGAGCGGAGCGCAGCTCGATTGTTGTGTTTGGACGGAACGACCGGCGAAATTGACGATCGTATGTTTATCCAGTTGCCGGAGTTGCTCCATCCGGGAGATCTCTTGGTGTTCAACGACACTAAAGTGATGCCGGCTCGCTTGTTCGGCCGCAAAGCGTCGGGCGGGCGAGCGGAGATCTTAGTGGAACGAGTGCTCGATCCAGCTACGGTGCTGGCGCACGTGCGTGCGAGCAAGGCTCCGAAAGCGGGAATCGAAATTTTTTTGGATGGTGGTTTTCGATGCTCGGTTCAAGGGCGGCAAGACGACCTGTTCGTGTTGGCGATTCTGGACGGTCGGACTGTCGATGAAGTTTTGAACGCGGTGGGGCATATTCCTCTGCCACCCTATATCGACCGTCCGGATTCGGTACTCGATCGGGAGCGTTATCAGACGGTGTACGCGAAGGAATCCGGTGCCGTCGCGGCGCCCACCGCCGGCTTGCATTTCGATGAAGCGATCTTGGCACGGCTGGCGGCGAAAGGCGTCGAGCGGGCTTTCATAACGCTGCACGTGGGGAGCGGAACGTTTCAACCCTTGCGTGTGGACGACCTCGATCAGCACGTCATGCATTCGGAGCGTTGTGAGGTCGGCTCTGAAGCGGTGGAAAAAGTCGATGAGGTTCGACAGCGCGGGGGGAGGGTGATCGCCGTCGGAACGACCGTGGTGCGGGCTCTGGAATCGGCTTCTTCCGGAGGGGCGCTCGTGCCATACAAAGGCGAAACCAATCTGTTCATTCGTCCAGGGTTCCGTTTTCGCTGCGTCGACGCCATGGTCACCAATTTTCATCTTCCGGAGTCCACTCTGTTAACCCTGGTATGTGCCTTCGCCGGTCATTCGGAGGTCTTAGCGGCGTATCGGCACGCGGTGGCGCGCCAGTACCGGTTTTTCAGTTACGGCGACGCGATGTTTGTCACGCGCAAGCCGTAGCGCTAGTCGATGGGATTCGGATCATCAATCTAAATGTGTAACCGGAATGGTCGCCAAGACGTCCGATGTTCTTAAACTGTTCAGCCCCGGACGAATTTTGTTACCGATCGCGTTGGGATTGAGCATCGTCGGTTATACGCTATACGAGGAATGGATGAGGAGCGACCTACCCACCCGCGAGGTTCTGGACCGTTTCGCCTGGACCTCGCGCTCCATTCTATGGGTGGCCGTAGCCTTTCTAATGATGGTGCTACGCGATTTCGGCTATCTGTGGCAATTGCGGATACTGACCGACCGCAGACTGGAGTGGCGGACCTGCCTGGAAATCATTCTGCTTTGGGATTTCTTTGCCGCGGTTTCGCCGTCCATGGTCGGCGGAGCGGCCGTGGCGGTGTTCATGCTGGTGAAGGAACAGGTCAGCATCGGCCGAAGTACCGCAATCGTATTTACCACGGTCTTTCTCGACCAAGTGTTCTATACCTCGCTTCCGTTCTTCGCCAGCTTGTTCATTCCGCAGTCCGACATTTTCGCGCCTTTGCACCACGTTCGGTCGGAACTGCTGGGGACTAGCATGATGGTCGGGTTCTGGGTAGCCTGGGGTGGGCTGGTCGTTTACTTGCTGCTGCTTATCGCGGCATTGTTCGTGGCCCCGCGCTGGATCAACGGATGGTTGACCCGGCTATTCATGTTGCGGATGCTCCGCGCGTGGCGCTCTCGGGGTTTGCACATGGTCAACGACCTGCTCACAGCCTCGCGCGACTTGCGGGATCGAAAATGGAGTTTCTGGTTTCAAGTTTGGCTGGCGACCTCGATCGCATGGATCGGCCGTTACCTGGTATTGAACTGCGTTCTTGCGGCCTTTTCGCCGATGCCCATGAACGTGTTCGACCATCTGCTCGTCATCGGCCGCCAAGCGGTGTTATGGATCGTCATGGTGCTTTCGCCGACACCCGGCAGCGCCGGTGTCGCCGAGCTCGGATTCTCCTGGCTGTTCGGCGATTTCGTCCCGGCCGGCATAGCTCTTGGCCTGGCGATTCTGTGGCGGTTAATCAGCTACTACCCTTACTTGATTATCGGCGTTCCGGTCATGACCCGCTGGGTCAGGCGCGTGTACGGCACCGATATCCGACAGCCGCGAATCGGTATCGATTGAGTCATGTTCGAATTACACCCTCGCTTGTTGCAGGATTGCATCCCATTGGGCCGTTTCCCCTTGTGTCGGGTTTTGTTGATGAACGAAAGCCGGTACCCGTGGTTTATTCTGGTCCCTGAGCGCGAACATATCATCGAGATTCATCAGTTGACGGACGGGGATCAAGTTCGGCTCATCCGGGAGTCATCTCATTTCGCCCGCGTGCTCGCGGAACTGTTCCGTGCGGACAAAATGAATGTCGCCGCGATCGGCAACCTGGTACCTCAACTCCATCTTCATCACGTGGTGCGCTATCGGAACGATCCGGCCTGGCCCGGCCCGGTCTGGGGACGTTTCGACCCTAAGCCTTATGGCGTGCGCGCCGTCATGGACGTCAAGCAAAAACTCAAGTCTTCGTCCTTACGCGATTTTTCTTTTTTCGATTAAGGCCATGGAATGCCGGCCCGATTGCGGTGCGTGTTGTATCGCCATATCGATCTCCAGCCCGATTCCCGGAATGCCCGAAGGCAAGCCGGCAAGCGTTCGCTGCCTTCATCTGACCGATGATTGGCGCTGCGCCATTTTCGGGCAGGCATGCCGTCCCGCTTGCTGCGATGGCCTGCAACCGTCACGGGAGATGTGCGGCGATAGCCGGGAAGAGGCTATGGTCTTTCTGACTTGGCTGGAAAACGTGACACGCCCGTAGCGGTGCGGTGAATCCGAACTCGCGTCGTTCGCGTCAGTCAATATTGACCCTAGAAACGTCAGTTGACCGCTTCGATGCACCGGAAAAGTAGGATGCGGTGAGCGAAGCGAACCGCCCTTCGACCAGGCTCAGGACAGGCTTGCCAGCCGGCCGCCCCGCCCGCCGCGCGCTCGAGCATGTCCAACTGCCGTTTCTAGGTTGAAGGAGTGAACCGAGGAGACGAAGGTGGAAGTGATTCGCACGGATGTTGCAATCATCGGAGGAGGACCAGGGGCTTGTGCGGCGCCCTCGGCGCGGCGCGTGTGCCATACCGGGTCGTTTTGGCCGAGGAAACGCACTGGATTGGCGGTTGATGAATCAGTCGGTTCCGCCGGATGAGCACCCATGGATCGGGGAACTCGCTGCTACAGCCAGCTATGTAGCGCCGCGGGAAAGTGTTCGTCAATGTTACCGCGACCATCTTCCGCTCACGCCGGTGGCGCGGGCGTCGAAACATCTCAATCCGGGCAACGGCGGGGTTAGCCGTCTTTGTCACGATCCCCGCGTCGCGGGGGCCGGAATCCGGACGCGACACCCTTAGAAGCCTCTTTTTTCGTCGATGCGACGCTGCAGGGGGATTGCTCGATCTGGCAGGCGTGGAACACGTCATAGGGGCGGAGTCACGAGCCGAAACCGGGGGCTCATGCAGCCGAAGTGGTCGATCCCAAGAACCCGCAGGCGATCTCCGTTGGTTTCGCCGTGGACTATCTTCCGGGCGAAGATCAGACGATCGACCAGCCGCGACAATATGAACCGTGGCGGGACTATCACCCCCCTGCTCGGATGGACGACGAGTCGGCCGGAAACCCACGAATTATTTTAAGCCAGGTTAATGGCCCTTTCGGAGCCGAAGAATTTCGAGTCGATCCTGGATTTATCCGCCGTTCGGACGGGTATCGAGCTGCGCGCGCCCACTCCAGTCCTTAGCGAATTGCCAGGCAACTCGGCCGCTGCGGGAACCGCGCTGAAGCGCGAAACGAAGGGCTTCGGTACGCACGGCTTCCCAGTCGCTCAAGGGCGTTCGCAGCTTTTCCAACCAATATCGAACGATGCTCAGGTATTGATCCTGGCTGAACGGGTAAAAGGACAGCCATAAACCGAAGCGTTCCGAGAGGGATATTTTTTCCTCCACTGCCTCGCCCTGATGGATTTCCCCCTCGATCTGGCGGGCCATGAGGTTTTCCTCGTGATATTCGGGCAGCAGATGGCGCCTGTTGGAGGTGGCGTAGATCAATACATTCGCGGGCGGTGCGCTGAGCGAGCCCTCCAGGGTGGATTTCAGAGCCTTGTAACCGGTATCGTCCGCCTCGAACGAAAGGTCGTCGCTGAACAGGATGAATTTCTCCGGACGCGAATAGAGCAGATCCAGAATGTCCGGCAGTTCGACCAGATGCTGGCGGTCGACCTCGATGACCCGCAGACCTTCGGCGGCATATTCGTTGAGGAGAGCCTTGATAAGCGAGGATTTCCCGGTTCCCTTGGAGCCCCAGAGCAGGGCATTGTTGGCCGGCAATCCTCTGATGAACTGTCGGGTGTTGCGATCCAGTTCGGACTTTTGCCGGTCGACGCACAAGATGTCGTTCAGTGCGAGCCGGTGGGCATTCCGGATGGGCTGCAAAGGGTTGGGGTGACCGGCACCGCGCCAGCGGAAAGCTACGGCGCCTTCCCAGTCGGGTTCCGCCGGCTCGGAAAGTATCCGTCTTTCGAGGCGATCGAGCAGTTCGGATGCTTTGGCGATCAGTTGTGCAAGTGCGTCCATCGGTGAAGGGCCGGTCAGAGTTGATCTTCGGTCGAGCGGCGTTGTGCCGAGCGTTTGTTCGGTGTCGCAGCCTTCGGTTTCCCGAACTTGCTTGCGTCGGGCTTCACGGGTTTTTTGTGCGGTTTCCGGCCGCCGTTGTCGAGCAATTGTAGGTTGAGGCGCTGGTTCTTGACCCAGGTTTTTTTCAGCAGTTTGAAGAAGTCGTCGGGGAGATCGGCCGGGAGCTCTACCGTGCTGTAAGCATCGAACAGTTTGATCTGGCCGATCAGCCGGGAAGAAAGCCCGGTTTCGTTGGCTATGGCGCCGACGATATCCTTGGGCTGTACGCCGTGTTCCCGGCCCACGTCGATGGTGTAGCGCCGCAATCCGCTTTCCGGGCGTGTCCTTTCCCGCGGGCGTTCGCGTACGTGTTCCAGAGCCGGTGGTTCCGGTTCCTCCGGCGCCTCCAGTGGACGTTCGCGGTGCATGAGATAAGCGAGGGCGGCGGCGATGTCGGCTGCATCGCCGATGCCCTCGTTCACTAATTTTTCCACGAGATCCCGGTAAAAACTTACGTCCTCGTCATCCATGGTCTGGACCAATTGTGCCTTGAGCTGCTGGATGCGGCGATCGGCGATGTCCTGTAGGGTGGGCAGACGCATTTGCTCGATGGCTTGCCGCGTGGTTTGCTCTATGGCGCGCAGCATCCGCCTCTCGCGCGGGGCCACGAACAGGATGGCCTTGCCCTTGCGCCCGGCGCGCCCGGTACGCCCGATGCGGTGAATATAGGCTTCGCTGTCGTAGGGGATATCGTAATTCACCACGTGTGTGATCCTCTCTACGTCCAGGCCGCGGGCGGCAACGTCGGTCGCGACGACGATGTCCAGGGCATTTTTCTTCAGGCGGTCGATGACCTTCTCGCGCAAAGCCTGGCTCATGTCGCCGTTCAGGGCCGCGGCTTCGTAGCCGCGGGCTTCCAGTTTTTCGGCCAGCTCTACTGTTTCGGTCTTGGTACGGACGAAGATGATCATGGCGTCAAAGTCTTCCGTGTCGAGAATCCGGGTTAAGGCTTCCAGCTTTTGTACTCCCGAAACCAGCCAATATCGCTGGCTGATGGCTTCGACGGTGGCGGTCTTCGCCTTGATCTTTACCTCTGCCGCGTTCTTGAGATGCCGGTCGGCGATTTTGCGGATGCCGGTAGGCATGGTGGCCGAAAACAGCGCGATTTGGCGAGTCGGCGGCGTTTGTTCCAGAATCCATTCGACATCCTCGATGAAGCCCATGCGGAGCATTTCGTCGGCCTCGTCGAGGACCAACGTCGTTAAGTTGCCCAAAGACAAGGTTCCGCGGCGGAGATGATCCATCACTCTACCCGGCGTGCCCACGATGACGTGAACGCCCCGGGCGAGTTGCCGCAATTGCGAGCCCATGCCTTGGCCACCGTAAACGGGCAGGATGTGAAAGCCATGGAGATGGCGGGCATAGGTTTGGAAAGCCTCGGCCACCTGAATGGCGAGTTCGCGGGTCGGCGCGAGTACCAGGGCTTGGGGCACACGCCGGGATAGATCGATTCGCGCGAGTATGGGAATCGCGAAGGCCGCGGTCTTGCCGGTGCCGGTTTGGGCCTGGCCAAGCAAATCCCGCCCCTCAAGGAGATGCGGGATGCTTTCGGCTTGAATGGGCGATGGGGCTTCGTAGCCGATTTCTCGGAGCGCTTGCAGGATGGGTTGGCCAATGGCTAATTGTTCGAAGGAGGTTATAGGAGTGGAGGACGTCATGTGTTCTTAATGTTGGTGGAGCGATGATCGGTGTACGATACCGAGGGTGTTTGAACCGGCGTTTCGGCTATAAACTCGGGAGAGCGTTGATGATTAAGCTTTGCGGTTTTCCTATCAGCAATTATTACAACAAGGTCAAACTGGTTCTTCTGGAGAAAGGCATCGAATTCGAGGAGCAGACGGCCGATCCGTTCCAAAAGGAAGCGATTCTGCCATTCTCGCCCGCGGGCAAGATTCCTTTTTTGTTAACTGATCAGGGATCGCTATCGGAATCCCAAGTCATTCTCGAATATCTGGAAGAGGCTTTTCCTCAAAAGCCTCTTTACCCGTCCGATCCTTTCGAGCGCGCCAAGTGCAGGGAGTTGATCCAACATTTCGAGCTCGATGTGGAACTCGTTGCCCGGCGTCTGTACGGAGAGGCATTCTTCGGCGGTTCGGTTTCCCACGAAACAAAAGCCGAGGTCAGGGAAAAGATCGGTGCGGGCATCGATGCGTTCAATCGCCTCGCGAAATTCTCTCCTTATATTGCCGGCGGCCGTTTCACGGCGGCCGATTGCGCCCTGTGGCCCAGTTTCGGTCTGCTGTCATCCGCTACGCAACGGATTTACGGTGAAGATTTTTTGCAGAAAATCACCGGTGCGATGGACTATATGAACCTGATGGAATCCCGCCCGCACGTTCGGAAAGTGGCGGCGGATCGAGCCGCCGCCATGGCGGCGTTTTTCGCGAAGAAATGACCGTTTTGCTCCATCGAATCAGCGCATTAAGGGTTTGAATCGGATTCGATGCGGATTTTCCGCTTCGTCGCCTAAACGACGTTTGCGATCGGCCTCGTAATCCGCGTAATTGCCTTCGAACCAGACCGCCTTGCTGTCACCTTCGAAGGCAAGCATATGGGTGGCGATGCGGTCGAGGAACCAGCGGTCGTGCGAGATCACGACGGCGCAGCCCGGGAATTCCAACAGCGCTTCTTCGAGCGCCCGCAGCGTTTCCACGTCGAGGTCATTGGTCGGTTCGTCGAGCAAGAGCACGTTGCCGCCGGCTTTAAGAAGCTTGGCCAAATGCACTCGGTTGCGTTCGCCGCCTGAGAGTTCGCCTATGCGTTTCTGCTGGTCAGGGCCTTTGAAGTTGAAGCGGCCCACGTAAGCCCGGGAGGGCGTCTGATATCTGCCCACCGTCACCATGTCCAGTCCATCGGAAATTTCTTCCCAGACCGTCTTCTTGTCATCCATGGCGTCGCGGAACTGCTCGACATAGGCGAGCCGAACCGTCGGGCCTATGCGGATACTGCCGGAATCGGGCGCCTCGATGCCGGCCATCATGCGGAACAGTGTGGTCTTGCCGGCACCATTGGGCCCGATCACGCCAACGATGCCGCCCTGCGGCAGGCGAAAGCTTAGATCCTCGATGAGCAGCCGGTCGCCGAAACCCTTCGAAACGTTTTCGAACTCGATGACCAGTTCGCCCAAGCGCGGTCCCGGCGGAATATAGATTTCGCGGGTCTCGTTGCGGGACTGGTATTCGCTGGACGACAATTCCTCGAATCGCTGCAGGCGCGCCTTGCTTTTGGCCTGCCGGCCCTTGGGATTGGCACGTACCCATTCCAGCTCTTCTTTTATGGCTTTCTGGCGAGCGGTTTCCTGCTTCTCCTCCATCTCCAGACGCTTCTCCTTCTGTTCTAGCCAGGAGGAGTAATTGCCTTCCCAGGGAATGCCATGGCCGCGGTCCAATTCGAGAATCCAGCCGGCCACATTGTCCAGGAAATAACGGTCGTGGGTGACGGCGATCACCGTGCCTTGGAAATCGTGGAGGAAACGTTCGAGCCAAGCCACCGATTCGGCGTCTAAATGGTTGGTAGGCTCGTCGAGGAGCAGCATGTCGGGGTTCGACAGCAGCAATCGGCATAAAGCGACGCGGCGCCGTTCGCCACCGGAGAGTTTGGTGACGTCGGCATCCCAGTCGGGCAGGCGCAGGGCGTCGGCGGCGATTTCCAGCTTGCGATCGAGTTCCCAGGCGCCCGCGGCCTCGATTTTGTCCTGAAGTTCGGCTTGTTCGGCGAGTAATTTGTCGAAATCGGCATCAGGTTCTGCGAAAGCGTTGCTGACCTCGTTGAAGCGGTCGACCAGCGCTTTGATTTCGGCCACGCCTTCCTCGACATTGCCGCGGACGGTCTTGGCCGGGTCGAGTTGAGGCTCCTGCGGCAGGTAGCCGATTTTGATACCCGGTTGCGGACGGGCTTCGCCGTCGTATTCTTTGTCCACGCCGGCCATGATGCGGAGCAGGGTGGATTTGCCGGACCCGTTCAGGCCGAGCACGCCGATTTTGGCGCCTGGAAAGAAGGACAGCGAGATGTCGCGCAAAATCTCGCGTTTGGGCGGCACGATTTTGCTCACCCGGTTCATCGTGAAAATGTACTGAGCCATTTTAACAGGAATGTGTTGGCAGAAAGGCGTTATTATTTCATGGTTTGGCGAATCGATCACGGCATGCGGCCTTTTGACTGTTAAGGAAACGAAATGACTGCTCAAGACGAGAGAGGTTCGACGGGCTTGAGGTCGCGCGTCGTCCGGCATATCAGCGCGGTTGAGCCTGACGCCTGGAACGCGTTGACCGGCGGCGTTTATCCCTTTCTGCGGCATGAATTCTTGTTTGCCTTGGAAGAATACGGTTGCCTGGGCAGGCATGTCGGCTGGATTCCCTACCATTTGCTGATCGAGGATGCGGAACGCGGCCTGGTAGCGGCCCTGCCGATGTATCTCAAATTCAATTCATTCGGCGAGTTCGTTTTCGATTGGGCTTGGGCCGACGCCTACGAACGAGCCGGCATGGACTATTATCCGAAGCTGGTCGTGGCCTCGCCGTTCACGCCGGCCACCGGGCCGCGCCTTCTGATCCGGCCCGAGCATTGCTCGGATCGCTTGGCGGAGGCCGTAGTCGACTTCGCGATCGAGGCGGCACAGGATGCGGGCGTTTCTTCGCTGCACTGGTTGTTCACGCAGGACCGGGTATTGCTGGACTCACCTCAGGTACTGAAGCGGCTCGGCTGCCAGTTTCATTGGGAAAACCGGGGTTATCGGGACTTCGAGGATTTTTTGTCGGCTTTTACCGCCAAGCGACGTAAGGAAGTGAAGCGGGAGCGTCGACTGGTTCGGGAAGCCTCGGTAGAGTTGCGAAGAATCCGGGGCGACTCTGTGCAGCCCGATATCTGGCACACGGTGTATCGGCTCTACCTTTCAACCTTTGCGAAGCACGGTAATCATCCGGCGCTGACGTCCAGGTTTTTCGAGGCTATCGCGGCAACGATGGGCGAGCAAATACTGTTGGTTCTCGCCGAGCGGCGCGGGCATATCGTCGGAGCAGCGTTGTTTCTCGTCGGCCGCCATGCGTTGTACGGTCGATACTGGGGTTGCACGGAAGAAATACCCGCTCTCCATTTCGAGGCTTGCTATTACCAGGGCATCGAATATTGCATCGAGGCGGGTCTCCATAAATTCGAACCCGGCGCCCAGGGCGAACACAAAGTCAGTCGGGGATTCCTGCCGACCGAGACCTGGTCTGCCCACTGGCTGGCCGAGGCGGCGTTTCGTGACCCGATTGCACGCTTTTTGGATCGGGAACAGCGTTCGGTGCGCGCCTATATGTCGGAACTTAGTGCTCACTCGCCTTTCAAAGGTTTCGACCATGCTGACCGTCCTGAATCCTTTTGACCGCAACGAACCCTTTCCCCCGGTGGAAAAGGCTCTGGATGAGCCGAACGGACTCCTGGCGGTGGGCGGGTGTCTCTCTGTGCGGCGGCTGGTGAACGCTTACCGGAACGGGATTTTCCCGTGGTTCGGCAAAGACGAACCGATACTCTGGTGGTCGCCGGATCCTCGGCTCGTCTTGCGTCCCGAAGGTATCAAGATTTCTCGAAGTCTCGGCAAGCGGCTTAGGCGCGGAGAATTTCGATTCAGTTTCGATGTGTGTTTCGACCGCGTCATGGAAGGTTGCGCAGAGCCGCGGGATTATGCAAGCGGAACCTGGATCACAGAGGACATGAAACGGGCTTATTCCAATCTCTTTGATCTGGGTTTGGCTCACTCCTTCGAGGCGTGGCAGGGAGACACCCTCGTCGGGGGACTTTACGGTGTTTCCGTCGGACAGGTGTTTTTCGGAGAATCCATGTTTCATCACGTCACCGATGCGTCCAAGGCCGCTTTCGCTTTCGCGTGCAACTGTCTGAAGGAATGGGGATATGTTCTGATTGATTGTCAGGTCTATACTCGGCATTTAGCCAGTTTGGGTGCTGAAGAGATACCCCGCGCGGAGTTCGTGAAACTGCTGCAAATCTACTGCGAACAGCCGGTTTCGAGCGAGGCTTGGAAATCGAGGGGTGGAACCTTATGAAATCGATACCGCTTTACATCGATTACGAACACGACTGCGATTATCTGCCAGGACGGCGGGCGCAGATGGCTTATGTTTCGCCGCGGGAGAAATTGGACGTCGGTATTTTTTCGTGGCTCGCAACCAGAGGCTTCCGCCGAAGCGGCGACATGGTTTACCGGCCGCACTGCTCAAATTGCTCGGCCTGCGTGCCGGTGCGAATACCGGTCGCGCTGTTTCGGCCGAATCGAGGGCAGCGTCGTATTCAGCGGATGAATACGGATTTGGAGGTCGTGCGGAAACCGGCTCGATTCGAAGAGGCTCACTACCGACTCTTCATGCGTTATCTCAAGGCGCGACATTCGGACGGCCATATGGCCGAGTCTTCGCCTGGGGATTACATCCGTTTTCTCGCTTGTGGCTGGGCGGAGACCGGTTTTTACGAGTTCAAATTGGCAGACCGGTTGCTGGCAGTAGCCGTCACCGACCATTTGGTCGATGGACTGTCGGCGGTTTATACGTTCTTCGATCCCGAGTTGCCCGAACGAAGCCTCGGAAGCAATGCGATTCTATGGCAAACGGCCGAGGCCAAACGCCGCGGATTGGATTGGCTATACCTCGGATTTTGGATATCGGATTGCCGAAAAATGAGTTACAAAAATGCCTTTCGACCCTTGGAGGCGCTGGTCGGCGAGAAGTGGGTGCCGTTAGGAAGAGGCGAGAATATCGTGCCGGAAACTTAATGTGATATTATTTACTTTTTACCATTTGAGTTCATTTTTGAGAGAGGTTTATGTCGAAAGAAGATCACATCGAAATGGAAGGCAAAGTGATCGAAACTTTGCCTAATACGACTTTTCGGGTCCAATTGGATAACGGACATATCATTACGGCGCACATTTCCGGAAAAATGCGCAAACATTACATCCGCATTCTCACGGGCGACCGTGTGAAAGTGGAAATGACGCCGTACGATTTAACGAAAGGCCGAATCACCTTTCGTCAGCGGTAAGGTCTCAGACCGCTGCCGCTTCTTGCACGCTTTCGATGGTGAACGCCAGTTGACCATCTTCCACGCCGATTCTCACGATCCCGCCTTCGCTCAGTTTGCCGAATAGGATTTCTTCGGCCAAGGGCTTCTTGATGTTTTCCTGAATAACACGGGCCATCGGTCTCGCTCCCATAGAAGGGTCGAAGCCGTGTTCGGCCAGCCACTCCCGCGCATTGGGTTCCAAAACCACCGATACCCGCTTTTCGGCCAACTGCGATTCCAGTTCGAACATGAACTTGTCGACGACCTGACCGATGGTGTCCAGGTTAAGCGGCTTGAACTGGATGATACCATCCAGCCGGTTGCGGAACTCTGGCGAAAACATCCGCTCGATGACTTTCATGCTGTCGGTGGAGTGATCCTGCTGGGTGAAACCGATCGACGGTCGGCCACCCTCGGAAGCTCCGGCATTGGTCGTCATGATCAGGATGATGTTCCGGAAATCGGCTTTGCGTCCGTTGTTGTCCGTCAAGGTGCCGTGATCCATGACCTGCAATAACAGGTTGAACACGTCGCTATGGGCCTTCTCGATCTCGTCGAGCAGGAGCACGGCGTGAGGATGCTTGTTGACTTCGTCGGTCAGCAAGCCACCCTGATCGAAACCGACATAACCGGGCGGTGCCCCGATCAACCGGGATACGGTATGCCGCTCCATGTATTCGGACATGTCGAAGCGGATGAGCTCGATGCCGAGCACCTTGGCCAACTGACGGGTGACCTCGGTTTTTCCGACACCGGTCGGGCCTGCGAACAGGAAGCAGCCTATGGGTTTTTGTACTTCACGAAGTCCTGCTCGCGACAGTTTGATCGCGGAGGCCAAAGTCGAAATGGCTTCGTCCTGACCAAACACCAGCATCTTCAAATTCTTTTCGAGATCCCGTAGTTTGTCCTTGTCGTTGGTGGACACCGTTTTCGGCGGAATGCGCGCGATTTTCGAGACGATATCTTCAATCTCCAAGGTGCCGATCAGCTTCTTCCGACGCGAAACCGGCAACAGCCGCTGGCTGGCTCCGGCCTCGTCGATCACGTCGATCGCCTTGTCCGGAAGATGACGGTCGGTAATGTAGCGATCGGACAATTCCGCTGCCGTACGGAGCGCTGCCAGCGAATATTTGACGTCATGGTGCTTTTCGAACCGGGACTTGAGTCCGCGCAGAATGTGATAGGTCTCGTCGACCGTGGGCTCATGGATGTCGATTTTTTGAAAACGGCGAGCCAGCGCCCGGTCTTTTTCGAAAATTCCTCGGTATTCCTGATAAGTAGTGGAACCGATGCAGCGTAGTTCCCCGGATGCCAATACCGGCTTGATCAGGTTCGAGGCGTCCATCACGCCGCCCGACGCGGATCCGGCTCCGATGATGGTGTGGATTTCGTCGATGAACAAAATCGAGTTGGGCTCTTTCTTGAGCTGAGCGAGCAGTGCTTTAAGACGCTTTTCGAAATCGCCGCGGTATTTGGTTCCGGCGACCAAGGAGCCGAGATCCAGCGCGTAAATCGTGCTTTCCGACAGGACTTCCGGCACTTCGTTGTCGACGATTTTCTTGGCCAGCCCCTCGGCGATCGCGGTTTTACCGACGCCGGCCTCGCCGACCAGCAAAGGATTGTTCTTGCGGCGCCGGCACAGGACCTGGATGGTGCGTTCGATTTCACCCTTGCGTCCGATCAGCGGGTCGATTTTGCCGCGTTTCGCCAATTCGTTGAGGTTGGAGGCGAACTTTTCCAGCGGATTGGCCGCGGCGCCGTCGCCTTCGTCGCCATCCGACGCGGTGCTGCCTTTCGGGTTGGCGTCCGAATCCTCGCGAACTTTCGAAATGCCGTGGGAAATGTAGTTGACGACATCCAGGCGGGTCACGTCTTGTTTGTTGAGGAGGTAGACCGCTTGGGAATCCTGCTCGCTGAAAATAGCGACCAGGATGTTGGCGCCGGTGACCTCTTTCTTGCCCGAAGACTGAACGTGGAAAGCCGCTCTCTGGAGGACGCGTTGAAAGCCCAGCGTCGGCTGAGTTTCCCGTTTTACGCCTGGCGGAATCAGCGGCGTCGTTTCATCCAGGAATTCGATCAGATCCTTTCTCAATTGATCGATGTTCGCGCCGCAGGCTCGAAGCACTTCGACCGCAATCGAGTTGTCGAGCATCGCGAGCAAAAGATGCTCCACGGTGATGAACTCGTGCCTCTTCTCGTAGGCCGACCGAAACGCGACGTTTAATGAATATTCGAGTTCTTTGCTTAACATAGAATTAGGGCCTGTTCAGGCTTCCTCCATCGTGCAAAGCAGAGGATGCTGGTGCTGCCGAGAATAATCGTTCACCAACTGGACCTTGGTTTCTGCCACGTCCTTCGAGAAGACGCCGCAAACGCCGATGCCCCGCGTGTGAACGTGAAGCATAATCTGGGTCGCTTTTTCCTCGCTCATGCCGAAGAACGTCTTCAATACCAAAACGACGAAATCCATTGGAGTGAAGTCGTCGTTCAACAGAATCACTTTATAAAGCGGTGGCCGTTTAAGTTTTGGCTTCGCTTCCTGTACGACAACATCGTCTGCGAGCTTGTGATCAGGATGTTGTGCCATTTTTCGCCCTTGAACTGCAACATGTCTAGATCACGGCTACTATAGCATTTGCGAGCTTCGTTGTATTAGACCGTTCCTGGCTAAATGATTTCCCCGGACGAGCCGGCCGTAGTTTCACGATCGCGTCAAAGCGTTACGACGATCCGGAAAAGGAAGCTTTCGGGGGAGTATCCACATCTCGTACATCGAGACCACCCACATGAATACAAACGCCATAGCTAAACCCGCGCCCCCCAGGACGACCAGGAGGGCGAAATGTGGGTTCAATTTAGTCAGCCACCAGGATGTGATGTCAAGCAGTAAGAAAGCGTAAGGCATGATGATGGCAGCGCTTTTCAGTTTCACGGGGACGCCCGTGGACAGGCCGAATATCAGCCCTACGAACATGAAAATGAAGGAAATGCCGAATAGATGGATGTGCGACACGCGTGTCAAAGACGAGAAGGTTGCGCCCTCGTCGGAGGCAGTTCGTGCCTTGATGTTCTCGAATTGCGTGAAGTCGGGCAATCCGCCGGCTTCGGCGTTGTGACAGCTGATGCAGCGTTGTTCGAAAATCGGTTTTATGTCGTTCTCATACGACTTTTTGCTGGCGCCGTCGCGCACCCATTGGATGATCTTGAAGCGCTCCTCGTCCGGGGCCATGGGTTTCATGGAGCCGTTCAGCTGGCTTTCCAGGACGGAGCCGGAACGGTTGCCGTAATAGCTGTAGACGATATCTTCGATGGAAAGACCGAATTTACCGTCCGCCATGCCGTGGGTGAACAGGATCTGAATCATCGCGACGGCATAGCCGATTGCTATGACCGTCAAATAACCGGAGAATAACAGCTTTATCGGTATTCCTAGACTGCTCAGGTTGTACGGCATGATTCAGCTCCGGCCGGAAGAGGGAAATTTTGGGGCTGTCCTCGCCGGCTCACCGGCATCGACAAACCTCGCATTTTAGTTCTTGATAGCCGTTTTCTTTTAGCATATGCGAACCGGCTAAGCAATTTGCACCTCAGTTAAAAGCTCATGCACCAGCTCGAAACGGAATCCAGAGGAAATGCGAGGCCGAGAGTGACGGTCGCGGCCATCGTCCAGCGGGGCGAGCGGTTTCTCGTCGTCGAGGAACGAATCGATAATGGCGAGCCGGTGATCAATCAGCCCGCAGGCCATGTCGAAGGCGGAGAGAGTATCATCGCGGCTGTCATCCGCGAGACTTTCGAAGAGACGGGGTGGCGCTTTAGTCCCGAGGCGCTGGTCGGCGTTTATTTGTGGCGCCGATCGGACCGCGACGGCGGTTTCCTCAGGATTGGGATTGCCGGGTCGGTCGATGATCATGATCCGAACAGTCCGCTGGACGACGGGATCGTGCGTAGCTTGTGGCTGAGCCGGGAGGAACTTTTGGGCGAGAACGTACGTCTTCGAAGTCCCTTGGTAATGCAATGCATCGACGATTATCTCAAGGGAGAACGTTATCCGTTGTCGGTGCTTAAGTCGTTGTTGAGCTGATGTCACAAAAGATCGTTGTTGGTATGTCGGGCGGGGTCGACTCCTCCGTTACGGCTTTGCTGCTCAAGGAGCAGGGCTATGAGGTTGTCGGTCTTTTCATGAAGAATTGGGAAGAAGACGACGACACCGGCCTTTGTACGGCGCCTCAAGATTTCGCCGACGCGAAAAGCGTTTGCGACAAACTGGGTATTTCGCTGCACGCCGTCAACTTCGCCGCCGAGTATTGGGACGGGGTGTTCGAAGTCTTTCTGAGCGAGTATCGTGCGGGCCGCACGCCCAATCCGGATATCCTCTGTAATCAGCAGATCAAGTTCAAGGCCTTTATGGATTATGCGGTGGACCTCGGCGCCGACATGATCGCGACGGGGCATTACGCGCGGGTCGACCGGCGGGACGGCGGGTATGTGCTATTGAAAGGAGTCGATCAGCAGAAGGATCAGAGCTATTTCATCTATACCCTCGGACAGTCGCAGTTGGCGCGTGTGCTGTTCCCGATTGGGCACATGGAAAAGTCCGAAGTCAGGAAGCTTGCCGAGCGGGCGGGGTTGTCGAACCATCAGAAGAAAGACAGTACCGGCATCTGTTTCATCGGCGAGCGTCGTTTCAAGGAATTCCTGCAGCGGTTTTTACCGGCTCAACCGGGCGAGATTCGAACGCCCGACGGCAAGGTCGTCGGAAGGCACGACGGGCTGATGTATTACACGCTGGGACAGCGTCAGGGGCTCGGCATCGGTGGAGTGAAAGGAGCGCCGGAAGAGCCGTGGTACGTATTGGCCAAGGACTTGGAGCGTAACGTTCTGATCGTCGGCCAGGGACATGATCACCCGATGTTGTTCCATTGCGGCCTTGAAGCGGGAAGCTTGACCTGGGTGCAGGGGAAGTCTCCTGAGTGGCCGGTCCACTGCTCGGCGAAAATCCGTTACCGTCAGCCTGATCAGGCCTGCACCGTCGAGGCTATCGACGAGCAGCGAGTCCGTGTCGCTTTTGAGCGACCCCAGCGTGCCGTAACCCCGGGCCAGTCGGTCGTGTTCTATCGGGGGGAGGAGTGCTTGGGCGGCGGGATCATTGAAAGGGCGTTAGACGCCGCTCGGACCTCTACCTCGGCGCCGGCTGTTCGGGCTGTGGCCTGAATTTCGCATCGTCATTGCCAAAAAGGTTTTTTGAATGACATCTCTCACCTGCCTTTCCCCCATTGACGGGCGCTATGCCGACAAAGCGGATCCATTGCGCCCCATCCTCAGCGAATACGGACTGATTCGTTTCCGCGTGCTGGTCGAAATCCGTTGGCTGCAAGCCTTGGCGGAAGAACCCGCGATCGGCGAGGTGCCGGCGCTGAGCGCGAGCGCCAAGGATCGCCTGGAGACCATCTTGAGCGGATTTTCGCTCGAGGACGCGGGACGGGTGAAGCAGATCGAAAGGACGACCAATCACGACGTCAAGGCGGTGGAATATTTCCTCAAGGAAAAGATCGCCGATCATGCGGAATTGGTTCGGGTGAGCGAATTCATCCATTTCGCCTGCACGTCGGAAGACATCAACAACCTGGCATACGCCCTGATGCTGAAGGAGGCTCGGGACAGCGTTCTGCTGCCGCAGATTCGGCGGCTGGTCGGCGCGATCAAGGAAAAGGCGGCGGCCTATGCCGGCCAGCCGATGCTGTCTCGTACCCACGGACAATCGGCCACGCCCACCACCATGGGCAAGGAGTTCGCCAACGTGTCGGCCCGCCTCGAAAGACAGCTGAGGCAATTGGAGTCGATCGAGCTCTTAGGCAAGATCAACGGTGCCGTCGGCAATTACAACGCCCACCGGGTCGCCTATCCCGAGGTCGATTGGCCGACCTTTTGCCGAAACTTCGTTACGTCCTTGGGGCTGACGTTCAACCCTTACACTACCCAGATCGAGCCGCACGATTATCTGGCGGAGTTCTTCCACGCCCTGTCGCGTTTCAATACCGTCTTGATCGATTTCGACCGCGACCTTTGGGGTTATGTCTCGCTAGGTTATTTCCGGCAGAAGATCGTGGCGGGCGAAGTGGGTTCGTCGACCATGCCGCACAAGGTGAATCCCATCGATTTCGAGAATTCCGAAGGCAATCTGGGCGTCGCCAACGCGGTGTTCGGCCACCTCGCGGAAAAATTGCCGGTTTCTCGTTGGCAGAGGGATTTGACCGATTCCACCGTGCTGCGGAACATCGGTGTAGGGATCGCCCATACCCTGATCGCGCTGCAATCGACCCTTAAAGGACTCGGGAAGCTCGAAATCGATGCGGCTGCCCTGGAAGCCGATCTCGCTGCCAATCTGGAAGTGCTGGCCGAACCGATACAGACGGTCATGCGCCGTTACGGCATCGATAAGCCTTACGAAAAGCTGAAGGATTTGACCCGCGGCAAGCGCATCGAACCGGAGGCGCTCTCTCAATTCATCCTGGGGCTCAATATTCCGCAAGACGCGAAGGCGCGCTTGTTGGCGCTGACGCCTCGCAATTACACCGGTTACGCGGAAACGCTGGCAAAGAACGCTTGAACGATGAACAGACGATGTTAAGAAAAGTTTTAGTTTTTGTTCTGATCGTTCTGCCGGTTTTCCCGGCTGCGGCGGAAGAAGCGCCGCTCCAGCGCTTGCGGGATTTTCTGGCGAGGGCGAACACCCTGCAGGCGGAATTTTCTCAGGTGATCATCGATGAAGCCGGCAATCCCGGGCAGCGCACCAGCGGCGTGTTTTATCTTCAACGTCCCGGCAAATTCCGTTGGGATTACAAGAAGCCTTACAGCCAGGAAATCGTTTCCAGCGGCCGCAAGGTTTGGTTTTACGACGTCGATCTCGAGCAGGTCACAGCCAGGCGCCTCGATGAGGCGATCGGGTCCACGCCGGCTTTGCTGCTGAGCGGCGAAGTCGCGTTGGAAAACAATTTCAAGATCGAAAATCAAGGAAGCGACGAAGGTTTGTTCTGGATCAAGCTGGTGCCGAAGTCCGAGGACAGCGGATTCAAGTATGTCCTGATCGGCTTGGACGGCGACACGCTGGCGGGCATGGAACTCGGCGACAATTTCGGTCAGGTCACCCGCATTTATTTCACCAACGTCAAAACGGGAGTCAAACTCGATCACGGCCTATTCGAGTTTCGTCCTCCGCCCGGAGTCGACGTTTTCGAGGAACGATGAGCACGGGTTTCCAGAAACCTTTGGCCGACCGGATGCGGCCGCGCTGCCTGGACGAGTACGTCGGCCAGCGGCATTTGATATCGCCCGGGAAGCCGCTTTATGAAGCGATCAAGGCCGGCAAGCTGCACTCGATGATTTTCTGGGGGCCGCCCGGCACCGGCAAGACGACCTTGGCGCGTATCGTCGCCCGGCATGCCGACGCGGAATTTCTGCCGATTTCGGCGGTACTGGCGGGCGTCAAGGAAATCCGCGAAGCGGTGGCGGAAGCCAAGCGGCTTTTGGCAGAACACAATCGACGTACTATTTTGTTCGTGGACGAGGTGCATCGCTTCAATAAATCCCAGCAGGATGCCTTTCTGCCTCATGTGGAAGACGGTACCATCTATTTCATCGGCGCCACCACCGAAAATCCGTCTTTCGAGCTCAACAACGCCTTGCTCTCGCGTGCTCGCGTCTATCTGTTGAAGTCCTTGTCCGAAGACGATTTGCTCGATCTCATCGAGCGGGCGTTGCGGGATTCCGAGCGCGGCGTCGGCCGGCCCGATCTCGTATTTCCGGACGAGCTGCGCGGCTGGTATGCCAGGGCGGCCGACGGCGATGCGAGAAAAGTTCTGAGCCTTTTGGAGATCACTCTCGATCTGCTGGAAGCCGGGCACAACGAAGTCACCCCGGACATCGCCCGGGAAGTGCTCGCCGGCGGCGGGGTCAGGCGATTCGACAAGCAGGGGGAGGATTTTTATAACCAGATTTCGGCGCTGCACAAATCGGTGCGGGGCAGCGCCCCGGATGCGGCTTTGTACTGGCTGTGCCGCATGCTGGACGGCGGCTGCGAGCCGCTCTATCTCGCCCGCCGCATCGTTCGTATCGCGAGCGAAGACATCGGCAATGCCGATCCTCGCGCATTGGAACTGGCGTTGAACGCCTGGGATGCGCAGGAGCGTCTCGGGAGCCCGGAAGGCGAACTGGCCTTGGCGCAAGCGGTGTTGTATCTCGCTTGTGCCCCCAAGAGCAATGCGGTATACGCCGCCTACAACGCGGCTCGCGCCGACGCTTCCAAGACCGGCAGCTTGGAAGTGCCGACGCATCTTCGCAATGCCCCCACGCGGTTGATGAAGGAGCTCGATTACGGCAAGCATTACCGCTACGCTCACGATGAGCCTGAAGCGTACGCAGCGGGTGAGAACTATTTTCCCGACGGCCTTCAGCCTCGCTCGTATTACAAGCCGGTCCCGCGAGGACTGGAAATCAAGATCGCGGAAAAATTGGAACGGCTGAAGCTCTTGGATAACACAGCTCGGAACAAGACATAGCGACTACTAATCGGATGAGTTTTATGAGCGACCACCCAGCGGACCATGAAAATGGGATGGAACCGGTGACTGGCAGGGGCGCGGAAAAAGAGCGCAGGCGATATTTTCGGATAGAAGACGAGATCATTCTTTTTTTCAGGGAAATCGCGCCTGACGAGATTCCCGACAATCGAAGTCCCAGGGAGTTTCCCTTGGATTCTTTCGCCCTTTCGGCCAGACTGGACTTACTGACTCAAGAGTCCCGTACACTCTTGCGGAGGGTCGAACGGGAGTCTCCGGAGATCGGCGATTTCTTGAAAGTCTTGGAGCGCAAAATCGATCTCATCGCGCGAACTTTTCTGAACTATGAAGCCAATCTGTCGGAGCAAAGCCTCCAGCGCGTGAGCCTCAGCGCGTCCGGTTTGTCCTTTGACGTGGACAAGCCGTGTGCCGCCGGCAAGGTGTTGGAGATCAAGATGGTCCTGCAGCCGGAACTGGTCGGGTTGACTGCCTACGGTCGTGTCGTTTACTGCAACAAGAATGCCCCCGATTCTGAACTGCCTTACCGGATTTCGGTGGATTTCGTAGGCTTGCGCGACAACGATCGGGAGTTGCTGATTCGGCACGTCGTCAGGCGGCAATTGCAACAGCTTAGAAACAAGAAACGGCCGTTGGAATAAGCGCTTTCCTGCGTCCTCATCCATTCATGCAATACGATGCGCTGATCAAGACCCTGCTTCATGTGTTGTCCGACAATGGCTTTCACTCGGGAACGGAACTGGCGAGTCGTCTCGGTATCAGTAGAACGGCGGTGTGGAAAGCCGTTCGGGCGTTGGAATGCCGCGGAATCGAAGTTGCCGCTTTGCCGGGCAAGGGCTATCGGGTAGTGCAGCCCCTGGAGCTTATCAGCGAAACAGCCATTCAAGCTGCTCTGGAACCCGAGGCGAGGTCCCTGCTCAGCACGCTGCACATTTTCGACGAACTCGACTCGACCAACACGCATTTGATGCGGTTAGCGGCGGAAGGAGTTTCCGCGGGCGCGGTTTGCCTAGCCGAAACGCAGACGGCCGGTAAGGGGCGAATCGGTCGCTCTTGGCTTTCGCCTCTAGGAGCGAATGTTTATCTCTCGGTCTTGTGGCGTTACGACGATCACTCCTTGATAGCCGGTCTTAGTCTGGCCGTCGGCGTAGCGGTGATTCGGGCGCTCGAAAGATCCGGTATCGTCGGCGTGGGACTCAAATGGCCGAACGATCTTTTGTGGGAAGATCGCAAGCTGGGGGGGATATTGCTGGAGGTAAGCGGGGAGGCCCACGGCGGATATGCCGTAGTCGTGGGCTTGGGGATCAACCGCTATATTCCCTCCGCCGTGGGGCGCGGGATAGATCAGGCATGGGTTGATCTCGCTGCCGTGGCGGGAGAATCCGCCCCGTCTAGGAACCGTTTGATCGCCTCGATTCTGAACGAGTTGCTGCCGTTATTGAACGATTACCGGCATACCGGGCTCGAGCCCTATCTTCCGGAGTGGCGCCGCTACCATCATCTGACCGGCCGCGAGGTGGTCGTCCGCCAAGGCGACTTCGAAACCGCCGGCACGGTCGCGGATGTTACCGAAGAAGGACTGCTCGTCCTGGCGTGCAAGGACGGAAAACGCCGAGAGTTCGCATCCGGCGATGTGCGGCTTCGCGTCGTTGGGTGAGGAAGGGGGCCGAATGTCGTTGCTGGTCGATATCGGCAACAGCCGTGTGAAATGGGGTATCGTGCAGGACGATCGGATTGTCTCGGGGCAACCTTTTCCTTCGGCTGTCCAATCGCTAGCAAAGTCGCTGGATCGCCACTGGCTTTCTCTCCCCGTGCCGCATCGTATATACGCCTGCAATGTAGCCGGCAGCGACGCGGAGCGGGCCATCACGGCTTGGACGCAACGATACTGGGGTGATTCGCCGCATTTCGTCAGGTCGGCGGAGCGAGGTTACGGAGTTACAAGCGGTTACGAAGAACCGGAAAAACTGGGCGTCGATCGTTGGGTAAGCTTGATCGCGTTAAGAGCGCTCAGTAGAGGACCCGCATGCGTGGTCGATTGCGGCACGGCTTTGACGTTCGACGTGCTCGATTCGCTAGGCCGGCATCTCGGCGGTCTCATCGCGCCCGGTCTTGCGATGATGAAACGGGCGCTGGTGCAGGGCACGACGGGGATCAAAGATATCGACTCCGGCGATTCCCGTTTTTTAGGGCGGAGCACGGCGGCTGCCGTGAAGGGTGGTGTGCTGGCGGCTTGTGCGGGACTGATCGAGACATCCGTCGGAAAGGCCGCAAAAGAATTGGGGCAGGTGCCTGACTTGGTGCTTACCGGCGGAGATGCGGACGTGATTGCCGACGCGCTCGACATGCCATGTAAGGTTGTTCCGGACCTGATTCTGCGGGGATTGCTCCGCATCGCGAGTAGCGTCTCATGAAGTATGCGTTTTACAGTCTGATTCTGGCGAACATCGTGTTCTTTCTATGGGAAAGCAACATACTCGGACGAGGCGGCGATAACGACGCGCCTTATAAGGAATTGCGGTTGCCCCGCACCGTTGAGCCGATCGTATTGCTCAGCGAACGTACCGAGTCGCCGGATAAAAACACTGACCCGGTTTTGGCTGCGGTGTCCGCGGCCGGGCCGAAGCCGGAACAGGCCGAGGGAACGGCACCGGCCGGCACATCGGAACCGGCCCTTAAAGAGACCGTGCTCACGGATGCGCCGCTTGTCCCGATAAGGGCCACGGTACCGAACTGTTTTCAATGGGGGCCTATCAGCGACGAAACGCGGGCGCGCAGGGTTTTAGACCAGGTGAAGGCTCGATCCGATCAGGCCGATCTCGTCAAGAGACTTTCCGACCTAACCGACGGCTGGTGGGTGCTGTTTCCCAAGGCCTACGATATGGACGCCGCCAAGTCGAATCGGAAGATGCTGATCGAGAAAGGGGTAACCGACCTCTGGCTGTTCGACAAAGGCCCCTTGCAAGGCGCGATATCCCTTGGGCTTTTCAAGACCCTGAAGCGAGCGGAGCAGGCTCAGAAAATATTCACGGACCAAGGCATCATGACCGAGGTCGTGCCCCGCCAAATACGGGGAGATGCCTATTGGGTGCGAATTCCCTGGACGGGTCCGGCAACGGAATTGGACGAATTTGTGAAGTCTACGGCTTTTAAGAGCACGACCGGGGCGTCCGCTTCGCTCATTCCCTGTGATTGATCACTTCGATCAAATCAGCCCGGAGCTGGGTTTCCGCAAAGCGGTCAACCCAAGCGCTCCGCGCCCATGACCCTCGGATGTTCCGAATACCGCAAGGCGATAAACAGGAAAAACTGGGTTCCGAAGATCAGGTTGGCCAGGACGAGGTGGATCGGCTGTACGAACGCGGGAAATCCGAGACGGTCCAGCGTCACCCCGGTGCCGATGGCGGCCACCACCAAGGCACCTAGCCCCAGGCCGAAATTTCGAAGCAGGTGCCCGCGTTCCAGTTGTCGTACCAGATGCCAGACCAGCCACAGGTTCGTAAGAAGAATGACGGCCGAGAACGAGCGGTGGACATAGAAGATGGTCGGAAACTCCTCGCGCCAAAGGTGGCGGTCGGCTTGATTGAAAGCGGTGGCAATGACGTCCACCGATTCCCGTATCTGGGTTCCCATCGTAATTTGCAGCAGCGTCATCGCCATTGCGATCGCCAGGACGGTTTTGAATTTGGGTGATAGCGTCCCGGTGTCCAATTGCCGTAGCGCGTCTTGCTGCGATCTTGAGATCGCGTAGATCAGGAGGCAGACGATCACGAAGGCCGTGACCATGTGGGCGGTTATCATGACGGGCCGCAAATTGCTGGCGACCACCGCCGATCCCAGCCAGCCCTGGAATCCCACCAGCAGGAATACGGATAAGGCCAGGAAAAAGACGGTGCGGTCTCGTTTTAGATACGGGATCGAATAGAGCACAGTCAGCAGAACGAGCACCCCGATGCTCACGCCGATCAGCCGGTTCACGTATTCGGTCCAGGTCTTGAGCGGATTGAACTCGGTGTCCGCGTAACCGCGCTCGGCATAAATTTCATGGTAGTTCGGCGGCAACTGGGATTCATCGGTCGGCGGGACCCAGCGGCCGAAGCATGTCGGCCAGTCGGGGCAGCCCATTCCGGCACCTGAGGCGCGAACGATGCCGCCGACCAGAATCAGGAAATAAACCGCGGCGATCGTGATCAGGCCGACTCGGCGGAACCGTCTGGGAATCGCTGCATCGGATGGGTTGGACGGAAAAGCGTGCTGAGGATCAAAGGCGGAAGAGACCGTATCGTTCATGGCTGATATTTCATAGAGGCGTGGAATTTTGCACGATAGCCAACGGGTAGCCGTATCTAGCGAGCCGGCATGACCGAAAAAGATTCCGAGATGCCGAAACTTCGGCTGCGAGAACTCTCGGACAAGTCCTGATGATACAGCCGAATGCGATAATTTCCGACCGGTAACCGACCGATCCGATAATTCTGGTAAAGCTGGGCTCCCGGCAGAACCTGTCCGTGCGGCTGAAAGGTATAAAGGCATTGCCCGTAATGACTGACGACGATCTCGATTTCGTTGCCTTTCATCCGGGCATCGACACGGCCGTCGTTGCAGCCCCGCCGCGGGAAATAAATCAGAATATCTTCATTGTCGCGCGGGCTGTTCGGTTCGATAAAAATCGTCTCACCCCGCGTTCCGCCGGGTGTCCAGTGGTATCCTTGCGCACTGGCCAAGAGAGGCGGAAACATCAGCAGAAACACCGGAATACGCCGGCCAATGCGGGATAACCTTACTGACCGAGACCCGGAAAAGCCGCCGTCAGTCATTGCGCATACCCGCGACTCGGGTTTCGCGGTAATAGCTGCTTCCCCAGATATATACATACAACGCGCCGCTGGCCAGGGTCGTCAGAAACACGACGGCGGTCAGGCCGGTGATGAGGCCGGCGGGCAACGACACGAAGCCCTGGTTCAGGAGTACGATAAACACCAAAAAAAGCTGAAGCAGCGTGTTCACTTTGCTGATCAGGAGCGGCTGTCCCTCGAACGGCCGCAGCAGAAAATAATACAGCACCGCGCCCGTGAATATCACCACATCGCGCAGGACTACGGTCGCCATGAGCCAAAACGGGAGCAATCCCATGAAGCTCAGCACGATGTAGGACGAAACCAGCAGCAGTTTGTCGGCCAATGGATCGATATAGGAGCCCAGGCGGGATTGCCAATGAAAATGCTTGGCCAGGAAACCGTCCAGGGCGTCCGACACGCCCGCGATCACGAACAGCGTCAGCGCCCAATCGAAGCGGTTTTGCAGCATCGAGGCGATGACCGGGTAGACGAGCAGGATTCGGCAAACCGAGATGATGTTGGGTATGTGACGTGCTTTCATTCGGCCAATTGGTAGGTTAGCCCGGAAAAATGCCGGTCTTGGTCGGCGACGGGTCTCAACACGCGTCCTAAAGCGAGGACCTCCTCCAGCGATGTCCTGTCACCGAGCACGTATAGCTTAAACACGGCATGGTCGGCGTCCACTCCCAGCCATTCCAACTTTTCAACCTGGGACAAGCGGCTCAGATAGGCGGTTGCCCTATCGATCGCGTCGAGAGACGAAAGGCCCACAACTTTCAGCTCCAGGGTCGTCACCTGCGAAGTGCGCGGGATGTATCGTTCGGCCAAGCGCGTGTAGACTCCCGAAGTGCCCGATCGGAATGCTCCGGGGAGATCGGAGAAATTCCCTTGCCAAGTCGCGTCCATGTTCTGAAGGTAAAGCCTCCAGCTTGCATCCCAAGTTCCATCCAGTCTATGCGACAGGCGTCCGGCCAGGATAGCATCGGTTTCGTAGCGGAGGGACGCTTGCCGGATCCGTTCCTCGTTCCCCGTTTCCAAATCATCGAGGCTCAAGCTCTGTTGGTCGGTCAAATCCCACAAAGGCACCGTCACCGGCACGCCGTTCTCCTCAGCCGCGGCATGAAGCGCCCGGTCGACCTCGGGCATCTGGTCGGCCACGAACATCGATTTTTGCGTATTATCCTCGATCGAAAGCCACACCAGCACTTCGGGGCGCTGTTCTCCCCAAGGGCTGATATTCGATTCGCGCAAGGTGTTCTTGATGCGGGAAGGATCGAAGTCCACGCTTAGATAGTCGAGCGGCGTACCGCCGGTCGATTTTGTGACGTACTCGTACTGCAGAACGAACTGGTCAGGTTTTTCCAGCATGGCGCGTACCGCTTTGGACTGCATGGCATCGATCCTGACCAATCTTTTCAGGACCAGCTCGAGAGCTCTGCGGATGTCTTCGATGCGCGTCGATTCATCCTTGCTCTGTACGGCGACGTCCATTCGATACAATCCTTTTATTTCCGCAGCCATGAGGCTTGAGCAAAGCATTATGAGCCACAAACTGACTAGGGCGACGAGGCGCACGAAGATCCTCCCGCAGGTTGGCGAAGAGCGTTGTACAATATCACAATCCCTTGGAGGGTGTGTGAGAAGCTACTGCGCGACTCGATGACGGCGTCGCGCGGTGCTCGAAATCCTCATGTACTCTTGTACATTCCGGTTTCTGCGCTCCGGGCTCCTCGCCCTCGGGCCGCTCGCTACGCTTCTCATACCCTCTTGGAACAGCTAAACGGCTAAACAGTCGATGTCATTCGGCCAAACGCGATTTCGCTCGAATCGGCACCGATTCCCGGCTTTTTAGAGTTCATTTTTCCGAATTGATTTCCCGGAGATTCAGCTTGACCGATTGCAAATCCGCATCCCTCGATTATAAAAGCGCCGGTGTCGATATCGAGGCCGGCAATATGCTCGTAGAAAGGATCAAACCGGTTGCCGCAAGGACCCGTATCCCCGGCGTGCTGGCCGGACTCGGCGGATTCGGCTCGCTGTTCGAGCTTCCGGTCGACCGTTATAGGCAACCGGTTCTGGTCGCCGGCACCGACGGGGTGGGCACCAAGTTGAGATTGGCGATCGACACCGGCCGTCACGGCGGCGTCGGCATCGACCTGGTTGCGATGTGCGTCAACGATATCGTCGTACAGGGCGCCGAACCGCTGTTCTTTCTCGATTATTACGCCACCGGCAAGTTGGACGTGGATGTCGCCGCCTCGGTGGTGGAGGGTATCGGCAAGGGTTGCGAATTGGCGGGCTGCGCGCTGGTGGGCGGCGAAACCGCGGAAATGCCGGGCATGTACGGCGCGGGCGATTACGATTTGGCCGGCTTTTGCGTAGGAGTCGTGGAAAAAGCGGAGATTCTCGACGGAAGCCGGGTCCGACCGGGTGACAGACTGCTCGGTCTCGCGTCCTCCGGTCCGCACTCGAACGGCTATTCCTTGATCCGCAAGATCGTGGAGCGCGAAGGCCGAGGCCTGAACGAATCGTTGGACGGCAAAGCCCTGGCCGAATGGCTGCTGGAGCCGACCCGAATCTACGTCAAACCGCTCTTGCAGCTCATGCGCCAGATAAGGATTCATGCCTTGGCCCACATCACCGGGGGCGGCATCACGGAAAACCTGCCGCGGGTCTTGCCGAGCGGGTCGGAGGCAGTGATCGATCCGAGCGCATGGCCGAGGCCGGCCGTGTTCCGTTGGCTCAAGGAAAAAGGTGGGGTAGACGACGGCGAGATGCTGCGCACCTTCAATTGCGGGATCGGCATGATCGTTTGCGTCGCGGCGGAAGACGAAGCGAGCGCCCGCGCGTTGCTGACCGGCGCCGGCGAGACCGTATACACCATCGGCGAGATCGTATCGGCCGGGGGCGGTCCCAGGGTCAGGTACGTTCAGCCGTAATTCGCGTCTTTCGTTCGAGGCGTTATGGAACTTAGTGTCGTCGTGCCGATTCACAACGAAGAAGACAATGTCGAACCGCTGATTGCCGAAATCGACCGGGTTTTGATCGATACGGGAGATTACGAAATGGTTTTCGTGGATGACGGAAGTACCGACGCTACCTTGGTCCGGCTCGACGGTTTAAGAGCGCGATATCCGCGGCTCCGTGTCCTGCGCCACCGGTACTGTTGCGGTCAAAGCACGGCGCTGTTGACAGGCATTCGCATGGCCCGAGGACGAGTCATCGCGACTCTGGACGGCGACGGACAGAATAATCCTGCCGACATTCCCAAATTGGTCGCCGCCTTGAAGACCCTGGACCAGGGCGCCACGAAAGGCATGGTGGCGGGATTTCGCAAACGCCGCAAGGACACCGCCTGGCGCCGGTTTTCCTCCAAGGTGGCCAATGCCGTGCGCGGTTCGCTGCTCGGAGACAACACGCCCGATACGGGGTGCGGTCTCAAGGTTTTCTCGCGAGAGTTGTTTCTTTCTCTCCCGTACTTCGACCACATGCACCGATTCCTGCCCGCTCTGGTTCAGAGAGCCGGCGGAAAAGTGGTGTCGGTGGAGGTCGATCACCGGCCGCGGATGCGCGGAGTCTCCAAGTACGGGACCTGGCAGCGGCTATGGGTGGGGATCGTCGACCTGTTCGGTGTAATGTGGCTGCAACGGCGTGCACAAATTCCCGAAGTGGAGGAAATCGCCGGACAATCGGCGTCTTTATCCTCCGCGCGAGATGGCGTAAGTTTTTAGATTATCAACCCGTACAAGAACATAAGGAAAAATAATATGCGACCGAATTTCTTTTTGCTTGCAACTGCCGTTTTTCCCGTCGCGTGGGCCGGAGCGATCGGGGCCGAAGAGCCGAAGATGCCGCCCCGCCAGGTGCTTTTGGAGAAAGCCGTCGAGCTGCCGGTGAACAAGCTCAACTCGCGGGTTGTACGCGTCATCTTCCCGGAAGGGTACAAGACGCCTTTGCACACGCACGAAGGGCCGGGACCTCGTTACGTCGTGAAGGGCAAGGTGAAAATTGAGGAAGGCGGCCAGGTGCGGGAATACGGCCCCGGAGAAGTCTTTTGGGAGTCCGGCCAATGGATGACGGCGGAAAACGTCGGGCAGGGCGAAGCCGAACTCATCATCGTGGAGTTGGCGGTTCCGAAGTGAGCCCGATCCGCCCGCCCATGGGGATCGGAACAGTCTGATGGGTACGGCACGATTAGTCTTGGTGGTTTCCGCTTTGCGTCCGGGATTCAGCAGGCGCTGCCGCGTTCGAAGCGGGAAACGCCTGCAATTGGCTCAGCCAGCCATGAATCCGGTTGAGGAGAAAGTCTCCGCTGTCCTGCCACCCGCGATCGGGCTCGTTCAGAATCACCAGCCGGTAAGACGGGTTCGCTTGCATTGCGGTACGCTTGCGAGACGCTTCGTCGTCCATAGGGACCGACACTCGGCGGCTTAAAATTTCCAGTATCGGCAAGCGGACGGCGCTCGGGCTGCCGGGGGAGATGGGCGGTACATCGAATTCCCGCACAGGTGGCGGGTCGATCAGCACTGCAGCCTTCACGCTGCTGTCGGGGGTGTCGGCGAGATAGCGCAATACCGTCCAGGCTCCGGTATCGTGCGCCAGCAAGGCGATAGTTCCGATCTTTTTCTCCTTCAAGAAGGCGATGCCGGCCTGTAGCCTGGCGATCGCTTCCGGAACAAGATCGGCGTATCCCTGCAGATCATCGGAAACTGCGATGGGCATGGCCAAGGACAAAGTGCTCCAGCCGTGTTCCGCCAGTCCCAGCCGGAGCGGACGAATCAGATCGGCCGCATCCTGGTTCGAATCTCTTCCGTGCAGCAGGACGATGCCACCGCGCACGTCTTTCGATACCGCCTCCCGATACAATCCCTGGAACCCAAGACCGGACGCTTCCAACCTAATGGCCTCGTCCGGGTGTGCACGGGCGGTGATTTCTTCGGCGATCTGAAGTTCTCGGTCCATATCCATTGCCGGCAACTCGCCGCTCGCGAGACAGGCCAAAAGCCAGACCCCCAGAACGGGCTTAAGAGACGGGATTCTGTTCACAAATCATTTCCTCGAAAAAAGCAAAAACGGATAGGGTCTGCCGCGGTTCGGCAATTTCGATTGGTGTACACTGGCCGGAGCCGAACTGTCGTGAAGCCGAACGACCTTTTTTATGCGTACCGGAGCGTTACTTATGGAAACACTTGCCGAAACCATCGACGGTCTTCCCAACATCTCGGGGTTGGAATCTTTGATCGAACAGGCGATTCGAAACCGGCCCGATCCGGTCTTCAAGGATTCTAGCCGGATCGACTTCAGCCGCATCAAGAGCGCCGCCGCGATCGCGCTGCACATGCATCAGCCTCTGATCCCGGCTGGGGGCGGTGATCTGCGCAGCGCCAAGATCATCAGCAATCTCAAGTACATGATGGAAAACCAGCACATCGGCGACAACCATAACGCCCCGGTTTTCCACTGGTGCTACAAGCGCATGGGCGAATTCGTGCCGCAACTGATACACGAGGGCAAGGAACCGAGGGTCATGCTGGAATATTCGGGGACCTTATTCTACGGCCTTCGCGAGATGGGGCTGCACGACGTGTTCGACAATCTCAAGACGATCACCTTGAATCCGGATTACCGTCGTGCCGTCGAATGGCTGGGCGCGCCCTGGGGCCACGCCGTGGCGCCGTCGACGCCGGTCCAGGATTACCGTCTGCACGTCAAAGCCTGGCAGCATCATTTCGCAGCCATCTTCGGCATCGAAGCCTTGGAGCGGGTGAGGGGATTTTCGCCGGCCGAGATGGCTCTGCCGAATCACCCGGATGTCGCCTACGAATTCGTGAAGACGCTCCGGGAGTGCGGCTACACCTGGGTTCTGGTGCAGGAGCATACCGTCGAGCGTCCGGAAAACGGCTTTGGACCGGAGCACAAGCACTTGCCGCATCGGCTGGTGTGCACCAATTCGGAGGGCGAGAGCGTCAGCATCATCGCGATCATCAAGACCCAGGGCAGCGATACCAAGCTGGTGGCGCAGATGCAGCCTTATTACGAGGCGAAAAGCCTGGGCCGCTGGGAGTTGGCTGGGAAATCGGTTCCGCCGCTGGTCACGCAGATCGCCGACGGCGAGAACGGCGGCGTGATGATGAACGAATTTCCGCCGAAATTCATGGAGGTGGTGCGTGATGCCAGCGGCTCGGAAACGCCCCTCATGAACGTGACCGAATACCTCGAATTCCTGGCCGACGTGGGAATTGGCGAAAAGGATTTCCCGGTGATCCAACCCTTGTTCCAAAAAATGATTTGGGATCGTTTCAAAGCCGGCGACGGCGCCGAAAAGCTGGAAAAGGTCATCGAAGAAATCAGGAAAGAAGATCACCGGTTCCACATGGAAGGCGGAAGTTGGACCAGCGATATCTCCTGGGTGAAAGGTTATGAAGATGTATTGGGCCCCATGGAGGAAGCCAGTTCGCTGTTTTGCGAGAAGGTCCTGAAAAGAGGCGTACCGAGCGATGATCCGCGCTATCGGAATGCGCTGTTCCATTTGATGACGGCTCAAACCAGCTGTTACCGATATTGGGGGCAGGGTCTGTGGACGGATTACGGGAAGGAGATTTGCCGGCGCGCGAAAGAGATCATCAACAACGATTTCTGATTGCTTTTGGAATATCCCGTTCGTCGAACGCCAAGCCGCCCGCTGCGTGGCATAGGCTATGGCGAACGGGAATGACAGAACTTTACGCCTTTCCGTTCTTTCCTCTGGGAGTGGCTTGGGCCAAGAAACTAGGAAACACCGGTTTCCCTGCACGCCACTCCCGGCAAAAGCGGTTCACGTATTAGTCCTGACCGGTTTCAAACTCATTGGAGCATGGGTTCAGCGGTACCGCGTGATGGCGATTCGACACGCGGCTCCATCTTGTGGATGATTTCCTTGATTTCCTCGCCGCTGACGACTTCCCGGTCCTGCAAGATTCGGGCGATTTCATCCAGCGTTGCGCGCCGTTCGGTAAGAATCTCCCGGGCCCTTCGCTGCCCTTCCTCGATCAGTTCCCTGACCTCGGAGTCGATCAGGCGCGCGGTTTCCTCGCTGAAATTGCGTTCCTCGGTCCCTTCGATGTTGAGGTACGCCAGTTGCTGCCTTTTGCCGTAGGTAAGGGGGCCGAGTTTTTTGCTCATGCCCAATTGGCAGACCATCGCGCGCGCGATTTCGCTGGCTTTTTCCAAATCGTTGTGAGTACCGCTGGATATGTTGCCGAAAACCAGTTCTTCGGCGGTGCGTCCTCCGAGCAGGATGGCGATCTTATCGCGGAGTTCATCCTCGGTAGCGAGGAATTTTTCCTCGATGGGCAATTGCAGGGTAAAGCCGAGGGCGGCGGCCCCGCGAGGGATGATGGAGACCTTGTGTACGGGCTCTCCGGTCGGAACGATTTCGGCCACCAGGGCATGGCCGGATTCGTGATAGGCCACTCGGCGCTTCTCCTGTTCGTTGAGGGTGCGGCTCTTCTTTTCGGGACCGGCGATGACGCGATCTATGGCCGCCTCGAAATGCCGCATGCCGACCGCTTCCTGGTTTTCGCGCACCGCGATGATGGCGGCTTCGTTGCAGATGTTGGCGAGGTCCGCGCCGACCAGTCCGGGCGTGCGTTGGGCCACCACGCGGAGATTCACGTCCGGCCCCAGTTTGATGTTGCGGGTGTGAAGCTGGAGTATGGCCACCCGATCGTCCAGACCGGGCTTGTCGACCACGATCTGCCGGTCGAAGCGGCCCGCGCGTAGCAAGGCTCGGTCCAGGATTTCCGGGCGATTGGTGGCCGCCATGACCACCACCCCGATCGAGGGATCGAAGCCGTCCATTTCGGTGAGCAGCTGGTTTAAGGTTTGTTCGCGTTCGTCATGGCCGCCCATGACCACCGGACCGCCGCGTGCCCGCCCGATGGCGTCGAGCTCGTCGATGAAAATCATGCACGGCGCTTTTTGCCGCGCTTGTTCGAACAGGTCGCGTACCCGCGCTGCACCCACTCCGACGAACATTTCTATGAATTCGGAACCACTGATGTTGAAGAACGGCACGCCGGCCTCGCCGGCCACGGCTCGCGCCAACAAGGTCTTTCCCGTGCCGGGTGCGCCGACCAGAAGGACTCCCTTCGGCATACGCCCGCCCAGCCGCTGGATACGGGCCGGATTGCGTAAGAATTCGATGGTTTCCTTGAGTTCCTGTTTGGCTTCCTCGGCTCCGGCCACGTCCTGAAACGTGACCTTGACTGCCGATTCGGCGTGAATCCGGACGCGACTGCGGCCGAAGTTCAGAAGCCCGCGTCCGCCGGTCATGCGGCGCGCCATCCAGGTCCAGAGCGCGAACAGGATGCCGATGGGCAGCAGCCAATTGAAGATGAAGTTGCTCAGCCAGTTGTCGGTGTAGCGAACGGTATATCTGACGCCTTTTTCTTCCAGGGTTTGCGCCAAATCCTGGTTCCATAAGGGCACGGTGACGAAGCGACGCCGTTCTTCACCGGGAGCTTCGGGTTTCAGATAGCCGGTGATCACTTGGTCCATCACCACCACGTCCTCGACCTGCTGTTCCTGTACGTATTTCAGAAACTCGCTGTATGGAATTTCGTCCTGCCGGACTTCTTGATAGCCTCGCCAGAAGTAAAGGGTGACCAGGATCAGAAGGAGGTAAAGCCATAGATTGAGGCGCCACCTGCGTGCGGCCTGTTCGTCGCTTTCATTGCCCGCGCGCGGATTGATTTCGGCGTCACGCTTTCCGATAGCGCCGAGATCTTGCAGATTGTCCGCGAGCTTCTTCCAAAATTCCTTAACGATCTTGCCAAGGGAATCCAACAAGGAATGTTGTGAGTTCTTATTCATAGCGTTCTCCCAATGGAACTGCGGGATAGCCGACGGTTACAGTTTCGAACCCGAGGGGCGCGATTGGTTCCGCCGATGGCGGAACGCATTACCACGCTCCGTTTGGAGCCTATCCCAGCAGGTCTCAAAACCCTTCGACGGGACTGTCGAAGGGCTCTGGGCGAACGGCCTACGGCGATAGGCTCTTGGTCCTGTCATAGCCCGGGGTCGTCCGGATTTGCGACATTCTTGCGAGAATTTGGCCTTAGCCACTCATTGACGATCGCGAAGTCGGCTGGATTCAAAGTGCCGGCAGCCTGTTTGAGCGTCAGACTGTTGATGATGTAGTCATAGCGCGCCCTCGCGTAATCGCGCTTGGTCCGAAACAGATTGCGCTGTTCGGCGAGGACGTCGACCATGGTTCGCGTGCCAACCTCCAATCCCGCCTCGGTCGCTTCCACGGCGCTTTGCGACGATACGACGGCCGCTTCGAGGGCTTTTACCTGACTGATGGCCGACAGAATACCACGGTAGGCATCTTTTACCTGACGTTGGATGGAGCGCCGGACGCCGTCCAGGTTTTCCTGGGCCGCCTCGTATTCGTGGCGGGCCTGGCGGACCCGCGAATTGACGCCGCCGCCCGCGAACATGGGCACGTTGACCCGCATTCCGATGATTTGATACTCGGTGGGTATGCCCCGCGGCCGATTGGTGTCGGTGAATCCGGCCGAGCCGACCAGATCCATGGACGGAAGATGGCCCGCGAACTGGAGGTCGATACCCTTTTTCGCCACTAGGCTGCGGTTTTCGGCCGCGACGATACCGGGGTTGCGCTGTTGCGCCAAGTCGGCCCAATTTTCGATGTTTTCGGGGTCCGGGCCTTTCAACGGAATTTCCTCGGCGAGTTCCGCGAGAATGAGGTCGAATTCCCCGATGATTTCCCGCAACGTTTCCCGCGCGTTGTCCAGTTGATTTTCGGCCTGTATCACGTTGGCGCGGGCCTGATCGTAGCCGGCTTGGGCTTCATGCACGTCGGTTATGGCGATGAGTCCCACCTCGAAACGCGCCTTGGCCTGTTCGAGCTGCTGCTCGATGGCGCGCTGCTCGGCCCGGGCGAACTCGAGGCTGTCTTGGGCGAACAGTACATCGAAATAGGCGCGCGCGGTGCGTAGCATCAGATTTTGTTGTTCCGCGGCGTAATTGGCTTCGGCCTCGGCGATTTGATTGTCCGCCTGGCTGAGCTGCACCCAGTACTCGTGATGATAAATCGGTTGCGTCAAATTGATGCTGGCGGCGCTATTCCAGAACCCGAGATTCCTGCCGCCAGCGATGAAGGCCAGCACTGATTCCTCAAACTTCGACAGCACCGAGTTGCGGTTGAGTTCGCCGGTAATCGACAAAGTCGGCAACAGGCGGGCGACGCTTTGGGGCTTGGCTTCCAGCACGGCGTTGCGGGTGGCTTCCGCTTCGCGCAGTCTGGGATCGCGTTGCAGCGCGAGTTCCAGGGTCTGCAACAGATCTTGCGCGTTCGCGGCTGTCGTCGCCAGGAAGGATACAGCGAGCAAGAGACTTTTTTTCATTGGTATTGCAGTTTCACTTTATCCATTCCGACACGCTTTTGCAGGCGCGCGAGGAGTTCGTCGCCGGGATACACGCGCCAGCTTTCGCCGAGCTGAATCGTCGTCTGCGCGGTCCTCCCCCGATATCCGATAAAAATCGGACAGGGGCCCCCGCGGAACGGCGCGAGCAGATCGACCAGTTCGTCGACCCACTGGTCTCCGGCTTGATTGAAGTTCGTGCCGGACGAGGGCCATTGAATGAAAAGATGTTTGGCAAAGTGTGCTCGCGCCTGCGCCATGGTGAACAGATTTTCCGCCGTGAGACGGAGCTGACCGGCATAGTCGTCGAAACTCAGATTGCCCTCGACGACGAGCAGGGTGTCCTTCACCAAGTGCTCGCGGTATTTCTCTAGGACCTCCGAAAACACCGCGACTTCCAGCCTTCCCGTCCGATCGTCCAGGGTGGCGAAGGCTATGCGCTTGCCGTTCTTGTTCTGCCGAGTGCGAAGCTCCACGACCAGCCCCGCGACCACCGCGCGTATTTCCCGCCGCCCCGTCGGCCCCCGCTCGTTGTCGAGGGACAACTCTCCGAGACGGGCAGTGACGAAGTGCTGGATCTCGGATTCGTAAGGGCCGATCGGATGGCCGGTGAGATAAAGCCCCAGCGTCATTTTTTCATACGCCAGCCGCTCGTCTTCCGGCCACGGCTCGACGACCACCGCTACGCGCGGTGTATCTTCGGCCGCTGCCGGTCCTCCGAGCCCGAATAGATCATCCTGCCCGGTTGCGGCCATGGCGCCGTGCTGTTCGGCGGCCTTGATCGCATCCGACAGCTCCGCCATGTGACGCGCGCGATTCGGATCGATGGAATCCAGCGTGCCGGAACGGATCAGGGCTTCGATCACCCGGCGGTTCGCCTTGCGCAGATCGACCCGGCGGCAGAAGTCGTACAGATCCGCGAATGTTCCGCCCCTTTTCCGCTCCTCCAGAATGTCGCGGATAGCGGTTTCGCCGACGCCCTTGATCGCGCCGAGACCGTACAGAATCGTGCGCTCGTTGAGCACCGCGAACCGGTATTCGGAGCGGTTGATATCGGGCGGCTGAACCGCCAGCTTCATTTCCCGGCACTCTTCGATCAGCACGACGACCTTATCGGTGTTGTCCATATCCGAGGACAGCACTGCCGCCATGAACGCGGCCGGGAAATGGGCCTTGAGCCAGGCGGTCTGGTAGGAGACTAGGGCATAGGCCGCCGAATGTGACTTGTTGAAGCCGTAGCCGGCGAACTTCTCCATGAGGTCGAAGATGTAGCCGGCGATATTTTCGTCGACACCCTTCCGGATCGCGCCGGACACGAAGATTTCCCGCTGCTTGGCCATTTCCTCGGGCTTCTTCTTGCCCATGGCGCGGCGCAAGAGGTCGGCTCCGCCGAGGGTGTAGCCGGCCATGTCGCGGGCGATTTGCATCACCTGCTCCTGATAGACGATGACGCCGTTGGTAGGTTTCAGGATGGGCTCGAGAATGGGGTGCGGGTATTCCGCCTTGGTGCGGCCGTGCTTGACGTTGATATAGTCGTCGACCATGCCCGATTGCAGCGGTCCCGGACGGAACAGCGCCACCAGTGCGATGATGTCCTCGAAGCAGTCCGGTTGCAGGCGCCGGATCAGGTCCTTCATACCACGCGATTCGAGCTGGAAGACGGCGGTGGTCTGGCAGTTCTTGAGCAGATTATAGGTGTCGAGGTCGTCGAGGGGGATCTGGGTGATATCGACCGGCGGCTCGCCTTTTTCGGCCCGCTGCTTGTTGATGGTATCCAGGGCCCAGTCGATGATTGTTAGGGTTCTAAGTCCCAGAAAGTCGAACTTCACCAGGCCGACGGCTTCGACGTCGTCCTTGTCGAACTGGGTCACCAGGTTTTCGCCGCCCGGTTCGCAGTACAGCGGAGAAAAATCGATCAGCTGGGAAGGCGCGATGACGACGCCGCCGGCATGTTTGCCGGCGTTCCGCGTGATGCCTTCGAGCGATTTGGCGAGGTCGATCAGCGTTCGGACCTCCTCGTCGCTTTCATACAGCTTTCTGAGGTCTTCGCTGTCGCTGAGGGCCTTGTCCAAGGTGATGCCCAACTCGAACGGAATCAGCTTGGCGATCTTGTCCACGAAGCCGTAGGAATGGCCCAGGACCCGGCCTACGTCGCGCACCACCGCCTTGGCCGCCATACTGCCGTAGGTGATGATCTGAGACACGCGGTCGCGCCCGTATTTGCGCGCCACGTAATCGATGACCTCGTCGCGGCGCTCCATGCAGAAGTCCACGTCGAAGTCGGGCATGGATACGCGCTCGGGGTTCAGGAAGCGCTCGAACAATAGATCGAACTCGATGGGATCGAGATCGGTGATCTTGAGCGCGTAAGCCACCAGCGAACCCGCGCCCGATCCGCGCCCCGGGCCCACCGGAATGCCGTTTCTCTTGGCCCATTGGATGAAATCGGCCACGATCAGGAAATAGCCGGGGAAATCCATCTGGTTGATCACCGAGATTTCCAGCTCAAGCCGCTCTTCGTAGCGCTTGCGCCGTTCCTCCAAAGTCCCTTTGCCGGTGGGCGGGCGGACGGCCAGACGCTCCTTCAGTCCTTTGCGCGACTCCTCGGCGAAGAACTCTGCCGTCGTCATGCCCTCCGGTACTGGGAATTGGGGCAGAAAGTTTTTGCCCAGGGTGAGTTCCAGATTGCAGCGCTTGGCGATCTCCACCGTGTTTTCCAGGGCTTCCGGAATATCGGCGAACAACTGTTCCATTTCCTCGGGACTCTTGAGGTACTGCTGCTCGCTGTAATCCCGCGGCCGGCGCGGATCGTCCAGTACCCGGCCCTGATGGATGCAAACCCGGGCTTCGTGGGCTTCGAATTCCGATGGGCTGATGAAGCGCACGTCGTTGGTCGCGACCACCGGCGCATCGAATTCGATCGCGAGATTCACGGCGCCTTCGATGTATTCCTCTTCGTTCGCACGCCCGGTGCGCTGCAGTTCGAGGTAAAAGCGCTGATCGAAAACCTTGAGCCAATGTTCGAGCAGGCGCTTGGCTTCACCGGTATTGCCCGCCAGCAAAGCCTGACCGATATCGCCCCGGCGCCCCCCGGACAAGGCTAAGAGCCCTTCGTTTCTTTCTTCCAGCCACTCCGGCATCAACTGCGGCACGCCCTGATGCTGGTTCTCCCGATAGCTGCGGGAAATCAGCTCCGTCAGGGTGCGGTAGCCCACGGCATTCTGCACGTACAGCGTGAACGCGTACGGTAAGGCCGGCTCCGCGTGGTTGTAAAGCAGCACATCGGCTCCGGCGACGGGTTTCACGCCTTCGGCCAGCGCGGCTTTGTAGAATTTGACCAGGGCGAACAAATTGGACTGGTCGGTCACCGCCACCGCCGGCATACCGAGCGCCGCCGTGCGCTTGACCAGGACCTTCACATCGACCAGGCCGTCGACCAGGGAATATTCGGTATGGACGCGGAGGTGAATGAAACGAGGATCGAAAGCTTCTGTCATGAAGGTCGGTTCGCTTGCAGGTTGTCGTCTGATTCGAGAGATGGATTCCTCACGTTCTATCGACGCTTTTTGGCGGAGCGGAATCGGTGCAACTAAATCAACGTACAGTTCGCCATCAACCCCTGAAGTGTTGCCGATCCGGTAATCCGATCATCCGGGATAAGCAGATAGGTCCAGGGTTTACCGCCGCATTCAGCGGCATGCTGACTAGCCGCCCGACACCACTTCACAGCGGCCTGAGTTTCCACTACGAAGTCCGGCTCGTAACTTTCCCCGGAACGATATTCGATCTGGAATTGTGCCCGGCCCGGCTTAATCCACTTCTCAACCTGCTTTTCGCTGTCGATCAGGACGGCGAAACGCCGTTCCGGGTCGGAGTCGAATTTCTGCAAAATGTAACAGCACTTCTGAAAGCCGCCGAATATCTGCCGGCGGGTTTCCGAAACGGGCGAGACGGTCTGCCGAAAATCCCGTGCTCTTTGGCCCGGCACGATATTCAGCGGTTGCGGCTGGAGCAACACAAACCCCCGCGTGACCCGGATATCATAGTCGTTTTCGCCCAGCGGCGTTTCTTCATAGTGCTCCATCATTTGATGAAAGATGAAGTCGGCGAGCCGCCGACCGCTACGCAGCAACACGTTTTCCACATCCGCGTAGCTCGATAGATACGAGCGGATACGGTCGACGACCTGTCCGGCCAGTTTGTAGAGGAGATCGGCCTTAGTGTCGTAATCGACTTCATCGCGATCGACCAGATAGCGGACAAGATAGTCCTCCAAGCGGTCCTCCTGAGCTTCGCCTGCCGTCCTGGCGAGATTGGTCCGGACTTCGGTGCGGATCGTCTGAATCACTAAACCGTCGTCGACCGGATGGAAATTGATGGTATTCAGGTCTTTGAGATCAAAATCCCGGAAGGTAAAACAGACTTGACGTTTCGGGATCACCACAATCTGGGGAATGGATATCGTGCGTTTGGCCACGGTTTCGGTCACCGAAACCACGATGTCATCGACGCGCGGCGCGTCGTCGAATCCTTCCGGGTTCCTCTGGAGTGGCTGGAGTAATTCCCGAACCTCCCGGCCGATTTGTTCCTTGACCTCCGGCTTTCGCAGTTCCGCCACGTCCGCCAGACGGCGCTCATACTTCCGGATGACTTCCAAGGTAACTTCAGCGGTGCGCCGCTCTTCGGCGTTGCGGAATGTATAAACGGTCGGAGGCGACTCTGAGACGCCGGGCAGGCTCATTTCACCGCCCAAGATCAGCGTTTCGGCCATGGATTTCGATTCGACCAGGCTGGCTCCGGCAGCGGAGACCTCGCCGCCATCCCCGATCACGATTTGCTTCAGAACAATGGAGCCGGGCTCTTTGGCTTTCTTGATGATTTCATCGAAGCGCTCATGGGCGATAACGGTCAACCGGTCCACTGCCGCGAATTCGTCGTCATCCCCGCGCGAGACCCGTGCGCCATAAGGCAAGCGCAGGCCGCGCCCAAGCGTTTGTTCTGTGAGAATGTCCGACGCGGAGGCCCGTAAGGGCACAATGGTGTACAAGTTGGTGACGTCCCAGCCTTCCTTGAGCTTGTTGACATGGATGACGATCTCGGTGCGCCCGTCCTGCTCCAAAGCCACTAACCGTTCCGTGGCTTCTTCGCTTTCCTCTCCGCGCAGGGCCGAATGCACTTCGGCCACCTTGCCCTTGAAGCGCGCCTGAAAGAACTCTTCGGATTCGATGAAGGTCCGCAGCCGCTTGGCGTGCTCGGTATTCTGGGCCACCACCAGAATGAAGGGATGCACTTTGGGTCGCCCGGTGACGCGGTGATAGCGGTCCAGTTCGACCGCTACGTGGTCGTGGTGATGTACTGCATCTTCCAGCTTGATCCGCTCCAAGTCCTCTTCTGCAACCGATTTAGGATCGAAATTGGCGCGAGTGGCGACGGCAGGCTCCTTCACGAAACCATCGGCCATGGCCTCGCCCAAGCCGTACCGATAAACGACGTTGCGGAAGGGTACTGAATTCGCCCCGACGGTTTTCGGGGTGGCGGTCAACTCCAGCCCGAGAATCGGTCTCAAGCCATCAATGGCTTTCGCCCCGGCGCTGGCCCGGTAGCGGTGGGCCTCATCCATGATCAGGACCAGATCATCCAGCTTGGCGAGATAGTCGTAGTAGCTTTCGCCGATGGTCTCCTGAAGGCGCTTCATCTTGGGCCGGCCGCGCGGCCCTTCTTCCTTGTTGATCTTGTCGATGTTGAAGATGTTGATATGCACATCCGAACCGAACAGGTCCGTCGACCGCCCGTCATCCAGGCGTACGCCGCGCCCGCTCTCGTAGTTGTCGCCGGTAATCAGTAAGGGCGGATTCTGGGCGAACTCGGCGATGCCCTTAAAGACGTACTTCGGATGGTGGGGCGAAAAGTCGCCGATTAGCTTTTCGTAAATGGTCTTGTTCGGGGCAAGGACAAAGAAATGGCGGCTCCGACCCGTGAGGTACAGATAGGCAATAAAGGCGCCCATGAGTCGGGTCTTGCCCACGCCGGTCGCTAGGGCAAAACACAGGGAGGGGAATTCCCGCTCGAAGTCCTCCACCTGGGGGAGGCCGCGCTCCCTGCAAATGGCCCGGACGGTTTCGGCCGTTATCAGTGTGGCGCCATTGGTGAGACTTACCCCGTCCAAGACTTCGGCCAGGATCTCCAGAGAATCCGCCTGGGGCTTGCGAAGCGACAGGCGTTGAGTAACGGTACGAAGGGTACGCTCGGCCATGGCTTAGCCCTCCCCTTCACCGAACAGATCGGGATGAACCGGCCCCCGCTTTTTCCGTTTTGGCGGTGGGAGTTCCTCGCGCGGTTGGGCCATGGGCAGGTTGGCGACGTTCAGGCTGTAATCGTCATGGCCCCATTCGCACTTGCGCAGCACGGCGTGGGGAATCTTCTTCACGGTCAGGTTGGGGAACGCATCCAGGTTCGAGCTGCGGAATGCTTTGCAGCAGACCAACAGGCTTCGCTCCTCGCCGACTTCCTCTGCAATGGCCCGAAGCTGGTCATGGGTCAAGCTTTGGGTTGACATAGATGAAATCCCGTTCCGATGAAGTGCCGTGTTGCCAGTAGTGCCGTTCTGATGGGGCATAGGTGTAGCCCATCAGCTTGCACACCGCCTCGGCCAGCATGGCGGGGTTGTATTGCCGGCTGATGATCCAGTTGCCCCAGCGATCCTTTTCCAGAAGGGACGGTGCCAGCCGGTAATAGCGGAAACCCCCGCCGCCACCCCAGTTCACGGCTTGGGTGATGCCGCCGGGGTCTTCGCCGTCAATGACCTTTTTCAGCCGGGGGATGATATGGGTATGGCAGTGTTCCCCCAATTCCACCATGATCCAGCGCCGGCCCATTTCGTGCGCGACGGCGCCGGTGGTGCCGGAGCCGGCGAAGGATGATATCCCGGAGCCGCGCCGCTCCTGACCAGTCGATTTCGGGCATAGCCGCCCGGGCCGTCTCCGGCAGATGCTTGACGGCCTCTCCGATCACTTGCAGGTTGAACAGGACTGCATCGAACCGGGTTTCGTCGGCGGTGAATTCATCCAAGGTCCGGTCCGTTACAAATCGGCCAATCTTCTCCGCCGCTTCGGTCAAATCGTCGAGGTAAAGCAACCAATCACGCGACACGGATCAAATCCTTCTCCACTCTGGGGCGCGCTCTGGGCTTGAGGCCGCTGCTCGTTACTAAATCCACCTTTTTTCCGAACATCTGTTCGAGATAGGACAATAACCCCATGTAGCCGTCGAAAGTAGGGGTGGTCTCGAAATCGACCAACACATCTACGTCACTGTCCTCGCGCGCTTCATCCCGCGCGGTCGATCCGAACAAGGCCAGATGTTTGACGCCAAATCGACGCTGTATGTCCTCGCGATGCTCGCGCAACAGAGACAGTGCCTGTTCCCGCTTCATGGGGCGGCAAATCATAGCAAACCCTCCTGAGTGACTCGCTATCGCGGAGTATTTTCTCACGCAATCCGTTTAGATTCGCACAATCTTCTTGCTTATACCGATGTCGCTGCGCCAAACCAGGACCCGGAGATCGTGATCAGTGCCCGACTTCATCCAGGCAGAGGCGGAGAGCCTGGTCCCAATCGGGCAAGGCCAGGCCGAATCGCTCGAAGAGCTTTTCGTTCGAAAGCACGGAATAGTTCGGGCGCCGTGCGGGAGTGGGATATTCGGCGCTCGGGATTGGTTCGAGCCTGGCGGCGGATTCCGGCAACAATCCTTTTTTGTGGGAATAATCGCGTATTCTGCAGGCGAAGCCAAACCAACTGGTCTGTCCGGCACAGCTCAGATGATAAGTCCCTTGCCGATCGCCCGGCTCGAACCGTCCTTTCGCGGTGGATTTGGCGATCATAAAGGCAGTGGCTTCGGCGATGAGCCGGCTCCAGGTCGGCGCGCCGAGTTGATCGTCCACGATGCGGACACATTCCCGCTCTCGCATCAGCCTCAGCATGGTGAGCAAGAAATTCTGCCCGCGCCGTCCATAAACCCAGGCGGTGCGGAGAATGAAGTGACTCACACCGACCTGACGGATGGCTTCTTCGCCGGCCAGCTTGCTTCGGCCGTAGGTGTTTTGCGGCCCGACGGCATCGTCCTCGCGATAAGGCCTTCGGCCATCGCCCGGAAAGACATAGTCGGTGGAGTAATGGATCAGTCCGGCGCCGACGGCGAGCGCTTCCTCGGCCAGAATGCCAGGTGCCACGGCATTGATCCTGAATGCGAGATCGCTGTCCTGTTCCGCTTTATCCACGGCGGTGTAGGCGGCCGCGTTGACGATCAGTTCGGGCCGGGTTTGCCGGATCGCTTTCCGGATGGAGCCGGGATCGGCCAGGTCCAGGACGGGTGTCGACCGTCGGCCCAGCGCTACCGTTTCGCCCAGGCAGGCCAGACTGCGGCGTAGTTCCCAGGCGACTTGCCCGTCGCATCCGATCAGGAGAATCTTCATGCGTCAAAGACGAGGAACACGTCGCGGGGAAAATCCTTCAAATAGCGGGCGGACTGGTCCTTCGCCGACAAAATAGGATTTTCTATCGGCCAAGTGATGCCCAAATCCGGATCGTCCCAGCGCAAGCTGTATTCCGCGCCCGGATTGTAGAAATCGGTGCACTTGTAGGAAAAAAGCGCAGTCTCGCTCAGCACGCAGAAGCCGTGGGCGAAGCCCTCCGGCACATAAAGCTGATGGTGATTTTCGCCCGAAAGCAGCGCTCCGAACCAGCGGCCGAAAGTCGGAGAGCCGACGCGGATGTCCACCGCCACGTCGAATACTTCGCCTTGCAAGACCTGCACGAGCTTGCCCTGGGGGTTCGGGTTCTGGAAGTGCAAGCCGCGCAGAATGCCCTTGCGGGACAGGGACATGTTGTCCTGGACGAACTCCCGGTCCAGGCCGGCATCGCGGTAGCGGCGCCGATTCCACGTTTCCAGGAAGAAGCCCCGGGCGTCGCCGAAAACATCGGGCTCGATCAGCAGTACTCCCGGTAAGGCGGTCGATTCTATCTTCATGCGGGGCGCCCAAATTGCAGAAGTCGGATCAGATATTTGCCGTAACCGCTCTTGTTCAGCTTCATGGCGTGCTTTTCCAGATCGCCGGCGCTGATCCAGCCCTGACTCCAGGCGATTTCCTCGGGGCAGCAGATCTTGAGGCCCTGACGTTCTTCTATCGTTTGAATGAAATTGGAAGCCTGCAGCAAGGAATCGTGAGTTCCGGTGTCCAGCCAGGCGACGCCGCGGCCGAGTTTTTCGAGCCGAAGCTGGCCTTGCTTCAGATACAGGTTGTTGATGTCGGTGATTTCGAGTTCGCCCCGTGCCGAGGGTTTCAGGTCGGCCGCCATGTCGACCACCTGGTTGTCGTAAAAATAAAGGCCGGTGATGGCGTAGTTGGATTTCGGGTGCTTGGGTTTTTCCACCACACCGACGACTCGATCGTTTTCGTCGAACTCGGCGACACCATAGCGTTCGGGGTCCTTGACCCAGTAACCGAACACCGTGGCGCCGGTTTCGCGGCCGACCGCGTTTTCCAAATAGGTTTGCAGACCGTGGCCGTAGAAGATGTTGTCGCCCAAAATCAGGCAGCAGCGATCCCAGCCGATGAAGTCCCGTCCGATGATGAAAGCTTGGGCGAGCCCTTCGGGTTTCGGCTGAACCGCGTAACGGATCGACATGCCCCATTGCCCGCCGTCGCCCAACAGGCTTTGGAACAAAGGCGCGTCCTGGGGCGTGGTGATGATCAGTATGTCGCGGATGCCCGCCAACATCTGCACCGATAGCGGGTAATAGATCATCGGTTTGTCGTAAACCGGCAGCAATTGCTTGCTCACGACGTAGGTCAACGGGTGCAGACGGGTACCCGAGCCCCCGGCCAGAATAATCCCCTTTAGATTATCGGACACAACGGTATCCCCCTTATGTGTTGTTCATTCCGGTCGGCGTGTCGGCTTTCCTCAGGCGTTTTCGATGCCCAAGCGTTCTCCCCGGTAGCTGCCGTCCATGACCCGCCGGCACCAGGTCTGGTTTTCCAGATACCACTGCACGGTCTTGCGCAATCCGGTTTCGAAGGTTTCGGCCGGCTCCCATCCCAGTTCCCGCCGGATCTTGCTGGCATCGATCGCATAGCGGAGATCATGACCGGGGCGATCCGCGACGAACGTAATGAGTTCGCGGTGCGGGCGGAATTTGGAGTTCGGCAGTAGTTCGTCCAGCATGCGGCAGATGGTCTCCACGACTTCCAGGTTGGTTTTTTCGTTGTTGCCGCCGATATTGTAGACTTCGCCCGGCTTGCCTTCCTCGATGACTCGCTCGATCGCTCGGCAATGATCCTCGACGTAAAGCCAGTCGCGCACGTTGGCGCCGGTCCCGTAAACCGGCAGCGGCTTGCCGTTGACGGCGTTATAGATCATCAAGGGAATCAGTTTTTCCGGGAATTGGTACGGCCCGTAGTTGTTGGAGCAGTTGGTGGTCAGAGTCGGCATTCCGTAAGTGTGGAAATAGGCTCTGACCAAGTGGTCCGATGAGGCCTTGGAAGCCGAGTAGGGTGAGTTCGGGCGGTAAGGGTTTTCCTCGGTGAAGAATCCTTCGGAACCCAGCGTTCCGTAGACCTCGTCGGTGGAAACGTGGAGGAAGCGAAACGCTCTGTGCGCCTCGGGAGCGAGCGAGCGCCAATAGCGGCGCGCTGCCTCGAGTAGTTGGAATGTGCCGAGGATGTTGGTCTGAATGAAAGGCTCCGGCGAGTCGATAGACCGGTCGACGTGGCTTTCCGCGGCGAAATTGACGATGGCGTCCGGCCGATAGCGTTCCAGGAGATAATCGACTAGGCTGCGGTCGCCGATGGATCCCAGGACGAACACGTGGTTGGGGTTGTCCTTGATGCTGTCCAGCGTATCCAGATTGCCGGCATAGGTCAGGGCGTCCAGGTTGACGACCTGAAGATTCTCCCGGCGCATCTGCCGAAGCACGAAATTCCCCCCGATGAATCCGGCGCCGCCGGTTACCAAAATCGTCTTCGTTTTTGTCATGCGGCTGCCCCCCCCTTGCGTTGCATCATGCCTCGTGAGGGATTGTATCCGATGATGGCGACGATCAGGAAAACGATCAGCGCCGCGGACGTGTAAACGCAGGCGTAAAGATTCAACTGCCCGTAGAGCGCGAAACGGATGAGCTCCACGGCCTGGGAGAAGGGGTTGTAGGAAGCGAGCGTATAAAGGAGTTCGCTCGACTCCTGGATCTTCCACAGCGGATAGAGCGCCGTTGACAGGAAAAACATTGGAAAGATCACGAAATTCATGACGCCGGCGAAGTTTTCCAGTTGCTTGATGAAGGAAGACAGCAACAGGCCGAGCGCGCCGAGCATCAAACCGGAGAGGATCAACGCCGGCAAAACGGTCAGATAGCCTTCCAAGGGAGCCTGGACGTCGTAGAACCAGGCGATCAGGAGAAACGTATAAGCCTGCAAGACCGCGACCAGTACGCCTGCCAGCAGCTTGTCGATCAGCAGGTACCAACGGGGCAGGGGGCAAACCAAGAGGGTTTTCATGCTGCCCATCTCGCGGTCGTAAACCATGGACAAGGAACTTTGCATGCCGTTGAACAGCAAAATCATCCCGAGCAGTCCCGGTGTGATGTAGACCTCGTACAGGATGTACGTTTCATAGGGCGGAATGATGGCGACGCCGAGCGTGGAGCGGAACCCGGCGGCGAAGATGAACAGCCAGACCAGGGGGCGCACCAGGGCCGATACGAAGCGTTCGCGCTGGTGGACGAAGCGCAGCAGTTCCCGCGCCACGATGCCGCGCAGCGCCTGGAGGTAGTGCATGACTCTCATGCGGCCTCCCGTGTCAACATATGGAAGGCATCGCCCACGTTTTCGGCGCCGGCGGCTTTCAGTATGTCCGGGACCGAGCCTTCTGCCTGGACGGCTCCTCGGTGCAATACGATCAGGCGATCGTCCTCATAAATCTCGTCGATGAGATGGGTCGCCCAGAGCACGGCAATGCCGCTGTCCGAACATAAACGATGCACGTAATCGACGATGGCCTTCCGGCTCGGAACGTCCAAGCCCACCGTGGGCTCGTCCAACAGCAGCAGCCGGGGGTTGTGCAACAGGGCGCGAGCGATTTCGACCCGGCGCCGGTGGCCGCCGTTGAGCTGGCGAACCTTTTCTTTGCGCCGTTCGTACATGCCTTGCCGTTCCAGCTCTTCCTGGATGCGCGCGTCGGCTCGGCGCCGGCTCAGACCGTGCAGCGAAGCATGGTAATGAAGGTTCTGCATCACGGTGAGGTCGAGATCCAGGGTGGGTTGCTGGAATACGACGCCGAGTTGCGCAAGGGCGCGGCTGGGTTCTTTTCTGACATCGTGTCCCGCAATTTGGATGCGGCCTTCGCGGCTGGCGTAAAGTCGGGTGATCAGGGAAAACAGGGTGGTCTTGCCGGCGCCGTTGGGACCGAGCAAGATGGTGCACTCGCCCGGCTGGACGGCAAAACTCACGCGGTCTAGAGCTTTCTTCTTGCCGTACGCGTAGGAAAGCCCGGTCACGCTCAGGGCAGGCGAGGGATTTGGAGTCATGGTTTAACCACGAGTCCCCAGGGGTATTGGCCGACGGCCACCGACTTCAATACCTTTTGCTGTTTGAGATCGATGATGGATATGTCGTTGCTCACGCCGTTGCTGGTGTAAAGCCGCGCCTGATCCGGCGAAAACTCGAGATTCCACACCCGTTGCCCGACCAGGAAATAATCGACGGCTTCCAGTTTTTGCGCATCGATGACGGCGACCCGGTTCGCCGGTCCCAAGGCGACATAGCCGTAACGCCGGTCTTTGTCGATGCGTATGCCGACCGGCTGGATTTTCTCCTGCGTGACGCCGGGAATCTTGAAGCCGATCTTCTTGACCGGCTGGCGGGTATCGACATCGAATACGGTCAAGGTGCCGGCGATTTCCGAGGTGACCCAGAGCTGCCGGCTGTCGTCGCTGAACGCGCAGGCGCGGGGGCGTGGGTCGACCAGGGTGTTGTCCACGATGTCGAGACTTTGGCGATCTATCCAGTGGACCATATTGGTGGTTTCGCTGGTGCTGACTACCCACTTTCCGTCCGGGCTGACCGCGATACCTTCCGGCTCGACGCCGACCGGAACGGTTTTGACCGCCTTTTTGCCGGCGATGTCGATCACGGTCACCTGGTTGTCGTCTTCGTTCGAGACATACAGGTACCGGCCATCGGGGTCCATGGCGAAGGTTTCCGGATCTTTCCCGGAAGGCAGCTTTCCGACGACTTTCAGGCTGTCCGTATCGATGATTTGAATGGTGTCATCGTCGCTTGCCGCGACGTAAAGCTGGCGCTGATCCTTGCTCAGTACGATGCCGCGCGGCCGTTTGCCGATTTTGACGGTCTTTACGAGTTTCCGTTGCGCGGCATCGACCACGGCCAGGGCATTGTCTTTTTCCAAGGTGACGTAAACGGTTTCGCCGAGGGCGGAACCCGACACCATTCCGCCCAGCAGAAGCGCCGACATCAGCTGTTTTTTCATCAAGTCTGTCCTCTCGCGAATCGTGGATTTTTGTAATGTGTTTTCGCCGAAGGAAACCGATGATGACGCGCTTACAAAGCCAGGGTACATACCACGCTTAGAATCGGCACTTCGACTCAGCTTCATCGTAACCCAGCGTATCCAATTCGTTTTTGGGGTGGATGAAGCCTTCCACCGGAGCGACGGCCACCAGCGACCTCGACCAGGCGAGCAGCACCGGCTGCCGCAATTGTCCGTTCCAGCGCCGGAACGACAAAGGCACGCCTTTGAATCCCGCCAAAGCAAACTCTTCGCCCAGCATAAAAGCTTTCACCTTGTCGAAATCGACGGATTTGGCGCGTGTGGCCGATTCGCCGATCGCCCGCACCGCCAGCCAGGCGCCGTAATCCTCCTCGGTCATCCAGCGGCCGGCTTGATCGCGGAAGCGGTTCTGCAGTTGCAGCGCGCCCCAGGCTTCGTGCGTCCGGTGCCAGGCGGCCGCGACCAGCCCCTGAGTGCCGGCCACCGGGCGCGGTTGCCAAGTGCGATAAGGAAGATAATCGCCGAACAGGCCCGACTCGTCGGCGACGATGAGCACGTCGTATTGGATGCCCTGGGTGAAAACCGGCACTTCGGACTCCGGTGTGCGGCGTTCGTCGAAGGTGTGTTGCCATGTCTTCTCCGCAACGATTTTGGAGCCGAAACGCTTGGCGGCGCGTTTGATCGCTTCGGCGTAGAGTTTGTCGCCGTCGCCGGGGCCGACCGCTAGGAACCACTTGTTCCAGCGCTTCTTCGCGAAGTATTGCGCCAGGGCGTCGGCGCGCATCGCTCGGCTGGGCAGGAGGTGCAGCACGTTGGAGCGGCAGGCCTCGTCGCGAAGCCCGTCATCCCGGCTGGCGATGTCGTAAAGCAGAACGTTTTGCGATTCGGGGAAAGCCGCGAGTTCAAGGATCTTGGCGGCGTCCAGGTTCAGTAGGATATGCCTGTGTCCGTCCGCGAGTAGGGCTTTGAACGCCGCGGCGACATCACCGTCCTGCGGCACGATGCTTTCACGCAGGCTGAAATGCTGGCGGGTGAAGCGGCCGGTGGTATTGTTGTCTTGAATGCCCAGGCGGGCGCCCTGAATGCCCTGGTCGGCGATCACTTCATCGAAGAACGGTAGGGTCGGCTGGCTTTGGGTTTCCTGCGCCAGATACGCGATGGACAGTTGATCGAGCTTCGCTTGGGCGGTCTCCTTGGGCTGCTGTTTCGGGGCCGTTTTTTTGGCCGCGTAGGCCGGCGTAAGAGCGGCGAGAATGAGACTAAAAAAAATAAGAGGTAGTCGTTTTGAAATAGGAAGCATGATTCCGCACCGTTCAACCGGGGGAATTATACCGAAACCGGTTATCGTCCGGGGAAATGCGGGATCCCATATCCGCGTTTTCCGGCGTCAAGGCCTAATTCAGGTCTCTATGCCGGACGAGGATATCGTAAGTGTCCGAACGGAAGCGCTCCGCCAGTGCTTCCACCAAGTACACCGAACGGTGCTGTCCGCCGGTACAGCCGATGGCAGCAGTGAGATAACTGCGATCTTCGGCCGCGAACCTGGGTATCCAGCGTTGCAGCAGAGCCGCGACGTCGTCCAGATAGCCTTGGACCTCGGTAATATTGGCGAGAAACTCGATGACCTCCGGGTCTTTGCCGGTCTTGCTGCGGAGGCTGGGTTCCCAGTGCGGGTTGGGTAGACAGCGTGCATCGAAAACGAAGTCCGCATCGAGCGGAATGCCGTTCTTGTAGCCGAACGAGAGGAAATACAGAGACATCAAGTGGTCCTGCTTCGCCGCGAGACGCCCTCTGATCAGTTCGCGCAACTGGTGAATGTTGGTATAGCTGGTGTCGATCAGGAGATGGGCGCGGCTGGCGACGGGTTCCAGCAGCCTGCGCTCCAACTCGATCGCTTCGCTGAGCGGGTGGGATGAATCGGTCAACGGATGTCGGCGGCGGGTTTCGCTGAAACGCTTCAGCAGAGTGTCCGTCTCCGCCTGCAGGAAGAGAATCTGACACTCTATTCCGAACTTGTCGGCCAGCTCCAAGGTCACGGGAAACTGTTCGAGACTCGCGCTCTGATTTCGGGCGTCGATGCTGATCGCGGTTTTCCGGAACGCGCCCGGGTTGCTGATCACGGCCTGCCGGATAAACGATTCGAACAGCGCGACCGGCAGATTGTCGATGCAGTAATAGCCGGAATCCTCCAGCGTTTCCAGCGCGATACTCTTCCCTGATCCGGACAGACCGCTGACGATGACGAGTTTCATGGCGACGTTTAGCTTACGCCCATAAAGCCGAAAAACCATTATACCGAGGGGCGGCCTCAGCGCTCCTGGACTTTTTCTTTGTGTTTGATGACTTGCCGGTCGAGCTTATCGACCATGCCGTCGATGGCGGCATATAGGTCCTCGCTTTCCTCCAGGGCGAACAAACTGGCGCCGTTGACCTGCACTGTCGCCTCCGCTTTTTGAACCAGCTTTTCCACGGCGAGCACCACGTGCACATTGACGATCTTGTCGAAATGACGTTCGATTCGCTGCATTTTTTCCGTGACGTAATTTTTCAGGGCTTCTGTGACATCGACGTGATGGCCGGTAATGCTGATCTGCATAATGATCTCCGTAGTTTTGGATGATGGTTATCGAAAAGGATCAAAAAACGCGCTTTCTTTCGTTGGACGGCGGAATGGCCATGGCTTCCCGATATTTAGCGATGGTACGGCGTGCGACGTTGATGCCACGTCCCTTCAACATGGCGGCGATCGTGTGATCGCTCAGGGGCTTTTGTGGATCCTCGCTTTCGATGATTTCTTTCAAATACGCCTTGATTGCTGTCGCCGAACATTCTCCCCCGCCATTCGTCGAGACATGGCTGGAGAAGAAATACTTGAACTCGTATACGCCGTTCGGGGTATGTATGTATTTTTGCGTCGTCACCCTGGAAATGGTGGATTCGTGCATGCCTACTTCTTCGGCGATATCTCTCAGGACGAGCGGTTTCATGGCCCTTTCGCCGTAGTCCAGAAAGTCCTTCTGGCGTTCGACGATGCAGCGAGCCACTTTCAGGAGGGTCTCGTTGCGGCTTTGCAGGCTTTTGATGAACCAGCGCGCTTCCTGTAGATGGTTCTTCATGGTGACGTTGTCGGCGCTGTTGTCGGCGCGCTTGATCATGCCCGAATAGAACGGATTGACGCGCAGCTTGGGCGAAATCTCCGGATTGAGGGCGACGACCCAATCGTTTCCCTGCTTGACCACGAAAACATCGGGAATCACGTATTGAGATTCTGCGGCGGAAATCTTGCGGCCGGGTTTGGGTTCCAAGGTACGGATCAAGGCCACCACGCGATTGAGGTCTTCTTCGGACAACTCCAGAATGCGTCTGAGCTTGGCAAGGTCTCGCTTGGCTAGGAGTTCCAGATGCCGGGTCACGAGGGTGAGGGCTTCCTTTTTCCAAGGCGTGTCGTCGGGCAGCTGCTTCAATTGAATCGCAAGGCAAGTTGCGAGATCCGGTGCGGCCACCCCGGGCGGATCGAAGTTCTGGATCCGATGCAGCACGACTGTCACTTCCTCGATTTCCAAATCATTGATTTGGGTGACGAGACCCTGGTGGATATCTTCCACGCTGGCCGTCAGATAACCGTCGTCGTCGATCGCGTCGATGATCGCCGTGGCGATGGCATAGTCCTGCTCGCTGAACGGTGTCAGTTCCATCTGCCAGTGCAGGTAATCCTGCAAGGATTGGGCGGGTGCCCGCTGAAAGATGAAATCGTCGTTATCGGAATCGGGCGATCCGGCCGAATAGATTTGAAAACTGTCGTACACCTCCTCCCATGAGGTATCGACCGGCAGTTCCTGCGGGATATCGGTCTGCGCGTCGAGATTCGACAATTCCTTGAAGTCCGGCTCGCTGGCGGCGGCCGGCGCTTCCACAGAGTCCTGAAACTCCCCGGGGATGCCATCGTCTTCCGCTACCTCGAGCATCATGTTCGAGTCCAGCGCCTGCTGAATTTCCTGCTGTAAGTCCAGGCTCGACAACTGCAGCAGCTTGATGGCCTGTTGCAATTGGGGGGTCATGGTCAGCTGCTGACCCAACCGGAGTTGCAGAGTTTGCTTCATGAAGCGTTACGTCCAGAAATGCACATTGGCAGCGTGAGGGTGAAAATCGGATTCATTCTAGTGCACAGGTATTAACCATGAAAGGGACTGACTAAAGGGAAAAATGTTCGCCCAGGTAAACCTGGCGCACTTCCTTGTTCTGCACGATGTCCTGTGCCGTGCCTTCGGCGATCACGACGCCCCCGCTCAAGATATAGGCGCGGTTGCATATTCCGAGCGTCTCGCGCACGTTGTGCTCGGTGATCAGGATGCCGATGCCCCGGTCTCTCAGATGCTCGATGATCTTTTGGATGTCGATGATGGAGATCGGATCAACCCCGGCGAACGGTTCGTCCAAAAGCATGAATTGCGGTTCGCAGGCCAACGCTCTGGCGATTTCCACGCGTCTGCGCTCTCCGCCCGATAGTCCCAGCGCCGGCTGATTGCGAAGATGAGTGATGCTGAATTCGTCGAGGAGTTCCTCGATCACCAGTTCCCTCTGTCCGTTGGTCAATCCCCTGCGCAATTCCAACACGGCTCGCAAGTTGTCGACCACGGTCAGCTTCCGGAAGATCGAAGGTTCCTGCGGCAGATAACCTACGCCGAGCTGTGCCCTGGCATGCATGGGCAGATTCGTGATGTCGTGATCGTTCAGGTAGATTGTACCGCCATCCGGGCGTATTACCCCCACGATCATGTAGAAGGTGGTCGTTTTTCCCGCCCCGTTCGGGCCCAGCAGTCCTACGACTTCTCCGCTGCGGATTTGCAGCGAGACTCCGTTGACGACATTGCGCTTGTTGTAGCGCTTGAGCAGATCGCTAGCAGCCAGAATCGCCATGTTTTACTCTGATTTCTCTTTGGGCTGCATTTTCACGTGAACGCGTTTGCTGCTGGTGGTGGGGCTGCCGGCTTTGAACAGGCCATTCTTGGTGTCATATTCGATGATGTCGCTGGCGGTCGAATTCTGTCCCTGCCAGACCAAGGCTTTGTCGTACAGAATCAGAATTCCGGTATCCGGGAAGTAATCGGCCCGCTGCGAAGTCCCGTGAATGTCTTCCTTGCCGCCTTCGGGCGTTTGTTTCAGCCGGGTCGGGTTTCCGGTAACCACGATTTTCTCGGTCTGGCCGCCTTTCTGATAAACGGTCATCTGATCGCCCAGGACTTCGAGGCTGCCCTGAGTGGCTTTCACGTCGCCCGTGTATACGGTTTCGCCTTTCTTCTCATCGTAAGTCGCCGTGTTGGCTTCGATATAAATCGGCTGTTTTGAATCGCTGTCCAGCGCGAAGGCGTTTTCGCCTGCCCAGAAAAATGGCAGGACAATCATCAGGCTTGAGACGATGCGGCCTATCCGTCCAGGGCCTGTTTGCCGAGAACGCATCCGCGAAAAAAAGTCGACATCACATTCGGAGCCGCCGATCGAGGCCGAGGAATCACGGCGGCTATTGAGGGATCTCATGTTTTCTCCGTACATTGGAAAGTATCGTGACCTTTAGACCATCGCCGAAATGAACTCTTGCACCTTTGCCGGTCAGTTCGTCCGGCGGGCTGAGTACCTGTATGAATTCGTCGGTTTCGGCATAGTTGTTGTCCGGTTGGACTCTGGCATTCTGCGTGACGATTTTCAGCGTGCGGCCGTTTTCGTCCCGCTCGCGCACAATCAGGACGTTTCCGTTCAAAAATATGGTATCGCTGTTTCCCGGCATGACGGCGTGATCCGAATGAATGACCCACGGCGGTCCGTCCTCTCCGTAGAGTGTCAGGACCGGCTCGGTCAATTCGCTACGGTCGCCGTCCACGTAGTGGGTAAGGCTCACCGTAAACAGCAATTGCTTGGGCTTGCCGTTTTCGTCCATCAGCGTTCGACTTAAGTTTTTCGAATAATAGTCGATCGTCCCGTGCGCCCCGGTGCCCGAAGATTCCTCGCTCGGCGTGAGGATGCCGGCGAGCCACCAGGTCGACAAGGCCAGGGTGGCCAGCGCCAGATAGGTCACCAGCGATCTCAGAGCGAAAATGCTCATTAGAAATGGCTCTCGATCACGCCTTGCAGGGTGCCCCGGGCTTTCATGACGAGATCGCAGACTTCGCGGGCGGCGCCAGCTCCGCCGGGGTTGGCGGTGACCCAGTGGGCATGCTGTCGAATGCTGAAGTGGGCGTCGGCCACCGCGACCGCCAGTCCGACCCGCCGCATGATCGGCAGATCCAAGAGATCGTCGCCGACATGGGCGATCTCGTCCGGCGCCAGCGCCAGTTCCAGGCGAAGCTGGTCGAACGCTTCCAATTTGTTTTCGCACCCTTGATAGATGTGGCGAATGCCGAGGCTTTCCATGCGCAAGGCCACCGACTGCGAGCGGCGGCCGGAGATCACTGCCGTAGCCACGCCCGTTCCCTGAAGCAATTTGATGCCATGGCCGTCTCGGGCATGAAAGCTCTTGTATTCCCGGCCGTCCTGGTCGAAGAACAGCTTGCCGTCGGTCAGAACGCCGTCTACGTCGAAAATGACCAGACGGACTCGGGCGGCACGGGCCAACACGTCTTGCGATACGTTCTCGGGCATCAAACCACCCCGGCTCTAAGCAAATCGTGCATATTGAGCGCGCCGATCAGCCGGTTCTCCTCGTCCACGACTAAAAGAGCGTTGATCCGCTTTTCTTCCATGATGCGTACCGCTTCCGCGGCCAACAGTTCGGCCGAAACCTTGGTGCAACTTCGTGTCATGACCTCATTGATCGGGGTGGTATGAATGTCGTGGGCTTTTTCGAACGAGCGCCGGAGGTCGCCGTCGGTAAAAATGCCGAGCACGCGAAAGTCGCTATCGACGATAGCGGTCATTCCAAGCTTTTTCGCCGTTATCTCCAGAACGGCATCGCGCACCAAGGCTTGTTCCGGTACCGCCGGCATTTCCGGTCCGGTGTGCATGACGTCTTGTACTCGGGTCAGCAGCTTTCGTCCGAGGCTCCCGCCGGGATGGGCAAAGGCAAAATCCTCCCGCGTGAATCCCCGCGCTTCCAACAAGGCCACGGCCAAAGCATCCCCCATCGCCAAGGCCGCGGTGGTGCTCGAGGTGGGGGCAAGGCCGAGCGGGCAGGCTTCTTCTTTTACCGAGGTGTCGATATGTACCAGCGATTGCTTGGCCAGCGTGGACCTGGGATTGCCGGTCATGGCTATCAGGGGGACACGGAGCCGCTTGATGAGATGCAAGATAGCCAGGATCTCGGGGGTCTCCCCCGAATTGGATAAAGCCAGAACGACATCGTGCGCGGTGATCATACCGAAATCGCCATGGCTGGCTTCGCCAGGATGCACGAAGAAGGCCGGTGTACCGGTGCTCGCCAGGGTGGCGGCGATCTTGCCGCCGATATGGCCGGATTTACCCATGCCGGTCACGATGGTTCGCCCCTTGCAGGCCAGCATGAGTTCGCAGGCAGACGCGAAGTTGCCGTCGATGCGTCCGGCCAAGGCTGCGACCGCCTCGGCTTCGGTCCGTACGACTTTGAGTCCGGCCCGGCACAGGCTTTCCTCGTCGTAGGTCGTGGTGAATTTGCCGCGTTGTAAGCTCGACGTCATGCGTGTGAACCGCTAGAAATGGGCCAATTATCCTAGAAACGGCGGTTGACCGCTTCGATGCACCAGAAAAGCAGGATGCGGTGAACGAAGCGAACCGCCCTTCGACCGGGCTCAGGACAGGCCCTTCGACTTCGCTCAGGACAGCCTTGCCAGCCGCCCCACCCGGCGCACACTCGAGCACGTCCAACTGCCGTTTCTAGGATTATGCCATGAATATGGCGCGCCGATTCCGGCTTTTCCCGACGCTCCCGGTTTTCGACGTATCGGGAGCGGTCACTCGCGGGTGATGAAGGCCAATTTGGTGATGCCTGCCTTGTGTGCAACAGCCATGGCTTCCGCGACCCGACCATAGGGAACGGCGGTGTCGGCCTGGAATTGGACGATCAGTTCCGGGTCGGCCTGCTGCAGGTCGCGCAGGCCTTGCTCCAAGGTCTCAAGAGGCTGCGGTTGATCGTTCAGGGTAATTCGGCCTTGGGCGTCGATGGCGATGGTGGCGAGGTGTTGGTCGGGAGCGGGATCGGTTTTCTCGGTTTTCGGCAGATCGACCTTCACGGCCTGGGTCAACAGCGGCGCGGTGACGATGAACACGACCAGCAATACCAGCATGACGTCGACCAGCGGCGTCACGTTGATTTCGCTCATCGCCTCCCGATCGGAGGAGGAGTCGGTCTTGAATCCCATGGTCATTCGCTCCCGTCGCCTTTGATGCCGGTTTTCACGGCGAGGTTGAGGAAATCGGTGGCGAAATATTCGAGATCCGCTTCGCACAGCTTGATGCGTCGCAGGAAGAAGTTATAGGCCAACACCGCCGGAATGGCCGCCGCGATGCCGATGGCCGTAGCGACGAGTGCTTCGCCGATCGGACCGGCGACTACGTCGAGGCTGGCCGATTTAGCCTCACTGATGTCCCTCAACGCGTGCATGATGCCCCAGACCGTGCCGAACAGCCCGACAAAGGGCGAGGTGCTGCCGATGCTGGCGAGCATGGACAGCCCTTGTTCGAGATCCTTGCGCTCCTTGCTGATCTGCTGCCGCAGCGATCGTTCCAGCACCGATTGAATGTCGCCGCTCCACTCCAGCATGCGCGAGGTGTTGCTGCGCACGTCCGTGAGCACGCTGAATCCGGCCCCGGCGATGCGCCCCAGGGCGCTGGTCGCATGTTCCAGGCTGGAAGCTGCGGCGAGATCGGGAGCCGCCCAGAACGCTTTGCTGTAGCCGCGGTTGCGCTGGCCGATGTTCCAGAGCGTCCAGCTTTTGAAAAAGATGATGCTCCAGGTGATGACGGAAAACCCGATCAGAACCCAGAGGGTGACCTGAACGATATCGGCGGAAGATAAGTGAATCATGCGACAACCTTTCTCATCGTTTTAGCTTGTATTCGATCGGGACGATAACCCAGGAGACCACGGCGCGGTCTCCCCGGCGCGCGGGCACAAAGCGCCAGTTCTTGACCTGCTCCACGGTCGCTTCGTCCAAAATGCCGTAGCCGCTGCTGCTTTCTATTTTGATTTCGCCCGCCGAGCCATTCGGCATGACCTGAACGCGCAGCGTGACTCTGCCCTCCCAACGCCTTTCCAGCGCGACGCGTGGATAACGCGTCGGCGGATTATGGAGTCCCGGCGCCTTGTAGGTGGCTTCGACGAAAGGCGCGGGGGGCGGCGGCGCCGGCTTGTTGGCCTGGACAAGCGCGGTGGCCGGAGCCTCGACGGGCGCCGCGTCTTGTGTCGGCTCGGGCGCGGCCCGTACCACTGGTTTTGGTTTGGGCTTGGGTTTCGGCTTGGACTTGTCCGGTTTTTTCGGTGCGGGTTTTTCCGGCTCGGGCTCCGGTCGGGGCGGAGGTTGTTGCACTTGCGGTTGAGGCGGTTCCGGAGCCGCCTCCGGCTGTGCCGCGACCAGCGAGACTTCCAGCAGCTTGGGCGGCGTTTCCGCCGGCTCGGGATCCGCCGGGGTGGCGAGCCAGGCGGCCCAAACCGCGGCATGCAGCGCCGTCGCGGCAACGATCGAAAAAGCGGGCTCAAGCCACGAGCGACATCCTTGCTTGGTGTCAGCGGACATCGAAGTCATATGCGGATGATGTTTCGGTAAGACGCAGGACTGCAGCCAAAAAATGCGAATAATAACGAGAATTTTTACTGGGGCGGTATTTTACATACGGAGGTCAAGCTGCGATACCGGCACCGGCCTCGCGCATCTTTCGTCGCGCCGCTTCTCCGCCTCGGGGAGAGACCGGACGGGTAGCCTCCTGGATCACCATGACCTCGAAGCCTTGCTGACGTGCGTCCAGCACCGTGGCGAGAACGCACACGTCTTCCGCGAGGCCGCCTACCCAGAGGCGTTTGATGCCTTTGCTGCGCAGATGCTGGCCAAGTCCGGTCTGGTCGAAGGCGGAGTTCTGATCCTGGTCGAAGCGTACGCCCTTGGTCACGACGACGGTCGAATCGGGGAGCTTCAGGTCGGGATGGAAACCTGCGCCGGCGCTGTCCTGGATGCAGTGAGGCGGCCAGGGACCGCCGCTTTCTTTGAAGGAGATATGTTCAAGAGGATGCCAGTCGCGCGAGGCGTAAATCGGAACGTTCCGCCTCGCGGCCGCCGCGATCCAGCGGTTCAGAACCGGTATCACCGCGTCGCCGTTTTCGATCGGCAACGCTCCGCCCGGACAGAAATCGTTCTGCACGTCCACGACGAGCAAGGCGTCGCCGGGAGCGAACAGGCTATCGATATCGGTGGTCATGCGCTTGTCCTTTGCTCTTGGGCCGGATCGCCTGCGGAAAGTATGAGCTCAGGGTAAGTCTTCGGGCCGGCGTTCCGAGATCTCGTCGAGGATTCTCGCGTGCAGCTCTCGGTCTTTCGCATGGAACAGGACGAAGCGTATGTGCTTGACCGAGGAAAGCTTCGGCACTTCTTCCAGTATGGTCTCAAAGGCGACGCGTGCCGCCGCTTCCATCGGATAGCCGAAGGCGCCGGTGGAGAGAGCCGGAAAGGCGATGGACCGGATATCGTTCTGTTCGGCCAGGCGAAGCGCGTTGCGGTAACAGGAGGCGAGCAATGCGTCGGCGGGCTCGTCGACCCCATAGACCGGACCGAGGCAATGAATCACGTAACGATTGGGCAGTTCATGGGCGCCGGTGATGACCGCCTCGCCGGGTCGAAGCGGGGCGAATCGCCGGCATTCCTCCTCGAGTCCCGGCCCCGCGGCCCGATGGATCGCGCCGGCCACGCCGCCGCCCGTGCGCAACGCGGCGTTGGCGGCGTTAACGATAGCGTCCATATCGGGTTGATCGGCGATGTTTCCCTGCAGGCATTCGATGGTTGTGTCGTGGATGATTCGGTGGGACATTGATGTCATTTCCTCATTTTTGCTTTTTGCCGCTCATGACGACCAAACAGAGTACGCGCCGGGGTTGCAACAACTCGCCCGGCTTTGGCCTATACTGCGGCTTTTGTACACCCGAGGCCTCGATCAAAAGAGACAGAACCGCGGCACGCCGGTTCCCGCGCCGGTGTCGAAGCGGACGATAGACAAATGCCGCCCGTTCTCATGACGATCTGCAAGAGGCGAACGTTTTCACAGTGTTATTCATTTTTTATCGGACCAGACCAGCCATGAATGCCCCACTCAATACCGAAAAGCTCAACAACCTGCATCTTTCCGCCGCCTGTCTTCTGCGCGGACTTCGTATGCTCGCAAAGCCGGGTTTACGCCATCTGGTCGGAATTCCTCTGTTGATCAACCTGGTGCTCTACGGCATGGCTCTGGCCGGCGGAATTTATTACTTTTCGGCTTTCGTGGATTGGCTGGTGCCGGCCTGGCTGGATTTTCTGCGTTGGCTGCTTTGGCCTCTGTTCGGGCTGAGTTTTCTGATCATCGTGTATTTCACGTTTACCATGCTGGCCAATCTGGTCGGAGCGCCTTTCTACGGACGCTTGGCGGAAAATACGATCGTTTTGCTGAAAGGCCGGTCGGCGCCGGTGGCGGAGGTCCCGTTGGGGAAAGCGCTGGTGAGCGATTCGCTGTCCGAGGCGAAACGGCTGCTCTATTTTCTGACCCGCGCCGTTCCGCTGCTCATCCTTTTCCTGATGCCGGGCATCAACCTCGTCGCGCCTTTGCTTTGGCTGGCGTTCAGCGCCTGGTTCCTGGCTCTCGAATACATGGCCTATCCGCTCGAAGCTTACGGTTACCGGTTCGACGAGCAGCGCCGCATCGCCAGGAAACTGCCTTTCGGGGTGTTCAGTTTCGGCGGTTTGGTGACGCTGGGGCTCACGATTCCGGTGTTGAACGTCCTGACGCCGCCGGCCGCGGTGATCGGCGCCACGCTCTATCTCTTGGAAGGAGAACTCGGAGAGCAATCCGATACCGCTTCGGCCAGTGAATGATCGCCCGAGTCGGCGACGGCCGTCAGCCGCACCGTGGTGATACGGTTCGCCAAAGATTCTGCCGGTTCGGCTCGAACGGCAACCCGCAGATAATTCGGCGTATAACCGAAGACCTCGGAGGCTTCGCCCAAGGCTGATTTCTCGGTTTCCCAGAGAACGGGAAATTCGCGGCCCAGGAATCGCTCGAAGGTCATACGCTTCTGTTTTTCCGAAATCTCATGCAGCGCGCGGCTCCTGGCTTTCTTGATCTCGGCCGGGACATGGCCCGGCATTTCCGCGGCCTTGGTTCCGGAGCGGGGTGAGTAGGCGAAGATATGGATATGGCCGAACCCGATCGCTTCGATGAAGGTCAGACTCTCCTCCCATTCGGCTTCGGTTTCGCCGGGGAACCCGACGATCACGTCGGTGGTGATATTGATGTCGGCAACGTCTTTCCGCAATTGGTCCACCAGTCGGGCGAAATCGGCGGTCTTGCAGCGCCGCGCCATGCGTCTCAACACCGAATCGGATCCGCTTTGCAGAGGCAGATGGAGGTGCGGCATGAACCGCGGATTTTCGAAGAGTTCGCTGAAGGATTCCGGTAAGTCCCAAGGTTCCAGGGAGCCCAGGCGCAAGCGCGGAATGTCGGTGCGCTCGAGCACGGCGCGGATCAGCCGGTCTAGCCCCAAGCCGAGATCGCTGCCGTACCCGCCCAGATGAACGCCGGTGAGCACCGCTTCCTGGACGCCTTGGGCATGCAGTTCGGCGATCTCGGCGACGATCTCGTCGATCTGCCGGCTCCGTTCTTCGCCCCGCGCGACGGTGACGATGCAGAACGCGCAGCGATAGCGGCAGCCGTCCTGAACCTTGACGAAAGCGCGCTGGCGGCCGAGCCGGAATAGGGCCGACTCGCCGGGATCGGTCGAAAACGCCGGCATCACCGGCAGATCGAGTGCCTTCTTGGCGATGTCGATCAGGTTCCCCTTGTGCTCGTTGGCGACCAGGAGATCGACGCCCAAACTTTCGGCTTCCTCCCGGTTCAACGTGGCGTAGCATCCGCTCAGGACCAGCTTCGCTCTTGGATTCTCGCGCGCCGCACGGCGGATCAAATGCCGGGATTTACGCACGGCCTCCTGGGTGACCGCACAGGAATTGAGCACGATGAGATCGGCCTCCTCGGCGTCGCCGACGATACGATATCCCTCGCGCTGGAATTGCCGGGCCCAGGATTCGAGTTCCGCCTCGTTGAGGCGGCAGCCCAAGGCTTTCAAGTTGATGCGCATGATGTTCTCAACCAAAAAATCGATAGGTGATCGCAATGGCCGCGAGCACCCCGGCCAGGTCCGCCAGAAGCCCGCAGCCTATCGCATATCTCACGTTTTTGACACCGGCCGCTCCGAAATATACTGCAAGCACGTAGAACGTCGTCTCGGTGCTGCCCTGAATGATGGTCGCGAGGCGTGCCGGAAAAGAATCGACCCCATAGGCGCGCATGCTGTCCAGCATCATCGCGCGCGCCCCGCTGCCGCTGAAAGGCTTGATCAGCGCGGTCGGCAGGGCATCGACGAAGCGCGTGTCGATTTGCGCCGCCTCGCAAAGAAAACGCATTCCGGACATGACGGCATCGAGCAATCCGCTCGCCCGCAGCACACCGATGGCGACCAGCATCGCCACCAGGTAGGGCAGGATCGTGATCGCGGTGTGAAATCCTTCCTTGGCGCCGTCGACGAAGGCTTGGTAAGCGTTGATCCGATGGCGAACGGCGCCGGCCAGGAACACGGCGACCAGGGAAAACAGCAAGAAATTGCTGAAAGCCGCCGAGTTCCGCTGCATCTCGTCCTGGTTCAGGCTGCCGAAATAGAACGCCAAGCCGAGGACCGCGAGGCCAAATCCGCCAATATAAGCGAGGACGACCGGATCGCGTAGGCCAATGCGCTGCCGCAGGGCGACGCTCGCAAAGCCGGCGAACGTCGAGCAGAAGGTTGCCATCAGGATGGGAACCACGACGTCCGCCGGATGGGCCGCGCCCATCTGTGCCCGGAACACCAAGATCGAGATCGGAAATAGGGTGATGGACGACGCATTGATCACGAAAAACAGAATCTGAGCGTCGCTGGCCGTATCCGGCTTCGGGTTCAGGCTTTGCAGTTCCCGCATGGCCTTGATGCCCAGGGGCGTTGCGGCGTTGTCCAGTCCCAGGACGTTCGCCGAGAGATTCATCACGACCGCCCCCATGGCCGGATGATCCGGGGGGACTTGCGGCATCAGGCGGCGGAGCAAAGGCGTCAGCCCGCGGGTAAGCAGCCTGAGAAAGCCGCCGCGCTCGCCGACCCGGAGCATCCCGAGCCAAAACGCCAAAGCGCCGGTCAATCCCAGGGAAATTTCGAACGCGGCCTTGGCGCCGTCGAACACCGCTTGCATCAGGCGCGCGAACGCCCCGCCGTCGTCCAGCCACAGCCACTGAACCAGTCCGGAAACGAAGGCCGCCAGGAAAAAGCCGACCCAGAGATAGTTCAGCAACAAATCAAGACGTTGTATTCAGCCATGTGCTCAGACATCCGGCGGCGGCGGAGCCAGGACTTCGCGGCTTCCGTTGGTTTCGGCGGGCCCTACGATACCGGCTTTCTCCATGTCCTCGATCATCCGCGCCGCGCGGTTGTAGCCCACCTTGAACCGGCGCTGCACGCTGGAGATGGACGCTTTACGCGATTCGGTGACGAAGCGCACGGCTTCATCGTAAAGCGGATCCAGTTCTTCGCCGTCTCCGCCGCCTAACGATTTGCCGCCGGAAAAATCGCCGCCGTCTTCGGAGAACCGGGTGATCTCGTCGATGTAATCGGCACGGCCGGTCCGCTTCAGGAACTCGACCACGTTATGCACTTCCTGGTCGGAGACGAAAGCGCCGTGCGCCCGCATCGGCAGCCCGGTGCCGGGTGGGAGGAAGAGCATGTCGCCGTTGCCGAGCAACGCTTCCGCGCCGCCCTGATCGATGATGGTTCTGGAATCGATGCGAGACGAAACCTGGAAGGCGATACGGGTCGGAATATTGGCCTTGATCAAGCCGGTGAGGACGTCCACGGACGGCCGCTGGGTGGCCAGAATCAAATGCAAGCCGGCGGCGCGCGCCTTCTGGGCGAGGCGGGCGATCAGTTCCTCCACTTTCTTGCCCACGATCATCATCATGTCCGCCAATTCGTCGATGACGATGACGATGTAGGGCAGCGGGGCGAGGGTCGGAGGTTCTTCGTCTTCCAAGGCGTGGTCGGCGGACCAGGTGGGATCGTGGATCGGTTCGCCGGCTTCGATGGCCTCGCTGACCTTCTGATTGAAGCCCGCCAGATTTCGGACGCCCAGCATGGACATCAGCTTGTAGCGCCGCTCCATTTCCGCCACGCACCAGCGCAGGGCATTGGCGGCTTCCTTCATGTCGGTCACGACCGGGGTCAAAAGATGGGGAATGCCCTCGTACACGGACAGTTCCAGCATCTTGGGATCGATCATGATCAGCCGGACCTCGTCGGGCCGCGCCTTGTACAACATGCTGAGGATCATGACGTTGATGGCGACCGACTTGCCGGAGCCGGTGGTGCCGGCGACTAGGAGGTGGGGCATGCGGGCCAGATTGGCCACCACCGGCTGGCCGCCGATGTCTTTGCCGAGCACCAGGGTCAGGGGCGACGTGGAGTGCCGGTAAGGCTCGGACGAAAGCACCGAATGGAGCAACACGGTTTCGCGCTCCTCGTTGGGGATTTCGAGACCGATGACCGACTTGCCGGGAATGATTTCCACCACCCGCACGCTGGTGACGGACAAGGCACGCGCCAGGTCCTTCGCCAGCCCGCTGATCCGGCTCACTTTGACGCCGGCCGCCGGCTGAATTTCAAAGCGCGTGATGACGGGGCCGGGGTGCACCTCGGTGACCTGGACCTCCACGCCGAAATCCGCGAGGATGGTCTCGACCAGTTGAGACATTTCCTCCAATGCCGCATCGGAGTAGCCCTTGATCTTCGGAGCGACACTGTTGAGGAGATCGAGGGGCGGCAGTTCGCCCTCGTTGGGTAGAGGCGTGTCGGCCGGCTTCGCGGCCTTGTGGAATCGTAGCGGTGTCCTGGGTTCTTTGGCGTCCTTGAGTTCCGGCGCTTGGGATTTGCGTTTGACCGTGGGTTCGATTCGCTTGGGCTTGACCTTCTCTCTCGGCGGGTCGGTCCGGGCTCGGTTTTCATGGCTGTTTCGCTTCCCTCGGGATATTCCGCCGAGCGCCCGGAAAGCGGTGAAGAAGCCGTTGGCGATCATCAGGCCGCCTTTTCCCACCGCGTCCAGCAAACTCAGCCAGGACAGGCTGGTGTAGAGCGAAACCCCGGCCAGGAAGAAAGAGACGAGCAGTACCGTGGCACCGGTCGCGCCGAAGGCTCCGGTCAATAATCCGGCCGCCTCCTGGCCCAGAATTCCGCCGCCGGTTTCCGGAAGGGGAAAAGGCACGCGCAACAGGTGAATATCGGCCAACGCGGAGCTCGCCGCCATCGCGGTGCCGAAACCGAACCAGCGCAGCAGATAAATCGCGGCGCCGTACGGTTCTTTCGACGCGGGGCCTTTGTAGATGGCGTAACCGTAGCCTGACAGCAGAAACGGAAACAAAAAAGCCGGAAGTCCGAACAGGGAAAGGGCAAAATCCGCAAGCCAGGCTCCGACCGCGCCGCCGCCGTTGGCGATGGGGCGTCCGGCGCCGGTATGGGACCACCCCGGATCACTCGCGTCGAAAGTTATCAGGGAGATCAGGAAAAACAAGGAAATAGCCAGGTAAATCAAAAAGGCTGCCTCGCGCAGCCCTCTGACCAATACCGAGCCCAGATCCTGACCGATCGTGAGCTTTTTGTAAAATTGCGACAAAATTCTCACCAAATCAAAGAAATAAATAACGGCGGTATTGTTCAAAATCGGCGTGATTTAATCAAGAGCCGGGCTTTACGCCCCAAAAACTTATCGTCATACTTGGGATTTTGTTGTTGCGATAAACCCAACCGAGGAGCCTATGACGGACCAAAAACATTGCCGGTTATTGATCCTGGGATCGGGTCCGGCCGGATACAGCGCAGCCATCTATGCAGCACGGGCCAATTTGAAGCCGGTCCTCATCACCGGCATTCAAATGGGCGGGCAATTGACCACAACCACCGAGGTGGATAACTGGCCAGGCGATCCCGAAGGACTGCTCGGCCCGGATCTCATGGAGCGTATGCGCCGTCATGCCGAGCGCTTCGACACGGAAATCGTTTTCGATCACATTCACACCGCCGATCTGTCGTCCCGGCCCTTGCGGCTGACCGGGGATTCCGGCGTATACACCTGCGATGCCCTGATCATCGCGACGGGCGCGTCCGCCCGCTACCTGGGTCTGCCCTCCGAGGAGGCATTCAAGGGCAGGGGCGTATCGGCGTGCGCGACCTGCGACGGATTTTTCTATCGCGGCAAGCCCGTGGCTGTCGTCGGGGGCGGGAATACGGCGGTGGAGGAGGCCCTTTATCTCGCCAATATCGCATCCCATGTCACCGTCGTACATCGGCGCGACAAGTTCAGATCGGAGAAGATTCTTTCCGATAAGCTGCTGGAACGCGCGCGGTCCGGCAACGTGACCATCGAATGGAACCACGTGGTGGAGGAAGTTCTCGGCGACGATTCTGGTGTCACCGGACTGCGCATCAAGAGCGTGAAGGACGGCTCGACCAAGGACTTGAAGGTGGACGGTGTTTTCATCGCCATCGGCCACACGCCCAACACCGAAATTTTCGCTGGACAATTGGATATGCGCGACGGCTACATCATCGTGAAGAGCGGATTGGAAGGCAACGCAACGGCGACCAGCGTGCCCGGCGTATTCGCCGCCGGCGACGTGGCCGACCCCGTTTACCGCCAGGCCGTGACCTCGGCGGGATCGGGGTGCATGGCGGCGCTGGATGCCGAGAAATACCTGGACGGTATCGGAGGCGGCTGAGCACCGCCTCGCTTTGTGCTTATTAATCAGGCCCGTAAATACCCTCCTGGTATTTACGGGCCACCGCTCAAGGTCGGTACACGCTTGGGCCTCAGCTCACGCGGCTTGTTGCCGCGCCGGGGCATCCCTGCCCCGGGTTAACAAGACGGCGGGTGGCCAGGCACGCCGGCCGAGTAGGGGTCACTTTCATAAGAATAACTAGAGGAGCCGTTACCCTATGTCCCAATTTCGAAAGTTCATTTGTTCCGCCTGCGGTTACGTCTACGACGAGGAGCTAGGCGACCCCGATTCCGGCATAGCTCCCGGCACGCGATGGGAAGACATTCCGGACGACTGGGTGTGCCCGGAATGCGGCGTGGATAAAAGTTACTTCGATGTCATGGAGTAATTCGGCGAACTGAGACGGATTCGTTCGCAATTGCTTCCGAAGACGAGGAATTCTTTGCCGACGTGACTCGGCGGTAAGCATGGCGTAGTGTCGGCAAGGGATAGGCGACCTACGAGCGTGGTGTATATAGCGTTTTCATCTCTGATGTGCGCTCGAATAAGGAAGCTGCCTTCGGCCGCAAATTAAGTTTGAAGCGGGTTTCGCTCCGCGGGCGAGTTTCGCTGCAAACTCCTTGTGGGGCTGCGCCCCAAGTCCTGGGTGTCCTCCCCTGGACACCCGCTTGCCTCGCTGCTTGCCTCGGGCGCGCCATACGGGAGGACTCCGCAGTGGCGTACATTGGATTAGAAAATGCTCTAACCCGCGGTTTTCTCGCGAGTGCGGGCGGAAGCCGGAAGAACCCGTTCCAGCAACTTCGAACCCTGAACGGCGGCGGGCGTTTCGGCTGGCGCTGAAAGGCTGGCGATGCGACGGCCTTCTTCGATCAAGACCCGTCGTTCTTTCTCCATCTCCCGGAGTTGTTCCGCTACCCGTTCGCCGCTCAGATCCAAGGCCGAAGCGATACCGTCCCGAAGCCCCTTGATCGCCGTTCGCTCGGCCGAGGGTTTCAGCTTTCGATAAAGGAAATAGGGCAGCAGCCAGGACAGGACGATGAGCAAAGCGCTGTGTATGGCGAAGTCGGTGCCCAGATAGGCCAGGTGATAAAGCGCGCTTTCGTAGTAGCCTTTGACGACCCGGTAGGAGACCCAGCCGATGGCGATCAACGGCAGGAGAACCGACAGAAAGCCGGAAAGTTTTAGAAAAAAGCGCTGCAACGCGTTTCCGGGATGGGCCAGCGCCAGCCGCAGCGATCGCTGTCCTTCCGCGAGAACGGTGCGGCCCACCCCGCCCGCCAGAGCATCCAGCCGCGCCTTGAGCGGGATCACGGCGAGTCCCCGTTCGCCGGCATCGACGATCAGGCGATCCTGCGCGTCCCGATACCGGCTCTCGGCCCATTCGTCCCATAGGATCGATTCCGGCCGCGTTTTTTCGGATCGCGGCTTCTCGTCGGGCGCCTTGGTCAAATCGATGCGCCGGCGCAGCACGCTGGCTTCATGAGTCACGAACGCGTGGGCGACCTCCCGGATCGGCCATTCCAGGCCCTTCATCAAATCCTCGAGGGTTTCCCGCCAGATGGTGGACCAATTCGGTTCCAGCCCGAGGTATCCGTCGCGGTTGCCGAGTTTTTCGAGGCAATCGTTCAAAGCCTTCCGCAGCGCGTCCAGGCGCAAGGTTTCCGCCCGGAGTTCCAGTTGATGGATGACATGGCGGTCGGCCATATCCTGGAGTATGGCCTCTAAAGTCTCGAAGTCGTCCGGTTTTCGTTCGCCTTCGATTTCACGGCTGTCGGTGCGGACCAGAATGGGATTTCTGAAGCCCGCTTTGGTCAGGAGTTTGGCGAAATCTTCGAGCTGGGCGGGATGGCCGCGGTCCCACTGGTTCATCACGAACAGCCAGCCGTGTTCGCCGCCGTGCGCCTGCAGCAAGCGCCAGCCTTTGTCGTCGCGGTAGCGTTCGGGGCTGACCACGTAGATCAAGACGTCGATGTGGGGCAGCCAGTCCAGCACGAGCTGACGATTACTCAGTTCGGTGCTGTCGATGTCCGGCATGTCGATCCAGAGGATTTGCCGGCGCCGGTCGTCGTGGTGATAGGCGGTACGGACCCGGTCGGTAGGGAAGTCTTTCGGAAGATGTTGGATCTTCACCGAATCGTGGAGATAGAGAGACACCTCCCGCGAGGTCGGGCGCTCGACGCCGGTTCGGGCGATGGACTGGCCTGCGAGCCGGTTGAGCAGGGTGCTCTTGCCGACGCCGGTGCCCCCGAAAAAAGCCGCGACCAGGGGGCGGTGCGTTCCCGCCTCGAACAAGGCTGCCGGCGTCCGAACGTCCACCTCGTTCAAGGCATGGACGTCTCCTGATGTCAGCCACCCTCCGGCCTGGGCTTTTTCCGCCCAACTCCTTGCGGTCGAAAGTAGCTGTTCGAAGACTATTTGCATGGCTTAATCCAGTTGCGCCTCGGCCGAGTCGATGGCCTCGGGGGGGATGTTGAACCGTCGGGAGGTGTCCATTTGTCCCGGCAGACCGTTCAGATAGGCATGGACGGTCTTGTCGAACAATTCTTCCACGGCTTTGAACTGTTGCCGTTTGAGCTCGGCCGCCGCTTTGTTCATGTAACGCCCCAGGGCGCTCTCGGTCAGCATGGTGGTGAGGGAGAGCATGGCCGGTGCGATGATGAAATCCTGTACACCGATGCCGCCCGTATGCAGGGCGACGGCCAGGGCTGCGGCGTCGGTGGTGACGCGTGTGGCCCTGAGGCTGTTCAAAACCGCCGGATGTTCGCGCAGGCGGTCATACAGGCTGTGCGCCGTTTTTTCGATCTGCGGCCGGAACCCGCGCAGGTATTGATCGACGGCCATGGCATACCGGTTGGCCAGAACCGGTCTCGTGCTCCGGAGCAATTCCGTCATCTCTTTCCACCAGGCTTGTCGGGACGGCTCCTCGTCCCGTTTCAGGAGTATGGCCTCGCTGAGACGGATGAACAGATGCTCCGCCGCCTGGTGCAGGATCGCCGCCTCGCCGCTGATGTTCTGCCGGCGGCCGCCCATGGCTCGGCCGAGTTTTACGATCTGCCGCACCGGCCAAGTGACGATCTTGCGCGCCGTGAGCAGCGTGCCTGCGAGGCCGGGGATTTCGAGCAGGGTCAAAAGCTCCGCCAGAGCCCGCTGAAAAGTTTCGTAATGGTGCGGGTGATTGAGATAGTCCCGCTCGTAGATGTTCAAACTGTCGCGCACGGCTTCGTCGACCAGGTTACGCCATTCGGCCTCCAGGCTGTGCTCGGCTTTGACCGGCGCCAGCCAGTCGCGCCAGTGAATCTGGACGAAGCGCTTGGCGTTTTTCGCGTGCTGCTTGCGGTGGACTCCGCGGATCGCCCGGTCTACGGCGCCGAGGATCCGTGCTCGCTCGGTATGCAATAGGGCGAAATCATCCGCTTGGATATTTTCCAGATAAGGAACGGTGATGATAGGAGGCGGCGGATCCCGTCGGGCATTTCGCCATTTCTCTTGCAGCGATTCCGCCAAAGTCTGGTAAGACGCTTTCTCGATCTTGTTCAGACAGATCACGGTGGGCTGGGACAGCGGTTCCAGCAGGCCGATCAACTCCCAAACCGACAAATCGGCGTACTTGTCTTTGCTCAAGACCAGCAATACCACGTCGGCCAAGGCGGCCACGCGAAGAACGGCCTGCCGGTACTCTTCGGCGTCGACGGAATCGAAATCCGGAGTATCCCAGAGCACGGTCCCGCTCAAGGGATGCCGCGCATCGGCCGTCGTTTCGACCAGCGCAAAGCAGTCATAACGGTCCTTCGGCAAGACATCGCGAGGACAACGCTGATAGTGACGGAAATATCCGTCGATCCATTCCACACAGTCGGGCGAGAGATTGATGTAAAAGCCTTGCGGATGAACGGTAAAACCGGCGAGCGGACTGACCTCGGCGAGTTTCTTTTCGAGCAGCCAATTGATGACCGAGCTTTTCCCGGCCTGGGTAGGGCCGAGAACGGCGACCTGAAGCGGATGATTCTCTCTCGTCCGATTCAATTCTCCTTTTTCCAGCACGGCCTCGCCGAAGCTTATCGACTGCAGATTTCGCCGCAGTTCGAGAAAGCGCGACTCATCGTCCGCAGGGACGTGTTTCAAAACACGTTCATAACTCTGCTTCAAGCGGCGGATAAAGGAAAGCATGGTCCGGGTCGCTGGTGAGCCATCCACATTGCTGAAAGGCAGATTGTACACGATGGCGTTTCGCACGCGCGGGTCCTGAGATCGGATGGGCGGACCTTTCCGATTGCTGGGAGACATGGATTGTGCCTGGTGGTTGTCATTCTAAACAGTGAAGACCCTGCATTCCCGCACTATATCGTTGGACGGGGAATTCACCGAGAGTTCGGTCTCTATAGTGCGGATGAATGCTCTAAATATCCGAGTTTACATGTATTTTCGAAGCCGTTCCCACATTGGTCGAGCTGCATCGTTTAGACCCGGTTGCAAGGATAGAGAGGCGACGTGGAAAAAGCCACGTAAGTGGTTGAAAACGTGAGCCGAGCCCAAACCGCGTTTGGGCTCGGCGAAGAGAAAAACCGCCGGGAAGGCGGTTTTCCGAGGTCCCCAAGCATGTGAATTACGAGTTGGCCAAGGACCACGTCGACTATGTCGCGGGCACGGAAGGACAAAAAGCGATTGCCGAATTTTTATTAATCAGGCCTGTAAATACCCTCCTGGTATTTACAGGCCGGCGCCCAGGCCACGGGACACGCTTATAGCCTATCCCTATAGACTTAAGGAAGCCCTGAACAAATTGATTCCGTTCACGCCCTTCGACAGGCTCAAGAGAGCGTTCGACAAGTTCCCGACTGCTGTCGCGCGGGCAGGCACCGCGAACGGAATCAATAGGTTACCGTTCGTCCTGAGCCCTTCGACAAGCTCAGGACAGGCCTGTCGAAGGACTTAATCAGAGCTTCCTAGACCTCCGCTCACGCGGCTTGTCGTCTGGCCGGGGCATCCCCGCTCCGGATTGATAAGGTCGGTGGCGAGCAATGGTTCTACCCGGACGTCCTTGCATATCAGGAAAAAATCCAAGCGATCGCTTGGACGGAACCAACCCCAGGCAGAATTGCCAAAATTGGAGGATTATCCGTATCCGGAGACCGAGATCGCGGGAACGGCCGCGCCGCCGATGTTCCCGATCCAGTCATCGTAACAGGGAGGTGTTGCTATGCTGCTTTGGTTTATTTTCGGCGGGATCGCCGGCTGGGTCGCTAGTCTGATTGTCGGACGGGGCGATCAGATGGGAATTCTGGCTAATATCGCAGTCGGCATCGTCGGCGCGTTCATCGGAGGCTGGATCGCCGATCGCCTGGGATTCGGAGGAAAGCCGGGTATCGAGCGTCCGACATCTCTGATAAGCTTCGCGACGGCCGTACTCGGGGCCGTGCTTTTGTTGGTGATTTTGAACGCCTTGTTTTAGATCGATCTCCGAAGCGGCATAATGGCGCAATTTCCAACGAGGACGGGTCGCTCGTCCGCCGCGGCTTTTCTATGACGACAACGTTTCCTGCGATGAACGCCGATGTTCGAGTCGAACCCAACGTGAAGCGCGGTCGGGAAACGCGGCAGGGCTCCAGGGCCTCATAAAAGGCCAAGGCTTGTTGCCCATATCGAGGAGCAGACTCGCACAGTCTTTTCGTGGGGGATGATGGTGAGCAATTGGACAAAGGGGGCTTATGGGGGAGTTCTCGTCGTGTGGGCGTTTTCCGGATCGGCCATGGCTCAGAACTTCGCTCCGGGGCCGGATGGGGAAGGATTCGAAGAAGCGGAATCGTCTGCCCTCAAGGATGATGTCGATCTCGAATTCAGCGAGGATCAGCGGGCGCTGCTGAAAGAATTGAGAGCCTGGCTGCATCAGCGCAATCTCGAAAGAGCACGAGCCGCAGCATACCGCGCCGGGGACATGGACGACGATGCGGGCCATTTCGATTCCGGTACCGTATACCGGTCAGTGCGCCCGCCGCAACTCCTGCACGACGCAGGTAACTGGCAAGCCCGGCCGCAGCCGCGGCTTCACATCGGCAGGATGCCGGATGAACGGATCGACGACAGCTACAGAGTCGGCGGCCCGAAATTCGGCGAATCCCGACGGCGGACGCTGGTTATAGACTCTGGCGCCGAACGTCGCGCACATTCCTCGACGCTAACCGAGACCAAGGCGAAAAGTCGTGTCAGGCTGGTCTGGACCACCGATACCGATCGGTACAAGTCTGGTTCGCATCGACAATCGTCGCCCCGACTTCGTCGGTGATTCCGAGCACGGCCACCGGTCGGCCTTCCTTGGGTCTTCCCGCTATATCTCGTTGGTCTGAGCTTCTTCCGTTTTCGCGAGCTTGCTGTGGTGCACCGAGTAGACGAAATAGACGATAAGCCCGATACCTAGCCAGATCGTGAAACGGTACCAGGTGGTCGCGGGCAGAAAGACCATCAGCGCACCGCAGCAGAGAGCGCCCAGTGTCGGGAGTATCGGATTGGCGGGCGCTTTGAAGGGGCGGTGCATGTCGGGTTCGGTGATGCGAAGGATGATCACACCTAGGCAGACCAGCACGAATGCGAACAGCGTACCGATGTTGACCAGTTCAGCGAGTTCGCTGAGCGGCACGAAACCGGCCACGCACGCAATCAGAAATCCGCACAGTATGATGACTCTCACCGGAGTTTGGGTTTTCCGGTTCACGGTCGAAAACCACGGCGACAGGAGACCGTCGCGCGCCATCGCAAAGATGATGCGGGTCAGCGCGTAATAAAGCACCAGCATGACCGTGGTCAGCCCGGTAATGACGCCGGTCGCGACCAGTGCCGACGCCCAGTTCAATCCCAGCAGCTGGAGCGCATGGGCCACGGGTGACGACACGTTGAGTTCGGTGTAGGGAACGACGGCGGTCAGGAGGCCCGCGACCACGATATAGACCAGGGTGCAGAAAGCCAGTGCCGCGACGATGCCTATGGGTACGTCTTTTTTCGGATTGCGCGCTTCCTCGGTGGCGGTGGAAACGGCATCGAATCCGACATAAGCGAAGAATACGATGGACGCGCCCGCGAAAATGCCGATCGGCTTGCCTTCGGCGGTGTGGTCGAACCAGCCGAAAGGCATGAAGGGCCGCCAGTTCGCGGGATCGATGTTGAACAGTGCGACCGAAACGAAAACGGTTATGGTCAGCAGCTTGATGAAGACCATGAGCGAGTTGAGCCGTGCGCTCTCCTTGACGCCGATGATCAGCAGGATCATCAGAATCATCACGATGCCGGCTGCCGGGAGGTTGATGAGGCCGCCCAGCTCGGGCGCGCGGGTCAGGTAATCGGGAAGCGGCAAACCGACAGCCGTCAGAGCGTTGTTGAAATAGCCGGACCAACCGTTGGCCACGGCCGCCACCGAGAGCCCGTATTCCAGGATCAGGTCCCAGCCGATGATCCAGGCCGCCAACTCGCCGAACGCGGCATAGCTGTAGCCGTAGGCACTGCCGCATCCGCCCACGCTCGATGCCAGTTCGGCGTAGGACAGCGCGGCGAACGCACAGGCAAAGCCCGCAATCACGAAGGAGACGATCACCGCCGGTCCCGCCTGTGTCGCCGCGGCGATGCCGGTCAACACGAAGATGCCGGTGCCTATGATGGCCCCGATCCCGAGGAGGGTCAGATCCATCGCGCCGAGGCAGCGTCTCAGTCCACTCTCCTGAAAATCGTCCGTAGTGGTTCTCTTGGTGCGGAAAATCTGCATGGTCGAATTCTCGCAAGCTGGTTTTGTTCGGGAAATTATGCCTGATAACCCCCCCGTCGACGATTACACCTAACGTTTGTTTGATACGGAACTTCGAAGCGGAAGGACAATTTCCATTTCTCAATCAAAAGGAAAACCTTGTAGGCCGGAATAAGCCCTTCGACGTTGCTCAGGACAGGCTTATCCCAGCCTACCCTTAACAGGCTGTTGAAAAATTCGATGCTCCTACCATAGGTAGTGGGCAACGACGAAACTGTTAACCTACATGTCGTATGCAGAATGCGTTTTTCAACACCCTGTTAAAGAAATTTTCTTTTTGTTCAAAAAATGGAAAATACCGCCGAGTCAAGAACGCTCTGAACAAGCCGAGTCCGTTGGTGCTTCGACAAACCCGCCCTGAGCCGCGTCGAAGGGCTTGACCGGTGCAGTCTCAACGGCGTTGGGAGAACGGGGACTCCGTACCGGGATTTTGGCCCGCGCGTGGGAAACGGTCGACAATCTTTTGCCGAAGAGCGTATCCACTCCCGAGGGAAAGCATTGCTCTCACCCGCCCTCCCCAAGCATCTTGTGCGGCCGATCGGGAGGGCGGCGTGAAAGAAGGTGAAGCCGGCTGAAAAGGAGACGTTGTGTCGACCTGCTCAGGCTGCGGTCCTTTGGGCTTCAGACGGAATGCGGTGATTACTTAGGACCGGAATGACGACGCGGTGTGCCGCCGTATTTCGAGGCGGCCCGCCGAAATCGCCGGATCAATGGATTTCTCCCCGCCAGGCGGCGGTTTCGTGTCCGCGCGACTCAATGAAGTCCCTGAAGTTCTCCAGGTCTTCTTCTACGTTGGACGACACCATCCCGAGCATGGAACCGACCTTTTCCATAGCGGTTTCGGGTTGATATTCGACGTCGACGCTGACGCGGGTACGGTCGCCGCCGACCGGCTCGAATGTCACCACGCCTTGATTCTCAGGGCCGGCCATGGTGCGCCAGGCGATGCGCTGATCCGGTATCTGCTCGACGATTTCGGTGTCCCATTCCTTGTGCTTGCCGGCGATCTCGGCATGCCAGTGAACATGGCTATCGTCGATCTGGCGAACCTCCACGACGTTTTCCATGAAGTTCGGAAAATCTTCGAACTGCGTCCATTGATTGTAGGCAATCTTTACCGGTACGTTGACTTCGATGGATTTGTGCAGCCTAGCCATCGCATACTCCTTGAATCTAGTCTATTCGGTTATCCCGAATGCACCGGCCGAAGCGGTGCATGTAGCCTATGAGTCCTTGCCGACAGGTGCTCGGGACGCCATCGGCGCCGTTCGCTGACCGATCGGTTCGAAAATTAGACACTGGGCGATTGACACGGTTCGAAAGGAATCCAGACCCCAGGCGGCGTTCGTCCGGACGGAATTCTTTTGTTACTGACGCCGGTACAGCCTCGGTCCGAGCTGCCTCCGGCTTGTTAGAGCGTTTTCATCGCTGATATACGCTCGAAAAAGAAGCTGCCTTTGGCAGCAGGTGAGTTTGAAGTGGGGCTTGCCGCGCGGGTGAGTGACTTTTATAAACCCCATTCATGGGGCTTGCCCTTCGGACCAGTGTGTGGCTGTTCAGTGACAACGTCCTTTCAGGAATGCCTTAGATTTGATTAGAAAATGCTCCAATCGCCCCATGATTTAGAAGGTGAGGTCAAGTGTCCAAAGCAAAACTCAGCTATTCCGAACTCCTTGATGCCTTCGAATTCGTCAGCGCCAGTGCGCCCATGGACAACAGGGCCTTCATCGATCGGGACACCGGAAAGATTCACTACGTGTCATCCGGGTTCGACTTCGAAGAAGAGGTTCCAGACGATCTCGAATCATCGGACAGATACGTCGAAGTTCCTCACAAGTACGATCTGGACTTGGGCCGTGACTTGGTGCTTTCATTCGTAAAGCGGGAACTCTCCGACGAATACGAAACCGTTTCTGAATTCTTTCGAAGGAAAGGCGCTTACCGTCGCTTCAAAGATTTCTTGGACAGCCGAAACCAACTCGAACGCTGGTACGAATACGAATCCCGCGAGACCGAAAAGGCGTTGCGCCTTTGGTGCGACGAAAACGGCCTCGAGCTCACCGATGATTCATCTGCGCCCTGAGCTCTCGGTTATCCGGGCCGTATGCCGGTTACGCGCGCAGGTTCCCGCCGCCGTATCGGCTGCCATTCGGTCGGGGATTTCCACCTCCGCGCAGTGCGGCCGGCGAAAAAGGAGCGTATTTTCGTCCGCCTCGAGGGCGGCCATCAATCGCGCCGGACCAGCTTGAAAAAGCGGCTCACTTCTCCGCTCTGTGTCCTTTCCTGATACAGAAACGCCAGTTTCTGCTCTTCGAATTTGTCGAAGAACGCCTCCCAGGAGATCCGCTCCAGCGTTTCGCCACCTTCGGTGAAACGGATGCGCAGGATGCCGGCTTCTTCGCCTTTGGCGGCAGTGCCTTTCACGGTGGCAGGCCAGCCTCCCCGTTCTTCCACCCAGCGGCGAATCTCCTCGTGATTCGTCGTTTTTTTCGATTCGTGCGACATGACGACACCTTCGGGCATTGGTCATTCGGTAATGCGGCGTTCGCGGCGAGAACATTTTTTATTGCGGTGTAGAGGCCGCAGGCGGCCGGCTCGCTACACCCTAGTAAAAAACGTTCTAGCCGTAGCTATGGACGATGCGAGGTCTAGGGCATCCCCCGCGTGCCCGGCGCACGTGGTTTTCCAGCTCTATCGCGCGATGGATCGAGGTGTGGGCGGCAAGCACCTTGGCGCGTGCCCGTTCGCCGATGCGGGTCCGTTCGGCTTCCGACATCTCCCGGAGATAGCCCAAAACATCTTCGGCGCGTTCCGCCACCAGAATTTCCTCGCCGATCTTGAAGAAGCTATTGAGACCCTGCCAAAAATCCGAAATGACCGGCGTTCCGCAGGCGGCGGCCTCGAACAGTCTCACGCTGGGCGAATAACCGGCGCGTACCATCTCGTGGCGGGTGACGTTCAGCGTGAACCGCTGCGAGGTGTAGAAACGCCGGTGAGCGGCGGGCGGCAGGTGGTCGATGCGGCGAACATTCGGAGGCCAGGCTATGGAGTCCGGATATTGCGCCCCGGCGAGCGCGAAACGGCCCTTTTCCCACTGGCGCGCGGGTTTCAACAGCCGTTCCTGAACCGCCGGCTGCCTATCCTCGCTGTAAGTGCCCATGTAGCCGAGGTCGTATTCGATGGGGCCGAAGTCCGAGGAGTGCAAATCCGGATCGACCGAGCAGTAGAGCGGCTCCACCCTTTGTGCGCGGTACGAGCGTTTGAGCCAGGACAGTAGCGGACCGCCGGTGAACGAGAGATAGAGCTCGTAGCGGGGGATCAGATCCGGATGCAGATATTCGTAGTCGCCGTGCACCAGTTTCGCCAGCGTGATCGGCGTATCGATGTCGTAGAACGCGGTGAGTCCGCGCGCCGTGTCGATCACCCATTTCCCCACCTCGACTCCGTCCGGAACGTACGAGCCGACGATGACCAGATCGGCTTGCGCCACCTCGTCGGCGAACCGATCCTTCAATTCATCGAGATCGCTGTAGAGGCGGGTCGTGCCGTAGGGCGGATTCGGAAGGTCGCGGTTTTTCGCGTACCAGGGCTGATCGCGTTCGAGAAACAGGACATTATGGCCGCGCGCACTCAGGCCGTGCACCAGCGCCCGATAAGTGGTGGCGTGTCCATTGCCCCAGGATGACGTAATCGAGAGTCCCAGTATGACGATGTTCAGTGGCTCGGACATGATCAAGCTCCTGTTTGTGGGTTCAAGGAAGTTTCGAGAAGCGCGTTCTCTCCAGCATTAGATCGACGCGAAGCCGAGTTGCTCGACGCGCCGTCTGACATTAGCCCGTTCAGAATCCGGTGGACCAGTGCCGCCCGGTGCGCGTAGGTGTGTTCCGAGATCACCCGGCGCATTGCGGCGGCGCCGATCGCTCGAGCACGCCGTTCGGAAACCGATTCCAGATGTCGGGCGACATCGTCCCCGGTATGAGCGACCAGTATTTCCCTGTCCGGTTCCAGAAATCGTTCGATGCCCTCCCAGGCGTCGGTGACGATGCAGGCGCCGGCGCCCGCCGCTTCGAATATGCGGTTGATGTTGAGGACCATGCGCGAGTTGCAATTGAAGGCGTTGTGATCATGGGCGTACACATGGCCGAGACAGCGGAGGTTGGGGAGTTCCGGCAGGTTGCTCTCCCAGCCGTTTCCGCCGAGCAGGAAATTGGCTTCCGGTAGCTCGGCCGCAGGCTTGAAGAAGAATTCGTGCACCCGAGCTTCCCGGTCCGGGAGACGGTTGCCCAGAAAAGCCAGCGTGGCGGCAAAGCGGGGTTGCGCCGTCACGGGATAATGAGCCGCCGGGTCCAGCGCGTTGTAGACCGGTACGCAGTCGTGTGCGCCCAGCGCGCGGTAGGCGTCTGCCACGGGCGGCCCGCCCCCGTAGGTCAGGATGAGGTCGTAACGGGGAATCAAAGCACGGAACGGATCGTCCGGGTTGCGTTGGACCCGCTCCAGGGTCGCCGGCGCATCGACGTCCCAAAATATGACCGTTCGATTCGGCGCCTGAAGACCCAGGATTTCGTGTTCGAGCCAGTCGTCGAACACGCCGACGCCGCTCGCCTTGACCAGGATGTCCGCCTGCCGTGCCGCGTCGAGCGCGGCCGAAACGCCCTGTTCGGTCGCGGGATAGACCACCACCTTGGGCCAAGTCGGGTTGGCGACGTCGCGGTGGTGCTGCCGCTCGAAGGCGTCCGGTTCGTAGAAGGTGGTGCGGTGCCCCAGCACGCTCAAGGCGCGAATCAGCCCGCGGTAGTAAGTGGCAGCGCCGTCCCAGTAGGTCGAGACCAGGCTGGAACCGAAGAATGCGACTTGGAGCCGATGTTTCATAACCGCCTCTCACAGGACAGCGGGCTCTTTCCTGGGTTTGCGTTCCGCGGAACGGGACAGGCGAAGTTCCCGACAGATGTCGAGCAACTCGTCGACGCGGTGCGCGCAGGTGTGCCGTTTCAATATGGCGGCGCGGCCGCGTTCGGCCAGCGTCCGCGCGAAGTTCCGATCGTTGAGGATGGCGGCGATGGCCTCCTCCATTTCACGCCGGGTGTGGGCGATCAGGAAATCGCGGCCCGGCGTGAACAAGTGTTCGATGTCCTCCCAGGGCGCGCTGACCAGGGGAATGCCGCAGGCCAGCGCCTCGAAGGGGCGCATGGTCGGTATGCCGGGCAAGGCCCGGGCATACGGCCGCCGCGGGACATGGACCGTGACCTTGAAGCGGGCGAACACTCGCGGGACTTCGTAATTCGGCAGCCATCCGCCGTATTCGATTCCGGAGTCGGACAAGACTTTGAGCGCCGATTCCGGATAACGCACGCCGTAAACCCGCGTCCTGAGCCCGAGTGCCTTGGCCGGCTCGAACAAGAATTCCTCGAGTTCGCGGGTGCGCTCGTCGTCGCCCCAATTGCCGATCCAAACCAAATCGCCTTCCTCGGGTTCGCACGGTATCGGCCGGAAGACCTGGGTGTCGGCCGCTTCGTGCCAGGTCCAGGCGCGCGCGGCCCAGCCGCGGTCCAGGTAGATGTCCCGCAGTACCTTGCCGAAAGCCAGTACGCCATCGTAGTGTTCGAGGTCGTATCGGGCGATCGACTCCGGATCGGTCACGGCACGATGGTGGGTGTCGTGGAACAACAGGAGATAGTGTCCCGAACGAGCGCGGTGGCGCCCGATTTTCTTGACCAGGGCCGGATCGTTCCACTCGTGCACGATGACTACATCGGCGTCCGCCAGGACGGTTCCGGCATCGATTTCGTCGACGTCATAGAAACGGCTGAGCAGGTGCGGATAGGTTTCGAAAAAGCCCCCGAGCGAACCGGGGGGGCGTTCGGCGCGAAGGTTGCGAAGGCTCCAGCCGTCGGTCGGTTCGTACACCTCGACGCGGTGGCCGCGCTGCATCAGCTCGGTGACGATGCCCCGCAAGAAATGGGCATTGCCGTGATTCCAGTCGGAAATCAGAGAATGATAAAAGAGTACGAACTTCATCCTGGGCTCCCACTTGTTATTGTCGGACGGAAGAGCGGGACGGTATCGGTGTCAGTTCTTTTTCGGCGCTCGGGTTCGATCGCTTCATGCCGACAGTTCCCGATGCGACGACGCTCCGGCCGCGGCGCCGGTCCGGCATTCGCTCGCCCGGCGATCGGCAGTCAACCCCCGGTAAACTTCCCAATACGCGGCCGCCATCCGTTCCGGCGTGAACCATGCCGCTCGAATTCGGGCCTTGGCCGCGTACGCGTGTCTCAGGTCCGACCGGTCGATCAGTTCCTGAAGCGTCGAAGTCAGCCGCTCGGATCGTCCGGCGGCACGAACAAGGCGGCGTCCTGCCTGATTTCGCGTAGGCTCGCGATGGTCGCCGAGCACCAGCGCGCATCCCGCCGAGGCCGCTTCCAGGGCCGACAGTCCGAAGGGTTCATAGCGGGCGGGAAAGGCGTAGATCGACGCATGGGCGAACCAGTTCGCGAGCCGCCCGGCGGAAAGCGGCCCCAGGCAACGGAGGTTCGGGAACTCGGCCGTGACGCCGTCGGGATGCCGGGCTTCGCCGGCGACATAGGCGGGCCGGGACAGGCGCGGAGCGATCCGGGCGAGCCCGGCGATGTTCTTGCCCGTGTCCCACAAACGGCCGGCCGACGAGAGGGTAAAGGGCCTTTTTTCGCGTTGCGGCTGGGCGGCGCGCCCGTTGAAAATCACGCGGGAGGGGGGCAAAGCGCCATACAGCCTGTGGAGTTCGGCGAGCATTGCGGCGGTCGGTGCCACCACGCCGTTTGCCGCCCGGAGCCCGGTTCGAACGGCTTCCCGATAGCGGTCCAGGCGTGCCGGCGCCGGTACTCCGTGGACCACGTGCCACCACGAAAGCACACACGAATGGCCGACCGTCGGCACCGGAGCCGGCCAGGGCAGATCGCCGTGGGGATAGTCGTTCAAATGAATCAGCGAGGGCCGAAAGTTTTCCGCGAGCCTCAGCAGCCATTCGCCGGCGGCTTCGAGGTCCGCCCAGGGATCGTCCATCCAGACCAGCTTGTATTGGCTTTCGGCGACTTGGACATGGCGCAGCGCCGCGACCTCGCGCCCCTGCTCGGCGGACAGGGGCGCGCCCGTGGTGGCCAGCAGGATGTCCGCTCCGAAAGCTTCCAATCCGCGCGCCAGCTCCAGCGCGTACCGCCAGACCCCGCCGATGGTGTCGGCCGTCATCAGAACGTTCATCGTCCGTAAATCCTGTCGACTACGGCGGCGACTTCCACGAACCGCCGGGCCGCCGGGGCGAAGCGGCGGTTTTCGCCCAGCCGTCGTACCCAATCGATGAGCGCCCGTCCGCCCCAGGGATCGGGATAGCCGGCGACGACTTCGCGCCGCGTTCCGTGGAAGCGCTCTACGACGAAATCATGGAACGAGCCGTCGACGGCGCTCTCGAACAAATCCTCCGGACGATCGCTCGGCAGGGCTTTGAGTGCGAGGCGCGAGGCTTCCGTCGAGGGATCGGCGATGGCGACGATCTCGGCGCAGTCCTCGTCCGCCAAGGCGGCCAGCCGGTTGCGGCCGATCCAGCCGACGCCGAGAAACCCCAGCCTGGGACGGTTCGGGCTCAGCCACTGGCCTGCCACTTGTGCCGGGCTGGCGCTCATGGCAGTACCACCGCTTTCAAAAAATCCTCGGGACGCGACTGCATCAGATCGAAAGCGCGGGGCAGTTCCGCGAGGGAGAAACGATGGGTGAGAAGCGGCGACGGATCGAAGCGTCCTGTGGCTGCGGCTTCGATCGCCGTGCGCAGCCCCTCGGCGTACCGTTCCGGGTTGTGCTCGTGGGCATTGATGACATCGAGGCCGCGCCAGTTCCAGAGTTGCATGTTCACCGTGCGCGTGCCGTCCTGATGGTAGCCTGCGATCACCAACCGGCCGCGCACGCGGGTCAGTTCGGCGGCCAGATTCAGTGTCGACTGCTCGCGCGTGGCTTCGATCACGCGATTGCAGCCGGCGCCGTCGGTCAGCGCCTTGACCCGATCGATCGCGCCTCGGAAGTCGCTGGCGGATAGGGTTTCGACCGCTCCCTGGCGACGGGCGACTTGGAGTGCGTAAGGACGGCGGGAAAGGGCGACGACGCGGGCTCCGGTCTCGGGCAGCCAGGCCGACGAGCAAGGCGCCCAGGAAGCCGATGCCGATGATGGCCACCGTTTCTCGGGGCCGGATGCCGCTGCGCTGAAACACGTTCATGGCGCAGGCCAGTGGTTCGCCCGGGAAAAACCGGCCGTCCAGCGCAGGCGGAAGAGGGATGGCGGCGTGGCAATCGACCCGTTCGTATTGGGCATAGGCGCGGTCGGACAAAACCGCGACGCGCGTACCTACGGGCGGATACTCGACATCCGCGCCGACCGCTTCGACCCGCCCCCAGCCTTCATGTCCAGGGGCGCCGGGCGGGAAAGGGTAGTCGAACCACGGGCGTCCCTCCCGAACCGGAAGATTCGAGGCGCAGACGCCGCAGCCTTCCAGCTTGACCCGAACCTGCCCCGGTCCCGGCGGGGGTATCGTGACGGGTGCTACTCGAATGTCTTTCGGTCCATTGAAAACCGCCGCCATGCAGCGTGCCGGATCGGCGGTTTTTCGTACAAACGTCAGTTCCGTTGCCGGTGCCACGCGTGATTCTCCTCCTTGTGCTCACTCATCCGTGCTGAGTCGTCGCGGTGCCGAAGCGGGCGTCGGCCGATGAACGATTCGATGCGCGTCTGGCCGATCCGCTTTGCTTCCGCTCCTGCTGACGGTCTCGAAAAACCGTCTTCCCGAAGGTTTTTCTTGTTAACCCGGCCTTTAAATATCGGCCGGGTTAATCCGAGGCATGGATGCCCCGGCGCGGCAACAGGCCGCGTGAGCTGAGGCCCAAGCGTGTACCGACCTTGAGCGGTGGCCCGTAAATACCAGGAGGGTATTTACGGGCCTGATCAATAATCAAAACTTACCCATTTCGCCCCTTCTCCCTCCGGGAGAAGGTCGGGATGAGGGGATCGAGAAGGAAGTTCCTTCATTTCATCCCCCTCACCCTCTCCCTCTCCCTGAGTGAGAGGGAACCGAAAGCACTTCTGCGTAAGTTAAGTCCTGCTAATGTGTCTTATAAAGCCGGCGACACTCTCTGTTTTGGCGAAAGGGCGGACGAAGATCCTCTGTCCTTGCTGTTTACCCAATCTATGAGGTCCGAGCCGGGTAACCTCTGCCCCGGATTGATCCGGCCTCTTGTAGAGCGGGTGAATGAAGGACGAACGGATTCGTTCATCCGTCGATCAAAGTTTCTCCGACCACGCGTCCATTGCCCTTTGGCGGTTGTACCGCGTCTCTCCCTCCAAGTACATTAGTAACCATTCGTATGTCGCCGCTATCCCGTCGCGAACGGTGATTTCGGATTGCCAGCCGATCGCGCGATTCAGCTTGCGCGTGTCGGAAACGTAATATTTCTGATCGCCGGTGCGTCACGGGGCGAACTTCAGCTCCGGCCGGCGACCGTGCAATTCCTCGATGAGGTCAACCAGCTCGATCAAACTGGTCGTTCTGGCCGGTCCGCCGCCGACATTGAAGGCCTGTCCGCGCGGGCGGTCGATGTCGTCGCCCGCGAGCCGCAGGGCTTTCACCAGGTCGTCGACGAACAAGACATCCCGGACCTGCAGCCCGTTTCCGTATATGGTGATCGGCCGGTCCTGCAAGGCCCGAATCAGAAAGCGAGCCACCCAGCCTTGGTCCTCGGTGCCGTATTGGCGCGGCCCGTAGACGCAGCTCATGCGGAATACTGTGGCGGGCAGCCCATAGCTGCGCGCGTAATCGAGCACGTATTGATCGGCTCCGCCTTTACTCCGGCCTACGATTCACGCGTGCAGCCTTTGCCGGCCGGGTGCCGGAATCAACTGCCGGTCATGGCTTTCGACGGCGTTTGTCCCTTCGCCATCAGCGTGCTCTCGAAATAGTCTATGGTGCGTCGCAACCCTTCGACGAAAGGGGTGGACGGGGTCCAGCCGAGTTTTTCGCGGGCATGGCTGATGTCCGGACAGCGTCGGATCGGGTCGTCCACCGGCAGCGGCCGGAACGTAATTCTCGAACGCGATCCGGTCAGGGCGATGATCGTGTCGGCCAGTTCAAGCATGGTGATTTCGGCTGGATTGCCGAGATTGAGGGGGACCGGAACTTCGTCGGGTGTCGCCATGAAGCGCTGCGCCGCGTCGATCAGGTCGTCGACATAGCAGAATGAACGTGTCTGATTGCCGTCGCCGTAGATGGTCAGCGGGCGGTTCCGGAGCGCTTGCCCGATTAGGTTCGGAACCACGCGGCCGTCGTTGGACCGCATATAAGGCCCGTAGGTGTTGAAGATCCGGCCGACTTTCACGGGTACTTTGTGCTGGCGGTAATAGTTGAGAAACAGGGTTTCCGCGCAGCGTTTGCCCTCGTCGTAACAGGCACGGGGCCCCACGGGATTGACCGATCCCCGATAGCCTTCGTGTTGAGGATGAGTTTCGGGATCGCCGTACACCTCGCTGGTCGACGCCTGAAAAATCCTGGCGTTGGAAAAACGGGCCATTTCCAGCAGATTGAGCGAGCCCTGCGCGCAGGTTTTCAAGGTATGGACCGGATCGGCCTGATAGTGGACAGGCGAGGCGGAATTTTGTGCTTGATCCTTTTCTCCAGCGCCGCGTCGATCGTGTCTTCGGCATAGACCATGACCGGCGGACCCTGTGCGAGTTCTCCGGCGGTCGTCGTCGAAGGATCGCGATCCGCCGCCAAGACTTTGACCACGATGTCGCGGTCCGTGAGCATGCCCTTGAGGCGGTTGTCGTCGCCGCAAATGGGGAGGGCGCCGACGTCGAGCAGTTCCATGCGCTTTGCCGCCTCGATGACGGTCTCGTGCTCGCCGATGCACTCGGCGCCTCTGGTCCTGGTGTCTCGTACACTTTTTTTTCATGGGATTCCTGTACTTCCGTTATGACCGGGTCGTGCTCACGGCCTCGGATGTTTCTCCGAACCGCTCGTTGTGTCGTCGCCATAGGCTCGACCTATGGTGTCGGCCGCGTACGCGCGGCGTTCGCCCAAAGGTTCGGCTTCGCCTTCGGTCGTGTCCTCTTTGGTCTGCCGCTCCATTTCGGCGTTGAGCTCGGCGCCCAGAAGCACCACGTAAGCGGTGAGATAAAACCAGGTGAGCAGAATGATGATGGCTCCGACCGAGCCGTAGGTTTCGTTGTAATTTCCGAAATTGGATACATAGAACGAAAACAGCCCTGAGCCCACCAGCCACAACACCACCGCCAGTACGGCGCCGGGGCTGACCCATTCCCAGCGCGGCTTGTCACGGCAGGGGCCATAATGGTAGATGACGGCCAAACCGAAGACGAACGCGAGCGCCAGGAGCGGCCAGCGGAGGAGCGAAAACAGGAATGACAGAAAGCCGCCGAGGCCGGTAAAGCTCAGAAAAGCGGGCAGACCGGCAATGAGGCCTATGGCCAGCAAAGCGAAGACGATTCCGCCGAAGGTGAAGCCCAAGGCCAGGCCGTTCAGTGTCAGGAAGCTTCTTCTTTCCTGTTCCTTGTAAGCGATGTTCAGCGCGGTAATCAGGGACGTGATGCCCTTGGTGGCGCTCCAGATCGCTATCGCCAAACCGATCAGGACGCCCAAGCTCAAGGCGGTATTGGCATGGCTGGCGATGTCGTTCAGTTGTCGGCTTAGCAAGGCATGCGCCTCGGGCGGGACGATGCTCGCCAAGGCCTCGATTTCTCTTTGGACGTCGGCGGGATCGGCAACCAGACCGTAAATGCCGATCATGGCCACCAAGGCGGGGAAAATCGCCAGCAGGGCGTAGAACGCCACGCCGGCCGCGACGATCGAAATATTGTCGCGCTCGACTTCGTTCTTGACGCGATAAGCGATGTCCCGCCACCGCGCGAGCGGAACATCCCAGGGCCGGGTTGCCGAACGGCCCCGAACGTTGTCTTCTGCGGAAGCATGGGTCGGTATTGGCATTGGGAAAGCCTCCCTGACGGATTCAAGGGCGAATGGTCCGGCGAGGCAAAAGGGCGCTGTTCCAGTAGCTCCCGGACCATCGGTCATACGGTTTTACGGCGTGCTCGGAGAATCGTAGCCGGCTTGGCCGCTTATGGACCAGGATACTCGTCGATCCGGCATGCCGTGCCGCCGCTCTTCGGCAGGCGGGAATCGCGTCGCGGCTCCGATCGTCTCGGCCGGGAACCCCTTGCGGCGGTCGCGTATGCCGCTGCGGCGTTCGCCCATCGGCGGGGTAGCTTTCATCGATTCGGCGCCGGCCGCCTCCTCACCTCCGGTGGCTCTGGTGACGCCCCCCAGATCTTCAGTAGTCGTTCCGCCCGCCGTGGTGCCGACAGGGGTTCGTCCCACCGGGCCGCTCTCGGCTTCGGCCGGCCCTCCATACATCGGTTCACGGGTAAGCCGTTCGCCCTCGGTCGGCCCCTCGCGCATGATGTCCCGGCCGGTTTCGCGAGCCTCGCGCGCCAACCGATCCCGGGTTTCGCCCATCATCTCGTCCTCCATACGCGTTCGGGGCATGGCGGCGCCCAACGCCGCGCCGATGGCGAGCCCCAGCACGCCCAAGAGCAAGGGCTGTTCTTGTGCGACATGATGATACTCGTCCTGCACGGCATGTCCGAGCCGTGCTGCCCGGTCCTGCGCTCGGTGAGAAACCTCCCCTGCCTTTTCGCGGACACTGCTCATGGTATCGGAGACGGAGTGGCGAACGTGGCTCGCCTTTTCCCCGACAGTCTCCCGGACGTGGCCGACGGTCTCCGCTACTCTGCCTTTGGCATGTTCCATTCTTTCTTTCATCGCGCCTTCGCTCTCGGCACCGGCGGGAGTGTACGGCTCGGAATGCGGTATTTCGCCGTGCAGGCTGCGTAAGTCCTCCATTCCGTGGGAGGGCTTCGTGAATCGGGGCAGGTGTCCTCGACCCTTGGGGCCGGCGCGGCCCGACAGTGCCAGCCAAGTGAGCCCGATGCCGAGCAGGCTTACCGGAATCGAATTTTCCTTGACGATGGCCCCGGCGTTTGCGCCCAACCGTCGCAAGTTTTCGCCGATGTGCATTTCGTCCAGATAGCCGAGAGCCTGATCCAGGAGCTGTCCGGGCGAAAATCTCTTCTGTATCGTGTCCAGAGTCTCCGTGATTTGGCTCCGTGTCCGTTCGATATCGGTTTCGATTTGTTCGGGACTTCTGGTCTCGTCATACGTAGCCATAAAATTCTCCACTGCGCTTGCTTGAGAGCGCCCGTCCCGATCTTCATCCTCGGCCGGGGGCTCTTCGAATGATGTTGATAAAGCGTTCTTGAACCGTCCGATATCCGTGGAAATCCACCGAGAGACCGTCACATCCCGGCCAAACGCTCTTCTATCCAGGCCCGGTGCCTCCGTTCGTCCGCGAGATTACGCTCCAGCACCGGGCGCGCCTCGGGCAAGATATCGGTGCGCCGGAGTGCCTGCCGGTATGCCTGATTGGTGTCGTCTTCGTTGGATTTCATGGCTTGGAGAATGCCCTTGTCTCCGGCGATGTTTCCGATGATGACCTTGCCCTGGGTCAAAACGGCCTTGAAATCGGCTTCGGTAGGCGGCACCCGTCCGAGATCGCGCACGATGCGACTGAGTTCCTGGATATGGCGCTGGTGATCGCTCAAGAATTCGCCGAGCCGATCACCTATGGTGCCATTGTCGATCCTTTTGATGGCGGCCTCATACGCGGCGGCGGCATCGAAGTCGAGTTCGATCAGACTGGAAAGTGTTTCGATGAAAGAATCCTCGTTTCCGACTAAGGTAGGCATACGGTTCCTCGATCGTCCGAAACGTTAAAAACCGTCGCGGTTCACTTGAGATGTTCGCGCAGGACTTCCGAGTTCCTGCGAAGCGATTCGCCGGATTTTTTCGGCACCAGGTTTTTCGCTCTGAGATTGCTGCGGCCTTTTTGCAGCAATACCGCACCGATGATGGCGACGATCGATCCGACGATGAGCGGCGACACCCAGGGATTTTCGACGGCGAAGGTTCCCATGGCGTCGTTGAGTGCGGCGACTGCCGCGAGCAGGAGGATTAAGAATGCCGCGAACAAAACGGCGCCGCCGACCGTCAGCGAGCCGACCCCGGCTCCTGCTTCCGACACTTCCTCGGACAATTCGGCCTTCATCAGCTGTCCTTCCTGACGGACGAGTTTCGACAACTCGCGCGTAAAATCCGTTATCAGTCCGGCAAGAGAAGGATCTTTCTTGCCTGTTGCTTCGTCTGGTTGCATGACCGTATTCCTCTTAAGAAATGGTCGTGGCGGCGCCTTTGACGCCGGATGTTTCACCTGTCGGATAGCCGGCCTTTCCGGAGTTGGCGCCCCTAATGGGTATAACGGGTTCCGGCTTCCATGCGCTCCGTGGCGCCATGCTCGGTCGCTCTTCGTTCCGCGGAGCTCTTGAGAAATCGCGAGAGCATCAAGCCGACAAGCACGCTGCCGCCAAAGAACACCCCCGGATTTCGGCGGGCGAAATCCTCGGTTTTTCTGAGCACGGTGCGAAGGTCTCCCTCGCGGACAGAGTCGACCATTCGGTCGAGCGCTTCCGCCGCACGATCGATATAACGGGCGCTTGTCGAGTGATCCCGCTCGCTCAACTGCTGGGCGGTTCGATGCAGGGCTTCCGCTATGTCGCCAACTTCCGCGGCGGCCGCTTTGCGTTGCTCCTTGAACAAGGATTCGCCTCTTTGTTTGATCTCGTTCTTCAGCCGCTGCATTTCGTGCTTGATTTCGCCGGCCGTCTTCCTGGCCTCGGCCTTGACCTCGGTGGGACGTTTTTCCGCGCCGCCCGGAGTACCGGCTTCTGGGGACGGCGATCTTTTCGTGCCCGATTCAGTATCTATATGCGCCATGACAGCACCTCATAATGTTTGATATTCGACAAATTATTCCGGGTCACATTTTGTAAAAACAGTCGTAATACTTCGTACGTTTGCTGTAATAATTCCCCTTGATACAGCAATTTGGAGACGTACGGGACGTGTTTATGACGAGGCAGGCGAAATGTTTTATGTGGCTTCGCGAGGCTGTTTGACTCGGTTGTGGATAGTTGAATCCGAGCACCATGGATAAGCGAAAACCATTCTCGAAGATAGGGGGATATGGAGTATAAAAAATGGCGGTATATTACCTTTTAAACAACAGCTTATGGGTTGTTTTGTCGCAAACTTACAACAAGTTGGATAAAAGGCTAAAAATATAGAACGATGTGGCGTATCTCCAATGAGATTCAGATCAGGATCAAATCGACATACTCGAGTTTCATAGAAAGCCGATGTTTTTAGATCGGACAGACAATCTCCGCTGCACGGGGTTATGGAGGATGCATTTGTGTATTATCGCCATCCATTGCTTACGAGTACCTCGAAAAACGTCGAGGTGCTCGTAAGGGGCAGGAATGCCCGCCAACGGGCGAACGCTCCTCGGGACATAAGCTCAACGCGGAGTTTCATGCGCAGGCTTTCCGAGAATCCGGTGACGGCGAACTTGCTGGCGACATGGCGCTGGATAGGGTGCCGCGACTTTCCCCTCCACAAAGGCCGCATTAACCAATACGCCGTAGCCTTGTTTGCGGAAATGGGGCAGAACCTCCCGTGCGCCGAATATGTAACCGAAAAAGTTGGTTTCCGTGACGCGCCGGAATGCGTTCGCGGGCGCATCCTCGAATCGGGACGGCATGGTAACGGCAGAGTCGTTCACCCGGGCGTCGATACGTCCGTAGGTCTCGGCCGCGCGACGCGCCAATTGCCGGACTTGCTTTTCGTCGGTGACGTTGGTTCTTACCGCCAGCGCGTCCGCCGACTTGTTCGCACTCGCGGGCGATTTCATGTAATACGCCCGCTTGGCGGGCGGCCAGCACGACGGTCCCAGGTCGCTCGGCGAGTTTCATCGCCGTCGCTTTGCCGATGCCGCTGGACGCTCCGGTAATGACGGTCACGGAATCGGCGATGTTCAAACGCACGGAAGCGTCCCGCCGGTTTCGACACGCCCAGATTCGAAACTACCGGTACGATCCGCAGAAACAAATTAGGCGCGGTGAACGGAATGCGGCGAGTTCCCAGCCGGCGTTCCGTGGCCGCGCCCCTTAAGGAAGCTCTGATTAAGTCCTTCGACAGGCCTGTCCTGAGCCCTTCGACAAGCTCAGGACAGGCTTGTCGAAGGGCTCAGGACGAACGGTAACCTATTGATTCCGTTCGTGGTGAGCTTGTCGAACGCTCTCCTGAGATTCTATGGTTCATGTCAAGCTGCCGAT
>DYIL01000044.1 GCA_020723665.1 Methyloversatilis universalis
GCCGGGAGCGACCATTCCGCCGGAAGCGGAATGGGACGAACAACGTTCGCCCGAAAGGCAACGTCCAGGGAAGGACGTTGTCGGTTTGGACAGCCAACGGCTGGCCCGAAGGGCAAACCCCATGGACGGGGTTTCAAAAGTCACTCGCCCACGGGGCGAGATCCGCTTTCAACTTTAACTCGGTGCCGAAGGCAGCTTCCTTTTCGAGCGTGCATCAGCGATGAAAACGCTCTAAGGGTCTTTGTCCGTCCTAGGTTGCGCCTTTTCCAGGCGGCGCGTCAGAGCGTCACCAAAAAAGCAAACAAATCCTTTTTCTCGGATTTGGTGAGTTTCAGCCCGAGCACCAGGTTGAAGAATTCCACGGTATCGTCCAGCGTCAGCAAGCGACCGTCGTGCAGATAAGGCGGCGAATCCTTGATGCCGCGTAGAGGGGGAGTCTTGATCGGACCGCTTGTCGAAGCGGCTTGGCTGGTGGTAATTCCGGGTCGGTAAAACCGTTCCACTTTCAGGTCGTGGACCAGGTTGTCGGTGTAGTGGGGAGGCGTGTGGCAAGTCGCGCAGCGAGCTTTGCCGAAAAAAAGCTCCTGTCCTCGGAGCGCGGCCTCGTCGTCGTTGTTTTGCGGGTCCAGCTTGCCCGAGGCATCGAGCTTGGGAGCCGGCGGGAAATCGATGAGTTTTTGAAACTCGGCCATGAGACGCGCTTCGCCGGCTTGTTGGGGTATATGGGCGTCTTTTCTTTTGGCGGCTTCGGTGTCGCCTTCGAAATAAGCCGTTTCCAATTCGAATTCCGATCGCTCTTCGATACTTTTCGTGTCGCCCTGAGAACCAAACAATCGCCGGATGTCCACGCCGCGAAGGCTGGGCGTATCGATGCGCCGACCCGGTTCCCGTAGCCGGGTGCTCGAAGCGCTCTGTATGGCGGCGCCGGTATGGCCGTTGACATGGCAGTCGAAGCAGGCGACGCCGGGAGAGGGGGCTTCCGTACGGCGATCATCGGTGGCGTTGAACTGCTGCTGCGGAAAAGGCGTGAGCAAGAGCCGCAATCCTTCCAGCTGTTCCGCATTGATGATGCCTTCGAAAAGCTCGCGGTAATTGGACAGCGTGATCAGCCGGCCGCGGGAGACGTCGCCGAGATCCGGCCGCGTCTTGAGAAAAAGCGGCGGCGGGATTTCCGGCTGGAAGCGTTCCGGAATATCGAAACTGACATCAAAACGGGTGAGATCCCGGCCCTCTTGCTCTTCAAGGGTCTCGACGAAGGTTTTGCTGAATACGATGCCGCCCTCGGTGGGATTGGGGTGGGGCAGGGGCATGAATCCTTTCGGGAAGAAGTCTTGTTTCCGAATCTCCTCGGGGGACATTTCCACGAGCTCATCCCAAGTTACGACTTCGCGCAACTTGACCCTAACGCCTTCCTGAACGGGCTTCCCGTGGGTCATCGTCACCGTCTTGGAGGCGTCGTCGCTCAGATCATAGCGATCGTCGAGAGCCTTCAAATGGCGCTCCATGGCCAATACCTTCACATCTTTCATGCGTGTCTTGAATTCTTCGAAGCTTTCGGCGCTCGTCGCGCCGGAGCTTATCGAAAGACCGACCAAGCTCAGACCCAGGAGCAGGAATCCGCCTAGAACCGTTTCGAGCGCTTTTTCTGGCATCGTCCGTTCCTTCCTGTCGGCACTTTGCTGAAGGCAGCCTCGAAAGCCGCGATGGTTGAAGTCCTCAGACGAAACGTCTAATTAAACGGCAAACTCCCAGGGAAGAGATACCCGTACGAATACTGATCTATTCCAACAGGGCGAACAAGGCGGCCGGAAACCGTGGGCGGCCACGGTGAGGGAGGCGAGGCGCAAATCGGGACGATTCGCCCCGATTTGCTAATGACCGGGATCAGATTCCGGAAAGTCCGACGATGTTATAGCCGGCATCCACGTACAGGATTTCTCCGGTAATGCCGGAAGCCAGATCGGAGCAGAGGAACGCGGCGGCGTTGCCCACTTCCTCGATGGTGACGTTCTTGCGCAAAGGAGCCGCTTGTTCGCCTTTGGCCAGCATCTCGCGGAAATTGGCGATGCCGGAAGCGGCGAGGGTGCGTATGGGACCGGCGGATATGGCGTTGACGCGGATGCCTTCGGGACCGAGCGATGCCGCGAGGTAACGGACATTCGCTTCGAGGCTGGCTTTGGCGACGCCCATCACGTTGTAATTCGGAATGACCCGCTCGGCGCCGAGATAACTCAGCGTCAGCAACGAACCCTTGCGGCCCGCCATCAGCTTGCGGCCGGCCTTCGCGAGCGCGGCGAAACTGTAGGAGCTGATGTCGTGAGCGATGCGGAAATTTTCGCGGGTTACCGAGTCGAGATATGAGCCTTCCAAGGCTTCGCGCGGGGCGAAGGCGACCGAATGGACGGTGCAGTCGAGACCGTCCCAATGTTTACCCAATTCGTCGAAAAGCGCGTCGATCTGCTCGTCGCTCGCCACATCGCAAGGCAGGACGATTTTCGCGCCCAATTCTTCGGCGAGTTTTTCGACGCGCTCCTTGAGCTTGTCGTTTTGATAGGTCAGCGCTAGTTCGGCTCCCTCGCGCCCCATGGCCTCCGCGATACCGTAGGCGATGGAGCGGTTGCTGGCGACGCCGACGATGAGGGCGCGTTTGTCTTGCATGAAACCCATGGTGAATCTCCGATTTCGTCTGGAAATGGCGCGAAAGTATCCGCTAGAGGCCGGGTGCTGTCTAGACTGGTCGGCATGCTGGGAGGTGAAAGCGGCGGACGATATCGTCGCGTTCGCAGGACCAAGGAGGTATCGGGTATGCCTGAAGCGCCGACGAGGCATGGCAAACGGCGGGCCGCGGTTCCGGGCGGTTTTCAATCAGGCCGTAACTCCGTTCCTGGTATTTACCGGCCGCCGCCCAGGCCGGTACACGCTTAGACCTCAGCTCACGCGGTTTGCTGCCGCGCGAAGGAAACCCAGCCCCGGCTTGACCCGGATATTTAATATAGGCCGGGTTGATAATCCCTTCGTGAAAATGGATGGTCTTTACTCGCGTATAATGGCCGCTCATGGCGACTAGGCAAGAACCGGTACATCATTTTTTCGGCCAGGCGAGTTTCGGCGGCCCGTTTTTTGGGGCAAGGCGAAACGTTCCGTGTTTAGAGCCTATCCCAATAGGCTTAAGAAACCCTTCGACAAGCTCAGGGCGAACGGCCTATTGGGATAGGCTCTTAGTCCGGCCGGCTTGGCTTTTACTCCTCCCCTTTCTGCTCGCCGCCTGCGGCAGCCCTTTGAACAATCCCTATCCGACCAAGGACAAGGGTAGGAACATCCTTTACACCTCCTTCGCCGAGCGGCCCAAGCACTTGGACCCGGCGCGGGCCTATAGCTCGAATGAGTACGAGATCATCGCCCAGGTATACGAGCCGTTGTTGCAGTATGCCTATCTGAAGCGGCCTTATCAGCTGGAGCCGCTCACGGCGGAAGCACTGCCGGTCGTAACGTATCTCGACGAGGACCTCAATCCTTTGCCGGATGACGCGCCTGAGGATCGGATCGCGTACAGTGACTACCATATCCGCCTCCGTCCGAACATCTTGTTCCAACCTCATCCGGCATTCGCCAAAAGCCGGGACGGGCGTTATCGCTACCATGTGCTGACCGAGGACGAATTGTCGAAAATCAGGACCGTCACCGATTTTGCCGAGACCGGCACCCGCGAGCTGACGGCCGAGGATTACGCGTATCAGATCAAACGCCTGGTACATCCCCAGCTTCACTCGCCGATCGCCGAGATGATGAAGGGCTACATCGTCGGTCTCAAGGAAACGGGCGAGCGGATGGCGAAAGATTTCGACGCGCGGCCGGATCGGTCAGGATTCTTCGACATCCGCGGCTACACCGTGGACGGCGTCCAGGTCGCCGATGCGCGTCGCCTGAAGATCCGCTTGTACGGCAAGTATCCCCAGTTTCGTTTCTGGCTGGCCATGCCTTTCTTCGCGCCCATGCCGTGGGAAGCGGATGCGTTCTATGCCCAGCGGGGGCTGATCGAAAAGAACATCACCCTCGACTGGTACCCGGTCGGCACCGGTGCCTACATGCTCACGGAGAACAATCCCAACCGGCGCATGGTGCTGCTGAAAAATCCCAATTATCACGATGAGTTTTATCCGGCCGAGGGCGAGCCGGAGGACGCGGCGAAGGGTTATTTGAAGGATGCGGGGCAAAAGCTGCCGTTCATCGAGAAGGTCGTTTTCACTTTGGAAAAGGAAACGATTCCCTATTGGAACAAGTTCCTGCAGGGCTATTACGACGCCTCGGGGATCGCTTCGGACAATTTCGACCAAGCCATCCAGTTCACCGGGCAGAACGATGCCGAACTGACACCGGAGATGAAAGCCAAGGATATCCACTTGGAGACGGCGATCACGACGAGCATATTCTATATGGGCTTCAACATGCTCGATGCCACGGTGGGCGGGCTGGACGAGGCCAAATCCAAGCTTCGCCGGGCCATCAGCATCGCGGTCGATTACGAGGAATTCATCGATATTTTCATCAACGGACGCGGCGTTCCGGCCCAGGGCATCTTGCCCCCGGACATTTTCGGTTACGTCGAGGGCAAGGACGGGATCAACCCGTACGTGTACGACTGGGTGGACGGGGCGCCGCGCCGCAAGAGCATAGACGAAGCGAAAAAACTCTTGGCGGAGGCCGGCTTTCCGAACGGCATAGACCCCAAGACCGGCAGACCTTTGGTGCTTTATCTCGATACCGTGGCGCGAGGCCCCGACGACAAATCGATTCTAAATTGGTACCGCAAGCAATTCGCCAAGCTCGGTATTCAGCTGGTGCTGCGCACCACCGATTACAACCAGTTCCAGCAGAAGATGCTGAACGGCAACGCGCAGATCTTCATGTGGGGCTGGAATGCCGATTATCCCGATCCCGAGAATTTCTTCTTCCTGCTGTACGGCAACAACGCCAAGGTGGGCAAGGGCGGCGAGAATGCGGCCAACTATAAGAATCCGGAGTTCGATCGTTTGTTCGAGCGCATGCGCAATATGGACGACGGGGCGGAGCGTTTCCGTATCATCCAAGCCATGCAGGACATCCTAAGGCACGATTCGCCCTGGTTGTTCGGGTACCACCCCAAGGCGTTTTCGCTGCACCACGATTGGTATCTCAATCTCAAACCCAATCTGATGGCGAATAACGGTCTGAAATACCGGCGCATAGCCGCCGAGCAGCGGGAGCTCAAGCGGGCCGAGTGGAACCGGCCGGTTTACTGGCCGCTGGTCGCGGGCTTGGTGCTGCTGGTCGCGGCGATCGTCCCGGCCTACTCGACCTACCGCCGGCGCATGAGGTCCACCGCGTTATGATCCGCTATATCGTTCGTCGCGTGCTTTACGCCGTTCCGCTGCTTTTGGGCGTGAACATCCTAACCTTTCTGCTGTTCTTCGTGGTGAATACACCGGACGACATGGCGCGTATGCATCTCGGGCAGAAGCATGTCACCCAGGAGGCGGTCGAGGGCTGGAAACATGAACGCGGTTACGATTTGCCGCTGTTCTGGAACGACCGGGCGGAAGGGACAGGGAAGGTAACCCAGACGATCTTCTATCAGAAATCGGTGGGGCTGTTTATGTTTCGCTTCGGGCGTTCCGACAGCGGGCGCGAGATCGGCGCCGACATCCGCCAGCGCATGTGGCCTTCGCTCGCCATTGCCGTGCCCTCGCTCATCGTCGGGCTACTGGTGCACATCAGCCTGGCTTTGCTCCTCGTGTTTTTCCGGCTGACTTATTTGGAATTCTGGGGCATCGCCCTATGTGTCGTGCTGATGTCCATATCGTTTCTTTTCTACATCATCGGCGGGCAATATGTGCTGGGAAAACTGCTGCAACTCACGCCGATCTCGGGTTACGACTCCGGAATCAACGCCATCCGTTTCCTGATCCTGCCCCTTATCATCAGCGTGGTCGCCGGCATCGGTTCCGGCGTGCGCTGGTACAGAACCTTGTTCCTGGAAGAAGTCGAGAAGGATTATGTCCGCACCGCACGGGCCAAGGGGTTGTCCGAGCCGCAGGTTTTGTTCGGGCATGTGCTCAAGAACGCCATGATTCCCATTCTGACCGGGGTGGTCGTGGTGCTGCCCTTGCTGTTCACCGGCAGTCTGATCACCGAATCGTTCTTCGCCATTCCGGGGCTGGGCAGCTACACCATCGACGCCATCAACCAGCAGGATTTCGCCATCGTTCGCGCCATGGTGTTTTTGGGCTCCGCGCTCTACATCCTCGGCCTGCTGCTGACCGATCTCTCCTATACGCTGGTCGATCCCCGCGTGCGGCTCGGTTAAGCCATGTTGAAGCTGCTCTGGACCGACATCCTGTTTTTTATCCTGCTGGCGGGGTTTACCGTGGCCATAGCCCGGGCCAGGCGGCTAGAGCATTTGCGGCGGCCCTGGCGCAAGGTGGCGCGGAGCCGTAGCGCCATGGTATCGCTGGTGATCCTGCTGGCTTACCTTTTCATTGCCATATTGGATTCGATCCACTTTCATCCGCGGATCGAAGGCGAAAACGGCCAATACCGAGGCGAAGTGATCAGCGTGCTGGATAGTTGGATGACGCCGATCCGAACGCGCGTGGAGAAAACCTATTCGGCGCCTTTTTCGTCCTATGCCTATGCCAAGGAGATGATCCGCCAGCCGGACGGCACGCAGCGCTGGGATTATCCCCGTTTGCGCTACGGCGGCGCGCATCTTTCCGACCCGGAGCGCGAAACGATGGGCGATATCCTGCGGATCGGCACGGAGGGACTGGCGAAGGGCGCTTCGGTCTGGGCGGCGTTGGCCTTGTTGCTGGCAGTCTGGCGCAGCCGCCTGGACCGCATCGGTTTAACGGAGAGCTTGACGCTCATCGCCCGCGGCCGAACGGAAATTCCGTGGCGCGCCGCATTGCTGACGCTGTTCCTCATTTTGGGAATCGGCGGCATGCTCGGAGAACTCGGCCTTTACTATCACGTGCTGGGTACGGACAAGGTCGGGGAGGACGTGTTCTACCAGAGCGTCAAGAGCATCCGGACCGGACTCTTGATCGGCACGCTGACCACCTTCGCCACGTTGCCGCTGGCTCTGGGATTCGGCATTTTGGCCGGTTATTTCCGGGGCTGGGTCGATGATGTGATCCAGTATCTCTACACCACGCTCAATTCCATTCCGGGGGTTCTGCTCATCGCCGCCGCGATGCTCATCATGCAGGTGTATATGGCCCGGCACGAGGACGATTTCGCGAGCCTCGCGCTGCGCGCCGATTTCAGGCTGCTGTTTCTTTGCCTGATCCTCGGCATGACGAGCTGGACCGGCCTGTGCCGCTTGCTGCGGGCGGAAACCCTGAAGCTTCGCGAGATGGAATACGTTCAGGCGGCGCGCGCGCTGGGCGTCAGGCAGGGCGTGATCCTGGTGCGGCATATCCTGCCGAACGTATTTCATCTGGTGCTGATTTCGGTCGCGCTGGACTTCAGTTCGTTGGTATTGGCCGAAGCCGTGCTGTCGTATGTGAATATCGGCGTCGATCCGACCATGGAGAGTTGGGGCAACATGATCAACAGCGCCCGGCTCGAAATGGCGCGGGATCCGGTGGTCTGGTGGTCTCTCGCGGCCGCGTTCCTGTTCATGTTCACCCTGGTGCTCGCCGCCAATCTGTTCGCGGACGCGGTGCGTGATGCGTTCGATCCGAGACGGGCGGAGTGATGGATGATCGAGTGTTCAAGACGGCCGCAATTTCGGAGCATGAATCGTGAGCGTCGTCTCTGAGCGATTGGAACCCGGTGCGGAGCAGCGAGCCGCCAATGCGCTGTTGTCCGTATCCGATCTCCACGTGAGTTTCCGCCAGGGGACGGAGTTGGTGCCCGCCGTCAGCGGGGTGTCGTTTCATATCGACAAAGGCGAGACGTTCGCGCTGGTCGGGGAGTCGGGCTCGGGAAAATCGGTCACGGCGCTGTCTGTGTTGAGATTATTGCCCCACAATGCGCAAATCACGAAAGGCCGGGTCATGCTCGGAAGCACCGATTTGTTCAGGCTTCCGGAATACGCCATGGGTGCCATCCGCGGGCTTAGGATCGGCATCATCTTCCAGGACCCGATGAGTTCGCTGAACCCGGTGATGACGGTCGGACGGCAGATCGGCGAGGTCCTGCGGCTGCAGCGCGGCCTGCAAGGCCAGGCGGCGAGGAAGCGCGCGCTGGAACTTCTGGATCATGTGGGATTGCCGAACCCCGAGCGGCACTTGGGCGAATACCCGCATCAACTTTCCGGCGGCATGCGGCAGCGGGTCATGATCGCCATCGCCTTGGCCGGCGAGCCGGACCTCCTCATCGCAGACGAGCCGACCACCGCTTTGGACGTGACGATTCAGGCGCAAATCCTGGAGCTTCTCGAGCGTTTGAAGCGCGAAAACGGCATGGCACTCTGGCTGATCACCCACGATCTCGGCATCGTCGCGGAGCTGGCCGACCGCGTGGCCGTCATGCGCGCTGGCAGAATCGTCGAACAGAGCGGCCGTGAAGGATTTTTCGAACATCCGGAGCACCCTTACAGCCGCGAGCTGTTCACCGCTATGCCCCGTTTGGATGCCTGCCTAGTCCGGCCCGAAACGCATCACTCGGACCCGCTGCTGGTGGTGGATGACTTCAAGGTTCATTACCCGATCAAGCGCGGCATCTTTCAGCGGACCGTCGACTATGTCCGGGCGGTGGACGGCGTTTCGTTTTCGGTGGCTAAGGGCGAGACTTTGGCCTTGGTGGGCGAGTCCGGATGCGGCAAGACGACCTTGGGCAAGGGAATTCTCAACCTGATCGAGAATTCCGGCGGGCGGGTTTGCTTCGGCGGCGCCGATATCACCGGGCTGCGCGGCGAGGAAAGGAGGAAACGTTACGCCGAGATGCAGATCGTGTTTCAGGACCCGTATTCCTCGATGAACCCGCGCATGATCGTGGGCGATATCGTGGAGGAGGGGCTGCGGGCTCTGCATCCGTCGATGACCGAAACCGAGCGCCGGGAGCGTGTGGAGGATTTGCTTCAGAACGTCGGCTTGCCGAAGGATGCGCGCTTACGTTATCCGCACGAATTTTCCGGCGGACAGCGGCAGCGCATCTGCATCGCGCGGGCCTTGGCCGTCGATCCCAAGCTGATCGTGTGCGACGAACCGACCAGCGCCCTGGACGTGTCGGTTCAAGCGCAAATCCTGAAGTTATTGAGAGAACTGCGCGATCGGCGGCGCCTTAGTTACCTGTTCATCACCCACGACCTGGCCGTGGTGGCCGAGTTGGCCGACCGGGTGGCGGTCATGCACCGGGGCAAGATCGTCGAGATGGGGACTACGCGGCAGGTGTTGTTCGAGCCGGCGCATCCCTATACCCGCCGGTTACTACAGGCGGTGCCGAAACTGAGGTTGGAGAAGCACAGGGAGTTTTGACGCGTGCTGGTATCCGGCCGCAGAGCAAACGAGCGACTCAGCGATCGGATGTTTGATCTTGCAGAAAATCGCGGATCGCTTCGCGCGTTTCGGATGGCACGCGCCCCGATTTCGCTGCCTTCTTGAGCCCCGCAAGAATCTTCTTATACCTGGGCGAGCCGGTTTCTTCGCCTGCAGCGATATTTTCCAGCGTGTTCAGCGCGCTTAGGCGCACATCTTCGTTTTCGTCCTCGACGGCAGCGAGCAATGCCGCAACGGCCGCTTGTGTCGGCCTTTCGAATGCGGCAAGGCTTTGTGCCGCCGCGCTCCGCACTTCCGGATCGATATCGGTGACTAAGGCGTCGACCAGGAGTTTTTCCGCTTCTGCCGTGGGATAAGCGGACAATTGCTCGGCCCCGTCGATTCGTTGCCGGGGATTGATACTGCGCAGCCACTCACCCGCCAGCGCCACCTGTTCGTTATCGATTCGCTCATCCTCTTCGATTTGTTCCGGCGTGAGCACCGGCGGGTTGCTGGCTCGCTGTGCGAGAACGGATAGGTCTATCGGGGGGGGTGTAGACCTGACGGCTTCCTCCGGCAGGTTAGGCATACCAGCCAAGTCGTCGTGGATAAATTTGCCCAGCACCGTCGAGACCGTTGCGATCGTCAGCAGTAACAGGGATTTCCAAAGTGGTGTCCGGCGTTTAGCAAATAGTTTCAAGGGCATTATGGCAGTTCGGAGCAAACCGGGAACCAAAAAAAATTTGTACGGTTCTTGGCCTTTAAAAACCCGGCAAGGTGTCGAGTATCGCTGAAAAAAAAGGGCGCTACGGGCACCCTTTCTCTGATATTAAACGATACCGGATCTAAAACAATTAGTCCGGGTCGCTGATTACGCCGTTCTCGATCCCAGTGGGCGCGTTCGGACAGGTGGGGTGACGGGTCGAGTTGGCCAGGGCCGCAACCCCATCTTCTTCGTAAACCAATTCGTCTCCGATCCCCCCAAGATCGGCGTGAAGACCCGTAGGAACATGATTCAAGTCAAGCGCCGCGCGGATTTTCCATGCCACTGCATGATCGGTGCAGGAGGTATCGCCGGATACGCCGATGGCGCCCACTTTCGCCCCGCTTGCGTTATAAAGGGCCAAGCCGCCGCCGAATACATTAACTCCGCCGATACGCTTGTTCTTAAGCGAGTCGGCGTTCTTGCCCCAGGTATTGGGGCTGCCGTCGTACGCATGGCTGGCGTCCACCGGATTGCTGTGTTGCAGGCCATACAGACTGCCGCCAGGCTGGGTCAGACCGTACAGATTGGCGGTCGAAATGGCGAAGCCGTTCAGACTGAAGGCGTTGGCGGTGTTTGCTTTTTGAGCGGAGATGACGCGGCTGCCCAGCCAGCTATCGTTGCCGATATCGGGCCCGGAATTAGTATCTCTGGCTGTGTTGACCACGTGGCAAACCTTGCCGGTTTCATCCACTACGGTGACCCACATAGGTAGGTTGAAGCCACCCGAGCTATTTGCATCGACGACTGCATTCGCCGCGTTTTCTAAAGCGGTTCGCGATATATCGTCGCACGCGGCATATGCCGCTCCGCTTCCCAGAGTCAGCGCGATACTTGCCACAATTGCCTTTATTAGAGGGCGATTGACATTGGCCATAAGTGAACCTGTTGGTTTTGAACGGTTTTTGGTAAACGAAAACGCACTAGCTAGCAAAATCTGCTGAAGATACGACTTCGCACCATCAGAAGCACGAAGCGGGCCATATAGTCCAATTCAAATTCGGAAAAGATTCCAAAGCTCTTTCCCGAAGCGTTGGTTTCTTGAATGGAATCGAGACTAAGAACAAATATAGGGCAAGCAGAAATTCGCTACGCCGCTCCACGATTGTAAAAAAAAATGACGAAAATCTTTGTTTGTCGCTACCGACGGGCAGGAATGAACTCGTGCCCTATCGGTTTGGTATGCCGGATTTCCCTATCTTCTAGAAGTTTTGCCTATTTATCAGGGGGTTAAAGTGTCAGCGTTTTTTACAAAATGAATCGAATCGGTCAACGCCAGAACACCCCTTCAGGTAATGTTCCGGATTTTCCGGTCAACCGCCCCTCACCGTACCGATGCAACAGTTCGTAGATCTCGGCAGCGGCTTTTTTCTCGGTTTCACTCCAGCTTTTTACCCTTCCGTCACAGTAATGCCGTCGCAGATTGTTCTGCACCCGTTCGTCGGGTTCCTGCGTCAGCGGGACGACCTTCTGCCAAACGGCATCCGACTCGCAGATCGATTTCTTGGCCGCATCCGCCGCCTTCAAAAATCCTGAAAGCGTACCTTCGTGGGATCTGGCCCAGTCTTCCCGAAACACATAACCGAGACTCGCCACATCGGCATCGATGCCCAAGCCTTGAAGTAGGCCGCGCCCATCGATGACACGGCGATAACCCTGAGCCTCCAGCTTGGCGGCGAAATTCCAGTAGTTCAGGGTAGCGTCCAGCTTGCCCTGCTGTAACTGCTGATTGAGCAGCGGCGGCGCGCCGAAGACCTTATCGGTCGATTGATCGAGATCCACGCCGTACTTTTTTTGCGCCAGAGCGCGCAGCAGCAGCCAGTTTTTGTCCAGCCCACCGCCCGCGACGCCGAGCCGCTTTCCCTTGAGGTCGCCGATATCCCGGATGGGAGAGTCGGCCGGCACGACCAACGCGCCATGGCTGATGGAGTAGGGAAGGAAAGTAACCTTCGCGCCTTGCCGGCGCTGATTGGCCACCCAGATCCAGTCGGACACGATCAGATCGACGCTCCCCCCCTGTAGGGCGATTTTTCCGGCTTCGGCACTGGCGAGGGGGGTCGTTTCTATGGTGATCCTTTGCGCCGTATCGAGTTTTTCCTCTTGAATAACGGCAAGTTCCCAGTTGAGCGTGCCGAAAGCCAGCATGCCGATCCTGATCTTGCTATCGGCGGTTTCGGCCGAGATGTGACCGGCGCTAACGAGGGCAAGAAAAGCTGAGACGACGATTCGCATACGCATGTTGTCTGATCCATTGGCTTGAAGGAAGAGGATTTCGATGTTCGGACCATTCTCCTGCGGCCGGTCGGGCCAAGCGGAACCGGTCATCGGCCGGACGCCGCGCTCAAAACCTTCGCCAGCTTGGGGCCGTTGACGGCGGTACAGTACTCGCGTTCGACAATGGCTCGTCCGGCTCGTCCCAATCGCGCTCTAAGGTCCGGGTTACGCATCAGTTCGCGTAAGGCGGTTTTCCATTCGGACGCGGTTGATGGCAGAAAGCCGTTGACGCCCGATTCGACAATTTTGAGGTTGGCTCCGACCGGTGAGGCGACCACGGGCTTGTGGCATCCCATGTACTGAATGAGTTTGTAGCCACATTTTCCCTTTTCCCAAGGGAAATCGGACAGCGGCATGATGCCGACATCGAAACTCAGGATCTCGTCCACTTCGGTTTGCTCCGACCAGTCGCGATACTCGATGTCGAAACCAGCGAGCCGTACATGCGCGGCTTTCGCTCCAATCACTCTTAGCCGTATGGAATGGTCTCGCGCGATCGCCGAAAAAACATCGTTCAAATTTCGCAAATACTGCGCCGTGGTGGGCGAACCGATCCAGCCGATGGTGAATATGGCACCCGTTTTGGTCGGATTCCGGGGATAGCGGTTCAAATCGATCGAGGTCGGAATGAGTTCCACGTGCTTGGCGCCGGCTTTGGTCGCCCGCTCGGCCAAGTATTCGCTGCCCGCGATCACCGCTTCGGAGTGCCGCATGACGCGGTCGATCTTGTCGCCCAGGATTCTACGAAGAGCCAGATTGGCATGGCGGTCGTAGCGATGGAAGATGGCGTCGTCGTAATCGACGACATAGGGAATTCCTGCACGAGCCATGGAAGTCTCGACCCAAGCCGGAAGCCAGGGCAATGCCTCCGCTTCGATCCAGATCAGGTCGTAGGCGCGTAATCCCATCAGGGATGCGATCCGCCGGGTATAGCCGTCGAGCGCATAGAACAGAGATTTTCCCCTTCCGGCGTAGAACCGTTCGAGATACTCGTCCTTGAAGAAAGGCGCCACCGTGATCCGAAATCCTCGGCTTTCGAGATAGGGGAGATATTGATACGAGCGGAGCCGGCTGCTGGCCCCGAGTCGGCCGTAGCGGCTCAAGAGCAGAACCTTCATTTATTTTCGTTACGCCTCGCCCAAACCGTCATCCTCGTGGTTTGGCCGAACCAGCTTAGGATCAGGGCCAGCGGATAAAGGGGCAGGTTGAAAATTTCCGGATGCCGCTCGAGGAAGCGGGAAACGCTCGAATGGGACCATTTGTCGCCGATGACATAAGCCGTGCTCGCCACCAAATCGGTCATTACTTTCTGGTACAGAATCTTCTCGATGCGCCAGCCCGTGGCGTTCAGCAGGGCTTCCAAAGTCGCCGGGGTGAAGTGGTACAAATGGGCAGGCAGTTGCAATGGGTGCCATCGCTCCCGGAACCAGTCGAGTTGGAAGCAGGCCGCGTTGGGAACCGAAATGGCCAGCCAGCCGTCCTTCCGGGTCCAGCGATGTAGTTTATTGAGCCCGAGCACGGGATCGTGCAGGTGTTCCAGGACCATCCAGCCGACCACGAGATCGTACGACTCCGCGGGGTCGGGCGCCGATTCCAGGCTCCCGCAATGAATGGAAAATCCCGCATCCTGGGCATTTTTCGCCGCCGTCGGTGAAAATTCGATGCCTTCCACCTTCCAGCCCTTACCGGCCATGTGGGCCAGAAAGCCGCCCGAAGCGCAGCCGATTTCCAACATTCGTCCAGGTTCCAGCAGGGGCAGGGACAGGCTGTGAGTTTTCAGGACGCTTCTCGCAAATTCCTTGACGATGTTCACCGCCCTTTTGAAACGGGAATCGGCAATGCGGGTCCCGGCGTAAGGTCCGTACGTTTCGGGATAGTAATAGCCGATGGTGTCCGCCGTCGGTCTCGGATCGGTTCTCAACAGTCCGCACGCCGAACATCGAACCACCGAATACGTGCCGGGCAGGTCATGAAGCCTGTCCCTGCCTTGCAGAACCGGTTCGTCGCGGCTTGCGCAGCCCATGGGGCACGGTTTGCTTTCGAGAACGACGTCGTCGGGTATATCGGATGCCATGACTTTATGGCTCATTCGCTGTGACTATTGCGGTGGCTAGCGAGAGTCGGCATACCTGAGCCGGTCGATCCACGCCAATCCCAGACCGATCGGAAGGCTGATCCCGAACAGCAGTGGCAAGCCAACTTCGGCCAAGCTGGCATATAAGGATTCTCCGGCATGGACCGAGTATCGGATAAAGTTCGCCATGTTCTTGAGCTTGGGTTTGATCCCGGTAGGCAAGCGTACCGCTTCGCCGTAATAAAGCCGAGCGCCTCTCGGGTTTCGATAGCGTATCGCCCTCCCTTTGGCCGTCAACCCGTCCGGCAGATACCGGACGATCCGCATCACTTCGTTCACGCAGCGGAATTTTTCGCCGATTTGATTGAAGACGATGGCTTCCGCCATGAACTTTTCGCCGGGAATTTCCGGAAATGGATATCGGCGCAGCAAGTCAGTGACGACGAAATAACACTTATCGCCCCTCATGTTCATTTCGAACCAGTATTCCCGATGGCTCATGTCCATGGCGTCACGGGGAAACCTTTGCGGGACGATACTCCCGTCACGATAAGCGCACAGTCCCATGACGCCTCCCAAGGAGTTTCGCTCCGCGAGGGGGATGTCGGTCCAGATTTCGTGGAATCGTTTCAGAGTATGGGGTAGAAGAAGATCGTCCGAATCGTGAATCAGAAAAAACTCGCCGGACGCCAGGCTTAGTCCCCGATTGATCGCCACGTGTTTTCCCCGATTCTCCTGATGAACGTAGACGATGGGAAAGCCGGCGCTGGCCTGCCATTCCATGACGCGCGCACGGGTATCGTCGGTCGAGCCGTCGTCCACAACGACCCATTCGAAGTCGGTAAACGTTTGTGCCTTGAGGCTTTCAAAAACCTCGGTCAGTAGGTGAGCCCGATTGTAAGTGGGGGTGAAGACCGTAAATGTGTATGATCGCATCGTTAGACCGGTCGGTCCGGTCGGTCCGTTCGCTCGAACAGGGTGTTTTCCCGCTCTCGAAGAATGCGGTACCCGTTATCGGAAATGAGCGATCGCAATTGTCGTTTCCACTCGTCCGGTTGCGGACCGCCTTCGATCTCGACCAGGATATGGGCGGGTTTGAGCTGGGGATTATCGGCAATGTCGTCGAAAAAGCGCTTCAGGACCGGGTATTCGAATCCTTCGATATCCATCTTCAATACATCGATCTTTTTAACGTCAGCCATCTGCAAAGCTTCGCACAGGGAATAGCACTGTACTTCCTCCGTCTCTCCATCTGGCTTGAGGAAACTGTTGGCGCCGCGATTGCCTTCGCGATTGAGCCCTAGCCGCAGTGTTTCCGTCTTGTCCGAGATGCCAATTCGATAAGCGGCTATTACGCTGTTCCGGCCGTTGATTTCGATATTTTTGCGCAGGAGCCGGAAATTTTCCGTCGCCGCCTCGAAAGCGATTACCCTGCCGGAGGCGCCGACGATCTCTGCGGCGAACAGCGCGTAGGGGCCGATGTTGCTGCCTACATCGACAAATACGCCGCCTCTCGGCAGACGCTTGATCAGGAATTTTCGCTCCCAGCGCTCGTACATCTGAGGAATGAAGAACAGATTGCCGCCTACGCAATCGGAAGGATCGACGACCATTTCGATGTCGCGTCCCCGATACGTCCAGATGGTGGAGCGAAACAAGGCGCCGCGGATGAACGAGCAGACCATGGGTTTGACGATCCGGTTGCTGATTCCGCTGAGCCGCCATACCGGGGGAATGAGCCTGGTCATCGACTGAGCGGCCTTTACGAGCGGCGGTATCGGGTTGATCGTGAGATCCCTGTTCATTGTTCGCTCTTCTTCTCGGATGTTTAACCGACAAGGCTCAATTTTAACCTGAATTTGGCGAGGGCCAGCGCGGACGCATCGATGCAGGCCATCACGACTCCGCTGGCGACGGCCGCGCCCATGGCACCGTATTCGCCGATGAGATACAGCTCCAAGGGCAGTTGCAGGGTCAAGCCCACGCCCATGAGCCATGTGACTTCCGTCTGGTGTCCGGTCATGGTCAGCAGAATGGTTCCGAGACCGGTCAAGGCACGCAGCGATCTCCCGGCCAGGAGTACGATCATGAGCGGGTAAGCGTCGACGAACGACGTCCCGAAAACGCCGAGAATGCCTTTTCCGAGGCCCGCGATGAGCGAGGCGGCGGCGAGGACGAACAGGGCATTACCGATCGCGGTGAATTTCAACAATCGCTGGAGGTCCCGGATCGCGCGATCGTTCCAGCGCGCGGCGATCAGAGGCGCGGTGACGCTGCCGGCCACGACCAAGCCGAAGGCGGTAAACTCCGCTATTCTGGCTGCCACCGCATAGGCGCCGGCTTGCTCGGTGCCGACCATCGACCCGATCAGGAGGACGTCCAACTGGCTGATGAGCAGCTGGATGCCGACGACAACGAACATGGGAACGGCCATGTTCAGCCATTCTTGTTTTCGGTAGGACGGCGAACTGCCGGAAACGCCCTCTGGCAAGGATTGCCGAAGCCAGATGCTGCCCAGCAGGAAGTTAGCCATGGTTACAGCCAGACTGATCAGCATCGCGGTCACGGGATCGACGAGTTCCTCCGACCCGAAATAAGCCGCCGACAGCATAATGGCAAGGAGCAGCGGTCGAACGAGGTTTTCCGGCAGTTCGGCGAAACCGATCTTGAGCAGACCGCGGAGAACGCCCACGCGCAATTCCGACAGCGCCAGGAAGGGGACGTGGAGCAAGGCGAGGATGAAGACCCGGCGCCGCAGATCGTCCACATCGTCTTTCAGTATCCAGCCGGTCATGCCTGCGGCCAGCGCGATGATCAGACAAGCTCCGAGCGTGCCGCGCGTCGCGAAGGACATGAAACCTCGGATGGCGCCAAAGTCTCTCTGCGAGTTGTAAATCGCGACGTACCGGATTGCGGTCTGTACCAGTCCCAATTGGGCGATCCAGGATAAGACCGGGGTGAAGGCGAGAGCGTACACAAACAGCCCGTAATGGTCGGAGCCCATGAACCGCGCCGAAATCGCCTGGGCCATGAACGACAGACCGATGCCGCCCATGCGGAGGCCGAAAGTGCCTATCGCGTTACGCACGAGAGATACGTGAGGCCGGGCTTCGGTGGGCCTAAGTTTAGCGATCATGACTTCAATAGCTTTCGAATGGAGTTCGAGCGAACGGGCAACCGGTGTTTTTCTCGGTTGCGGCATCGAGGCGGGCGCAGATCCTGAACCGGTCGTTTCGACTTGCGATTATACTGTTCCACTTCGCCGAGTCTGTTCACGCATTCCCGGCCGGAGACGGCGTCAGGTCCGACTTGACAGCCGATGCCGAGGGGCGGAAAAAATACGGTCTGCCTTTCCAGTGCCGCTATTAACAGGCTGTTGAAAAATTCGATGCTCCTACCATAGGTAGTGGGCAACGACGAAACTGTTAACCTACATGTCGTATGCAGAATGCGTTTTTCAACACCCTCTTAAGCCGGCCTATAAAATATCGGCCGGCTTAATCCGGGGCAGCGACGCCGCGGTGCGGCGACGAGCCGCGTGAGCTGAGGCCTAAGCGTGTACCCGGCCAGATTAAAAGCAACGCTGTCTTGAAGAAGAGAATTCTATTTTTCGTAACCGAAGACTGGTTCGTCTGTTCCCATTGGCTGCCCCACATGACGGCTGCCCGCGAGGCGGGCTACGAGGTCTACGTGGTAACGCGGGTGCGGCGGCATCGATCTATCATCGAGGCGCGGGGAATCCATGTCGTTCCGTTGGAACTGTCGCGGCGTGGGCGCAATCCGATAGCGGAATTCAAGGTGGTTGCCGAACTGATCCGGATTTATCGGGCGATTCGGCCCGACCTGGTGAAGCACATTGCCATGAAGCCCATCGTATACGGTACCGTCGCCGCTTTGTTCACCCGTCCGCCTGCCGTGGTGAATTACATGGCCGGTCTCGGCTGGCTGTTCACTTCCGACAGCGTCAAGGCGCGGCTGCTTCGTCCGGTGATGCGCGCCGTGTTGGGGCGGCTCCTCGCAAAGGGACATGTCATCGTGGAAAATCCGGACGACTATCGACAGATGGTCGATCTGGGATTGGCGCCGGCGCGCTTGAGCCTGATCCGGGGCGCCGGCGTGGATCTCCATGAATTCGAGCCGACCGAAGAATGTGACGGGATACCTTTGGTCGTCCTGCCGGCGCGCATGTTGTGGACCAAGGGGATAGGGGAGTTCGTGACCGCGGCCGAGCGGCTCCTGGCCGAGGGCGTCGCGGCGCGGTTCGTGTTGGTTGGCGATCCCGACCCGGACAATCCGGCTTCGGTCCCGATCGAAAAGCTCGAAACCTGGAGGCGGGACGGGGCGATCGAATGGTGGGGGCGGCGTGACGATATGCCTCGCGTGCTTGCCCAGGCCCATATCGTCTGCCTGCCCTCCTACCGGGAAGGTCTCCCCAAGGCGCTGCTCGAGGCGGCCGCCGCGGGCAAGCCCATTGTCACCACCGATACGTCCGGCTGCCGGGACGTGGTCCGCCACGGCGAAAACGGTCTCTTGGTACCGGCGGCGGATGCGGTCGCCCTGGCCGAAGCGCTCAAGGCGCTCGTCGAGGATAGAACACGGCGCGAGCGTATGGGGCGGCGCAGCCGGGAAATCGCGGAAACCGAGTTTTCCTCGGAAAAGATAACCGCCGAAGCTATAGGCCTGTACAAAGCCGTTCTTTCGTAAGCGAGAATCCCTTATCGACGAACCCGGCCTGGTCGGGGAAGGTGGCTTCAACTTCCCGCGACCGTCATTCTTTCGATCAGAATCGACCCGGTCCGGGTATTGCCTCGCAGGTCGACATCGTTTCCGACCGCCTGCAGATTCATGAACATTTCCTTCAGATTGCCCGCAATGGTGATTTCTTCGACGGGAAACCGGATTTCGCCGTTCTCGACCCAGAATCCGGATGCGCCGCGTGAATAATCCCCGGTGACCGGGTTGACGCCTTGGCCCATCAGTTCGGTGACGAGCAGTCCCGTAGTCATGCGTTTCAGCAAGCCGTCCAGGTCGAGTTCGCCGGGTTCGATGACGAGATTGTGCACGCCGCCGGCGTTGCCGGTGGTTTTCATACCGAGCTTGCGGGCCGAATAGGTGCTCAGCACGTAGGATTCGAGTATGCCGTCCCTGACGATGTAGTGAGGTACGGTACGAACGCCCTCGGCGTCATAAGGCGCGCTGCCCAGCGCTTTTTTGAGATGCGGTTCCTCGCGGATCTGCACGAAGGCCGGAAATACGGGTTCGCCCAAATGGTCGAGCAAGAAGGATGATTTCCGGTAGAGATTGCCGCCGCGGATGGCGCCGATGAAATGGCCGAGCAGGCTGGACGCGACATCCGCCTGGAAAATCACCGGGCATTGCCGGGTGCTCAGGGAACGGGCGCCGAGCCGTTTCACGGTGCGTTCGGCCGCTTTTCGCCCCACCGCCTCGGCCGCTTCCAGTTCTTTAGCATCGCGCGCCACGGTCCACCAGTCGTCCCGCTGCATGCTATCGCCACGCTGGCCGACGACCGAACAGCTCAGGCTATGGCGGCTGGACGCATAGCCGTGCAGAAATCCCAGCGAATTGCCTAGAACGCGCAAGCCCTGGAAGGTGTTGAGGCTCGCGCCTTCGGAATTGACGATTTCGGGATGAAACCTGCGTGCGGCGTTCTCGCAGTTTATGGCTAAGCCGATGGCGGTTTCCGCATCCAAATCCCAGGGATGATAGATGTCCAGTTCGGGAAATTCCGTGGCCAGCGTGTCGGGATCGGGCAGTCCTGCGTATTCGTCCTCCGCCGCGTACTGGGCGATCCGGCAAGCGGCCTCCACGGTTTCCCGCATCGCTTCGAGGCTGAGATCGGTGGTGCTGGCCGAACCCTTGCGCCGGCCGACGTAGACCGTAACGCCGAGTCCCCGGCTGCGATGATGCTCGACGGTTTCCACTTCTCCCATCCGGGCGGTGACGGATAGGCCGTGCTCTAAGCTGACGCCGGCCTCCGCCGAGGTGGCGCCTTGCCGCCGGGCCTCGGCCAGGCAATCCGCCACCAGGGATTTCAGTTGTTCGAGTTGTTCTTGTTCACGTGCGAAAGTCGTGGGTTTCGGCACGGATGGCTCCTTACTGTTCGTTAAATCGTTTGGGTATCTGGGACGTGGATAGGCAAGGTCGAGGTGTTCAAAGCAGTCTTGGAAATTGATCCACTGTAAGACCGGCATCCTCGCCGATTCCACCCACCGTTACAGCCTTGATTGGGTTGTGACGCGGGAGAGTGAGGATTCGCTCTCCATTGCTCATGACAATGTGCTTGCCCTGCCGTACGACCCGAAACCCTGCTTTTTCGAGGGCGCGTGCGGCTTCCAGGTGATTGATGCCGGGAATTTTGGGCATGCCTAAACCGCGACACCGATTTCATGGGTTTCCCGGTCGCGGTTCATTTCGGCCACCGCCGCCAGGTATTCACGAATGGCATCTTGAATGTTCGTCAGCGCCTCTTCCTCCGTGTCGCCCTCGGACCAGCATCCTGGAAGTCCGGGTACCGAGACGCCGATACCTTCTTCCGTTGGGTGAAAAACCACGGTGTATTTCATTTCTAGTAACCTGCTGTTACGTTCAAACCGTTTTAAACCCGCGTCCCGCCCACGGTCAGCCCATCCACCCGCAAGGTCGGCTGGCCGACGCCCACGGGTACGCTTTGGCCATCTTTCCCACAGGTTCCGACGCCGGTGTCGAACTCTAAATCGTTGCCGACCATGCTGACGCGGGTCAGCACATCCGGGCCGTTGCCAATCAGGGTCGCGCCCTTGACCGGCCGGGTGATCTTCCCGTCCTCGATCAAATAGGCTTCGCTGGCGGAGAACACGAATTTGCCCGAGGTGATGTCCACCTGGCCGCCGCCGAAATTCTTGGCGAACAGCCCTTTTTTCACCGAAGCGATGATTTCCTTGGGATCGTGAGGTCCCGCCAGCATGTAGGTGTTGGTCATGCGGGGCATGGGCAGGTGGGCGTAGGACTCGCGGCGGCCGTTGCCGGTGGGCGATACCCCCATGAGCCGGGCGTTGAGCTTGTCCTGCATGTAGCCTTTGAGGATGCCGTTTTCGATCAAAACCGTGCACTCTGTCGGCACGCCTTCGTCGTCGATGGTGAGCGAACCGCGCCGGCCGGGCAGGGTGCCGTCGTCGACCACGGTGCACAGCGGCGAGGCCACGCGTTCGCCGATACGCCCGGCGAAGGCCGAGGTGCCCTTACGGTTGAAATCGCCTTCGAGTCCATGGCCTACCGCTTCGTGCAGCAACACGCCCGGCCAGCCGGGACCCAGAACGACGGTCATGGTTCCCGCCGGGGCCTCGACCGCTTCCAGATTGACCAGGGCTTGGCGCACGGCCTCCCGTGCGTATTCGATCGCGCGGTCTTCTTCCAAGAAATAGCGGTAATCGGTACGTCCTCCGCCCCCGCAACTGCCTTGCTCGCGGCGCCCATTCTCCTGGACGATCACGGTGACGTTGAGCCGCACCAAGGGACGCACGTCGCCATGGAGTGCACCGTCCTGACCTATGACCAGAACGACCTCGTGGCTGCCGGCCAGGTTCACCATGACCTGCTCGACGCGCGGATCGAGTCTCCGGCATTCCTCGTCGAGACGTTTGAGGAGAGCGATCTTTTCCTCCTCGGGCAGCGACTGGAGCGGGTCGATCGGGAGATAAAGCTGTCGCGGGCGGAGCATTCCGGAGATTTCCCGTTTGCCCTGCGTTCCCTCCCGGGCGATGGCTCGCGCGTTCTTGGCGGCTTCGAGCAAGGTCGGGAGCGTGATTTCGTCGCTATAGGCAAATCCGGTCTTCTCGCCGGAAATGGCGCGCACTCCGGCCCCCTGTTCGATGCTATGGCTGCCTTCCTTCACGATGCCGTCTTCCAGCATCCAGGACTCGAACCGGGTGGATTGAAGATAAACGTCGGCGGCATCCACCGACGCGCTCAGGAGTTGCCCCATGACGCGATCGATGTCGCCGCCCATGAGGCCCGCCGGCTCCAGCAGGGTTTGCCGGGCGATGATGAGGGGATCGTGATTCATAATAGCGTTAGAGTCGAGCGGGTGATGAGCGCTAGCCTACTCGCCGGAGCTTTCAGCGACAACGCAGTTTACGGTGCGTCAGAGCCGGAAACGCGGTCCGGACCTTCTCCAGCCGGTCGCGGTCGAATTCCGCGGCTACCACTCCGGCGCCTTGGGGAAGGCAGCCGAGCACCTGGCCCCACGGATCCACGATCATGCTGTGGCCGAAGGTTTCGCGGCCGCTGACGTGAAATCCGCCCTGATTGGCGGCGATCGTATAGCACAGGTTTTCGACCGACCGGGCGCGCACCAGAATCTCCCAGTGAGCGGCGCCGGTCTGCGCGGTGAAGGCCGAGGGGACGGCGAGTATGTCCATACCGCTGTCCGCCATCTGCCGAAACAGTTCGGGAAAGCGGAGATCGTAGCAAATCGACAATCCTAGCCGCCCGAACGGCGTGTCCACGACCAGCGCTTCATGGCCGGCGTCTATGGTCTTGGACTCGTGATACTGCTCGTCGGTGCCCGGCACGTTGACATCGAACAGATGAATCTTGTCGTAACGGCCCACCCGCTCGCCTTTGTCGTTATACACGAGACAGGCCGCGTGTACTTTGCCGTGATCGGCGCGGATCGGCATGGTGCCGCCGACCAGCCAGACCTTCAGCCGTTCCGCCGTCCGGGCCAGGAAATCCTGAACGGGTCCGGAACCGTCCGTTTCGGCAACGCCCAGTTTGTCGGTTTCGGATTTACCCATGATGGCGAAATTTTCCGGCAGCACGATCAGGGAGGCTCCCTGGGACGCGGCTTTCTCGACCAGCCGCCCCGCTTCGATGAGATTGCCGCTGACGTTGGGGCTGGATGCCATCTGGATGGCGGCGAGTACCGTTTTACTCATTCGTGTTTGTCTCCGTTTCGTTGCCAAAGCCTGATAAATCTTTCATGCCGCTCCAGGCACGGTCGAGGATGTCGAGCGGCAGGCTGCGGCTGATCTTGGTGATTTCCGGTTCGTCCCAACTGCCTTTGACGGCATAGTGGGTCGCGGTGATACTGTCCACTTCCTCACCGACCAGTTGTTGCGCCAGAAGCACGGCGGCGCCGACTGCAGGCCCGCCGGCCAAAGCGCCCGCAATGGGGAGGGCAACGCTGGTGTGGGGTATGACGGTGACGATTTGATCCAAGTCTCGCGCCACCAGTCCGGCACGGCCGTTGATGACGATCTTGGCGGGAACCGCGTCGATTAGAAAACCTTTCGTCACAGCTTGACCCCCGCCGAGCTGAAAGGTTCCCAGGACGCTGTCGTAGGCTAAGCCCTTGCCGAACAGATCGCTGAAGTCGAAGGATAGCCTGCGCCACAACGTATCCAAGTTTAACATACCGAGCACTCGGCCCAACCCCGGTTCGACCTTGAGAATCGCCCCTTTGCCGAGTTTCATCCGGATATCGCCGGTAACGCTCTGGCGCGAGAACTGTTGGGGGCCGCCTGGCCAGGACAAAGCGAAGTCGATGTCCGAAGCGGTATCCCTGACTTCGCCGGCATAACCGATCACGCTCAATAAATCGCCCAGATCTTCGATGCGGAGTTTTCCTTCGAGACGCGTGGACACGGTCTGATCCGCCGACCGGGTCCAACTGCCGTGGATGTCGAAACGGTGGTTCTTGGTTTCGCCCGTGAGCGTCTTGATGATCATGCCATGGGCGTGGCGTTCGGTTCGCAAGCCGAGCGGTCCGAGGTCTGCATTCTGCCAGAGCAGCCGCTTGGCATTCAGCTCGATATTCGGCACGGCGGACGGATCGATGGTCTCGGTACTCCCCGGTTCGGCTTTACCGGCTGCCAGTTTAGGCAACTTAAGGTATTCCAGGTCGAAAGCCAAAAAATCGGTCGTGGCTTTGAAGCTTCCTTTGCCGTAAGCACTGTCGATATGGCCCCGCCAGTGCTGGTTTTCACGCGCCATGTCCAGGGCCAGGGATCCTAAGGGGGCGCCGTTCCAGTACACCGTTCCGACGTTCAGATCCAGTTTTCGCAGGAGGGGGGCAGGGGACGGCTCGTTCGTGGCGTCGGGCAGCAAGCGTCGCCACTCGGCGGCTTCGAGTTCGTCCAGTTGGGCGGCGATCGCCAGCCCCGCTTCCGGGGTGATCGGCGGAAGCAACCTTCCGACAGCTACGCTGCCGCCTTCCAGTACGATGCCGGCATCCGGTTCCGAAAACCTGAGTTTTGCGGTGACTTCGTGCCCATAATGGAGTTGAAGCGGAATCTTGCTTCCGGCGCGAAGCGCGGTTTCGATGTAGAGGTTCTTTTTTGCTTTTTCGCGTTTTCCGAGCGGCGCCGGCAGGTCCAAGGCCAGTCCCGTCATCGTGGACGACAGCGACAGCGCCAATGGGCCGTTTTCGCCATCGAGCGACTGCGGGATCCGAAGACCGAGCCGATAATCGGTGGAGCCGCGCGCGAAACGCCAGAAAGCTCCGGGAACGAGTTCCCGGAGATCCGTTACGCCGACGAGACCTTTGATTTCGAGTTCGGTTTCCGCCCTTTCCTGCGAGATTCGGATGAAGGCGGGATGATCGAACGCCGAGGCGCGAATGGCGTCGGCACTCAAACCACTCCGCGTAAAACTGAGGGGTCCGTTGATGTGGTGCAGTTCCACCCCGATATCCCTTACGTGAAGCTTGGCGTCTTTGAATTCGGCTTGACCGTCGATCTCGACCTTGCCTGATTTCTGATCCAGCGGAATGGTCAAATTCAGCGAAATATCCGTATCGCCGGCCGCGGTCACGAATTTGCCGAGGCCGGCGGAAACTTCGCGAAGAGGCGTATGAGCGAGGAAATCCAGGACGTCCGGCACCCCGGCCCGCACGCTTCCGGTCAGTTTGATCCAGGGCGAATGGTTCAGATCCTCGGCTTCGGCATGCACCTCCACGATCTCGCCCTGCCCGAGGCGGCCTTTGGTCGAGCCGATTTCCAGACGGGGGCCCAAGAACCGCACGGTGGCGCTCGTTTGGGTCAGCGGCGGCCAATCCGGATGAAAGCGGAGCGCGAGGTCTTGCGCATCGATCGACGCCCGAAATACGCCTTCGTTACGATGGAACGGGAAATCGGCGATGGCGCCGTGGAACAGAAGATCGGCATTCAGAACCTGTCCGCCGACGAGCGCCGCTTCCAGCCAGCGCGAAGTTTCGGGAATGATGGCGAAGGGCAGGTAATGCTTGACGGCGGCCACGGTCGTTTCGCCGAGCTGCGCGCGAAGATCGAGGAAGGGAGAGGCTTCTTCTGCTTTCGGCAGGATGATTCTGAATCGCCCGCGCGCAGTGAGATCGGCGTTCTCGAGTGAAAGCGAGCGTGACGAAATCGACCAATCGGTGTCGGTTTGCTGCCAGGACAGATCGGCCGCGGCCTTGGTCAGCTGAATCGGACTTTTCAGACCCATTGCGGCCGGCTGGATAGTCCCGTTTTCGGCGGAGACCGAAATCCGGCCGGCTCCGTCGGTGCCGCACAGCGTTCCGCTCAGACCTGACATTCCCGGAAGCGATCCCCAGGCATTCGAGGCGAAGTCGTCGAACGTTCCGCACAGAGCCACGCGCTCCCCGAGCGGGCCATAGGGGGCGAAATAAAAACGGACATTCTGCAAACTGCCGCGCGGCCGAAGTCCCCTCAGAATTCCGCCGATTTCTTCGTCGAGCAGCGGAAGCGCGTGCAAGACCGTGGTGATGTCGCCCAAATCCAGATACGACGCTGCGGCGCGTACGGCGGAGAATGTTCCGTCGGCGCGCCGGGCGAAAGCTAGAGCCATCCGGGTTTCGGGCCAGGCATCGGTCAATGCCGGCCTGAAACGGTCGAGGTCCAGACGCCAGCCCTCGTTGTCCAGCCGCCATCGAAACCGGCCCCCTAGGGAGGCCAAGGCCAGTTGGCTCTCGGTTTCGGCGCGCCCTTGAAGCGCGAAGACCGGTCGCGCCAGCTCGATATCGCCCGCTGCCGAGTCCAGTCTGCCGGCCCAGTGTCCCCAGAACTCGACGTTCGCCATGCCGGATTGGATTGCGAAGTCCGTTGTCGGCAAGGAACGGGCGATTCGAGCCACGTCTACGCGCTTGCCTTCGAGGTAAAGCGTTCCGGACCATTCCTCGGCCCGGAAGAGATTGCCTTCCGCATCCAGGACGAAACGAAACGTTTGGCCTAGGCCTTGAGGCAAGTCGATATCGGCGCCGAGCCTGTGTTTTCCGTTGTCGTTGACGAGTCGGATGTTTGCCTTCCCCAAAGGCAGAGGAGGGAGGTTACGCTGCAAATCCTGCCAGTCCAACTCGCAATCCAGCAGCTCGAAGCGGCCGTCGGCCATGAGCCAGGCCGGCGGCTGGTCGTCCACGTGCAGCCCTGCGATGCCGAGAGTCCCGTCGTGCTTGCGCCGTATCGACAGTTTCGCGCCGACGATCTGCAACCGCTCGAAGCTGGCCTGGCCGGTCAACCAGGTGCGCAGCAAATCGACATCGATGCGTACTGCGGCGAACCTTATCGCCGTTCGGCCTTGCGCGTCGAGAAGGCGGAAACCGTCCAGGGACAACACGGGATGAAGTCCGCGCAGGCGGGCGGACAGATGCTCGATTTGGACGTTTTCGCCGATCAGGGAACCGAGTTGGGTTTCCAGGCCGCGGCGATAGTCCGATGCCGCGGGAAATACCCAAAAGCGCAGGACGGTAACCGTCAGTGCCAACAGGACGATGAGGCAAAGACCGAAATAAAGCGCCGTCCGATGGATGAAACGGAGAACGCTTTTCAACCTAGAAACGGCAGCTGGGCGTGCTCGAGTGTGCGGCTGGCAAGCCTGTCCTGAGCCCCGCCGAAGGGGCGCGACCAGGCCCGCGGGGTGGTCTCCCGCAGGAAGGAGCAACGCCTGCGGGCGGCTCGCCCGCCGTACAATCGGGTACGTAGCGTCTTCACCCGAAAGGTGAGATCGGTGCAAGTCAGGGCTTGAGGATTCATCGAGCTTTTCCGGTGCATCGAAGCGGTCAACTGCCGTTTCTAGGTTCAAAATTACGGGCTAAAGCAGGACGACATCGTATTGCTCCTGGGTATACTGCGCTTCCGCACGGAACTTGATGCGGACCCCTAGGAACGTTTCCAGTTCCGACAAGGTGTCGGCTTCCTCATCCAGCAGGCGCTCGACGACCTCGTTGGATGCCAGTACGAGGAGTTCCTGAACATTATATTGACGCACTTCGCGAATGACTTCCCGAAAAATTTCCAAGCAGACCGTCTCCGGGGTTTTCAGCACGCCGCGTCCGCCGCACGCGGGGCAGGGTTCGCACAGGATATGTGCCAGGCTTTCTCGGGTGCGCTTGCGCGTCATCTCCACCAGCCCGAGCGAAGACACCTCGCTGATGGTGTTCTTGGCATGGTCTTTTTCCAGGCTTTTTTCCAGCGCGTGCAAAACCTGTCGCTTGTGGTCCTCGTCCCGCATGTCGATGAAGTCGATGATGATGATCCCGCCGATGTTGCGCAGCCGCAGCTGGCG
>DYIL01000045.1 GCA_020723665.1 Methyloversatilis universalis
CTTCAGCACAAAAAATTAAGCCGCCGATAGGGGGTAAAGCCGAAGGCATGGAGGCGAATTTCAACAGCCTGCTAAACCGGTTGTTGGATGGGTTCACGGCCTGTGGGAGCGGGTTTTAGCCGGCGATCAAGCGATACCGCGGGCTAAAGCCTCCTGAACTGCCCCGTGATTTCCGGAGACTCTATGTCTTGATGAGGATGGAATCATGAAACGGCGGTTGATCTCCACATTGATGACACTGCACGCCGCTTTTTAACGCCGTCAACACGGTGACGCTCCGGCGCTTACCATCGTCTTGACCGAAACCGGGATTTTCGAATAGGTCGGCACAAAGCACCGCGCCATCCCATGGGATAGGTCGTACCGCGAGGACATGGGCGGCGACGACTTTGTCGCTCGTTGCCCGGTGAGCGGCCGGATCGCTCAGCGAGGCTTTCCGATCGGCACCAAGTACAGGATCTTTTCTTCCGCCGGCAAATTCAGAACCTGGGCCGACCACTCGTCGTCGAAGGCCCCGACCGGCGTGCCACCAAGCCCGAGCGCCACGGCCTGGAGCAAAACGTTCTGCGCCGCGTGTCCGATTTCCGTATGGACATAACTGGGACCACGAGAACCATACTTCGCCGTCGTTCGCGCCTCTACGGCCGCGAAAACCAGAATGGCGGCACTGTCTTTCAGCCAATCCTGGTGCATCGCCGCAGCGGCGAGATCCGTCCGGAAATCGCCGCGTCGAATCACCTCCAGCCGATGTCGCTGGGGAAGATAGTGGTAAATGCCGGCCGGCAGACTGACCACCTCGCCCGCTACCAGGTAAAGCTCCAAGGGATAGATCGCGCCGGCCGAGGGCGCGGTCCGCAGCTGATCGTCGTGGGTGATTCCCTGCGCCGCCCACAAAAGCTGAGACACGTCTTTCAGCGAAATCGGCGCCGGGCGAAAATCCCTCACCGAGTGGCGCTTATGCAAGGTCTCCTCGAATGATACGGCACCCGAGGTTCGCGGCGCGGGCAGCATGATGACTTCGGCGGTAATCACTTGGTGCCTCCCGGTATCGATCGATCTCGCGGCGGATAGAGGGGCATAGACCGCAAACACGCCTGCCAGGACAAGCCGCAGCGTACAAAAGTACGGCGCGCAGCGTTCACTGAAAGCTTTCCGCATCGTCTACCTCCATTCTTGGGACGATAATCCTGGAAACGGCAGTTGACCGCTTCGATGCACCGGAAAAGTAGGATGCGGTGAGCGAAGCGAACCGCCCTTCGACCAGGCTCGGGACATACATCATTCGAGGACACAAAGGGTGCGGTTCGTTCCTCACCGCACCCTACGAAATGACTTGCATCGATCTCACCTTTCGGGTAAAGACGCGACCTACCCGATTTAACGGCGGGCGAGCCGCCTGGCGGCGTTGCGCCTTCTTGCGGGAGACTACCCCGCGGCGGCGCGCCTACCGGCTCCCATAGAAGAATACGCTTTAATCGCTTGCGGATCATCCTGGCAACGGCGGGTGGCCCGGATCGAGTGTGCAGCGGGCGGCACGCTCTCCCGCAAGAAGAAGCGACACCGCCAGGCAGCCCGTAGTGCAATTCATTGATCAGGCCCGTAAATAGCCTCCTGGTATTTACGGGCTGCCGCCCAGGCCGGTACACGCTTAAACCTCATCACGCCGCTCGTTGCCGCGCCGGGCATCGCAACAGCCGCGGCAACACGAGCGTCCGAAAGCCAACCGCAACCCGGGGACAGCGTGCATCACAACAAACTCCGCACGCTATTGGAAAGCCTGCAAGAAGGAGGAACTCCGGCGCACGAAAGCTATGGCGACGTGATGCTACGCCATACCGTCGAGCTGAAGCTCTCCGACGGCAAAATCGTGCGGATTCACCGGAACAATCAGCAAAAAATCAAGGAAATCGCCAAAAAGCTTCTGGAAACCAAAAATCGACTTACCGGCTCTTCCCGAACCCGGCCAGCGACGAAGCCGATATCCGGAACGCGGCAAAACGTCACGCCGCGATCTTCGACACGCCGGTAGATACGGCTTTGAGCTCCGGTGCGGCCATCAACGTCGTATTCGCCGGAGCAGTTGAACCGGCTGGGAACCCTCAAGGTCCAACCGTGACTTCGATCCGAAGGCGCGCCAATCTGTAAACGCAGGGTTTCGGGATTGACGGCGACAGACATCGCTTCACCGCCCGAGCGCGGGCATTCGGCAACCTCGACTGCCCGTTCCGAGAAGCGATCGTCGATCTCGAGCGAGCGAAGGTCGACCATCCCTGGTCGGATTCGGCGCAATACCCCATGCGCCAGCATCCTTGGCGTATATCATCCCGAAAGAATATTTCGGGATGATGACAGGCCGCAAAAATTTTCCGCTTACCGTGCGACCCCAGTGCCGCAGAAATCATGAAACCCAGCCGGCGTTTACAGGTCGAAGGCCGTGAACGACAAGCTCCACTCGTGCGTGCACGGTCCTTCCGAGTGCCCCAGCGGCGCATTTTGGGCGGCTTTTCCACGTCTGTCCTCGCCGAACTCAACGCCATGGGCAGAAGAAGCTCACATCCCGCAAGCGGAAGATGTAAACTCCGCGGTCTGGCTGTCCGAATACGGCTTTCCGGAACATGGTCACACCTACGAATTCCTGTTCTTTCGAAACGCTCTGGCATACCACCAGATCCAAGCAACCGGATGAAGCATCGTCCGATGCCCAAACCTTGTGTCGGGCGCTCTTCGAAGCTTTGCCCGATGCGATCGCCGTGGTCGACTCCGAAGGCCGTATCCGACAGGTCAACGCCGAGTTGGAACGACTCTTCGGTTACGACCGCAAAGACTTGCTGGATCGTCCAATCGAGTGCCTGATTCCGGAACGTTTCCGGGAACGTCATGCCGCTCACCGGGAACGTTACCGCGCGGCGCCCTACCGGCTCAAGATGAGCCATCGCCCCGAACTTTACGGCCAGCGCCGGGACGGCACCGAGTTTCCGGTGGACGTTCATCTGGCCCCCATAAAAACGGCGGAAGGCATCCACGTCATAAGCATCATTCGCGATATCACCTCGCACAAGAGCGCGGAGGCTGAAATCCAGGAGTACGCACACCGCAAAGCGGTCATCGCCGACCTTAGCCAATCGGCATTGGCCGGTTCCGGTCTCGACCGGCTGATGGAGTATGTCGTGGAGCAAGTCGCGCGCTGCCTCGATCTCGAGTATGCCAAGATCTTGGAACTCCTTCCCGACGGACGGGCCTTACTTCTGAAAGCGGGGGTCGGCTGGAAAGAAGGATTGGTCGGAAAAGCAACGGTCAGCGCGGGCTTGGAATCTCAAGCCGGTTATACGCTGCTCATTTCCAAGCCGGCCGACGAGAGCACGTTAATCGCCGGAAAGCCGGTCATCGTCGAAGACCTCAGCCGCGAAACCCGCTTCAACGGACCGCCCTTGCTCTTCGAGCACGGCGTGGTAAGCGGCATGAGCATCACCATTCCCGGATACGCGCGGCCATATGGCGTACTGGGCGTGCACACCCGGAAACATCGCGTTTTCTCCGAGGACGATGCCCAGTTCCTGCGGGCCGTCGCTCACATTTTGGCACTGGCCATCGATCGCCGGCAAACCGAAGAAGCATTGCGCGAAAGCGAAATGCGCGCCCGGCGCCTGGTGGAGGCCAACATCATCGGCGTCATAGAAGGGGTCGAGGAGCAGATCTTTAATGCCAACCAGATCTTCCTGGATATGTTGGGATACACTCGGGAAGAACTGTTGGCGGGCCGACTGCGTTGGCCTGAAATAACGCCCCCCGAATACCACGCCTTGAATGATGCGGCCAGAAGCCAATTACTGGATCACGGCGCAATTCCCCCATTCGAAAAGGAATTCATCCGCAAAAACGGCACCCGGGTGCCGATCCTGCTCTGCGCCACGATACTGGAACGCTCGCCGTTCACCTGGATAGCGTTCATCGTCGACCTGAGCGAATACAAACGGCTGGAAGATTCCCTCAGGCGCCGAGCGGCGGAACTTGCCGAGGCCGACCGCCGCAAGGACGAGTTCCTGGCGATGCTGGCCCATGAACTCAGGAATCCTCTGGCACCGATCCGGAACGCCGTTCACATTCTGCACCGCCAAGCGCGGTTGCTTCCCGAAAGTCAACGCCCTCTCGAGATGATCGAGCGCCAGATCCAGCATCTGGCCCGGCTGGTGGACGACCTTCTCGACGTCTCTCGGGTAACACGTGGCAAGATCAACCTGCAAAGGATGCCGGTGGATCTCGTAGCCCTAACTGCCCGGGTCGTGGAAAACCACCGACCCAGCGCATCGGCGCATCGGCACACCGTCACGCTGACCTTGCCGCCACGACCGCTTTACGTCGAAGGGGACGACGTTCGATTAACCCAAGTGCTCGACAATCTCATCAACAACGCCAACAAGTACACTCCGGACGGCGGACACATCTGGATCACGGTTCGCGAGAGCCAAGGCGAAGCGATCGTCTCGGTTCGCGACAGCGGCATAGGGATAGCCAAAGACGAGCTGTCCGGCGTCTTCGATCTCTTCGCTCAGGTCGATCCGGGGATCGACCGTGCCCGTGGCGGCTTGGGCATCGGCCTCTCCCTGGTCAAGCGTCTGGTGGAAATGCATGGAGGCCGTGTCGAAGCGCACAGCGATGGCCACGGAAAAGGCAGCGAGTTCGTTGTCTACCTCCCGCTCTTATCGCAGATCGCCCAGCCGCCGGCTGACGAGCACGCACAGCCGACGGCGGAAGTCCCTGTGGCATTGCGGGTCATGGTGGTGGATGACAATTACGACGCGGCCGAATCGATGGGTTCGTTGGTCAATCTCTGGGGACATGAAGCGCGAATAGTCCACGATGGCCGTTCCGCCGTAGACCTGTGCCGTACATTCAAGCCGAACGTGGTGTTGCTCGATCTAGGCTTGCCGGGGATGAGCGGCTACGAAGTCGCCCGCTGCCTACGGAAGGAGCACGGAAATTCAATGACGCTTTACGCTCTCACGGGATATGGGCACGCCGAGGATCGGGAACGAAGCAAGGCTTCGGGCTTCGATCATCATCTGGTCAAGCCGATCAATCCAGACACGCTCAAGGTGTTGCTCAACTCGCCAAAATGATTCCAGCCTCGGCGATCGAACCTACCAAGGACAGAGCGGCCCGCGAAGCGTAGCGCTTCGAACTTCTTCCGGCACCAGAATGAACACGACGAAAGCGACGGTCGCCAGCCAAGACGTTGCCGATATCGCGAGACCTAAGAAAAAGAATCTGATATACGAACCGATTTTCTGTTTAGATTCAGAGAGATGCATGTCATCGACTCACTTGCAAGTTGAAGCGGCGCCGATCATAGGTTCGCAGCCACGCAAGAGTCGTCAGGAAACGGTCAATTCTCGGTTACGATTCACCTCTCTTTTCCGAAGGCTAGTGTCATTCGCGCAAAACCACGTCGGCGGGAAGCTCTCGCAGCACGAACCGGCCGTCGGTCGCGGACAACGGCCTCCCGTTCGCTTCGATCCGGCGCGGAGGCCGCGGCAAGGCCAGATCGACGACGATGTTTTTAGGCGGGATCGTCAGCCCCTCGTCGATACGAACTCGAATTTCGCCCGGAGCGGACGCTTCGACGTGATAGCTCAGTGTCCCCCAGGATGTTTTCAGCCCCTCGATTCCCACGCCGCCCGGCGCATTTATCCAGCGCCGAGGCAACCCGGCGCCTAGCACCAGGCGCCGATCGGCCACTTCGTAAGCGAACAGGCTCAAGACCGCCTGGATGAATTCCGCCCCGATCCACGAATGCGGCAAATCGCCAATAAACTGCGGCGCACGGGGATCGCGCCAAACGATCTCGGGCCACTGATTCCACGCCGCCGGGCGTCTCCCCCCGAAAAGAAACCGTAGCGTCTCGAACGCCGCATCCCGTTTTCCCAGTCGCACCAGGGCGCCCACATTGCGGAATTCGTAAGGGGCATACGCTTGCTCATCGCGCTCCCGTCTCGTGCGTGCCTCGATATCGGCGAAATAGCGGTCGAAAGTCTGCTGCAAAGCCGGCACCAAAGGCCCTGCCCCCTCGCCCCCGATCAATAGGGCGATCGCCGTCGACGTGGGATCGTAGTCACCGAGCTCCGCGGAACCCGGAACATAGTCGATGCCAAACCGGCGTCGCGTCAGACCGATCGACCTGTGGACATCGGCCCGAAGCGCGTCCCGCAGCCCAGCATAGCGGGCCGCTCGTTCGCTGTCGCCGAGGACGGCGGCCAGCCGCGCGGCATCGTCGATGCCCCGAATCGCCCAGAAATCGTCCCAATAAGAATGGACCGGCTTGGCCACGTAACCTTCGTGGCTGGCGGATTCCGGCAGAAGCCCGAAAAAGCGCGAGGCTTCACCTTGCGTGTAAGCCTCGCTTAAGCGCTGGCGCCGCAGCGCGGCCAGGTAGTCGATGGTCCGCGTCACGCGCGGCCACAGGGCCTTCAGGAACCGTAGATCGCCCGTGTGACGGTAGTAATCGGCAACCGTAAACACGAACTGGCCAGCGCTGTCGTGCTCGATCATCGCGTCCGGACCCCACGGGTCCAGGCAGCACGGGACCGCGCCGTCCGCCGTTTGAAACCCGGCGTACCAGCGCAAGAACTCGCGCACTTCTGCCTCGTGTCCGAACGCGAGCAGCGTAGCGGAGGTCACGGCGCCGTCCCGAATCCAAGTGCGGCCGTAGCGCCGCGAGCCGGGCTTCAAGGCTTGACCGTCGCGATGGATGAGCATATAGGCGAGATTGCTCTTGACGGCTCGGACCAGATCCTCGTCCTCCGGCGGCACCCGAAAAACGACCTGTCCAAGTCGCGTCTCCCAGCCGCGAATGGCCTCGGCGTAGCGCTCGACCCAGACGCGGCCCGGGTCCACGCGCGGAACACCCGTGTATTGGTTGCTCCGATCGCCTTTCCCGGGAAAGGCGAGGTAAATTTCGCGCGCCTCGCCCGGCGCGAGCGCGAGCGGATAGCGAAACACACCGCTCGCCAATCGGTCGGGATCGGACACGGCTTTCCTGCGCGGAACCGTGTCCTCAGCCAGTTCGGAAGTGACCGGGTAACCGTCGAATCCCGTGACGCCGGTCTCGGCGGGCGGGGTGAGCGGCACGACCAGTCGGTCGTCGGCCCGAAGAACGCCGTTTCGGTAGCGAAGCTCGTGGATGCGCGAAACGCCGCCCATCGTGTGCAGGGACTGCCAGGGCGGATTGACCAGAAAAGGACGCACGGCGAGGAAAAGACTCGCTTTCACGGCCTCTCCGCTCCGATTCTCGACGCGATAACGGGCAAGGATCGAGTCTTTCGGATCATCGCTCGCCAGCGCGGTGACCGTGAGCGAAAGCGGCCCGCGTCCGAGGCGCACCGAAGGGATCGGCAGGTATCCCCGCTCCAGAGAAGGCTCGCCGATTCCGTCGGCCCACGTGTGAAGCCGCCCGCCGGCGTACAGGAAAGGCTCGACCGAAAACGCGCCCTCGTCGACTTCGAGCATACCGTCCTCGTTCAAAAGGGCTTCCCGCTCCGCGCCCAGGCGCTCGGTCCCGAAACCGCCGACCACCGTCCAATAGGTTTGCTCGCCCAAGAAATAACGGGGATAAGTCCCCCGCTCCGACTCGCGGGCAATGCGTTCGAACAGCCGCTTGGGCGATGCGCTGAATTCGACCGGTGCGACCTCGATGCGGCGGATTCCGAAGCCCTTCCCATGCCGGCTTTCCATCAAGGAAAGCCGCACGAAACGCGATTCCGACTCAGGGATAGGAATGTAATCGCGCCGTCCGTTGCCTCGGGTCACCGTATAGGCCTCTTGCCAGTTTCGACCGTCGTCGGAACGTGCGACCGAATAGGCCGTGGCGTAATCCTCAGGGTCCCAGTCGATGATGAGACCGCCATATTCCCGTAGTTCTCCAAAGTCGAGGCGCAACCACTGAGGCGCGGCATTGCGCGCGCTATGCCATCCCGAGGCGGGCTCTTCATCGAGTAAACGCTCCGGCCCCGATTTTGGGAGCGAACTCGACGCCGTCACGACCGGCGATCCGGCATAAGCCCGCTGGAGCGGAAGCGGTTCGAGCCGCAGATCGTCTATCCAAAGCGTACCGTGGCCTCCGGTGCCGCGGGCGATCACGAATTCGATGAGCCCGAGCTCCGCCAGCGGCTTTTCGCCCGCGGGTCCCCAGCCGAATTCGAACCGGCGGCGCTTGACACGCTGCGTTTGCCAGTTCTTGGGGAAACGGAACTCGGGATCCCGGAAGCGCCAAACGTTAGCCCCGGAGCCATCGACCAGCCGGATCTCGAGAACGTTCGGCGAGGCAGCGCCGCGAACGGAAAAGGCGACGGCGTAATTTTCCGGCAACCTGACCGGGAAAGATTTGTGGACGATAACCTCGCCGCCGCCCTTACGGAAGTCGAAATCGATGCGCAGCGCCCGTCCTTGCCGGCCGCGGTCCGACGCCAAAGACACTAGGGCGCCCCGCCCTGCCACCGTACTCCAGCCCTCCGTCCCCTCGAACCGGTCGAGCGCCCGCGTGGGCTCGGCCAACGTGCGCCCCGCCGCGGTCAGCATCAAAAGCGTTATGAGCGCGAGGCATGTCCGGTACATCATTCGAAACGGCGAATGCCTTATCTCCTCATGCTCCAGACTGGGTCAGTTCCCATTTCCACCTGCCGTCGCCGGCGAGTTCGAGAACCGCGTCGTAATTCTCCAGCTTCTCGTCGGTGCCCCTTCGTCCGGGCACCCATCGGCTGAACATAACATAGCTAATCCCACTTTTGGTAAGCATGTTCAGTATGTGGCTGGTCTCGTCGGCTCGCATGGAGGTACTGATGCGGTCCAGGAAGGCGAAACGCGGCGTGGCCAGGAGGAGGCGGGCGAACGCCAATCGCTGCTGCTCCCTGAGCGAAAGCATATGGTCCCAATCCCTCTCGACATCCAGCCCGCCGGTCCGAGCCAGCAACGATTCGAGGTCCAGCGCCCGCAGCACGGCCGATATCCGACCCTCCGCGATCACTTCTTCCTTCCCGCGGCGAACGAGCAACTCCCGCAGCGTGCCCGGAGGAAGGTAGGGGCGCTCGGGAAGAAAGTAGATCTCTTTCGACTCGGGGCGAACGATCCGCCCCGATCCGCTGTCCCAGATACCGGCTGTCGCCCGAAACAAAGCGACCTTCGCTTCCTCGCTCGGCCCGATGACCAGAACGCGCACTCCGGGCGAAATCGAGATGGTCAAATTCCTGATCAAGAGGCGGCCATCGGTCGGCGACAACAGGTTGAGCCCCACATAAGCGACGTGTTCGTTCTCGCTGATCTCGATCGCCGCCCTCTCCGGCGCCTGCGCCTCCCTGATCGCCTCCGCCAGCGAGCCGAGCCTGGCTATCACCGCCGCGAAGGACGAGATGGACTGGAACTGGGTGACGATCAGCGAAAAGGCGCCGACCAGATGCGCGAAAGCTATTGCCGACTGCGTGATCACGCCGAACTCGACTTTCCCTTGAATGAAAAACGGCGCTACGACAAGTGCCGGAATGATCTGGATCAGGTAGTTATAGCCCGTCGTGAAGAAATTCAGATTGCGGTTCACCGCGATGATTCGCCGGAAATTTTTCGTCAGATCGTCGAGATGGCGCAACAGCCGGGCGCCGAGCCGCCCTTCACGATGCAGCAGCGCCACCGACACAGCATTTTCACGGACATGAATGAGATCGGCCCGGAAATTGGCTTCCTTGTCGAGCTGGGTATAGTTCAGCTCGACCAAGGTCCGGCCGAGAACGACGGTCAGATAGGAGCCGCCGGCCGCGTACGCGATGGTGACGGCGAACAGGATGGGACTGATGGACCACATGACCCCCGAGAACGCCAGTACGGTCAACGTGGCGTTGAGCAACATGAGCACGAACGACAGGGTCGTGGCGGTATACACCCGGATGTCCTCGGCTATACGCTGGTCCGGGTTGGTGATCTTGCCGGTTTCGTCCAGGCGAAAATAGGCACGGTGCTCGAGATAACGAAGTACGGCAACCCGGGTCAGCCACTCCCGCCAAAGCAAGCCGAGCCGTTCCTCGGTAAACCGGTAGATGGCCGCCACCGCCGAGGCCACGGCGAACACGCCGATCCACAGGAGCCCGTGCGCGATGAAACCGGCCTTGTTGCGATTCTCGATCGCGGTCATGAAATCCCGGCCGACGTAGCTGCTGACCACGTTCAAGCCGTTGACCGCGAGCAGCAGCAGTATGAGCCCGGCGAACAGCCGCTTGGCCTGTCCGCCGACTTCGGAACCGGCGAAATTCTTGACCGAGCGGACAAACTGATTCCATGTCTGCCGGTTGATCAGGACTTGTCTTGCGTTCATCCTGCCTTACCCGTTAGCGTTGGCCGCTTGCCCCGGAAACTCGGGCGGAGGCTATCTCTGCGGTCACCCATGCGTCCCTGTGGTCCGCCGAGCGTCGATTCCGTTCGGTCCGAGTCCATCTTGTCCGGGATGGGGATCTAAGTTGGATCATCGAACCCCAGTGTGGCTCAAGGTCCAGTTCGTGGCAAGCCCGCGCAAACACGCGCTCGCCCTTCCCGGATCCGGCCGAAGACCGCCGGATTCTCGGGTGCCTCCGGTATTCAGTATCCCCAAGCCTCGACCTTGCCGTTTTTCGTGTACACGGATCCGGGCGACATCAGCCAACCCGAATGATAAACATGCCGGATTTCTTCTCCATCTCCTTCGACCGTCTCTTCGCTGATCGGGATGCCCCAGGATGCGTAAAGCGCGCATCGGCTCATGCCTTTTTGGATTCGCTTCTGCGCCACCAGTGCCCATTCTTCCGGCGCGACCAACTTTCGCCGCTCGATTTCGCGTCTGTATTGATCCGCTCGCGAGTCGGAGATGATCCAGGCCGAGTAAACGGCATAGCCACGACACACCTCCAGATCGCTGAGGCCGTTCAGCCGGGCGGGATCGATAGCGCAGCCCGCAGCCACCATCAGGGCTAGTCCTAGCATGGCCCAACGACGAGCGGCCAGACCGTTCGGCCGGCCGCTCACCGCTGCCCCGCCTTGCGCGCCCTGTTTTCGGGCGAGCGTTCGGACGGACTCGCGAACACCAGCGCCTCCCCCAATAAAGCGGAAGCAAAGCGATGGGCACCATCGACTCCTCGAATGGATCTACATCGACGGGACAGCCCGGAGGAGGGCCCAACGGCCATTAAAAGCCTATCCCAATAGGCCGTTCGCCCTGAGCTTGTCGAAGGGTTCCTTAAGCCTATTGGGATAGGCTCTAAAAATCCGTCCAAAAGGTCGTGGAAAGCACCGGAAATTAAACTTTTTTCGGCACGCTCGGTTGCCCCGTCACTCCCGCGAGGCCGATCCAAAGTCGCCGACAAGAGATGGAACTTAAGTGACATGCTCAAGTCTATTGCATTGAAAAACCGACAGAACTTCGAAAAGAAGGACCTTCGTCAAGAGCTTGCCGAGCTCGTTTCGGAAGACTTCGAAGTCCTTCCGAAACGAAAAATGGGGCACGTTTCTCTCGCCATGATCTAGCGACCCAGCCGACCGAGCGAAAACGCTCATCCGTCGAGACACTCCGGAACCGTCGGCGGCGCAGAATCCGAATTCAAAATTCATAGGTCTCAAGTGTATGGATGACGCACCCCGTTCGTCGGTTTTGTCACGACGGTTTCAACGAATAAACCAACCCGAATTTTCCAGCAACATCGCCATAACGACTATTAATTGATGAATCACGAACAGCAGCAACTTCAATTCGAAGAGCTTATCGCTAAGGGCAAGCTCCAAGGCTATCTCACCTACGCGGAGATCAGCGACCAGTTGCCCGACGAGATGCTCGATACGGATCAGATGGAAGATATCGTCGGCCTGATCGAGGATATCGGAATCGATGTCTTCGAAGAAGCCCCGGACGCCGATCTTCCGTCGGCTCCCGCGGTCGTCGCCGAGGAGGACGAAGAGGATGCCGCGACGGTCCTCGCTCCCCCCGTCGATGCCGAGCAAAAGCGGACGTCGGATCCGGTACGCCTCTACATGCGCGAGATGGGCGCGGTAGCCTTGCTCACCCGCGACGGGGAGTTGAGCCTCGCCCAGCGGATCGAAGAGGGCCTGACCCAGGCAGCGCAGGAACTGGTACGCTTCCTGCCCGCCATGGATCGTTTCCTCAAGGCTTTCGAGACCATAGAGCGGGGGGGCGTACGCCTGTCCGATCTGATTTCCGGTCTTGTCAGTCAGGCACAGCCGTCCGAACCGGTCGAGCTTGACGACGAATCGGACGCCGAAATACGCGAGGAATCCGAGAGCGGCCCCGATTCCGGACAGATCAAGGAGCGACTGGCGGAATTCGCCGAGCGCCACCGCACCGTGATTAGCGCGATCCGGGAGTATGGCTATCGCCATGAGCGGACGCAAAAGGCGTTCGACGCCTTGGCCGAGAGTTTTCTGGAATTCAAGAAGACGCCGCAGTTTTTCAAGGAGTTGACGGGAGTCTTGCACGACACTGTCGACAAGATCCGCGAGCGGGAAAGGCTGATCCAGGATATCTGCGTGAATCGGGCAAAAATGCCGCGCGCCGACTTTGTCGCTTCTTTCGTCGGAAACGAGAGTTCTCCGGATTGGCTACAAAGCCAGCTTAAGAAAGACGCGCCTTTTGTCGAGACGCTGGCGGCATCTGCCTATGAAATCGCGGCGGCACAAAAGGAGTTGGCCGAGATCGAGCAAGCCACCCACCTTTCGATAGGCGACATCAAGGAAATGAACAAGCGTGTCTCGATCGCGGAAAATCAGGCACAGCAGGCGAAAAAGGAAATGGTCGAGGCTAATCTGCGGCTCGTGATTTCCATTGCCCGGAAATACACCAACCGCGGACTGCAATTTCCCGACCTGATCCAGGAAGGCAATATCGGCTTGATGAGGGCGGTGGACAAATTCGAGTACCGCCGGGGCTATAAGTTTTCCACTTATGCCACTTGGTGGATCCGCCAGGCCATCACCCGTGCGATCGCCGACCAGGCGCGAACCATTCGGATTCCGGTGCACATGATCGAAACGATCAACAAGCTGAACCGGATCTCGCGCCAACTGCTGCAGGAACTGAGTCGAGAACCTACCGCGGAGGAACTGGCGGAGCGCATGGGTATGCCCGAGGAGAAAGTTCGCTCGATACTCAAGGTCACGCGGGAACCCGTTTCGATGGCAACGCCTATCGGCGACGACGGGGATACCCATCTCGGCGATCTCATCGAAGACCCGTATGCCACCTCGCCCGTCGAATCGGCGACGACGATGGGCTTGCGCGAAACCACGCGGAAAGCCCTGGCCGGATTACCCGAACGGGAAGCCGAAGTCCTGCGCCTGCGTTTCGGCATCGATACGGCCACGGACCACACGCTCGAAGAAGTCGGCAGACAGTTCGACATCACCCGGGAGCGCATCCGCCAGATCGAGGTGAAGGCTCTCCGCAAGCTCCGCCAATCCTCGGGCTCGGAGCCGCTGCGCAGCTTCCTGGATCTGGGTTGATAACGCAATTGCCGGCGAGGGATTGCCGGCCTACGCCAACACTCGGGGCTGTCCGGGAATAACTGTCTTTCTCTTCTGACGGCTTGACTTGACTCGACTCCGCTCCCTAACCCTTGTCTTCCCTCGAAAGAAAGGTTAGGGAGCAGAGAGTCGGGAAAAAGGTCAAAACTCACGAACACTGTTCGAAATGTGTCGAAAGTTTCAATCTCCAGTGAAGGAGGCAAACGATGGCCACTTACGTGTTACTGACTACCTTGACGTCCGAAGGCCGGCAGACACTGCACAAGAATCCCGACCGGTTGCTGGAAGTGAACAAGGAAATCGAGCAGTTCGGCTGCAAAGTCCTTACCCAGTACGCCCTTTTGGGGCCTCATGATTTCCTGACCATCATCGATGCGCCGGACAATGAGACCGCCGCCCATCTCGCCGTCGATTTGGGTTCGCGCGGTTCGGTCATTCCCGTGACTTTGCCGGCCATGCACATCGACGATTTCATCAAGAAGCTCAAAGGGCCGAAACAGATGGGGCACGCCTGAGCCTCGGTTCATACGAGCGGAGCTACGGGCGACTCGCGAGCGCTCTGTCGATCGAGGCCGCCGGGGCGTGCTTCGGCGTAAGGCGCCGAAATTGTCGCGGCATCCGGAAATCCCGTCCTTTCGGCGTCGCGATCGATCGGAAATTTCCGGATAATTTCATCTTTCTTGTGGGTCTCGGTTTACCCTGGGCACCGTTTAAACCGTACCGTCCGCCGATAACCGGCGAACGCCGCGTCCCGCTCGTCAATTCTCCCACCGGTGGCTGACGAGCGCACCGGACTGCCGCCTCCGTCCCGGTTCCAGCTAAATTCACCATGCCTGAATTCCGTAAACAAAGAGGAAAGTCATGAACACGCAAACCGGCCATTCGAAAACCGATGTCGATCCGCCGCGTTGGGAGCTTTTCCCACATGTGGCCGACATGGGCGTACGCGGCTACGGCAGGACGATAGAAGAAGCTTTCGCTCACGCCGCCGAAGCCCTGACCGCCGTAATCTGCGATCCTGCCGAAGTCGGGGGGACGATTCCTGTCGAAATCCGTTGCGAGGCGCCCGATGTCGAATCGCTGTTGGTCGACTGGCTCAACGCGCTCGTTTATGAAATGGCGGTACGCCAAATGGTGTTCGGCCGCTTCGACGTGCGCATCGATATCCGGATCGACGGCTCCGCCCTAGAGGCGACCGCCTGGGGCGAGCACGTCGAACGCGAGCGCCATCACCCGGCGGTCGAGGTCAAAGGCGCCACGTATACCGAACTCAAGGTCTGTCGGGATGAAAACGGCAGCGCCTGGATCGCGCAATGTGTCGTAGACGTCTGAAGCACCACCCACGAAGGAATAGACCATGAATATCAATCGTTTGACGCGTCTATCGGAATTCGCTTGGCGCATCGAACCCGTGGACGGCATGCGGGTGCCCGTGATCATCTACGCCGACGAAGCTTTGATCGGCGACATGGATGAAAAAGTCGGAGAGCAGGCCGCGAACGTGACTAAGCTGCCGGGCATCGTCGGCGCCTGCTACGCCATGCCGGACGCGCACTGGGGTTACGGTTTTCCGATCGGCGGCGTGGCCGCGTTCGATGCCGAACAGGGCGGCGTGGTCTCGGCCGGAGGCGTAGGTTTCGACATCTCATGCGGAGTCAGAACGCTGCATACCGGCCTTAAACGCGAACAGGTCGAGCCGCTCAAAACCGTGCTCGCCGATGCTCTCTACGCCACCGTTCCGGTCGGCGTCGGCAGCCGCGGCAAGATTCGCCTCGGTCCCACGGAAATGGACGAAATGCTGACCGGCGGCGCCGAGTGGGCGGTTAAGCATGGTTACGGCCGCCCGGAAGATCTGGAAAGAATCGAAGAGCGCGGCCGCGTGGCCGGCGCAAGACCGGAGGCCGTATCTTCCCACGCCAAGGAGCGGCAGCGGGCGGAAATGGGGACGCTGGGTTCCGGCAATCACTATCTCGAGATCCAGGAAGTCGGCGAGATTTACGATCCCGCGATCGCCGCGGTTTTCGGCCTCGCCCAAGGGGACGTGGTGGTCACGATACATTGCGGTTCCAGAGGCTTGGGACACCAAATCGGCACCGATTTTCTAAAGCGCATGCAAGGGGCCGCCGCCCAATACGGCATCACCCTGCCCGATCGGGAATTGGCCTGCGCGCCGATCGAATCGCCGGTCGGGCAGGAATATCTCGGCGCGATGCGCGCCGCAATCAACTGCGCGCTGGCGAACCGCCAAATCATCACCCATCTGACGCGCAAGGTGTTTGCGGAAATCCTGCCGGAGTCCCGCCTCGATATGCTCTACGACGTCTCGCACAACACCTGCAAAGTGGAGGAACATCTGGTGCAGGGCCGAAAGAAACTGATCTACGTGCATCGGAAGGGCGCAACCCGTGCGTTCGGGCCCGGTCACCCGGAATTGCCGATGGTGTTCCGCGAGACCGGACAACCGGTCCTGATCGGCGGTTCGATGGGAACGGCATCCTACATCCTGGCCGGCACCGCGGACAGCGAAACCCTGTCCTTCGCCTCCGCCTGCCACGGCGCCGGGCGCGCCATGAGCCGCCATCAGGCCGTGCGCACCTGGGGCGGCCGCGAGGTGGTCGCCCAACTCGCCGCGCGCGGCATCATCGTGCGCAGCCCGTCCTGGCGCGGAGTCGCCGAAGAAGCGCCGGGCGCGTACAAAGACGTACACGACGTCGTCATAGCCGCGGATCGAGCCGGCCTTGCACGCCTGGTGGCCAAGGTAACGCCTATGGCCTGCATCAAAGGCTAATCGGTGGCATATACGGGTTTCCCACCGGTCTCTTTCTCGGCGGCGCAGCTGCGACCTCCCGCGATCAGAAGGAATCGTCTCCGTGGAAAACCTTAGCGAATTCATCGCCTCGAAGCTGGAGCCGCTCGGCTGAATGGATGGTTTCGTCAGAAGGCGAGGATCAACCGAACAGCGTTAGAACAGCAGGCGCGTCCTGCACAAGTGTCGATTTCTTCATACAGTCGCCCGCCGCCAAGGCCCTACGGCACGGAACTGCGGCCGACAACACGCAACCGGAGTTGACCGTCATGACCAAAATAAAGCAATTGAGGGAGCATATTGACGCCAGGCTGGACCATTGGGATGATTTGGCGAATGCCATCGAGGCTCAACTGAACATCACGCGGGAAAGTGCCCTGGCAAGGTTGGAGGAAAAGAAACAGCAGTTGCTGGCCGCGCTGGACCAACTCAAGGACAAGCTCGAAGAGTTCAAGGACCTCGCCGCCGACAAAAAAAACGAAGTGCTGGGAAAACTCGATCATCTCGAGGATCAGGTAGCGCTAGCGAAAGCCGAGACGCGGGATCTGTACCGGCTACAAAAGCAGCAGCTTCAGGAAGCGATCACCGGATTGGAACAGGCGCTCGATACTCTGGAAGAGAAAATCGCGGAGCGTCTCCAACGGCTCACCGAGCAATTCGTTCGCAAGGCGGATTCGTTCCGGGCGGAGTTCGATGCCCTGGAGATCCAATTCCGGGAGCAGGTGGCTGAAGCGCGAGGCCGGTGGGAAGAAAAAAAACACGAGCTGGCGTCGAAAATTGCCGCCTTCAAGGCGGAGCTCGAAGCCAAGCGGGACTTGGCTCGGCAGAAAGGCCAAACCTTCGAGGCCGAGTTAGCCGCCGGTATTCAACAGGTGCGCGATGCCTTCAAGCACCTGATGTCGAGATAAGGATGGGGTGCCCGTACCCTTCCGGACAACGCCCGACTCAACGGAGTCCAGGCATGAAGGAAGAGCAGGTTTTGCCTTGAGGAAGACCGAGGACGGATTGCCTGCCGGCTACAGGGCTTAACGATCTCCGAAGTGGCGAATCAGACTGGAAACGGGTTATAGCCGGGATGGCTTGCGGAAGCGGATAAGAGCTTTTTTCACCGCCCCATAGCGCAAGGTCGGCAATCCCTTGCCGACGAAGGCGTCGGAAAAGGATTCCCGACCTACTGAACCTCAAGCGCCACATCGCATCGAAAAATGCTCTAAAGCCCGCTCCCGCCTACGTTTCCAAACGTTCCAAGCGGAGAACCGGACGTGAATGAAATAATCGCAAAAACGCGACAAACTCGCGCCCTGGCCGCAAGCACGGTGGCGTTCGCCGTGTGTTTTGCGGTCTGGACTCTTTTCTCCGTGATCGGCTTGCAGATTCAACGGGATTTGAACCTGAGCGAAACCGAATTCGGGCTGCTGATCGGCATGCCGATCCTGACCGGCTCGCTCATCCGGCTGGTTCTCGGTATTTGGGCGGAACAATACGGAGGCCGCATCGTGTACGTGGCGGTGATGCTGTCGGCGTCCGTCGCCACGTTCTTGCTCACCACAGCCGGTAGTTACGGGTCATTCCTGCTCGCCGCCGCGGGCACTGGCGTCGCGGGCGGCGCCATCGTCGGCGCCGCCTATATCGTGCGCTGGTATCCGCCGGAGAAGCAAGGTATCGCATTCGGCATTTTCGGGCTCGGCAATCTCGGAGCGGGGCTGACCCATGTACTGGCGCCCTTGATCATGGCGGCCTTCGGCTGGCAAGCGGTGGCGCAGATCTGGGCGGCGGCGATCGCTTTGACGGCGGTGATCTTTTGGCGGACGACGGAGCATGATCCGGTGGTAACAGCCCAGCGCCGCAAGGGCGTTCCGCCGGAGCCTTTCCTGAAGCAGCTCGAGCCTCTCACGAGTCTCTACATCTGGCGCTTTTCCCTGTATTACTTCTTCGCGTTCGGCACCTTCGTGGCGCTCGCCATGTGGCTGCCGCACTATCTGGTGGGCGCTTACGGCTTCGAGGTTGAGACGGCCGGTATGCTCGCTGCGGCTTTTTCCATACCCGCCAGCCTGTTCCGCGGTTTTGGCGGCCGGCTGGTGGAACGGTACGGCGCCCGCCGCGTGATGTACTCGGCATTTTGGGTGTCGGCGCTATGCACCTTTATTCTGGCCTATCCGCCCGCCGATTACGTCGTGCACGGCATCGAGGGGGATATCGCCTTCAGTCTCGCCTTGCCGCCGGGCGGATTCATCGCGCTGCTCTTCCTGATGGGCGCTTTCCTGGCGCTGGGCGCAACGGCGGTGTACAAGCACATTCCGACTTATTATCCCAAGAATATCAGCGCGGTCGGCGGCCTCGTCAGCATGATCGGCGGGCTGGGCGGATTCTTTCTGCCGCTGACCTTCGGCATGCTGAACGATCTGACCGGCGTGTGGAGTACGTGCTTCATGCTGCTGTTCGTCCTGATCGCCGTCGCGCTGACCTGGATGCACTTCGAGATCCGCGCCATGGAGCGCCGGCTGGTCCCCGCGCTCGCCAGCCTGTCCCCGGACCTGCCGGAACTGGTCGCACCCACGCCTCTGCCGCTCACCGTGTGGAATCCGGAGGACCGGGATTTTTGGGAAACCCACGGCCAGCGTATCGCCATCCGCAATCTGTGCATCAGCATCCCGGCCCTGATGCTAGCCTTCGCCGTATGGATGGTGTGGAGCGTGGTGGTGGTGCATCTGCCCGCGGTGGGCTTCCAATACTCCACCAATCAGCTGTTCTGGCTGGCGGCGCTGCCCGGATTGTCCGGGGCCACGTTGCGGATTTTTTACTCCTTCATGGTCCCCGTCTTCGGCGGGCGGCGCTGGACGACGATCAGCACCGCATCGCTCTTGGTTCCGGCGCTCTGGATCGGCTTCGCCGTGCAGAACCCCGAAACCCCCTATGTCCTCATGCTCATCCTGGCGCTCATGTGCGGCTTCGGCGGCGGCAACTTCGCCTCCAGCATGGCCAACATCAGCTTTTTCTTCCCCCAGGCGCAGAAGGGCACGGCGCTGGGACTCAACGCCGGACTCGGCAACCTGGGCGTGAGCGTGGTGCAGTTCGCCGTGCCCCTGGTGATCACTTCCGGGTTATTCGGCGGCGATCCGCAGATTCTGTCGAAAGACGGGGCCTCACACCAGATCTGGCTGCAAAACGCCGGCTTCGTTTGGGTGCCCTTCATTCTCATCACCACGCTCGCGGCTTGGTTCGGCATGAACGACATCACTACGGCCCGCGCCTCCTTCAAAGAGCAGGCCGTCATCTTCAAGCGCAAGCACACCTGGCTGATGTGTTGGCTTTACACCGGCACCTTCGGCTCCTTCATCGGCTATTCGGCGGGATTGCCGATGTTGATCAAAATCCTGTTCCCGGCGGTCAACCCGACCCAATACGCTTTTCTCGGCCCGCTGGTGGGCGCGCTGGTGCGGCCCGCGGGCGGCTGGATCGCCGACAAGCTCGGCGGGGCGCGCGTTACCCTGTGGAACTTCGTCTTCATGGGCGCTGCGGTCTTCGGCGTGCTGTACTTCATGCCGGAGGGAGACAGCGGCGGCAATTTCTTCGGCTTCCTCGCCCTATTTATCCTGCTGTTTCTGACCACGGGGCTGGGCAACGGCTCCGTTTTCCGCATGATTCCGGTGATCTTCATGACCGAGCGCTTGCGGGAAGCCGCAAAACAAGGCGATGCCGCGCTGGCCCAAGCCCGCCGCGACGCGGCCAAGGAATCGGCGGCGGTGCTCGGCTTCAGTTCGGCGATCGCGGCCTATGGCGCCTTTTTCATCCCCAAGAGCTTCGGCACCTCCATCGCCTTGACCGGGGGGCCGGAAGCGGCGCTCTATGGCTTCCAGATTTTTTATGCGAGTTGCATCGCCCTCACCTGGTGGTATTACTCCCGCAAGAATGCGGAGGTGCCGTGCTGAGTCCCCGTTGGACTTGGACTGTCCAATAACTTACTGAGGTCACCCGATGAGCCATTTCCTGGACCGCTTGTTGTTTTTCCGGAAGAACGTGGATACCTTCGCCGGCGGACACGGCGTCGTCACCCGCGAGGACCGCGGCTGGGAGGACGCCTATCGGCTGCGCTGGCAGCATGATCGCGTCGTGCGCTCCACTCATGGCGTGAACTGCACCGGCGCCTGCAGTTGGAAGATCTACGTCAAGAACGGCCTGGTGACCTGGGAAACCCAGCAAACCGACTACCCGCGCACCCGGCCGGACCTCCCCAATCACGAGCCGCGCGGCTGCCCCAGAGGCGCGAGTTTCTCCTGGTATCTCTACAGCGCCGCCCGTCTCAAATATCCGCTGATCCGCGGCCGCCTGGCGAAGCTTTGGCGCGAGACGCGAAAGTCCCTCCCGCCGGTCGAGGCCTGGGCCGCCATCGTCGAAGACCCCGCCAAGGCCGGAGACTACAAATCCAGGCGGGGGCTCGGGGGCTTCGTACGGGCAGACTGGGAGGAAGCCACCGAAATCATCGCCGCCGCCAACGTCTACACGGCCAAAAAATACGGCCCGGACCGCATCATCGGCTTTTCGCCCATCCCGGCCATGTCGATGGTGTCCTATGCGGCAGGAACCCGCTATCTCTCGCTGATCGGCGGCGTCTGTCTGAGTTTTTACGACTGGTACTGTGACCTGCCGCCCGCCTCGCCCCAGACCTGGGGCGAACAGACCGACGTCCCCGAATCGGCCGATTGGTACAATGCCGGCTTTCTCATCCTGTGGGGATCGAACGTTCCTCAGACCCGCTCGCCCGACGCCCACTTCTATACCGAGGCGCGCTACAAGGGCGCCAAAAGCGTAGTGATTTCCCCGGATTACAGCGAGGCTTCCAAGTTCGCCGATTTGTGGCTGCATCCCAAGCAGGGCACCGACTCGGCGCTGGCCATGGCGTTCGGGCACGTCATCCTCAAGGAATTTCATATCGAGCGGCAAAGTGACTATTTCGCGCAGTATGCCCGCGAAAACACCGATCTGCCCTTCCTGGTCAAGCTCAAGGAAAAGGACGGTTGCTATATCCAGGACCGATTTCTGAGAGCGTCCGACTTCGGAAGCCGGCTCGGTGAGGACAACAACCCGGAATGGAAAACCGTCGCGTTCGACGAACTCAGCGGCCGCGTGGTCGTACCTTCGGGCTCCATCGGGTTTCGCTGGGGAGAAAGCGGCCGATGGAACATCGAGCAGCGATCCTCCGACGGCGAGCCCGTGAAACTGCAGCTCAGCCTGATCGAGGCAAGGGACGCCGTTGTACCCGTGGCTTTCCCCTACTTCGGCGGCGCCGAGCACCCGCATTTCGCCTATACCCGGCACGCGGCCATCCAGCGCCGACTTGTGCCAGCCAAAAAAATCGCCCTCGCCGATGGATCGGAGACTCTGGTCGCCACCGTGTTCGACCTGCTCGCGGCCAATTACGGCATCGACCGCGGGCTCGGAGGGGGCCACGTGGCCGCTTCCTATGATGACGACGTGCCCTACACCCCGGCCTGGCAGGAAACCATCACCGGCGTCCCGCGCCAGCAGGTGATCGCCGTGGCACGCCAGTTCGCCGCCAATGCCGAGAAAACCCGGGGCCGATCCATGGTGATCCTGGGCGCCGGCATCAATCATTGGTATCACATGGACATGACCTATCGCGGCATCATCAACCTGTTGATGCTGTGCGGCTGCATAGGGCAGTCGGGCGGCGGCTGGGCGCACTACGTAGGGCAGGAAAAGCTCAGACCTCAGACCGGCTGGCTGCCGCTCGCTTTCGCTCTGGATTGGTACCGTCCGCCGCGGCAGATGAACAGCACCTCCTTCTTTTACAGCCACACCAGCCAGTGGCGCTACGAAAAGCTGAAGGTACGCGAGATTCTCTCGCCTTTGGCCGATCCCGCGGAGTGGACGGGCAGCCTCATCGATTTCAACGTCCGCGCCGAACGCATGGGCTGGCTGCCGTCGGCGCCGCAACTCGGGGCGAACCCCCTGGAAATGGCCAAAGCCGCGCAAGCGGCCGGCAAGAAGCCCGCCGAGTACGTGCTCGAGGAACTCAAAAGAGGAAGGCTCAAGTTCGCCTGTGAGGATCCCGACCATCCGCAAAACTTCCCGCGCAATCTGTTCGTGTGGCGCTCCAATCTGCTCGGCTCTTCTGGCAAAGGTCACGAATATTTCCTCAAATACCTGCTGGGCGCGAAGCACGGGGTGCAGGGTGAAAATCTGGGTGCTGAAGGAGCGGAAAAGCCAGAGGAACTCGTTTGGCATGAAAAAGCTCCGGAAGGCAAGTTGGACCTCCTGGTCACCCTCGACTTCCGCATGTCCGCCACCTGCGCCTATTCCGACATCGTGCTGCCCACGGCGACCTGGTACGAGAAGAATGATCTCAACACCTCGGACATGCACCCTTTCATCCATCCGCTCTCGAAAGCCGTCGACCCTGCCTGGGAATCCCGCTCCGACTGGGACATTTACAAGAACATCGCCCGAAAGTTCTCGGAACTCGTCGTCGGGCACCTGGGCGTGGAAAAGGATGTCGTGACCGTACCCCTGCTGCACGACACGCCCGCGGAGCTGGGCCAGCCGCTGGAGGTTCGCGACTGGAAGCGGGGCGAGTGCGAGCCGGTGCCCGGCAAGACCATGCCCAACCTGGCCGTGGTGGAACGCGATTACCCGAACACCTACAAGATGTTCACCGCCCTGGGACCGCTCATGTCCAAGATCGGCAACGGCGGCAAAGGCACCTTCTGGAACACCGAGGCCGAGGTCGAGCGGCTCCGCGAGCTGAACGGGGTGGTTACGGAAGACGGAGTGAGCCTAGGACAGCCGCGGATCGAAACCGACATCGACGCTACCGAGGTCGTTCTGATGCTGGCCCCGGAAACCAACGGCCAGGTGGCGCTCAAAGCGTGGCAAGCCCTGAGCCGAGCCACCGGCCGCGATCACAGCCATCTGGCATTGCCGCGCGAGGACGAGAAAATCCGCTTCCGCGACATCGTGGCGCAGCCGCGCAAAATCATCTCTTCGCCCACCTGGAGCGGGATAGAATCGGAAAAGGTGTGCTACAACGCCGGCTACACCAACGTCCATGAGCGCATCCCATGGCGCACTCTCACCGGGCGCCAGCAGTTCTACCAGGATCATCCCTGGATGCGATCTTTCGGCGAAAGCCTTTGCGTCTACAAGCCCCCCATCGACACCCGCACGATCTCGGCCATTCAGGGCAAAAAGCCCAACGGCAACCCGGAGATCGTGCTCAATTTCATCACCCCGCACCAGAAATGGGGCATCCACAGCACTTTCACCGAGAACCTGATCATGCTGACCCTCTCCCGCGGCGGCCCTATCGCCTGGATCAGCGAAGTCGACGCCGCCAAGGCCGGCATCAAGGACAACGACTGGATCGAGGCGTTCAATCTCAACGGCGCCCTGACCGCCCGCGCCGTGGTCAGCCAGCGCATTCCCGAGGGCATGGTCCTCATGTATCACGCCCAGGAAAAGATCTTGAACGTTCCCGGCGCCGAAACCACCGGCACCCGCGGCATCCACAACTCGGTGACGCGGGCGACGGTGAAACCGACCCACATGATCGGCGGCTATGCCCAGCAAAGCTACGGGTTCAACTATTACGGGACGGTCGGCTCCAATCGCGACGAGTTCGTGATCGTGCGCAAGATGAACCGGGTGGATTGGCTGGACGGCGGCGAGAGGGAATCGACATGAACATCCGCGCCCAAATCGGCATGGTGATGAACCTGGACAAGTGCATCGGCTGTCATACCTGCTCCGTCACCTGCAAGAACGTCTGGACTTCCCGCGAAGGCCAGGAGTACGCCTGGTACAACAACGTCGAGACCAAGCCCGGCGTCGGCTATCCCAAGGAGTGGGAAAATCAGGACAAATGGAACGGCGGCTGGCGGCGCAAAACCGACGGGAGCATCGAGCCCAGGATGGGGGGCAAGTGGAAGGTTCTGGGAAACCTCTTCGCCAATCCCGATCTGCCCGAGATCGACGATTATTACGAACCCTTCGATTTCGACTACGAACATCTTAAGACCGCCCCGGATTCGGACACCGTTCCCACCGCCCGCCCCCGTTCGCTGATCACCGGCGAGCGCATGGAAAAGATCGAGCGGGGACCCAACTGGGAGGAAATTCTCGGAACCGAGTTCGAATCGCGCTCCTGCGACCGGAATTTCGAGCAGATCCAAAAGGCGATCTACGGGGAGTTCGAAAATACCTTCATGATGTATCTGCCGCGCCTCTGCGAGCACTGCCTCAACCCCTCGTGTCTCGCGGTCTGCCCCTCGGGAGCGATCTACAAGCGCGAGGAGGACGGCGTGGTGCTCATCGACCAGGACAAATGCCGCGGCTGGCGCATGTGCATCTCCGGCTGTCCCTACAAAAAAATCTACTTCAACTGGCGGACCGGGAAATCCGAGAAATGCATCTTCTGCTATCCCCGCATCGAGACGGGCGAGCCTACCGTGTGCTCGGAGACCTGCGTGGGGCGTATCCGCTACCTGGGCGTGCTTCTCTACGACGCCGACCGGATCGCTCAAGCGGCGAGTACGCCTTCTGAAGAAGACTTGTATCAGGCCCAGCTCGACCTTTTTCTCGACCCCTTCGACGCGGCCGTTCAGGCCGAGGCGCGCAAGGCCGGCATCCCGGAAGCCTGGCTGGAGGCCGCCAGAAGCTCGCCCGTCTACAAGATGGCGCTGGACTGGAAACTCGCTTTCCCGCTGCATCCCGAATATCGAACCCTACCGATGGTGTGGTACGTGCCGCCCCTCTCGCCCATCCAATCGGCCGCGGAAAGCGGCTGGATCGGCTCCGATGACCTTCTGCCGGAGGTCCGGTCGCTACGCATCCCGGTGCGCTATCTCGCCAATATGCTGACCGCGGGACGGGAGGAGCCGGTAGTGCTGGCCCTGGAGCGCCTGCTCGCGATGCGCGCCTACATGCGCGGGAAGACGGTGGACGGCGTGGCTAAGCACGCCGTACTCGACCGGGTTGGGCTGACGCCGCGGCAGGTCGAGGAGATGTACCGTTACCTCGCCATCGCCAATTACGAAGACCGCTTCGTCATCCCTACCGGCTACCGCGAATACGCCAGCGCCGCCTTCGACGCCTACGGCGAGCGCGGCGGTTGCGGCTTCAGCTTCGGCAACAATTGTTCGGGCGGCATGACCCGTTTCAATCCGTTCGGTGCCCCCAAGATCACCGAGCACCGCGGAAGCCCGATCAAAGTAAAACCCAAGGCTTGAATAGACCGCCATGCAGACTCTGAAAGTCCTGTCGCTTCTTTTGAGCTATCCGCAGGCGGAAGTGCTGGCGGCGCTCGACGAACTGGCAGACGTCGTCGAACGGGAAAATTTGCTGCCGCCGAAACACGCTACGAACCTACTCGGATTCATCGAGAGCTTGCGCGACGCAGACCTGCTGGACTTACAGGAAGGCTACGTCGCCCTGTTCGACCGGGGCCGCGCCCTCTCCCTCTACATTTTCGAACACGTCCACGGCGAATCCCGCGCCAGGGGGCAGGCCATGGTCGACCTGATGGAGCTGTACCGCAGCCACGGTTTCGAAATCGCCGTCTCGGAGCTGCCGGATTACATTCCGCTGTTTCTGGAATACCTGTCGCAGCAGCCGCGGGCGGAGGCTTGCCGGCTCCTCCGGGACGCCATGCCGGTCTTGAGCCTGCTCGGCGCGCGCCTCGCGAATCGCGGCAGTGCCTACAGCGCGATTTTCGACGCGCTCGAAGGCTTTGCCGGCGAGCCGGAGAATCTCGACGCCATCCGTGCCCGAGCGGCGGTTGAGGGACCGGATGACGCCCTGATCCACATGGACAGGATCTGGGAAGAAGCGGCGGTGAGCTTCACAGCCGATGCGGACGCTTCGCCAAACCGAAGCCCGGCTGCCCCGGCATGCGGCATGCCGCGCGCCGGTGTCCGCAACCCCGGCCCACCCTGAGAGAGGGCAGAAGCATGTTTGATTTGAATACAGCCCTGTTCGGCTACTATCCCTATATCGTCATGGCGGTGTTTCTGCTCGGAAGCTGGCTGCGCTTCGACCGCGACCAGTTCACCTGGCGCGCGGGATCCAGCCAGTTACTGCGCAAGCGGCTGCTGCGCTGGGGCAGCAACTTGTTCCACATCGGCATCCTGCTGCTGTTCTTCGGCCATGTCTTCGGCCTACTCACCCCGCCCGAGGTCTACCATGCCTTGGGTCTATCCACTCCGGCCAAGCAACTCCTCGCCGTGGTCGCCGGCGGAATCTTCGGCGGCCTGTGCCTCGCGGGACTGGTCCTGCTGTTGTATCGCCGCCTGGGTGACCCTCGTATCCGCGCCACCGGCAGTCGCATGGACCTCTTCGTCCTGCTGCTCATCATGGCGCAGCTGGCGCTCGGTTTGTTTTCTCTGCCGATCTCCCTGAGGCACCCGGACGGCGGCAATATGCTGCTTCTGGCCGAATGGGCTCAGCGTATCGTGACTTTCCGCAGCAACGCCGCCGAACTCGTGGCCGATGTCCACTGGGTCTTCAAACTGCACCTGTTTTTGGGGATGACCCTTTTTCTGATCTTCCCCTTCAGCCGCCTGGTGCATATCTGGAGCGTGCCCATTTGGTATCTCGGGCGACCTTACCAGATCGTCCGCAGGCGCTGATGGACAGGGTGAGCGCTTCATGGGGCTCTCTGAACTTCCCCATGAATTTGAGTGAACATCGAACGGGTCAGTCGCGGATGCAACAGGCGGAGGATAGAGCAGGCGATGCCCGGCTACGCCAATCGCTTCATTTACCAGTTTCACCCGGCCGGGACCTATACCGTCCGGCGCCTCGAGTATTGCGGCATCGCCCACCACGCCATGATCACCACATTGACCGTAAAGCCGCCGACAGGGGAACAGCGGGATGAACCTTGAACCAAGTGGGAACGGAGAGATCCTCCGCAACGTGACGGAAATACTTGAGGAAGCTCTGATTCAGTCCTTCGACAGGCCTGTCCTGAGCCCTTCGACAAGCTCGGGACAGGCTTGTCGAAGGGCTCAGGACGAACGGTAACCTACTGATTCCGTTCGCGGTGAGCTTGTCGAACGCTCTCTTGAGCCTGTCGAAGGGCGT
>DYIL01000046.1 GCA_020723665.1 Methyloversatilis universalis
ATACGCTATGGTTTCGGCGACATGGTCAGGCGCCTGGGACTCGAACGGCTGCTGGAAAAAGCCGGACGCGCGCTCAACTGGACCCGTCTCGAAGAACTGCTGCGCCTCGATCCTCCGCAGCGCGTGCGAAGAGCTCTAGAGGAGATGGGACCGACCTTCATCAAGTTCGGGCAGATCCTCGCTACCCGCGTGGACTTGTTTCCACCGGATTGGATCGCCGAATTCGAGAAGCTGCACGACCGCGTGCCGCCGCTTCCCTTCGAGCGGCTGAGATCACAGATCGAAGACGACTTGAACGGTCCGGTCGGCGAAGTCTTTGTCGAGTTCGACGAAACCCCCTTGGCGGCCGCGTCCATCGCCCAGGTCCATCGCGCCCGCCTCCCGGACGGTCAGCAGGTGATCGTCAAGATTCGACGCCCCGGCATCCGTCCGACCATCGAGGCCGACCTGCGCCTGCTCGAGCGGCTCGTTGCTATCGTCGAGCGTGAATTCCCCGACGTCCGTCGATTTCATCCGCAAGAAGTGCTGCGGCAATTCAAGATTTCCCTGCGCAACGAACTGGACCTGCTCACCGAGGCGCGGAACACTGCGCGAGCCGCCGACAATTTCGCGGACGAGCCCACGATCGTGATACCCAAGGTCTATTGGGAATACTGCGGCGAGCGGATCAACGTTCAGGAATATATCGAAGGGATACCCGGACGGAATCTCAAGGCGCTCGATGCCGCGGGGCTGGACCGGAAGATTCTGGCTCAACGCGGCGCGGACGCCGTGCTGAAGATGGTTTTGATCGACGGTTTTTTCCATGCCGATCCCCATCCCGGCAATTTCATTTTTCTTCCCGAAAACCGCATCGCCTTCATCGATTTCGGCATGGTCGGATTGCTCTCGGAATCGCGTCGGGACCAGGTGGTCGACATGCTCACCGCCATCGTGGTTCGGGATGCCGCCACGGTGGTGGATGTACTACTCGATTGGGCGGGCGCAGCAGCGCCCAGCACCGAGCGCCTGATCGCCGAGGTGGGCATGTTCATCGACAAATATCACGGTGTCGCGCTCAAGCAGCTTCGTCTTGGCGACATGCTCACCGAAATGACGAGTCTGATGCGGGATCACCAGCTTACCTTGCCGCCGGATCTGACCATGCTGTTCAAGGCGCTGATCACGCTCGAAGGCGCCGGCCGCCAGCTCGACCCCGATTTCGACATCGTCGCTCAGGCTTCTCCGCTGTTACAACAGGCCAGCGTGCTTCGCTACCACCCGGACACGCTGCTTCGCAAAGGCCAACGTAACCTGGCCAGCCTGATGTCGGTTCTAAGCGCCTTGCCGCAGGATGTCCGAAGGCTGATGAGGCTTCTTAGGAGCGGCGCCGTCAACGTGCACGTGGACCTCAGCCAGCTGGACCGCTTCGGGATGCTCATGGACCGGGCTGCCAGCCGGCTGACGGTCGGCATGGTGACCGCTTCGCTCATCATCGGATCGTCCATCGTCATGACCGTCAGCGGCGGCCCCACCCTGTTCGGTCTCCCCGCCCTCGGCGTTTTGGGATTCACCGCCGCGGGTATCAGCGGATTATGGGTGCTGATCTCGATTTGGAAGACTTCGCACAGAGGGGAAAGATAGCCTCGAGGTTCTGACCGGATACCTTTGTCCCGCCGCCGGAGACCGCCCGCGGTGGAATCGCCGTTGCTATCCGCCGATCGCTGCAGGCGGTCTTTTTTGTCCGCGGCTAATTAATGATTCATCGAACGCGGTGCGCCGGGAGCCGTAGTCGCCATGGCGTCTTTCTCGATTACGGTGCGGTCGTCGATTTTCAGAAGCGTGATCCCCTGATCCATGACGTAGCGGCATTCGGCGCGCTTAGCCGAGCCGACGTTGTCCCAGATCAGCGTGACGTACTTGACGTGATCGCTGTCGGATTGGGAAGGGCTATAGGGGCGGCTGCCGACTTCATTCTTTACCGCCTCGGTGCATTTGTCCAAGGCCAAACTGCTGAGCAGGTTCGAGGTTTGCAGGAAAGCCCCCTGCATTTTTTCTTGCGGCGTCTCGCGAGTGGTACCGACGATGATAAAACCGACGATCATGACGATGGCAAACCCGATCGCGCCTTTAACGACGTTCGATTCCATGATTTCCTCTCTTTTCGTGTGGTTGGAAACCAGGCGACTATAACAAAAAACCGGGCGCCGAAAGAGTCTCCGTTGCGGAATATCAATCCTCGGCGTGGGCGGCCGGCCGCGCCGGCTCACCCTGCTTTCGATTTGCCCGGCTTTTTCGCCGCACGCTTTTCGCGACCGCCTTCGCGGCCGCTTCGAAATCGAAACGCTCCGGATCGAAATCGCCGGCCCATTCGCGCAATTCCTCGTATTTCGGGTGGCCGGGGTCCGCCAGGGTTTTGAGCAACTCGGCGTAGCCCCACGGTCCACCGCAGTCTTCCGGGGGACAGGCTCGTTCGCCGGCCAAAAGACGCGGTCCCAGGCCGTCGTCCGGCAGCCGCCTCTCGATGGCGATTTCATGCCACCAGTCGTCGCCGAAGTCGTACCAGTAACGATATTTACGGCGATTTTCCAGGACATCGCTCAGCCGGGTCTTCTTCTCCGAAAGCGGCCTCGGCACGGAACCCAATCCAAATGGGCCCGGAGTGGCATCTCCGATGCGTACTTCGCCCACTTCGAATTCGTGCATATGGTAATCCTCCCAGCCCATGGCAGCCTGGATGACCTTATGCAATTGAGCGAAAGTCAGGTCGACCGGCACCAGCACCCGGCGCCAAACGGACGGGGCGATATTGGATAAGGTAATACGGAGCTAAAGCAACTTCGCCGGTATCGCTTCCATGGCTTTTCTCCCGATTCGGCTCGTCCGGCGGAGTTACGCCTTACGATAAATTTCAGCCCCGCTTTTCACGAATTCCTCCGCTTTCTCCTCCATACCTGCCGCCAAGGCCTCGCTTTCCTTGAGCCCATGGGTTTGCGCGTAATCGCGCACATCCTGGGTGATTTTCATCGAGCAGAAATGCGGGCCGCACATGGAACAGAAATGGGCGAGCTTCGCGCCTTCCTGCGGCAGGGTTTCGTCGTGGAATTCCAGGGCTTTTTCCGGGTCCAGGCTGAGGTTGAACTGATCCTGCCAGCGGAATTCGAAACGCGCCTTCGACAAGGCGTTGTCGCGGACCTGTGCGCCCGGATGGCCCTTCGCCAAGTCGGCCGCGTGGGCCGCGATCTTGTAGGCGATGATGCCGTCGCGGACATCCTGCTTATTGGGCAGCCCCAGATGCTCCTTGGGCGTGACGTAGCACAGCATGGCAGTTCCGAACCAGCCGATCATGGCGGCGCCGATGCTTGACGTGATGTGGTCGTAACCCGGCGCGATGTCGGTGGTGAGCGGCCCCAGGGTGTAGAAGGGCGCCTCCCGGCACAGCTCCAGCTGCTTTTCCACGTTTTCCTTGATCAGGTGCATGGGCACGTGGCCGGGGCCCTCGATCATTACCTGAACGTCGTGTTTCCAGGCGATTTCGGTGAGCTCGCCCAAGGTCTTGAGTTCGGCGAACTGGGCTTCGTCGTTGGCGTCGGCGATGGAGCCGGGCCTGAGACCGTCGCCCAGGCTGAAGCTCACGTCGTAAGCCTTCATGATCTCGCAGATGTCCTCGAAATGGGTGTAGAGGAAATTCTCCTTGTGATGAGCCAGGCACCACTTGGCCAGGATCGAGCCGCCGCGCGACACGATGCCGGTCACGCGTTTCGCGGTCAGCGGAATGAAGCCCAGCCGCACGCCGGCGTGGATGGTGAAATAATCCACGCCCTGCTCGGCCTGCTCGATCAGGGTGTCGCGGAAAATCTCCCAGGTCAGTTCCTCGGCCTTGCCGTCGACCTTTTCCAGCGCCTGGTAAATCGGCACCGTGCCGATCGGCACCGGCGAATTGCGGATGATCCACTCCCGTGTCTCATGGATGTTCTTGCCGGTGGACAAATCCATGACCGTATCCCCGCCCCAGCGGATAGCCCAAAGCATCTTTTCCACTTCTTCCTCGATGGAGGAGGTGACGGCCGAGTTGCCCAGGTTACAGTTGATCTTCACCAGGAAATTGCGGCCGATGATCATCGGCTCCGACTCCGGATGATTGATATTGGCCGGGATGATGGCGCGTCCGCGGGCGACTTCGTCGCGCACGAATTCCGGGGTGATGAGCTTGGGAATGGAGGCGCCGAAGGATTCGCCCGGATGCTGGAGTTTGTATGTCTCGCTGACGGCTTCGAGGCGCTGATTTTCGCGGATGGCGATGAATTCCATTTCCGGCGTGACGATGCCTTTCCGGGCGTAATGCATCTGGGTGACGTTCGCCCCGGCCTTGGCCCGGCGCGGCCTGTGGATATGCTCGAAGCGGAGGTGGGCGAGGGCGGGATCGGACTGGCGCTTGCGTCCGTACTCGGAACTCGGCCCGGACAGCTGCTCGGTGTCGCCGCGCTCCCGGATCCAGGCTTCGCGCAAAGGCGGCAGGCCCAGACGCAGATTAATACTTACTTGCGGATCGGTATAAGGCCCGGAGGTGTCATAGACATAAATCGGCGGGTTCTTTTCCGCCCCGAAACTGGCCGGCGTATCGGACTGGACGATCTTCCGCATGGGCACGCGGATATCAGGGCGGCTGCCCTGGACATAGATCTTTTCCGATGCGGCGAAAGGCTGTATGGAGGCTCGTTTGGCGGTTACGGCTTCGTGCAGGAATTCTTCGGGAAATGCGCTCATCGCTTTCTCCTGGACCAAAATACGGAAAAAGGGGCGCAGGCAAGACGGGTCCATCGCCGGGCTCTGGACAGGCTTTCCTACGCCGGTGTTAACCGGATCAGGTTCGAAGGGTGTTTCTCAGCCCTGCAGAACGCATTCGACGAGCCGGTTCGCCAATGGTCGGCCGCGCCCGGAACCGCAGCAGGGCACCCCCAGCCTTACGGATATGGGGCTAAGCTAAAGCAGAAAAGGGGATTTGGCAAGGCAGGGGAATTCGAGAGAGTACGGCAATCGGAGCGCTTGGAGGCTGCCGCCCACCGCCCGGATTGCCCGAGGACACGACCGACGGACACAGATTGCCGAGGAGGCACCCATGGAAACGGTGATCGAGCGTGTCATATGCACCTTTAAGGAAGCTCTGATCAAGAGCCTATCCCAATACGCTTAAGGAAACTCTGAACAAGTTGATTCCGTTCACGCCCTTCGACCGGCTCAGGACAGGTTTGTCCCAGCGGGAGAGGGCTTATTCAGAGCTTCCTTAACGGATACGTTATACGGTCGCGGGCGTTATCATCGGCTTTTTCGACGACCCCGCGCAGGCGCAGGCATGCGCCCTTCAGATCATCGATTTGACCCATCACGAAGTCGAAGTTTTCGGGAGTCAGTTGACCCTGGTGCTCTGAGACTCGGGACGCTTTCCGGCCCTACCAGCTCTGGATGGCGATGCGCGCGGGCCTCGGACGGGGAAGCACGAATCCACGAGACATGAGCCAGAACCGCCACACCACTTCCGGAATTTCCGGCAGAATCTGGTATCGAAGCCCAGGATCGAACAGGGCTTGCGGCTCGAACGCATCGTACGCGAACAGATCTTCGGCCCTAACCCGATGAGCGTGAACCCCGCCGGTGGAAATCGGAGCGATCAGCAAACGCCCACAGCGGAGTTCCGGGGCCGTCAGCGCCAACGAAAGCTTGCCATCGATGGTATCGGTGCCGTCGAGCAGACGACCCTTTGCATCGAACCAATACCCGCTGGTCTCGAGAGCGACATCGGCGGCGCGCTCGAAACGCAAGTGAAACGTATAAACCGCCAGATCTGACTCATTCTTGGGGGACCTCGAAGTTTTTCGAGGCGCTCTCTTGTTATTGAAATTTGTCTTCATCGGCCGAATCTCCCCGAGGCTTCGTATCCATGACAGGCTAAGACGAGGCCGATAATAATTCCGTGACGTATTTACCAATTTCACTCCGTATAATCTAAGAAACGGCAGTTGGACCTGCTCGAGTGGGCAGCGGGCGGGGCGGCCGGCAAGCCTGTCCTGAGCGAAGTCGAAGGAGCGCGACGCCGCCAGGCGGCTCGCCCGCCGTTAAATCGGGTGCGTAGCGTCTTGACCCGAAAGGTGAGATCGATGCAAGTCATTTCGTAGGGTGCGGTGAGGAACGAACCGCACCCCTTGTGTCCTCGAATGATGCCTGTCCTGAGCCCGGTCGAAGGACGGTTCGCTTCGCTCACCGCATTCTACTTTTCCGGTGCATCGAAGCGGTCAACCGCCGTTTCCAGGATAATGTACCGGGCTTCTGGAAAAACCAGCGGGCGAAGCTCCCGACTTTCGCAGCCCGTTTCAGGAACTCTCGGGTGACGAACGCCGGGGCATTGGATTCTTGAAATCGAGACTCTTTCCAAAAAACTGATTGTCGTGACGTCAGCGAATTGCCGTTCGGCCCTTCAGAATGCGAATAAGGGCGCTCGATTCACCTTATGAGCATACGTTGCCAGGCGCTTGAGTGCCTTAGATTCGGCCGTCTGCCGCTCCTGATCGCGCTCAGCGGTTTGCTGCTCAATCTTCTGCCCGCTCTGGCAGCGGTCCAAGAGAAATTCGATCTCGGCCTGCTCTACCGCCTCCGGGGTCCGGAAAAACCTCCCGAGGACATCGTGATCGTAGGCATCGATCACGAATCCGCACTGCGCCTGCGAACGCCGAACGATCCCCAGTCATGGCCTCGCCGGCTCAACGCGGAGGTCATACGCAATGTTCATGCGTCCAATGCCGAACTGCTTGCCTTTAATATCTTTTTTTTCAGTCCGTCCCCCGATCCCGACGACGACCGGGTTATGGCCGAGGCCATGCGCGAAATGGGGCGTGTCGTGCTCACCGATTACGTCAAGCCCCGCCAGGTTTCTCCGGGCGTTTACCTGGAATCCGTGCTGCATTCCACGGACCAACTGGCCGATGCCGCTCTGGCAACCGCACCGTTTTTGCTGCCCAAGGAAGATAGCGGAACAAACCGGTTTTTGACCTTTTTCGGAGGAGACGGCCAAGCGACCTTGCCGACGCGGCTGCTCCTGGCCTATGTTCTGCGTACGGCTCACGACGATCTGGTCAGCATTTTCAAAAACGTTGCGCCCGATGCCGTGGACTTCTTAAAGAATCAGCCGACCCGACGGGAGCAATTCGATATCGTGCAAAGAAAGCTCACGGCGCTGCTCGAGTCGCGACCCGATCTGCTTCCCGCGCTCGCAGAGAACCTGCGGCAGAGCTCGATGCCGGAGAAGGCGCGGCGTATGCTGCGCGGCTTGTTTCGCGCTCATGAAAATGGACATTGGCGTTATTTCAATCATTACGGTCCTAGCCGCACCTTTCCGACGATACCCTATTACCGGCTCGCCGGCCCACCGTCCGAGGAACTCACAAAGCTATTCGCGGGCAGGGTCGTTTTGATCGGCTATCTCGCGGATTTTCAGCCGGAAAATACCGAAGGGCTTTTCGATTCTCCGTACTCCACCGTCAGTTCCGTGGAATTGGCGGCCACGGCCTTGGCCAATCTGCTCGAAGACAAGACGGTGCTGCCGGCGTTCGCGCCGCCGAAAGACTTTCTTTGGCTCTTCCTCTGGGGCCTTGTACTCGGCTCATGCGCTCAATTACTCTCTTTTCAAAAAGCGCTGGCCTCGATCGCGGCGCTGAGCGGCGGGTATTTGTTGACGGCATGGGCACTGTTCCGCGCCGACGGCTTGTGGCTGCCGCTCTTCGTTCCGTTGATTTGGCTGGCGCCGACCGCCGTCGTCGGCAGCGTGCTCGTCAGCCATCTGCGCCGGATCCGGCGCGAAGAAAAAATGCAGTCGGTGATCGAGCGCTTTATCCCCGTGGACGTGTTCAGCCACCTAACCCGCGACGAAGACATGAAGGCACTGCCGTCGTACGGACGCCTGACCCACGGCATTTGCCTCGCCACCGATGCCGGGCGTTACTCGTCCCTAGCCGAGACCATGGAACCCATGGCCCTCGGCGACCTGATGAACGAATACTACCGGGTCATCTTCCAGCCCGTGGTGCGGCACGGGGGATGGGTTTCCGACGTGATCGGGGATGCCATGCTGGCGATTTGGATCACCGAGGAAAACGATCTCGAAACGAGACGCCGCGTGCTCCAGGCCGCTTTGGAAATCCAACAAGCGGTCCGCCGGTTCGAACAAAATCACCGCATCGAGTTTCCGGTGCGGATCGGCATTCACTGCGGCGAACTCCGCATCGGTTATATCGGCACCGACAGCCGCGGCGAAATCCGGGCGGTGGGCGATACGGTCAACATCGCCGCGCGTCTGGAGGCCTTGAACAAGGTACTCGGTACCGAAATCCTGGTGTCGGAAGCGGTGTTGGCGGACATCCCCGAGCCCCGGGCCAGACGCTTGGGACAGTTTCTCCTAGCCGGAAAAACAAAACCGGTGTCGGTCGCCCAATTGATGTCCTGCTCGGAGGTTGAACTACCCCGCTACCAAGAATTCGAAGACCGTTTTCAGATGGCCCTGAGGCATTTCGAAGCGGAGCGGTGGCCCGAAGCCTGTGCCGCTTTCAATCAACTCGTCCTACAATTACCTGACGATGGACCGGCCCGGTTTTTTCTCAAGACTTGTGAAGCGCGTTTAGGGGGAGCGCATCCGGCAGGCGGTCAGTCGCCCGGCCTCCGTATCGAAAAATCGGACTCGGCCCATACGCTGATCAAATAACCCCGAACTTGCGCAAAAGCGTGTTCGGCTCCCTTCTGCGGGCAATGCGGTTAAGAGCCTATCCCAATAGGCTTGAGAAACCCTTCGACAAGCCTGTCCTGAGCTGGGTCGAACGGCTCAGGGCGAACGGCCTATTGGGATAGGCTCTAAGAGTCTTCACCCTCTGAGAAGGGCGAGGTCAGGAGATCGAAAAAGTTTGTAGGTCGGCAATCCCTTGCCGGCGGTGCGCTGGCCGACGCGTCGGGAAAGGATTCCCGACCTGCCGGCCTCATTTTCGTCCATCGGCGGAGCGGGGTGGAAAAAAGAAGTCTCATTTGAAATCCTCTCACCCTGAAGCTTTGCCGGTCCGATGTCCCGGCGGGGCGTGGGTAAGGCTTGGGGAAGAAGCTATATAAGGTCGGTAACAATAACTTAAAAAAATCTTTCGCCGCTCAATGCAAAAATCTGCCAAATTCTTTCTGACAATCGTTGCCTCGCTCATCGCGAGCAATCCCGGCATCGCCGCCGCCTGCGAACAATGGGCCGCCCGCCTGGTGTCGGCGCAGGGCCAGGTCGAGATTCAGCCTTCGGGAAAGCCGTCATGGAGACCGGTGGAGACCGAACAGGTCTTCTGTCCCGGCGACAAAATCCGAACCACGATCCGCAGCCGTGCATCGCTGCTCCTGCCGAATCAAACCTATATTTCGCTCGATCAGGACACCACCGTGGTGTTCTCCAAGGTAAAGGCGGAAGAGCCGTCTTGGCTCGAACTGCTCACCGGCGCCTTGTACGCCCGCAGCCGAACGCCCAAGCCCCTCGATATCCGGACCCCGTTCATCAACGCCGCCATCAAGGGAACCGAGTTCCTCATCAAGGCGGGGCCTCAGGGCGGCCAGGTCACGGTTTTCGAAGGCGAAGTGGAGACCTCGAACGCCGCAGGACGCATCGTGCTCAAGGACGGCCAGACCGCCCTCGCCGCTCGCGACGAGGCGCCGCGCCTGGCGTTGCACGTGCGCCCGGAAGACGGCGTCCAATGGGCGCTTTATTTCCCGCCGCTGGTGGATTACACCGCCCTGCGGGCGCGAGTGCGCGACCCGGACATCGCCGCAGGCATCCGCCGTTACGCCGACGGCGACATCGCCGGCGCCCTGTCCGTACTGGACCGCGTACCGGAAGCGAGCCGCGACGCCGATTTCGCCGCCCTATACGCCGGTTTGCTGCTGAGCGTGGGACGGGTGGACGAAGCGGAACCGCTGCTCGCCGTGTATATGGGCGAGAAAACGCCCGCGCCCATCGACGCCTTGCGCTCGGTCATCGCCCTGGCCCGCAACCTGAAGGCCGAAGCGCTTCGCCTTGCGAATGCGGCGGTTCAAACCGACCCTGCTTCGGCTTCGGGCTGGATGGCGCAATCCTATGCCCGCCAGGCCGATTTCGATCTCGAAGGCGCGCTCGAAAGCATCGATCGTGCGGCTCGCCTCGACAGCAACGACGCGCTGGTCCAAGCGCGCAGGGCCGAGCTGCTGGCCGGCCTCGGCCGCTGGTCGGACGCGCGGAAAGCGGCCGAACGCGCCGTTCAGATCAACCCGCTCAATCCCCGCGCCCACGTCGTGCTCGGCTTCGTCGAACTCATGGACGGGGATACCTCGCGGGCGCTACTGAGTTTTCAGAAGGGCTCCGAGCTGGATTCGGCCGATCCTCTGGCCCGCTTCGGCTCGGGTATGGCCCTGGTCCGGCAGGGCGAGCTGAAGGAAGGCACGGCGGCCATCGAGACCGCCGCCAGCCTCGACCCCAGCGACGCCCTGATCCGCAGCTATCTCGGCAAGGCTTATTACGAACAGAAGCGCAACGCGGTCGCCGAAAAGCAGTTCGATCTCGCCAAGACCTTCGACCCCAAGGACCCCACGCCCTGGTTCTACGAAGCCATCAAGAAGCAGACCGAAAACCGGCCGGTGGAAGCGTTCAAGGATCTGCAACACGCGATCGAGCTCAACGACAACCGCGCGGTCTACCGCTCGAAGCTCGCTCTGGACGACGATCTCGCCGCCCGCAGCGCCGCCCTGGGGCGCATCTACACCGATCTCGGCTTCGGTCAGCGCGCCGTGGTGGAAGGCTGGCGCTCGCTCGGTATCGAACCGGCCAATTATTCCGCGCACCGTCTCCTGGCCGATACCTACTCGGCCCTGCCGCGGCACGAAATCGCCCGCGCCAGCGAAGTGCTGCAGTCCCAATTGCTGCAGCCGATCAACACCACCCCGATACAGCCCCGTCTGGCCGAAGCCCGGCTGCTGATTCCGGACGGCGTAGGGCCTTCAAGGCTCTCGTTCAACGAGTTCAATCCCATGTTCACCCGCGACCGCTTCAGCTTCCAGGCCTCCGGCATCGCCGGCAGCAACGACACGCACGGGGAGGAACTGGTCCATTCCGGGCTGTGGGACAACTTCTCCTACAGCCTAGGCCAGTTCCATTACGAAACCAACGGCTTCCGCAAGAACAACGACTTGCGCCAGGACATCTACAACGTCTTCGCCCAGGGCATGGTCAACCCCGGCCTCAGCCTCCAGGCCGAATACCGCCACCGGCATTTGGAACACGGCGATGTGCTTTTCAACGGCGACCTGGAGGATTTCGACGATACCTTCCATCGCGAGCTCACCACCGATACGGTGCGCGCCGGCCTCCGTTATTCGCCCACCGCGAACTCCGACCTGATTCTTTCGGCCATGTATCTGGATACGTTGCTAAACCAAGCCCAGCAAATTCCTTTGGTGATCCCCATAGACTCTTCGGTGACCGCCAGCCAGCGGGGTTTCGTGGGCGAAGCCCAGTACATCTACCGGCGCGATCCCTTCGATCTGATTCTGGGCGGCGGCCGCCGCGACATTTCCGTCGATCGTTCGGAAGATTTTAGCTTTTTTGCGCAGCGGATCTCCTATGACATCCGGCACAGCAACGCCTATCTCTATTCCCACGTCCGCTTTCCGAGCGCCATGACCTGGACGCTGGGGGTCAGCTACGACTCGTCCCGGAACCAATTTCACGGGGATTACGACCAAGTCAACCCGAAACTGGGGCTGATGTGGCAGCTCACGCCCGACACCATCCTGCGCCTCGCCGCATTCCGCACCTTCGATCGGGGCATTGACGAGGAGGACGCGACCGTCGAGCCGACACAGATAGCCGGGTTCAACCAGTTCTTCGACGGTTTTACGGCCACGGATGCGAGGCGCTATGGTATCGGCCTGGATCACAGGTTTTCGTCCGATCTTATGGTTGGATTGGAGGCCTCATCGCGGGACATGATCGTTCCTACCCCTCAGGGATTGAGTTTGGATGCGCCGATCTTTATGTCGAAACAGGAGGAAATGCTGTACCGCGCTTACGGTTACTGGGCGATCGGCGACCAATTCGCCGCCAGCCTGGAGTATCAATTCGATATTTACTCTATAGACACCTTGACGACCTACAAGAACCATATCGCCCCGCTCAGCCTGAGCTATTTCCATCCCTCGGGCCTGTCGAGCACCGTCACGGTCACCTATGTCAATCAGGAAGCCTTCGAGGGCAACTATGAGCCCTTGAAGGGGCACGACGACAACCAGTTCGCGCTGCTCGATTTTTCCCTGAAATATCGTTTACCTTACCGTTACGGCACGGCGGGATTCGTCGTCAAAAACCTGCTGGATCAAAGATTCGATTTCCTGGGCCAGAACGCCTTCGGTCTTCGAACGGGACGCCTGGAGGAGACGCCCTTGTTTATGCCGGAAAGGACGATGTTTTTTCAACTCACGCTGGCATTTTGAAGACGTCGTGATGAGGTTTCAGAATGCACGCCAAATTGAGAGGGACGTATGAGCGATCAGGCACCACAACAAAAAAGCAACGCGGCTTTGGCATTTGTTAAACGCCATAAGAAAAAATTGGCAGCGACCGCCATCGGCGGCGGGCTGCTGCTCTATTCGATGACGACCTGCTGGAGTCCCGGTTGCTGGCCGGGCTACTATAAGATACCCGGGCAACCTTATTGCACTCGGTGCCCGTAACTTGACCGGCAGGGTGCGCCACGCGCACCCTTCGCCTTGCTGCCGAATCCGCCCGCCGTTCCCCCAAACCGCTCACTCCGATTTTTCCCGCCCGCCTGCGATGATGCCGATTTCGTAGACCGGGAATCCTTTTCGACGCAACGCTACGCTCGGCGCGAACCGAACCGCGACGGCGAAACTGCTCCGCTCGCTTTCCGGCTTCAGAACGCTAAAAAGCGAAATATTTCACAGAATTCCGTGTTTCTGACACGTAAGTTGATATAGCGCTCTGAAAGCCACGATGAGACTGGTCGGCTTTCCGAAAAAGCCATGCAGGTTTCCGTCCCGCGTCTTTCGACGCGCATTTTGAAAACATCCGATGCAAATAAGCGCGGACGATCGAAGCAAGCGGTAAGCTTATGACGTACACGATTCGAAGATGCACGAGCGGGCACTCCACGAAATTTCTGTATATCGGCGTGTTGGTGCTGATCACGAACTTCGTCTTCGTCTCGAGCCTCGTCTTTCTTGTTTTCCTGCCTCGCGACGGTTTCCAAGTGCCGGTACGGGCGAAGGAATCCCCTGCCGTTGGGGTCATCGTTAACGCCACCGGTATCGATAATCCGGCGAAAGCCAAACTTCCCGAAACGTCGGAATAAAGAATGAGTAAATTCGCTCAGGCCAATGAAACTACATCGGTAAACGGTCCGAGCGTGTTTTCTTTCGGACGGTAGACAAACGCCTCCACGGCGATCCTTCGGGACCGATAGTCAGCGCCGGTCCCATTTTTTTGAGGTGCGCGGATCGAATATGAACTAAGATTACGATCTGCCACCCGTCGCGTTGTAACTCGAAGACGACGGGAAAATCGTTCGTTTTGTCCTTTCCTGGCTTAACGCGATCGTGTCGAACGAAACGCTTCTGGGGTTGAAAAACGTCCCGTATTTTTCCGAAGTAGCCGATCCCGCTCTCGCGGAATTGGCGGCACAGGCCGCCATCAAGAGCTATCCGAAAAATTCGGTCATCATTCGCGAGGGCGACGAAGGCGGCCCGTTGTTCATCATCCTTTCGGGCAAGGTGCAGGCCTATCTGAGCAGCGCGAACGGGCGCATGGTGACTCTTTCGACTCAAAGCGCGGGCTCGTTTTTCGGGGAGCTGTCCTTGCTCGACGGCGAACCCCGTTCGGCTTCGATAACGGCCCTCGAACCCACGACGTGCAGCCTGATTCCGCGACCGGCGCTGAAGGCTTGGCTGAAAAACCACCCGGACGCCGCATTCAGCATCATCCGGAGTCTGACTCAGCGGATCCGCAGCTTGACCGAAAACGTGCGCGGGCTCGCGTTATCGGACGTATACGGACGATTGGTCAAAGCCCTGTACGACATGGCGGTCGAGAACGAAAAGGCATGGATCATCCCGGAAAAACCGACCCACCAGGATCTGGCCAACATCATCGGCTGTTCGCGGGAGATGGTCAGCCGAATCATGAAGGACTTGAAACAGGGCGGCTATCTTTCCGTCGAGCGCAAATCCATTCTGATCCGCCGGAAGCTGCCGCCATCCTGGTGACGGCACCGGCGCGTTTCGCCACAACCGAGGAAAACTCGGGCGCTTATTCGGGCCGCGACCGGACAGACCGGAGGGATCTGCCGCGATCCTATCGACGAAGCGACGGTACCCTGCAAAGCGAGCTCAACGCCGCTTCTTTCTTCAAAAATACCGCCCATTGATCAGGAAATGCACGAAGATGCTGCCGGCGTATCCGAGCGCGATCACCGGCATCCATTTGAGATGGGCGCTGAAGGTGTAGACGCCTTTCGCCTGCCCCAGCAGACCCACGCCTGCCGCCGAACCGATGGCGAGCAAACTGCCGCCGACCCCGGCGGTCAGAGTGACCAACAGCCACTGCCCTTGGGAAATGTCCGGGTTCATGGTCAGCACGGCGTACATGATGGTGCCGTTGTCGATGAACGCCGAGACGACGCCCACCAGGACATTGGCGATAGTAGGGTCCAGATCCGTGTAAAGAAACCGCGAGGCGTAATCCAAATAGCCGATGAAGCTCAGCCCGCCGACACTGACCATGACGCCGTAGAAAAACAGCATCGTGTCCCACTCCAGCCGCGAGACATTGTGAAACACGTCGAACGCGTGGCTCTCGTCGAGGTTATAAGGCATTTCCATCTCGTCGGTATCCTTGAAGTCGTCCCGGCTGCCGCGGAATACCCGGGTCTTCTGCAGGTAATAGCTGAAGAATTTCAGATAGGTGAGCCCCGCCAACATGCCGGCGGCGGGCGGCAGGCTGAGTAGATTTTCGAAGCAGACGGCGGTGACGATGGTTAGAAAAAACAAAACGATCACCGGAACCGCGCCTCTTTTCAGCGGCTGCACCTCGATGGCCGGCGCGGGTTTCGCCTTGGGTATGAAAAAGTGCATCATGGCCGCCGGCAGCGCGAAGTTCACGATGGACGGAATCAGCAATGAATAGAAGTCGACGAACGGCACGACGCCGCTCTGCCAAACCAGTAATGTCGTGATGTCGCCGAAGGGACTGAACGAGCCGCCGGCATTGGTGGCCACCACCACATTGATGCAGGCGAGGGTAATGAAGCGGCGATTGTCCTTTCCCATGGCCATGATCACCGCACCCATCAGCAATGCGGTCGTAAGATTGTTGCAAACGGACGAAAGCAGGAAAGCCAGGCAACCGGTAATCCAGAACAGCCGCCGGTAGCCAAACCCCCGGCTGAGCAGCCGGACGCGGAGATTCTCGAAGACTCCCCGGTCCTCCATGGCATTGAGGTAGGTCATGGAAACCAGAAGGAACAGGAACAGTTCCGCATAGCCTTCGAGACTGGCCCGAAACGCTTGCTCGGCCACATCGCCCAAATCCCGCCGAACGTACATGATGGCCACCAATACCCAGATCAGGCTGGCGGCGAATACCATCGGCTTGGATTTTCGGAGGTCGGTGATTTCCTCGACCATGGCGAGCGCATAGGCTAGGAAAAAAATGACAATGGCCAGATAACCGACGGCGTGATGCGTCAGATCCAGCCGGGTGGTCGCGGCGCCGCTCTCTTGGGCTAATGCCACGGTCGAAAGCAACAGCAAAAGACCGCCAACTAGGGGTTTCAGTAAATTCATGATGAATTTTGCTCGAACTTAACCAATTTTCGGTGTTTTCGCGTACCGGACATGAAACACATGCTCGGACTCGGCAGCGGCAAATGCTACCATTCTCTACTTAAACAGTAAGAATTATGTGACGCCGCGCCGCAATGCGGCGCGATTGCTTACACCAAAAGAAAAGGTTCTCGAATGGTCTTGAAGCTCAAGGTTTTGCCGGCGTTTTCCTTGGCGGTTTCGCCGCTCGCTGCCCTGGCCGCCCCGGCGGAAGGTCAGGCTTTGGATCTGACCGGACATTTCGTCGGCTATCTGTCGATAGCCGCGTTCGTGCTGGCTTACATTTTCGTCGTCTTGGAAGAAGTCACCGAACTCAGGAAATCCAAGCCCATGATGCTGGCGGCGGCGATCATCTGGGCCGCGATTGCCGTCGTCTACAATTTGCAAGGCCAGCCGCAGCTCGCGGAGGAGGCGGTGCGGACCTTGGTGCTGGACTACGGCGAACTGCTCCTGTTCCTCATCGTGTCGATCACTTACGTCAACGCACTCGAAGAACGGCGGGTATTCGAAGCGGTCAGAGCCTGGCTGGTCAGCAAGGGTTTGGGTTACCGCTCGCTGTTTTGGATCACCGGCATTCTGGCCTTTTTCATCTCGGCCATCTCCAACAATATGACCACGGCGATGCTGATGACCGCCGTGGTGATGGCGGTCGGCAAGGACAACCCGCGCTTCGTCGCGCTGTCCTGCGTCAACACCGTGGTCGCCGTGAACGCGGGCGGGGCATTCTGCCCCTTCGGCGACATCACGACCCTGATGGTCTGGCAACAGCATAAGGTCACTTTCTGGGGCTTCTTCGTCCTGTTCGTTCCGGCGGTCATCAATTTCGTGCTGCCTGCCGCTATCATGCATTTCGCGATACCGGACGCGCGCCCGGCCGAAGTCAAGGATGTCACCAAAATGAAGCGCGGCGCGAAACGGATCGTTGCCTTGTTCCTCTTGACCATCGCGACCGCCGTGGTGTTCTCGAACATCCTGCACTTGCCCGCCGCGGTCGGCATGATGGCGGGTCTCACGTATATCCAGTTCTTCGGCTATTACCTGCACATAACCCATCGCGAGGAACCCGAGGTGCCGAGCGAACTGATGGACCGGCACGACGAAGAGGAGGAAAAAGCGCTGCCCGGCGAAGAGCGGTTCGACATCTTCCAGAAACTGGCGCAACTGGAGTGGGACACGCTGCTGTTTTTCTACGGCGTCGTGCTGTGCGTGGGCGGACTCGATTTCCTGGGCTATTTAGGCTATGCCTCGGAATATCTCTATGATGAACTGGGGGCGACACCGGCGAACATTCTGGTGGGCATCGCTTCGGCCTTCGTGGACAACATTCCGGTCATGTTCGCGATTCTTTCCATGAACCCGGATATCTCCACGGGACAGTGGCTGTTGGTGACCCTGACCGCCGGGGTCGGCGGCAGTCTGCTGTCGGTCGGCTCGGCGGCGGGCGTCGCGCTCATGGGCCAGACGCGCGGCATATACACTTTCTTGAGTCATCTTAAGTGGATGCCGGCGATCGCGCTCGGCTATGCGGGCAGTATCCTTGCCCATTTCTGGCTCAACGCCGAGCTGTTCTAAGCCGCAGGTCGGCGATCCTTTGTCGACGAAAACGGTAGGCGGAGCGGCGAGCCGGGAACGGCTTCCGGACCCGCCAGACCGGCATCGTTCGGCAATCCCTTACCGACGGAAAATGACTTAAAACGACGTCTCGAACGGCTTCCGGCCCTTTTTCATCATGACCCAGTAACGGAACAGCGCGGCGCAGACGGCTCCGGCCAGAATCGCCGTGACGTCCATACCGATTCCCAGCCAAAAGCCATGGGTGTGGAACGACTCGCCCAAGACCGAGCGCAGCACCACCTGCATCCAAAACAGAAAACCGCCGTAGTAAACGACCACGCCGCCGATGGTCCAAGCCACGGCGGGCAGACTCAACCGTTGAGCGGTCTGATAGAACCAGACCGCGATCGCCAAGATGACGACCATCGATAATGCCGCAGTCATAGTTGCCTCCCATTCGAATTTTTCGGCACTCTATCAAACCGGAAAGCGGGCGTGAAGAAACGGAAAGCGGCCGTTGCCGAAATCCTGAACAATCGCCAACAGCCCGCATACCGCGCGGCATCAAGGGGGTTGTTCTCCGTTTTTGCAGAACTTTATCCACAGTTTTTGTGGAAAAGTGCTTATTGAGATGACGGTTCGTGGCCGAAGGGGACTTTTCGCAAATGATTACATTGTCGGAAGCATCGATGATCGCGCTGTTGGCCGATTGGCCGGAGGAGTTGCCCGAAGAAAAATTCGAAATTCTGCTGGAAACGCCGAGCTTCCGGCTCGAGCGGATTCTTTCCAAGGGACATGCCACACCGGAAGGACAATGGTACGATCAGGACTGGAACGAATGGGTGGTGCTGCTCCAAGGGCAGGCAAAACTCTCGATCGAAGGGCTGGCCGGCGAGACGATCCTGCACCCGGGCGATGCTCTCTTGCTTCCCGCCCATTGCCGCCATCGCGTAAACTGGACTCCGCCGGCTACGGTGACCGTGTGGCTGGCCTTGCATTATGGCGGAAACATTGCTTTGGAACCGACAATCAAGCCTTAATCGAAACAGGAGAAAACCCATGACCGATATCCGTGTCGAAAAACAAGTCGGCGAAGACCGGCTCCAATCCTTGGGCGTCCGGCAATGGCCAGTGTGGAGCAAGGAGCCGTCCGAATTTCCGTGGACTTACGACGCGACCGAGACTTGTTATCTGTTGGAAGGACGTGTGATCGTGAAACCCGAAGTCGGCGATCCGGTGGAATTCGGCAAGGGCGATTTGGTGACCTTTCGCTCCGGACTGAAATGCACCTGGAAGGTCCTCGAAACCGTGCGCAAGCACTATACCTTTTCATGAAACCGGCTCGGGAACCGATCCCGTTCGGAAAGGTCTGAACGGCGAGTCGGTATCCCGCCGAAATAGCCAAACGAGAGAAAAACCATGAGCACGAGAAAAAAACGACCTCAGCCCACCTCGACCAATCCCGTCGCCAAGTACGCCGGGAAATTCAACCGTGCCGCCACGTTCCGCGACGGCCGCGCCTACACGCGTAAAGTCAAACACAAAGGCCAAGAGCCTTTTCCGATCCGAGTCGCCTGATCGGAAAAGGCTTTTGCCTGGCGATGGGAACTCTTCGTCTCATCCAGTCGCTTTCAGTAACTCGGCCAAGCCGTGTAGGCTCGGAACGCTGAGCACCGCCAGTTCCGCCAGCCTCCGGCGCGTTTCTTCCCGCCCTTGAACCAGCACCGGAACGGTTCCCGCAGCACGGGCCGCCTCGAGGCCGGTTTCCGAATCTTCCAACACCAGGCATAGACCTGGCCGGACGTTCAAGCGTCTCGCCGCCTCGAGAAACAGGTCTGGCGCTGGCTTTCCCCGTTCGACCTGATCGCGCGTCACGACGACCCGAAAGGCTTCGTTCATTCCTGATAGCCGCAGGCATTCCGCGGCATAAGGCCCGTCGCTGTTAGTCGCCAGCGCGTAAGGAAGCGCTCGCTCTCGCACGACAGCGAGCAACGCCTGCAATCCGGGCATCGGCCTTAGGCCGTGCTCGGCTAGATAGCGCCGCCAGTGACGTTCGGCGGACTCATGAAACAACCGGCGGTCGAACGCGTCGCCGAGGACATTCTTCAATGACCGTTCCACATCGTCGGCATGGCGGCCGAACAATCCGCGGCAGAATTCCTCGCTCAGATCGAAACCCAAATCGGCCGCTGCCGAACGCCAGGCATGGCAATAAGTCGCTTCGGTATCCAAGGCCAAACCGTCCATGTCGCAGACGACCGCCTGGAATTCGGGAAGCGCCGAACGCGCACGAGTAAGAATCATCGAGCCTGCTTGAGCATGACCAAGTTGCGGAACAGCGCAGCGCCCACGGCGCCGAGCAACGCGCCCGAAACCTCCATCATAACGCCGGCGGTTGCCGTGTAATATTTGTACGATCCTCCCATTAAAGGTTTAAGGATGGCGTACATCCAAGTCGCCTTGATCCCGTAGAAGACGATCAAAGCGCCGACGATCCATTGCAGCACATTGAGATTGAGCCGAAGTGCGGTGCGGTAAAACCACACGCAAATCAGCACCGAAACAACACCCCCGATCATCGTTTTCTCCACTGTCGATGTTTGAACCAAGAAACGGCGGTTGACCGCTTCGATGCACCGGAAAAGTAGAATGCGGTGAGCCAAGCGAACCGCCCTTCGACCAGGCTCAGGACAGGCTTGCCGGCCGCTCCGCCCGCCACACACTCGGATGCGTCCAACCGCCGTTTCTCGGTCGAAGTCGCAAGGGCGGAAATGTAACAAACGTGATAGTGTTTGCCCACACGCCTTCGGGCTAACCCACTACCTTGATGTATTCCCCTTGGGCTTCTCGACTGGAGCCCACGATGACGCGCCGCTGTCCTGTGGGCGACTCCTCCAATAAACCGGCCATTTCGATGGTTTCTCCGGTCCGGGCCTGACCGGCGTAAGTGTGGGTGAAACTGACCGCTTCCGTGATCTCGGGGTGGGCCAGGCGGTATACCGCCGGATAGTCGAATGCGTAGGTCGCGTCCGCGACCCGCGCCCGAATCCGTATCGGCCCAAGCTTGCGGGCAGCGCCCGATTCCTTCGACAACGGCTCGTCCACTAAAGTGATATCGAATTTCGTTCCGTCGATCAGCGCCTTGTTCAACTTCCGGCGCTCGTGCCGGAGGAACTCCTGGAAGCTCAGCGCGCATCCGCGCCGGTCGTAGGCATCGCGCCATGCCGCGTCGTCCAGGTCTTGCAGTTCTCCGGTCTCGAGCAATCGTCCTACGATCTCGCGAGCCTCGAAGAACATTTCACGCCCGTAGATGACCAAATCGAGATCGGATTTCGGCGTTTGTGCGCCGATCAGCAGCGAGCCGGTCAGACCGACCCGGCTCAAGTCCAGTCCGTGCGCACCGAATTTTTGCAACAAGCGCACCGCCTTCCGCTCGATTTCGTCATGCGGTCCCGAGTTCAACAAGTCCTGCACCCGCTGCCGCGGCCGATGATGGCGGCTGATGCTTTTCCGCGGCACGGCATGAAGTCGCGCGTCCAGCCGTTTCGAAGAAAAGAGATACCGGGGCGCGTGCGCTTCGAGGTAGGCATTCGCTTCGCCGGTTGCCATTTTGCTGAGCCGACCCTCGATCGGCGCGTAACGGAGAAAGCACAGAACGCGATCCTCTTCGGGCAGGCTGTCCACGACGGCGAAAATCAGTCCTTCCGGGGTTTCGATGAAATCGCGGGGTTGGTACGTCGAGGAGGGTCTGGCGTTCATCGGAAACCGCTTCACTCAACCGGGATTTCGATTTTCCAAAAATTGCCGCCGACACGACTTCACGGCCTCGATCCGCGCCCGGCGAAGCTCGCGACCCAACGTCTCTCCCTTGAATCCTTGCTCCAACAACGGTCGGACCGGAACCGCCAGGGCCGCGTCCCGCGCCCGCCGCAGCCATTCCGCTTGCGGATAGGGCCGATCCTCGAAACCGGGGCGGCCTTTGGCATCGGCCTCGCACGCGAGAAGAAACGGATCCAAGGCTTGGCCCTTTCGAAGCGCATCGAGCCGGTGCAACAAATCCACCACAGTCGCGGGGCGCAGCTCGAGCGCCCGATGACAATGACCGTGATAGCGCATCACCTTCTCCGCCAGCTTGCGGTAGGCATTGGGCACCTTCAGCCGTAGACACAGGCTCTCTAGTGCTCCGAGCCCGGCTTTTTCGTGACCGTAGTGCCTGGGCCACAAGTCCCGGGGCGTGAGGCCCTTGCCCAGATCGTGGGTCAAGGCGGCGAAGCGTACGACCGGGTCGGGGCTCAGCTCGGCGGCCTGGTCGAGAACCAGCAGGGTATGAAGGCCCGCATCGACCTCCGGATGATGCTCGGGGGGCTGGGGAACGCCGAACAGCCGTTCGATTTCCGGAAACAGTTTGGCCAATGCGCCGCATTCCCGCAGCACTTCGAAAAAAGCCCTTGGCGTCGGTTCACACAAAGCGCGAGCCAATTCCGCCCAAACCCGCTCCGGCACCAGGGCGTCCACTTCACCGGCGGTCACCATGCCCCGCATGAGGTCGAGCGTTTCCGCCGCCACCCGGAAGCCGAGGTGGGCGAACCGGGCGGCAAAGCGGGCGACACGGAGGATACGCACGGGATCTTCGCCGAATGCCGGCGAAACATGACGCAGAATCCGTTGCTCGAGGTCCCGCGCACCGCCAAAAGGGTCGACGAGCCGCCCTTCCTCGTCCATGGCCATGGCGTTGATGGTGAGGTCGCGGCGGAGCAAATCCTGCTCCAGCGTCACGTCCGGCTCGGCGTGGACGACGAAGCCCCGGTAACCCGGCGCGGTTTTCCGCTCGGTGCGGGCCAGTGCATACTCCTCGCGGGTTTCCGGGTGCAGAAACACCGGAAAATCCTTGCCGACCGGTTTAAAGCCTCGGGCAATCATGCTTTCCGGCGTTTCGCCCACGACCACCCAGTCGCGCTCCTCCACCGGCCGCCCGAGGAGACTATCTCTCACGGCGCCTCCGACGAGATAAGTTTTCATGGCGTTTAACCTAGAAACGACGGTTGGACGCATCCGAGTGTGCGGCGGGCGGGGCGGTTGGCAAGCCTGTCCTGAGCCTGGTCGAAGGGGCGCGACGAGGCCGCGGGGTAGTCTCCCGCAACGAGGAGCGACGCCGCCGGGCGGTCCGCCCGCCGTGCAATCGGGCGCGTAGCGGGTTCACCCAAACGGTGGCATCGGTAGAAGATAGGACAGTCAGAATTCAAAGGGCTTTTCTACTCATCTAAGCGGTCGACTGCCGTTTCTAGGTTTAAGCTTGGACCCCGGTTCCTGTTAGCATACGCCGCTTATTTTAATCGCGGATGAGCGGCGCATGTGGGTAGAACTCGGACTATATCTCGCTTTCGGCAGCCTGGCCGGCATTTTGTCCGGCTTGTTCGGCATCGGCGGCGGCGTCGTGATCGTGCCGTTTCTGGTCTGGTTTTTCTCGCTGCGAGGGTTCCCGCCGGATTCCGTCATGATCATGGCCGTGGCGACCTCGCTCGCGACCATCGTCGTCACGTCCGTTTCCTCCGTCTTGGCACATCACCGCCTCGGCTCCGTACGCTGGAGTGTCGTATTCCGGCTGGCGCCCGGCATACTGATCGGCTCCGTCCTTGGATCGGTCATCGCCGATCGATTGCCCCCACATTGGTTCAAACTGATTTTCGCGCTCTTCCTGCTTTACGTCGCCGCTCGACTTTCGGTCGATGCAAAAACCGAAAACGGCCGAATGCGAACGCCGGGCGGATGGGTCTATTTCTCGGCCGGCATCGGGATAGGCGCGGTGTCATCGATCCTCGGCATAGGCGGGGGAACGCTCAGCGTTCCTTTTCTCGTCAAATGCCGTTTCCCGATCCGAAATGCCGTGGCGATCTCCAGCGCCTGCGGTTTTCCCATAGCCGCCGCCGGCTCTCTAACCTATATCGTCCTGGGCTGGGAAAAACCCGTTCTGCCGGCGTGGAGTCTCGGCTACGTCTATCTACCGGCCTTTGCCGGCATCGTAGCGACCAGTATTCCCTTTGCGCCGATCGGCGCTAAACTTGCGCATAGGCTGCCGACACGGAGGCTCAGACGGATGTTCGCGATCGTCGTACTGATCGTTGGCGCGAAATTGCTTTGGCAGGCCGTACAGCCCTGGATCGGAAATCAGCCGTAGGCCAGGATGAGCCCTTCGACGGGGCTCAGGACAGGCTTATCCCGGCCCATAAGGAGAAAAAGGCATGACTGCAAAACCCCGTATCGAAATCGAATATTGCACGCAATGCCGCTGGCTGCTGCGCGCGGCCTGGCTGGCGCAGGAGCTTCTGACCACGTTCGAAGAGGAAATCGGCGAAGTGGCGCTGATTCCCGGTACCGGTGGGGTATTCGAAGTGCGCCACGGTAACAAGGTGCTATGGTCCCGAAAGGGAGAAGGACGTTTCCCCGAGGCGAAGGAGCTCAAGCAGCGGGTGAGGGATGTAATCGTGCCGGGAAAACCGCTCGGACACAGTGACGGCGAGAATAAGCCGAGTCATTCAAGAAAACTCTGAATAAGTCTCCCCCTTGGTAAAATAACGCCAACGTTTCCTTTTTGATAAGGTCGCCCGCGGATGAAGCGACTCGGACTCGGCGCCCCGGTGTTTGTGAAGAAGCCGAAACTGAGC
>DYIL01000047.1:0-1088 GCA_020723665.1 Methyloversatilis universalis
AATCAGCTTAGGATCGACATCACTCAGGAAGGCTTGCGCATTCAGATCATCGATTCTGAAGGCCGCCCGATGTTCAATTTGGCTAGCGCGAGAATGGAGAGCTACGCGTCGGAAATACTCCATCAGATCGCGCCGGTCATCAACGAGTTGCCGAACAAGATCAGCATAGCCGGTCACACGGATGCCAAACCGTTTCCGGGCAGCGGGCAGGGTTATACGAACTGGGAATTGTCCGCGGATCGAGCCAATTCGGCCCGCAAGGAACTCATCAAAGGCGGGCTGAAGGGAGAAAAGATGATGCGGGTCGTGGGGCTTTCGTCGAGTGTTCCGTTCGTGAAGGCAGATCCCTTTGCCGCCATGAATCGGCGTATTTCCATCATCGTGATGAATAAGCATACCGCCGAAGAGATTGCTACCGGCGGTTCCGGCATCGAGGTATCGGCGCAAGATCCGCTTCAACAGGAGTCGATTACGCGAGCGTCCTCGCCGGAACAAGCGAAAAAAACCGAATCCGGGCTTTAGGACGCGAGGCGCATGATCGAACGATTGCCCGTTTGGCATAGAGCCGTGGCGAGCCAAATCGCCGCCGCTTCGAGCATCCTCCTGCTTTTCAAGAGCGGTGTCCTGTTCGGCGGCTCCGCCGGTTTCATCGCGGTGTCGGAAGGCCTGCTCGCCATGGCTTTCGGTTGGACGCTGAGGCTTCCTTTTTGGTGGCTGCCGATCCAGGTGCTATTCGCGCCTTCGGTGGTATTGGCATGGCGGCTGAATCTTCCGCCGGCTCTGTATCTCGCCGGATTCGTCCTGTTGTGGCTGGTGTTCCGCAGCAATTTTCGGGAACGGGTTCCCTTTTATTTGACCGGCCGCGAAGCCTGGCTGGCCGTCTCCGAATTATTGCCCCGGAACGCTCCGTTCAAATTCATCGACCTCGGGTGCGGCTGGGGCGGCGGTTTGGCGGTTTTGGCCGGACGATGCGCACGAGGTGAATTTTCCGGGGTCGAATCGGCGCCGCTGCCGGCTTTGTTCGGCCGGTTTCGGCTCAGAAACGAAAAGAACTGCCGGGTCCGCTTCGGCGATTTTTGGAACGAGGA
>DYIL01000047.1:1188-24120 GCA_020723665.1 Methyloversatilis universalis
CCGGCGAGAAAGCGGGCGAGCCAGAAGGCCTGGTGCCTGATCGGCATAATATAGGCGTACAACCGTCCGTCCGCGCATTCGGCGGCGTCGCCGATGGCATGGATGTCGGGATCGACGGTGCGCAGGAACTCGTCGACCCGTATACCGCAGTTGACGGCGAGGCCTATGCGTCGTGCCAGCTCGGTCCTAGGCTTGAAGCCGCAAGCAACGATGAGGCCATGAAAGCCCTTCGACACCTCGTCCTGCAATTTCACAGCGTAAAGATCGCCGATTTTTTCGAAACCCTGGACGGCGGCGTTCAAGCGAACCTCTATGCCATGGTTTTGCAGCACCGTCAGCAGCGTAGCCGAGTCCTCTTCGATCAGCTGTCGCTCCATGAGCCTTGGCAAGGCGTGAAACAGCACGACGCGGTCGCCGGCCTTGGTCAGATCGGAGGCGACCTCGCAGCCGATCAGCCCGCCGCCGATCACTGCCCACAAGGGCGTCGCCGAAGCCTCGATGATTTTTTCACGATGGCGCCGGAGTTGGAGCAGGTCGTCGAGGCTGTTTACGACGAAGAACAGGTCGCGGTGAGCCTGAAACGGCGGTGGGATCAGCGCATCCGAGCCCGGCGCGAGCACGAGTTTGTCGTAATTCAGGGTGAACTCGCCCGAATTGTTTCGGCAGAGGATCGATTTGGCGCTCTGGTTTAGCGCCTGCACCTCGGTTTCGCTGTAGACGACGATGCCGGCATCCCGAAGAGCATCGAACGGCTTCAGAATGATCTTGGTTTCGATGTCATTCCGCGAAAATCCGTGGGACAGCATCGGCCGCGAATAATAGCCGTGGCCCTCCTGGGTTACGAGGGAAATACGGCATTCAGGTTCCAGCTTCCGAAGTTCCTCCGCCAAGGTGATGCCGGCAATGCCTGAACCGATGACGATGACGTGCATGGGATTTCCTCGTGGGTGATCGGTACGTGTGAAATATCGAAAAGTGCCTTGAATCGATTCTTACGCCGGTCTAATAAGGAGACTCTGAAAAGGTTCTCTCCCCTCGAACAGAAATATCCTCAGACGTTCGCAACGCCGTCATTCCGGCAGGGATTGCCGGAATCCAGAACACAAGGATGTGAGAGGCCTTTACCATCCTTGGATTCTGGACCCCGGCAATCCCTGCCGGGGTGACCAAGTCGATCGGAGCTTTCTTAACGATCTTCCGACTCCGGCCGGACGATCTTGCCGAACTCCCGCGTCTGGGACAAGAGTCCCCTCGATGAAACCGAGAAAAACGGCACGACGGGCAGCCCCGCGTCGCGCAGAATGCGCGCTATCCAGACATTGCAGGTATTGAACATGTGGAACTTGCCTTCGGCGGCGTAAAAACGGCTGTCCGGAGACAAGCCCGGCGCGATGGCTTGAGCTCTGTCGGTATTTTCGCGGGTATAGGTATTGTGAATCGATACGATGATTTGCCTGAGTTGGCGCTCCGACAATCGGATTTCGACGATCTCCGCGGCGGAAAAATAGGCGGTCGGATGGACGGGCACGCCCACCACGTGCAAGACGCTTCGGGTCGGGACCAGGACGGCCTTGATCCCATACCAGAGATTAAACCCGGCAGACTGGTAGAAATCGTGGTCCCCCCAGCCGACTTCGAGATATTCCGCTTTCGGAAAGTCCTGGGCTTCCGGCCACAGCCCGGGCGGAATATCGGTCCGCTTGACGGCCAACCCGGTGTGCCAGCCCAAATCGACCAAATAGATAGTACGTTCAGCATCGGACGCGGGTAGAGGCTGATGCACCCGGTTCGCCGCACAACCGGCAAACAGTATCAGCGCCGCCAGCAGCCACAACAGTTTAGCCAGCGGGTTGGCCGCTTCGCGACGTTCTTTATGGCTGTGTTGGGAATCGTTCCACATGCCGCCACCGGCGGCGCAGATCGGCGGCATTCTGCTTGCAGCCGAACTGCGCAGAAATCAGAGATTGAGGCTTCGAATGCCGACGCTGTGGCGCACTTTCCGTATCATCGGCGCACTGTAGCTCCTGGCCTTGCGAGCGCCGTCCTGCAAGGCTTCTTCGATTTTATCGGGCGCCTGTAACAATGCTTCATAGCGTTCCCTCGCCGCTTTCAAATGATCGTTAAGATACTCGAACAGGATGTTTTTCATCTCGCCCCAGGCGATGCCTTCGGCGTAGCGGCGCCGTATCGCCGCCGTTTCCTCTTTCGTCGCGAAAGCTCTATAGATGCCGAACAGCGTGCAGGTGTCCGGATCCTTGGGTTCGCCCGGCAGCAGGGAATTGGTCTTGATCTTCATGATCAGCTTGCGCAGTTGCTTTTCCGGCGCGAACAGCGGGATCGTGTTGTCGTAGCTCTTGCTCATCTTTCGTCCGTCCAATCCGCATAGCACAGCCGTTTCCTCGCCGACATCCGCCTCGGGAAGCACGAAATGCTCGCCGTAAATGTGATTGAACCGTCCGGCGATGTCCCGCGCCATCTCGATGTGCTGAACCTGATCCTTGCCCACGGGAACTTTGTTGGCGTTGAAGATCAGAATATCGGCCGCCATCAGGATCGGATAATTGAACAGACCCATCGTAACGCCCTTGTCGGGATCGGCCTCGCCGCTCTCTTCGTTGGCCTGAACGGCCGCCTTGTAGGCATGGGCGCGATTCATCAGTCCTTTTGCGGTGACGCAACTCAGTATCCAGGCCAGTTCCGTGATCTCGGGCACATCCGACTGGCGGTAGAACACGGCGTTTTCCGTATCCAGCCCCAGGGCCAGCCAAGTGGCAGCGATTTCCAGCGTCGATTGGCGGACGCGCTCCGGATCCTGGCATTTGATCAGGGCATGGTAGTCCGCCAGAAAATAGAAAGGCAGAACGTTATGATCGTGGCTGGCTGCGATGGCAGGGCGTATCGCACCTACGTAATTTCCGAGATGAGGTGTGCCGGTCGTGGTTATTCCGGTCAGGACGATGGATTTTGTGCTCATATAGATTCAAGGCGTCGGGTGGCTGCGTCGTTCCAAGTGTCTAGCTTTCAAGTTGTTTCGATTCAGGCGCGGCACTATGGCATAAAATGCGCATGGTTGCCAAACCGGAAAGCACAACTGCCCGAACGACTTCGATGACGATCTATCGGTTAGAATATCCGGATAGATGACGAGCGGCGATGGGGCGTACAGCAATGCTGGAATATGACGAAAAACGGGATTTCATCCGGATGCAGGCCGATTGCAAAATGACTTTCCGGCTTGCCGATACCGAAATTGTATACGAGGGGACCTGTGTAAATATCAGCGGATCGGGCATTTTGTTCGAGGCCGATATTCCGCTTGAGTTGGGCAAAGCGGTGGAAGTTCGCATCATGCCGCAGAACAAAGTCACCCCGCCGTTGACCGCTTATATCGAAACGCTACGGTGCACGGGGAGCGAAACGGGCCGTTACCGTATCGCCGGCGCCATCAAGGGCATCAAGAGCGAGTGAACGCTTTCCTCGCCTTCCTCCTCATCCTCGTTGCTTTCCATGTTTACGATTACCAAAGAAGTGTATTTTTGCTACGGACACCGTCTAATGGAGCATAAGGGCAAATGCCGTCATCTCCATGGTCATAGTGTCAAAGCAGCGATTACCGTGATGGCCGAGAGTCTGAACGAACAGGGGATGGTCTGCGATTTCGCGGAGATCGGTGCTGCCGCAACGGAATACATCGATCGGCAGCTCGATCACAACCTACTACTGCACAAGGACGACCCACTCCTCCCGGCGCTCGTTTCGGCCGGGGAACGTTTCCTGGCACTCGACGAGCATCCGACGGCCGAGTACTTGGCCAAGCTGATATTCGGACACATCGCGAGCCGAGGTTACAAGGTCAAGAGCGTGACCTTGTGGGAGACGTCCAGCGCCTGCGCGACTTACAGTGAATTTTGAGAGATTGTTGTTACCGGAAATGAGCATTTTCCAGCCCGCAGAAAAATCTTTCTGGCTACAAAAAGTCTGCGAATCGAATTACGAGAAACTGGCGAACCTGATTCCCGATTTGGCTCGCATCGACGAGGCGGCTGTTGCCCGAGTCAACGGCAAGCCGTCCTTGCACCTGAGATTGCTGGAAAGGTCGCCTTATACCCTGGTGTTGGAACTTACCCACGATTTCGCTCGGCTGGACGAACCGGCCGTGAAAATCCGCGTGAGCCTGGACGCGAAGACCGCCGAAGCGCTCAGCGACCATTGCCGACCGTTCGTTCTGGATGCGGTAAAGGATCGGTCTAGTGCCAAGAGCGTGCTGGATTACAAATGGTCGCTCAACTATTTCCTCGCCCGCTGGTTGGATCACTGCCTCCAAAGCGACTATCGGTTCGAAACCGCCCGTTACTCGCGGAAAGAATTCGCCGCGGTTTAATCCTGTTCTCACGCCCAATGACTCACGCCCGCGGCGGAAAAGGCCCAGATGATTGCGCTCGGCGTTATCGCCCGAGCCGCGCCGTTATCGGACGGTTTGCCGGTGCAGTGATGCACCGAACAGGGCGGTCGAAAGCCGGAATGCCGAGGGTTATTCCGACCTACAACTACCGCTAGCATCAGTTTGTAGGCCGGGATAAGGCGATAGCCGTTCCCGGCAAGCCCCTGGAAACCGGATTTGATCGTTTTTTCGATTGCGTCGCCATTTTTTGCGAAACCTTTTGGGGCTTCCGTCCGAGTCACCGAAAGGATCAAAAAAAAGGGACGAGTGATCGCCTCAGGCGCCCCGCCCGTCTGGTCCGGACCCAACAAGGAGTCTTGACACCGCTCGCAGATGGCTCGACGCCAGGTCGCGATGCCTGGTGTGAGACTTACGACCGCCGCTATCGCGTCGACCTTTGGTCTCACGCCTGGCGCTCGAGTTTCCGGGGGGCTACTCGACGCGCTCGCACACTCGCTCCTTGTCTCGCAGCGAGGGCTTTTCAGCACCTTATTGTCGTTTGATATTAGAGCACCTCGAAAAATTTCGAGGTGTTCGTACAGGCGGGTATGCTCCGTCGTTTTCGTTCACGTAAGTGGTTGAAAACGCAAGCCAAATCCAAGCCGCGTTTGGCCTGGACGAAGAACAAAACCGCTGGGAAGACGGTTTTTCGAGGGTGCGCCGTGACTGGCGCTGCTGTCCCCACTGTGGTGGCGGGGGAATGACTTATTCCATTTTTCAATCAAAAGGAAAACGTTGTAGGCCGGAATAAGCGCTTCGACTTCGCTCAGGACAGGCCCTTCGGGCCGTGCTTCGCACGTTAGCGTTCGCTCCCGGCGAACGGGTGCACGGGTAAGCGCCGCTTGCGGCTCCCAACGGGAAAGTGCGGAGTGATTGGGGTGGGTGAGGGCCTTATGGATCCAACTTTCCCACTGGAAACTTGATCAGAGCTTCCTTAATCGATAGATCGAGAATCTTTTCTAATGGCAAACGGCGTCTTCGGGAGCGCCGAAGCCGCCCTTCCAATCGCAAACGGCGTCTTCGGGAGCGCCGAAGCCGCCCTTCCAATCGCAAACGGTCGTCCCGAGCACTATCGGATTCAATACCTGCCCAGTCGCGGTGGCCCCTGAGCCGTCCGGCTGCGTGAATAGACTTCTGCTTTTCAGGAGGTCTACCGCTGGCGAGCGGGGGTTGAAGCCACCATGTGCCGTCTCGAACATCAGATGAACCGGGGCCAATTTCGGGTCAGGGGTAAGGTGCCGATGCGTTACACGGTCTTGCTTACCGTTTTGGGCATGAACATCGGGCGATGTGCCGCTCGAGGCGCCTAAGCGCGGGGTAATTACAGGCTTTTTGCGCCTTTCAGTGGCCTTTTGAGAAACATAGGTACCCATGTCGGAAGAATAGACCCTAAAGAGCAAAATTCTGCGTATTGGCGCCGGACTCGGCACTCTTTAGGTCTGGACTTTTTGCCGGCCTGGTAAAATGTGAACATTACTCCCCGCCCTACCGCGCTAAAGCGAATAATAAAAGCCTGACCCTTTCGCTCTTTCGCTTTCGATAGATCTCACAGCTTGCGGCCCAGATAAGTTATGATATATAGTAACATCAGTGATCTGGGCAGGACGTGATCGATCCATGATGTCAACCCCTGTTTCGCCGCCCATGGAACTGTTTCATCCTCCCATACCTACCACGCTGGCTGTCGCAACCGGGCCATCCCCGCCGAACGGCTGCGTGGAAAGCGGCGATCGTTTCAGCTGTTGACGTCAATAAGCCCTTAAGTCCCGGAACCAACGCAGTAACGTGCGCTTCATTCCTAAATAATGTAACGCTATAACATTTTATATGACTCTTCAGCCGGCGATGCGTACAGACAACTTAGATCACTTACCGCGCAAACTGCTCGTCACCATATCGTCGGGTTTCGCTCGACCCGGCGAGACAACCCTGCTCAATTACCTTCTGTCCAATCGGGAAAAGCGCCTGGTGGCGGTGATCGTCAACGACCGGCGCGAGGTCGGACGACTGACGCACGAGAGGCGCTTCGGCTTCCCGGCGATCGACGAATTCGCCCGGAGCGAATTCGGGGGCAGGGAGGGCCGCATAAGCCGCATAATGAAACACAAGAATGCGTGTGATCGGTCCTCAGGTATCGGAGGACCGTTGCCCACCGACGCGGCATTCACCCGTCGCGGCGAGGACGGCGCAAGCCTCCCCGCCTTGGCGCGATCCGCTAGGCAGGTCACGGTAGCTGACGTCGGCTTCGAGGTCTGGCGAGCCTGCGAAGACCGTTTCCCGGCATGGCCTCAGGACGAGGCGGACGCGTGAACGACTGGATCACCGCGATCTATGCCTTGGCCGCGGGACTGACGGTCAGCCTGGTCTCGTTCAGCGGGTTGTTCGTCCTGTGGATAAAGCCGGAACGGCTGGCGGCCATAGTGCCTAATCTGGTCTCCCTGGCGGTGGGCGTATTGCTGGGCGATGCCTTCATCCATCTGATTCCCGATGCGGCCGCGCGCCACGGCTCGGTGTCGACGGTCTGCATGACCGCCCTCGTTGGCGTATTCGTCTTTTTCCTGCTGGAGAAAGCGGTGCGCTGGCGCCATGACCATCGTTTCGCGCTCGATGCCGGCTCCGAAGATATTCGTCCCTTGGCCAGAATGAACCTGATCGGCGATGCCATCCACAACTTCGTCGACGGCATCCTGATTGCCGGCAGCTTCCTGGCCGATCCGATCCTCGGCTTCACCACCACCTTCGCCATCGTGGCCCATGAAGTCCCCCAGGAATTGGGCGACGTGGGCGCCTTGGTCCACGGCGGCTACGCCCCGCGGCAGGCCGTGCTCTACAACTTTTATTGCTCGCTGACGGTAATGGCTGGCGTCGTTTTCACCCTGGCCCTGGGTCAGGCGGCCGAGTCCTCCCTGATCCTGCTGCTGCCCCTCGCCGCCGGCGGTTTCATCTACATCGCCGGCTCCGACCTGATTCCCGCCCTGCACGAAATTCCTACTCTGCCCGGCCTGGTCGGACAAGCGACCACCTTTGGCCTTGGGATCGGCTTCATGCAAGGCATCGTCGTTTTCGAAAATCTTTTGTTACCCGGATAAGGAGGTTCCATGACCGCATCCGCCCACCGGATCGAACCCGCTCAAAACGTTACTTTCGCCGTTCAGTCGAACGATCTGGCCGACCTCGCCCGCATCTACGAGCCCGGGGTGAGCCTGTGCCTGATTCACCGGCAACCCGAGGAGCCGCTTCGAAAGTTTGTTACCGAACTCCTGCGAAGCCCGATTGAAATCGAACTCGCCGAAGAAATTCGTTTCGAGCATTTCGATTTCGGCTCGCTGTTGCCGGAGTGCAAGCACATTCCGGGGCATGACGACTGGTGGCGCGACGTCGCCCGCTTGACCGGCGCCTATTGCGACTTGTTCGAATCCGAGCGGGCGGGACTCCGCCTCCGCACCCTGACCAGGCCCATGTGTCCGCGCTTCCACGTCGATCATGTGCCCGCCCGTCTGGTCTGCACCTACGGCGGCGTCGGAACGGAGTGGCTGCCGGCTGACTGCGTGGACCGGACCAAGCTGGGACCCGGTGCGCAAGGGTTGCCCGACGAGGAGTCCGGGCTGATTCTGGATGAAACCGCGATCCACGCCATGCCGCCTTATGCGGTCGGGCTGATGAAAGGCGGCAAGTGGGAGGGCAACAAGGGCCACAGGCTGGTGCACCGCTCGCCCAAGCCGACGCCGGCGGAACCGCGCCGTCTCCTATTGACCCTGGATCTGCTGTGAGCGCCGAACCATGCTGATCAAATTGGCGGGCGGCGAGATCTACGACCCAACCCAAGGGCTTGCGGGAGAAATCCGCGACCTGTTCGTGCGGGACGGCCTTATCGTCTCCGACCCCGGTCCCGACGCGCGAGTCGACACGGTTCACGACATCTCCGGACATATCGTCATGGCCGGAGCCATCGACATCCACAGCCACATTGCGGGCGGCAACGTCAACACCGCCCGCGTGCTGCTGCCGGAACAGCACCGCAATGTCATGGCCCGACGGTTCGGCCACCCGTTCAGCACGGCTAAATGGTCGAGCACGGACACCGGCTACCGTTACGCCCGCATGGGCTACACCACGGTGGTCGAACCGGCGGTGCTGCCGGCCAATGCCCTCGATGCCCATTTGCAGATGGCCGACATCCCAATCATCGACACAGCGGGGTTGGTCATCCTGGGCAGCGACGATTTCCTTTTGGGGCTCCTGCGCGACAAGGCCAGCCAGGCGCGGATCAACGACTACGTGGCCTGGACGCTCCACGCCACCCGCTGCTTGGGAGTCAAGGTGATCAACGCCGGCGGGGCTGCGGCGTTCAAGTGGAACGTACGCCGGTTCGACCTGGACGACGTGGTGCCGTTCTACGGCGTCAGTTCGCGACACATCCTGCAAGCCCTACAGCGCGCGGTGTGCGATCTGGGCATTCCGCATCCCCTACATGTCCATTGCAACAATTTGGGTGTGCCGGGCAACGTGGACACCGCCATCGCCACCATGGAAGCGGCGCAAGGACTGCCCATGCACTTGGCGCACATCCAGTTCTACGGCTACGGCAAGGAGGGGGCCAAGGGCTTCTCCTCGGGCGCCGCGCGCCTGATGGAAGCCTTACGCCGCCATCCGAATATCACGATGGACGTCGGCCAGGTACTGTTCGGCCGGACCGTGACGATTTCCGGCGATGTCACCGCTCAATACAATCGCCGGCATGACGCCAGTCCTGGCAAATGGGTGATGTGGGACGCCGAATGCGACGGTGCGGGCGGCATCGTGCCTTACCGCTACCGGGAAAAAAGCTTCGTCAACACCTTACAGTGGGCCATCGGCCTGGAAATCTTCCTGCTGGCGGAAGATCCCTGGCGGGTGTTCTTCACCACCGATCATCCCAACGGCGCGCCCTTCACCGCCTATCCGGAACTGATCCGCCTGCTCATGGACGCCGACTATCGCCAGTCCTGCATGGCACGGCTTAATCAGGACGCCTTGGCGCTGACGCTCTTGCCGGAGCTGAAGCGGGAGTTTTCGCTCCTTGAAATCGCCGTCATGACCCGCGCCGCCCCGGCACGTTTGCTGGGTCTTGGCGACCGCGGCCATCTCGCCCCCGGCGCCGTCGCCGACATCGCCGTTTATCGGCCGCAACCCGACCGGCGCGCCATGTTCGCCGACGCCGCGCTGGTGTTGAAAAACGGGCGCGTGGTGGTGTGGGACGGCGAAGTGGTCGAGCGCGTCCACGGGACAGCGCAGGTGATTCAACCCGGATACGACCGCCGCATCGAGCGATCCGTCAAAGTTCATTTCGACCGCTTCTACAGCCTGTCCCTCGATCACTTCAAAGTGAACGACGTGGACTTCGCCCTCAAGGATGGGGAACGTTTTCGGGCGGTTCCCGTTTCCAACCGGCCAGCACCAGTGCAAACATGTCGCTAAGCCCAAAAACCCCGCTTCCCGTCATCGTTCTGACGGGCTTTCTCGGCAGCGGCAAGACCACGCTGCTGAATCGTTTGCTGGATCAGGGACCACGTACGGCGGTGCTGATCAACGAGTTCGGCTCCACCCCGGTGGACCAGGCCCTGATCGAGCGTCAGGACATCCCGCTCATGACCCTGTCCGGCGGTTGCTTGTGCTGCCAGGTGCGGGGCGCCCTGGCGCCGGTGCTCAGAAACCTCCGGCTGGCCTGGGAAAACCCCAATTCGCCTCGGTTCGACCGGATCGTCATCGAGGCGAGCGGCGTCGCCAGCCCCGAACCGATCTTGGACACGCTGCTGCGGGACCGCTGGCTGGCCTCCCGCTACCATCTGCAAGCGGTGATCGCCACGGTGTCGGTATCGGCAGCCGAAGAACCGTTGGACCGTTTTCCCGAAGCCCGCGCCCAGGTGGCTTGGGCGGATGTCCTAGTGCTCACCCACACCGACCAGGCAAACACGGAGGAGATGGTGCGCGTGGCTGTCCGGCTGGACGAACTTGCGCCGGCCACGCCCCGGTTCGTCGCGGTGCGCGGCGCCGTCGATCCGGAATCCGTTCTGGCGGCGGTTGCGCCCGATAATCGCCGACTGCCGCAGGGTCAGGAGTTGCCCGATCACGGGTTCCGCAGCGTGTCCCTCTACCTGAGTGCCCCGCTTCCCTGGCCGCGGCTGCAAACCGTGCTGGACGACCTGTTGACCCGGCATCGTTCCCGTCTGGTGCGAGTCAAGGGCGTGGTTCGCCTGTCCGACCGGGCCAAGCCCGTCATCGTGCAAGCCGCGATGGGCCGGTTGTATCCGCCGGTTGCCTTGCCGGCCCGAGCATCCGACGACGGGCTCGGCCGCCTGGTCTTCATCGCCGCCGGCGCCGTTCACGAACTCGCCGAGGAACTGATGGCGGCCATCGGCGGCATCGCGGTTCCGGATTCGATTCGGCTCCATTGACAACAGATCTACCGCAACCCATGACCGTTCATAGCAACGACTCGTCCCCCGCTATGCCCGTCTCTCCGAGCAAACGCGGCCGTTATACGCTCGAAGACGTGCAGGGCCATGCCGACTCCCGCCGCATCGCCATCGACAAGGTCGGGATCAAGGACATCCTGCATCCGGTGCGGGTCCGGGATCTTAGCCAGGGCGAACAGCACACCATCGCCCGCTTCGACATGTACGTGAATCTGCCCCACGGCTTCAAGGGCACCCATATGTCGCGCTTCGTGGAGATTCTCAATGGCCGCGAGCGTGAAATCGGCGTGGAGTCCTTCGGCGACATGCTGGCCGAGATGATTCGGCGCCTGGAAGCCCAGTCCGGCTACATCGAAATGCGGTTTCCGTATTTCGTCGAAAAGGCGGCGCCGGTCACCGGCGTGCGCAGCTTGATGGACTACCAAGTGGCCCTGATCGGCGAAATCGCCGAAGGCGAAGTCAGGACGCATATCCGGGTGACGGTGCCGGTCACCAGCCTCTGTCCCTGTTCCAAGACGATTGCCGAACGGGGCGCCCACAATCAGCGCTCCCACGTCACCGTCACCGTGACGGTCGGAGACTTCGTATGGATCGAGGAATTGATCGAGTGGGTCGAGGCGGAAGCCTCATCGCCCATCTACGGACTGCTCAAGCGTCCCGACGAAAAGTACGTCACCGAATACGCCTACGACCATCCCAAGTTCGTCGAGGACATGGTGCGCGACGTGGCCGCCCGGATAGACGCGGAGCCCCGCATTTTGGCTTACACGGTCGAAGCGGAGAACTTCGAATCGATCCACAACCATTCCGCCTATGCGCGGATCGATCGCGATCTACACCACTCATCTCCCCAACAAAACGGAGCCATGACATGACCGCCATCACTTCGAACCGCATCCCCGTGACCGTGCTGACAGGTTTCCTGGGTGCAGGCAAAACGACCCTCTTGAACCGAATCCTGAGCGAAAACCACGGCAAACGCATCGCCGTGATCGAAAACGAGTTCGGCGAGATTGGCATCGACAATGCCTTGGTCATCAATGCCGATGAAGAAATTTTCGAGATGAACAATGGTTGTATCTGCTGCACGGTCCGGGGCGATCTGATCCGTATCCTGGGTAATCTGATGCGCCGGCGCGACAAGTTCGACGCCATTCTGATTGAGACCACCGGGCTCGCCGACCCCGCTCCGGTGGCCCAGACCTTCTTCGTCGACGAGGAAATCGCCTCGCAGCTCCGGCTGGACGGTGTGATCACCGTGGTGGACGCCAAACATGTGCACTTGCATATCGAAGACAAAGAGGAGATCAAGGAACAAATCGCCTTCGCCGACGTGATTCTCCTCAACAAGGCCGACCTGGTCTCGGAACCGGAGCTGGCCGCCCTGGAAAAGCGGGTGCGGGGCATGAATGCCATGGCCCGCATCCATCGCACGGTGAACGGCCAGGTGGATCTGGCCGAGGTACTGGACGTCGGCGGGTTCGACCTCGATCGGGCGCTGGCGGTCAAGCCCGGTTTCCTGGAGCCGGAATACCCGTTCGAATGGGCCGGGCTGTTCCATCTCGCCGCCGGGGATTACCGCTGGATTATCCAGGACGGCCCCGATCCCGCCATGCGCTTGATTTGGCTGCCGGTGGCCGATGCCGGCGACAGTTGCCTTATGGACTTGCAGGAGAGCATGGTCCGGTTGTTCTCGGACCCTCCCAAGCGGCTCGCGCCCGATGCCGGCCTAACGGAGGAATGCCTGCACGAGCTGGATCTGAGCGCCGGCGGCATCAAGCAATTTCGGGTTTCGGTCGAGCGGGACGGGCATTACGCCTGCTTCACCCAGCATCATCCCGATGAGTTCGGCATGACCTTCCTGCGCGGGGATCGAGGGGTCGAACCGGTGATGACTCGGGAATGGGAGGCCGGGCACGCACATGACGATGACGTGACGTCGGTGGGCATCAGCGAGCCCGGCGATCTGGACTACGGCCGGTTCAACAACTGGATCGGCGAGCTACTCCGGGAAAAAGGGGCGGACATCTTCCGCACCAAAGGCATCGTCAGCCTGAAAGGCATGGACAAGAAGCTGGTGTTCCATGCCGTGCATATGCTGCTCAACATGCAGGCCGATAAACCCTGGGGCGACGAGCCGCGCCGCAACCAGCTGGTGTTCATCGGCCGCAATCTGGACCGGCAGGCTTTGAACGAGGGATTTCGGCGATGTCTGGCTTGAATGAGAAAGCACCGTTCGAGCTGATCGAACCGCAGTGGAGGGTCGTGGGCGACGATTACATCACCGCTCTGGCCTGGTCGCCCGATGGATCGACGCTGGCAGCGGCATCGGCCGGCGGTCCGATCCTGTTGCTCGCAGTAGAAACCGGCGGGGTCATTCATGAACTGCCCGGTCACGGCCCGGGAACGCTGGCGCTGGACTGGTCCTGCGACGGACGTTGGCTCGCCAGCGGCGGACAGGACGGCAAGGCGCGGGTGTGGGATGCCGGTACCGGTGCAGAGGCCATGGTGCTGGATGGCGGCAGCGGCTGGGTGGAACACGTCGCCTGGTCGCCGCGCGGCGATCTCCTCGCCTCGGCGGCCGGCAAGTTCGTGAAGCTGTGGAAGGACGACGGCGAATTGTGTCGAGTCTACGGCGATCATGCCAGCACGGTGACGGACTTGGCCTGGCTGCGCGACGGACGCCGATTGGCCACGGCCTGTTACGGCGGGGTCAAGCTGTGGCGGATAGACGCCGTGCAAGCGAAAAAGCATTTCGAGTGGAAAGGCTCGTTTCTCTCCCTGAGCCTTTCGCCGAACGACGAACACCTCGCCGCCGGCTGCCAGGATGCCAGCCTGTTGGTTTGGAATGTAAAGACCGCCAAGAACGTCGGCATGTCAGGCTATCCCGGCAAGATCAGCCTATTGGACTGGGATGCCTCATCCCGATATCTGGCCAGCGGCGCGGACCGTGAGGCAGTGCTGTGGAATTTCTCGGGACCGGGTCCGGCCAATCGGGAACCCTTGGTGCTCAGCCGCCACGTCGACCGCATCGCCGACCTCGGGTTTCATCCGAAGCGGGATGTTCTCGCCACGGTCGGGCAGGAAGGAATGTTGATCCTGTGGAATATCCCCGAAGGCATAATGAAGGATCTTTGTATCCTGAAAAATCCGCTGACCCGGCTGGCCTGGAGTCCTCAGGGCAACATGCTGGCCGTCGGTTCGGCAGAGGGCGAGGTCTGCCTGTTAAGCGTACGGTAGATGGACTGAACTCCGAGCGGTCGATTACCACGGATAGCATGAGCAGACTCGCCCTGAAAGTCCGCTCAGTGTAAGCCCTCGTATGTTCGAAGAGAGCAGAGCCTATTCTCATGACATGCGTTCCCTTTCATATTCCCATGGTGATTGGGCCAACGACTTCGAATGCGCTACGGTCTATTGATGGGCATGAATAAAGCACGCCCGCTCCGAGACGTCTGATTTATTCTGAAAGATTCAGAAGGACTTGAATGCAGACGAGTCGGTATGAACACCTACGAGCGTAAGCGCAAACCATAACGAGAAAATGGGTACGATCTTGGCGTACCAACCTCCGCTGCAAGCCGGCAAGCAAATAACACAAACGGCCATGTACCTCAAAGTGTTGATATCCGCGCTGTTGATCGCAGTAATTTCCGAAACGGCGAAACGTAGCAGCCTGGTTGCCGCCCTCATCGCATCACTGCCGATCACATCGATTCTGGCCTTCATCTGGCTCTATGTCGACACCGGGGACACCGAACTGATAACTGAGCTTTCGCGGCAAATCGTCTGGCTGGTGATACGTTCACTGGCCTTCTTTTGGATCTTGCCCCTGCTGCTGGAACGGTCGCTGAATTTCTGGCTGGCACTCGGCCTCGTGGCGATAGCTACCAGCGTGTGCTATGGCTTGGTTTTATTGCAGAGAAACCTGTTTTAAAAGGCGTTTACGCAACTTGAAGCCCTTCAGCTTGACGAGTAGCATAATCTACATCAATGTAGAAAATGCTACACATGTCTTGGCTTTTGCTCATACTGACTCTGCCGACGGAGAACGCCACGGCCCGAATGCGGGCCTGGCGAGCGCTCAAGGCCTCGGGCGCCGCGGTGCTCCGGGATGGCGTCTATTTACTGCCCGAACGGGACGGCTGTCGAGAGATTCTGGCCGAGGTCGCCGACGATCTCCGTGAGAACGGCGGCACGGCCTATTTGCTGAAGGCTGAAGGAAAAGGCGAAGACGGTTTTTCGAGGCTATTCGATCGTTCATCCGAATTCTGCGAGTTGCTGGCGGAGATTGCCCAGTGCCGCGCCCGTCTGACGCGCGAAACCGCGCCGGCCACGCTGAAGCAAGTCAGAAAGCTCCGCAGGACGTTTGGACAATTGGCCGCCATCGACTTCTTCCCGGGGGAAGCCCAGAAACAAGCCGATGCCGCCTTGCAGGAGCTGGAAAGTTCGGTCAGCCGCTGCCTGTCCCCGGATGAGCCGCACGCGGCCACCGGTACGATTCCGCGCCTGGCGATTTCCGATTATCGCGGCCGCGTGTGGGCGACGCGGCGACGGCCCTGGGTCGACCGACTCGCCAGCGCCTGGCTGATTCGCCGCTTCATCGACCCGGACGCCCGCATTCTCTGGTTGGCTTCACCCGCCGACTGCCCGGAGGACGCGTTGGGGTTCGACTTCGACGGTGCCGCCTTTTCCCATGTGGGCGGCAAGGTGACCTTCGAGACCCTCGTGGCCGGCTTCGGCCTGGAGTCGCCACCGCTCGCGCGACTCGCCGGCATCGTGCACTTCCTCGACGTCGGCGGCATTCAACCTCCGGAGGCCCAAGGCATCGAACGCGTCTTGGCGGGCCTGCGTGAAACCAGCGCCGATGACGATCAACTGTTCACGGCCGCCAGCGTTCTGCTCGACGGGCTACTGGCCGCATTTGAAAAGGATTCCGCGCCATGAGCGAAACTTCCCACGTCACCGCACCCACTAAGAACAATGTTCGCCCGGTCGCCGCAGGTTTTTGGACCGCCTTCCTGTTCTGGCTCAAGCTCGGCTTCATCAGTTTCGGCGGCCCCGCCGGCCAGATCGCCATCATGCATTCGGAATTGGTCGAACGGCGCCGCTGGATCAGCGAGAAACGCTTCCTGCACGCACTCAACTACTGCATGCTCCTGCCGGGGCCGGAGGCGCAGCAACTGGCGACCTATATCGGCTGGCTGATGCACGGCACCTGGGGCGGGATCGTCGCGGGAGGGCTGTTCGTGTTGCCTTCGTTCTTGATGTTGATCGGGCTGGGCTTGATTTACCTGGCGTTCGGCCAGGTGCCCGCGGTGGCCGGCGTGCTGTACGGCATCAAGCCGGCGGTGACCGCCATCGTTTTGTTCGCAGCCTGGCGCATCGGCTCGCGGGCGTTGAAAAATCGGATGCTGTGGGCCATGGCAGCCTCGGCGTTCGTGGCCATTTTTGCTTTCAAAGCGCCGTTTCCCTTGATCGTGCTGGTAGCGGCGATCCTGGGCGGCATCGGCGCCAAGTTTGCACCCGGCAAATTTGTGGTCGGAGGCCACGCTGCGGCCAAGCAAAGCTACGGTCCGGCGCTGATCGACGACGACACGCCGGTTCCCGCCCATGCCCACTTCAACTGGACCAGCTTGCTCGAGATCATTCTAGCGGGCCTGATCCTATGGATTGGCGCGATCGGTTTCCTATACGCGCAGTACGGTTGGCACGGCGCGCTCACGCAGATGGGCTGGTTTTTCACCAAGGCGGCCCTGCTTACCTTCGGCGGCGCCTACGCGGTACTGTCCTACGTCTATCAGGGCGCGGTCGAGCATTACCACTGGCTCACTCCGCATCAAATGATCGACGGGCTGGCCTTGGGCGAAACGACGCCGGGGCCGCTCATCATGGTGGTCACTTTTGTCGGTTTCGTCGCCGGCTGGGCCAAGCAACTGTTCGGACCGGATCAGCTTTTTCTGGCAGGCACCGCAGCCGCGGCCGTGGTGACCTGGTTCACCTTCCTGCCCAGCTTTTTGTTCATCCTGGCGGGCGGGCCGCTGGTGGAATCCACCCACGGCAATCTCAGGTTCACCGCGCCCCTGACCGGCATTACCGCCGCCGTGGTGGGTGTCATCATCAACCTCGCTGTGTTTTTCGCCTACCACGTATTCTGGCCGCAGGGCTTCTCTGGGCGCTTCGATGGCGTTTCGGCCCTGGTGGGCCTCGGCGCGCTGCTGGCCTTGTTCCGCTACAAGGTCGGCGTGATTCCGGTCATCGGCGTCTGTGGCCTGGCCGGTTTCTTGGTCACTTTCCTCAATCCCTGGTTGAGCTAGGCAGGAGTGCTGCCATGAACCCAATCGTGTTCGTGTTTCTGAGAGTTACGCTTTGGACTTTCCTTTTTCTGATGTGCGTTACGCCGCCGACCCGTGCGGAAAAGCCACCGCCCTTTGACCTGGCTCAGGACCGGCCCCTGGCCGGCACGGCTTACGTGACCTCCTGGTTCGGTGGCGTCATCGCGGTGGCCGATCTCGCTTCCGGCGCGGTGAAACGGACGATTCCGGTCGGCATCCACAACCACAACGTGGCCCTCAGGCCGGACCAGAAACAGGCCTGGGTAACCAACAACAATGCGGGTACGGTGTCCGTGATCGACACCGAAACCAACGCCGTCATCCAGACCCTTCCCACCGGCGGGGGACCCCGCCATACCTATTTCAGCCCGGATGGAAAGGAGGCCTATGTCACCAACGAATTCGACGACCGGGTGGAAGTGTTCGACACCGAAAGCTTCGAGTCTCTGCGCACCGTCAAAGTCGGCCACATGCCCCATTTCGCTCTGGTTTCGGGCGACAAGGTGTTCGTCACCAATTTCGGCGGTGGCGACGTCACCGTATTTTCCCGCTCCAAACGTAAGACCCTGGCGACGGTCCCGGTCGGAGCCGGGCCTTTGGGCGCGGGTGCCACCAAGGACGGTAAGCGGATCTACATCGCCTGCCACAACGCCAATCACGTGGCGGCGATCGACGGCCAAACCCATAAAGTCATCGCCCGCATTACTACCGACGCGGGGCCGGTGCAGGTCACGGTGACGCCCGATCAGGTGCACGCCTATGTCGCCAACGACGGAGCCGGCACGGTGCAGAAGATCGACCTGGAGACCAATACCATCGTCAAGACCGTTCCCATTGCTCCGGATGCGGGCAGCCACGGCGTCGGCTTCGCCGGCGGCGGGCGCTACCTTCTGATCACCAACACCGGCGCCAGCACCGTGTCGGTGATCGACACCGAAAGGGACGAGGTAGTGAAAACCATTCCCGTGCCCAAAGCCCCCGAAGGCATCGCCATCAGGCGTTGAACCGACGGCTCCATGGGTTCTGGACGCCTCTCCCTGACGCTTACGGCAACCTTGTTTCTGCGGCTGGGATTGGCGCCGCTCGTTTCGGGCGAAGGTTTCAAATCCATCTACTATTAATGAATGCTCCACAAACGGGCATTCATTAATAGAACGGAAAGAGGAGGGAGAATTTATGGAGCCCGAAAAGCTTCGCCTGTCCGAGAAGACACCCTCGAAAGTGAGAGGTTTTTTTCGAGAGTCTCTCGCTTGGGCATTGGACCAGTACGGCACCGTGTTGGGTCTCTTGGCAATGACGGCCGTCGTGAGTTATGCCGTTCTGATTGCCGATCTTCGCAGTCAGGAAGGCAGCGCCGCAGCCCTGAATCTCGCCGGTCATGAGCGCATGCTAGTGGAACGCGGCGTAGTTCTGGCGATGAAGATGGTGAGCACCCAGGACCGTGCCGAGCGGCAGGAGATTCGCCAGCACATGGTGGATATGATCACCCTGTTCGAGAACATGCATGGATATCTTCGCAATGGCGACCGTCTGGTCCGGCAGGGGCCACGCCTTCTGGCCGAACCCGGTGAGCTGGCTCCAGAGCTGTACCTCATTTACTTCGAAGACCCGATCAAACTCGATCGACAGATCAACACCTTCATCGACGCCATTCGCAGGCTACTGTCGCAGCCGGTCGATGCCGTGACTTCAGACGATAAACACTTCAAATATCTTACGTCCGACGCCCCGGAAAAAATCCTCGCCGGTCTCGACAAGGTAGTGGCGTACTATCAGCAAAACGCCGATTTCCGCCTGCAGAATACCCAAGATCTGCAGGGCGTCATGCTAGCGCTGTTCTTGTTCGCGCTCGGTTTCGGCGGGATGGGTCTCTTGAATCCGTTGGTCAAGCGTCTCAAGGACAGCATGGCGAACCTGGCGGCCCAGAGGGACTTCAACGAAAACATCATCAATACGGCACAAGCGCTGATCATCGGTTTGGACACTCAAGGCAAGATCGTTTTGTTCAACCGCTATGCTCAGGAAATATCCGGCTGGACCGAAGACGAGGTACGCGGTGAGGAGTTCTTTGCCGCGTTTTTTGCGCACAAGCAGCGGAGCGAGATGCGGGCCCTGTTTGACGACGTCATGCAAGGCGGGCTGTCCGGCGAGACCGGGACCGAGATTCCCATGCGCATTCGGAGCGAGGAGTGGGTGGACATCGTCTGGCATGCTACGGTGGTCCGCGACCAGGACAGCAAGCAGCCGGTCATGTTCCTCGTCACCGGCGACGACATTACCGAGCGCAAGCGGGCGGAAGATCGTCTACAAGCCACCCTGGCGGAACTCGAAAAGCTAAGTGGGCGGCTGCAGGAAGAAATCAACCTGGCCGCCGCCTTGCAGCACTCCATCCTGCCGAACCCCGAAATCGTTCTGCCCGGCGTACACGGCGTCGCCTCTCTGACGACTTCCAGCGAGGTGGGCGGCGACTATTACGACTATTACAAGGCCGGCGGCTATTACGCCGTCATCGTGATCGGCGACGTCAGCGGCCATGGTGTCGCGGCGGGTACCATGGTGAGCGCCGCCAAGGCCGGTCTCTATCCTTTGGCGACGGAAGGCGTAACCCGCCCGGCGGAAATCCTTCGTTCCCTCAACGAAACCATGTTGGCGACGGCCCATCAATCCCTCCTGATGACCATGGGCTGTCTGAGCCTGGACAGCCGAACCGGCCATCTGCGTTTCGCCAATGCCGGGCACGTGCTGCCGTATCTCAAGCGGCGCGCGGACAGGCACTGGACTATGATCGAGGGCGGTGGTCCGCCCCTGGGCAAGAGCCGCGATTCCGATTACCTCGCGGTGGAGCGCGAACTGCAGCTCGATATCGGCGATCGCCTGTTCATCTACACCGATGGCGTGGTGGAACAGGAATCGCCGCTAGGCGAACCGTTCGGCTACGAGCGGCTGGAAGCGATCCTGAACGAGAACGCCGACGCCGAGCCCAGGGTGCTGGAAGAAAAGATTCTCGCCGCGCTCAGGGCTCACAGCGGACGTGGCCATTTCGACGACGACGTGACCGTGGCGGTACTGGAGCATACCGATCGCGTGGACGTTCGGCCTGCGCGCGACGAGGATTCGGCTCAGCTTATCCGCATCACCGAGGGATTCTACCGCGGTCAGAGCGATCATTTTACCTCGCCGACCTCGCGCCAGTTGGTGGTTTTCCTGTCCGAAGGCGAGTTTCATGACCTCTTGCCGCGCCTCAGCGTCGACGGTATCCGCCGGGTGCTTCCGCGCGACGATGCCTTCTGTCATCGCCTCGGCTGGGAGCATCTGCTAGGCCAGCATCAGGCTCCGCCCGACGACGATATCCACTGTCTGGTCCCCGGCCGCATCGCGCACCGCCAATTCGAGCTGACCCACAGCGACGATAAGCTGTTCTTCATGGAGGAAGGGCGCGCTTGGCTGGAAGAAACCGGCATCGTTACACCGGATCATCTCGAATCGATTCTGTTGGTCCTCGACGAAATGGTGGAGAACTCCCTGTACGGCGCGCCCCGCGACGGCCAGAGTCGGCCGTTCTACGTGAAAGGGATGACGCGGAATCTGTCCGAGAACGAGCACGTGCGCATCCATCTCGCGGTAGGCTCGGAAACCGTCGGCCTGTCGGTTACCGACAATTGGGGCACCTTGACGCCCGCGATCTTCTTGAACCATTTGACCCACACGCTCGCGAAAGGCGTGGAAGCCGGCGTTGGCGGAGCCGGGTTATATCTGATGTGGCGTATGTCGGATTACCTGCAAGTGCGCGTCATCCCGCATCGTTCTACCCAGATCACCACGTTATGGGATTTGAGCCGACCCCTGCAGGTCGGGTTGAAGACCGGGTTCCAGTTCCTCTACCACAGCGAGCACGATGAGGTTGTAAGCCATGACTTTGGCAGATTCACTTTTCATTAACAGCCTACCCTCCGGCGAGGAAGGCGTCTTGTGCTACGCTTTCGCCGGCTCGGTAGACGCTCATTCCGCGCAGGTTTTGGACCAGTTGAACGGAGTTCCCGCCAATGCCCGCGTGAGCCTGGACTTCAAGCAAGTCGAGCGGGTCAATTCCATGGGCCTGTCGCTGCTGCTCAAGTTGTTCGAACAATGGGAAAAGCAGGGAATCAAGATCGAAGTCAATAATCCCAACCGCATGGTCGCGATGCTGTTCAAGATCACGGGGCTAGGCCGTTTCTTGACGACGGACGTCAGCCTGCCGTCCGAGCGAGCCCAACCGTCGGTGGTCAGTTCCGTAAGGGCCGCCCCTGAGCATCCCGTCGAATCGGGTTCGACACATTCTCGGGGCAAGCTGAACTTCATGGCCAGCCTGCAGGTCGGTGCCCAACTGAGCGGCTGGTATTTGCTCAATACCTATTTGCAACGGCACCTGCAGAGAGCAATCCATTTCGAGCAGCTGCCCGCAGGGCACGAGATCGGCCGGGAAGCCGTGGATATCCTTTTCGCCAAGCCCTTCGAAGCCTGCGCCATGATCCGGAAGCAGCATTTCGTACCATTGCTGCGGCCCGTGGGTGAGGCCGACGAAGTGGTGATCGTCATGCGCGCCAATGACGAGCGGCCGCTCGCCGACATCAAAAAAGTCCGCGCCGTCACGGCGTCGCAGGGCAGCTTCGTCTATCTTCTGGGGCGTTTTCTTTGCGACGAGTCCGGGTTGGACTCGTCCACCTTCCAACACCATTTCGCAGGCAACGAAATCAAAGCTTTGCAGTTGCTTCTGAAGGAACAGGGGGACGTCTTGTTCATGCTGAAGAAGACGTATTACGGCCTGTCCGGGCTTACTCGCAACAACACCCGAGTCGTGGACGAGAGCGACACGCAGTTTGCCTTCCATCTTCTCTGCGTGGGTCCGCAGATCGCCGATCTCGGGGAGTCCGTAGCGAAAGTGTTTACCGATATGAGCGATGACGAGCAGGGGAAGAGCATTCTGAAGGACGTTCAGTTCGACGGCTGGTGCGCGCCGCAGGAAGGCGAACTCGCCATGCTGATGCGATTGTACGAAAGGTATGCGGAGTAGGCGGCAACTTACGTGCTAATGGCAATGCCGTCCGTAGACAGGAAAAGGAAGTCGTGAAGTAGCTCGGCAATCCTTTACCAACGCACCCGCTTGCCGACCCGTTACGTCGGGAAAGGATTCCCGCCCCTACATCGGTTGCGCGGCTCCTATCGGGGCCTGTTTGCGATTTGAAGAGCCGTGGACGGGTGGAGTAGGTGCGCCTCGAAAGCGCGGATGTGCGCCAGCGGGTTTAGACGCGCACCGTATCCCAGCGAAGGGGCGCTCACTTTATACTTCGGAGTCAGGCGAGTTACGCCGCTTGTCGTAATGGGCGCGCACGCAACGGAGCACTTCGTAGCTGTATTTTCCGTCCAACGCCTGGTACAGCGGCTTGAGCGCGCGCCGCTGGTCTTCCGGCAGGGTTTGCCAGACCGCTTCGATTTCTGCTATCTCTGAATCGCTGAGGCCCACCACTTCGCCGAGTTCCGCGGCTCCGGTTTCGATCGCCTTGGCCAGATGGCCGTAAACCGTTGAGATTGCCAGTCCACGCTGATAAGCGATCTGTTCGGCGGTCATGCCGAGCCGGAACAGCGCCAGGCTTTCGTCCGCCGTTGCGCTGGCGGTCGAGGCCGAGCCGCCGCCCGTGTGTTCCAGAATGGCCGACAGAAAGTC
>DYIL01000048.1 GCA_020723665.1 Methyloversatilis universalis
TACTTCCACAGGCGATTGGCCAGAACGTCCGACTGCGGATGGCGCGGCAGCCCTTTGACCGGCCGGTTCCACGGCGCGTTCGGACCGAACGGGCGAAGATAGCCCATGGCCCGCGGCGGTCGTTTCGCTGGTTCCGAACGGGCGGCGTAAGGTTCCGCCGAACGATAGGCCGCACGCGGCACCGTAGCGTCGATCCGGGTACAACCGTAGCTTATGCTCAAGATAGCGCTGGTGAGACAGCGCCGAAAAACGTTCCGTGTATTCATAAATCTCCCTTTGATGAAAAACCCGGCAGGATCGAAACCACGTCGTCCCGGCGTAACGTTCGTTGCCGCTGATGCGACCGGCGCGACTTATGCCGGAACGCCCATGTCCGGGCGGCGTCGGTGCGGTTCATTCTTCACCGCACCCTGCGAACATCGATTGTAGGATGTGGTGAGTGAACCGAACCGCCCTTCGACCAGGGCACCATTGCTGCGATTCGTGCCTCACCGCACTCTGCGAACGCCGATCGTAGAATGCAGTGAGCGAAGCGATCCTCTCTTCGACTCGGTCAAAATTGGCGTCGTGAAGAACATGCCTTCACTCGTCGAAGGATTTCGATAACCTACCGAGAACCGCTCTTAGCCACCGCGCATCATATGGGATAGACTTTCGCCCATTTGACGCACTTCGCCGACTTTAGAACCTTTTCGTCCCAAAGCCCTCCTCATGCCTTCCCTCAGAGACCTTATTTCGGCAGCGCTGGCACCTTTGCCGGTCGTGCTTGCGTGCGCCCTATCAGCGGCTTTTTTGGCTTACCCGATCTTTTGGATCGCGGGTGATGCGATCGGGTTTCAGAGCCTGGTAAACCGGTGCGGTCAGTTATTACTTCTTCTCAGCACCATTTTGGCGGCGAGATTCTTCCGCCTCGGTCGCCGCGATATCGGATTCGAAAGCAAGTCCGGGTTGTTCCGTCAGGTCGCATCGGGAATTCCTCTGGGTATCGCCATGCTCGGCCTTCACGCCCTGGCGCTGATCGCCGTGGATGTGCGCGAGATCGATCCGGATACCTGGTCGAACGCACAACGGCTCGGATTGACCGCGCTGAAGGCGCTTGCCACAGGCTTGATCGTGGCGACCGTCGAAGAAACGATGTTTCGCGGCGTTCTGTTCGCATCCCTCCGAAAAGCCGCCGGTGCCGCAACGGCATCGGTCGTCAGCGCATTTTACTTTGCCCTGCTCCATTTCCTGCGCAGCGACATGAAACCGGCCGCGGCCGATGTCGAATGGACCACCGGCTTTCGGCTCGTGGGAGACGCCTTGGCTCACCTCTCGAACCCGGATGTCTCGTCGTTTCTCGCTCTCTTTCTCGCAGGCGTCTTTCTCGCTCAAATCCGTATGGCATTCCCGAAGGGCTTGGGATACTGTATCGGCATACATGCCGGATGGGTCTGTGCCATCAAGACCGCGAAGGCGGCGACCAACGGCATACCGGGCGGAAACTGGTCGTTTCTGATCGGGTCATACGACGGAATGATCGGCTATCTCACGGCGGCCTGGATGAGCGTATTGATCGTCCTGTTGGCGGTCGGTACGCGCCGCGTCTCCAAAGCGGGCCAAGACACGCCGGAAGGTTTGGCTAACGAATCCCATTGAAACGGTGAGCAAAGACGATTTGTTCAAGGAGAAACGTTCTCTGGTGACGGATTTCGATTTCGGCCGCGAGACCGCCGAGGTATTCGACGACATGCTGGATCGCTCGGTCCCGTTCTACGCCGAGATTCAGCGCATGGTCGGAGAGCTTGCCGGCGATTTCGCCGTACCCGGCACCAATCTTTACGACCTGGGCTGTTCGACGGGTAATACCTTCATTCGGCTCGATCCCGTCGTCCCGGCAGATGTCAGCTTCATCGGCATCGACTCCTCGCCCGAGATGCTGGACAAGGCTCGGAGAAAGCTGCAAGAGAGCGGGATATCCCATCCTTACGAGTTGGTTTGCCTGAGTTTGGACGACAGCGTCCCCATCCTCAACGCCTCGGTGGTCATTCTGAACCTGACGCTGCAATTCATCCGTCCACTCAATCGCGACCGCGTGATCTCCGGCATTGCCCACGGCCTGAACTGTGGCGGCTGCCTGATCCTGGTGGAAAAAGTGCTGAGCCAGGACTCGACCATCAACCGGCTGTTCATCAAGCACTATTACGAGTTCAAGAAACGCAACGGCTACAGCGAACTCGAAATCGCCCAGAAGCGGGAAGCGCTGGAAAACGTACTGGTCCCCTATCATTTCGAGGAAAACCGGGAGCTGCTGTTGCGTAACGGCTTCAAATCCTGCGACGTATTCTTCCGCTGGTACAACTTCTGCGGCATGCTGGCACTGAAATGACGAAGGTTTCTTTCATCCGAGCACTGCCCGTTCCGATCGCGGCGATGGCTTTAGTCGGCTGCACCAGTCTCGGCGTGACCGGATACGACCGGCCGATGGCCTTCCACGACTCGCGCCTCCAATATGCCTTGCTGACGAACGATCGGGCGACACTGGAGTACGATTTCGAGATGCACCTCGAACCGAGCCTCACCGAACGCATCATGGCGGGTTTCGTGCTGCCTTTCGGCGGCACCGTCGACACCGTGTTCTGGCCGGTTTCTTATGCGATCACGCGTCACCTCGACGGGCAACTCGGCGAACAAATCCCACGGCGATGATCCCGCCGGACGTTTTGACAAAGGTCGTGTCATGAGAGCGATGGTCTTGGAGCGAATTTCCGCGCTTACGGAGAATCCTGCCCCCCTGGTTCTCGCGGAATGGCCGAAACCGGTTCCGCGTTCCGACGAGCTGTTGATCGAAGTATCCGCCTGCGGGGTCTGCCATACCGAACTCGACGAGATCGAAGGCCGCATACCGCCTGCCCGGCTCCCGATGATTCTGGGACATCAAGTCGTAGGCCGGGTAGCCGAGCTCGGCGCTTCCGCGACGGGGTTCGCCGTCGGCGATCGCGTGGGCGTCGCTTGGATTCATTCGGCCTGCGGCGTCTGCGTATACTGCCAGGCAGAAAACGAAAATCTCTGTGAGCGTTTCGAAGCCACCGGGCGCGATGCCGACGGCGGCTATGCGGAGTACATGACCGCTCCGGCAGGATTCGTATTCGCCATTCCCGACGCCTTCTCCGACATCGAAGCGGCGCCCTTGCTGTGCGCGGGAGCGATCGGCTATCGCTCGCTCAAACTGACCGAACTCGAGGATGGCGAAACGCTAGGACTCAGCGGCTTCGGCGCCTCGGCCCATCTGGTTTTGATGATGGTTCGCCACCGCTATCCGGACACGAAGGTCTTCGTGTTCGCCAGGAACACGGAAGAACGGGCGTTCGCCTTGGAATTGGGCGCAGCCTGGGCCGGCGATTGGACCGACGAGCCTCCGGGGAAGGCGGACGCCATCATCGACACCACACCGGTCTGGAAGCCCGTGGTCGAATCCTTGAGACATCTCGCTCCCGGCGGGCGCCTGGTCGTCAATGCGATCCGCAAGGAGGACGCCGACAAGGATTATCTGCTGCGGCTCGATTATCCGAGCCACTTATGGATGGAGAAGGAAATCAAGAGCGTAGCGAACGTTGCCCGAAGCGACGTCGGCGATTTTCTCACCCTGGCCGCCGAGATACCCATTCGCCCCAAAGCCGAGGAATACGCCCTGGAAGATGCGAACCGCGCGCTATTCGATCTCAAGACCCGTAGGATTCGCGGCGCGAAAGTGCTGAGGATCGCCTGAAAGACCTTGGCGTTCAGCGCGCCGGCCGCGTCGCCGGCTTTTTCCATTTTTTCGAACAACAGGAAAATTTCTTTGAATCCTAAATCCGGCAGTTGGATACGCCCTGAAAAGCGCCAGACCCTCATCCCCAGCCCTTCTGAGCGTGTCGTAAAAGCCGAAAATGTAGGCTGGGTTGAGGGAAGAAACCCAGCATTTTCGGCCGGTTGCTGGGATTCCTTCGTCATCCCAGCCTGCTTTCGCGACACTCTCCTCTGGGAGAAAGGAGTTTAGCCCCTCGCCCTCTGGGCTTAGCATTACCCACATCGTTTCACAGACCGAGTGACCGGGATGTCGTTTGCAAGACCGGAGGAGGCGGCGGTACGGTTTTATTTACGCGGTGGTGGGGCGAGAAGGGCATACATCTGAGTCAAGTCACCCAGGCGTTGCAGGGCGATCCACAGCGCCTGCGGGCCGGGGTGTGCGTCGCCCTTACGGGCCAGATGCCACCCGAGGCGTGCAAGCAAGCGCACGGCATCACCCAGCGTGGGCGGCTCGGCGGGCGGATGCGAGCCTGTATTGGCGTACACCATGAGCGCGCCAAGCCACCACCGGATCGATGGCCAGGCAAGCCTCCAGGCGGTCGGCGCCCGTGAGCTGGCGCTCCTCGATCTTGCAGCCGCTTTTGAGGATGCGGTGGTAGATCTCGATGCCCCAGCGCTTGGCGTACCAGGTCAGGCGCTCGCACGCCTCATGGAAGATGTCGGTAGGCACCGTGGTGAGCAACATCCAGTCGAGCGGCTCGACGCCTGCCGGCGCGCCGATCTCGCGTGCCCACACGGTGACCGCGTCCAAATGCTTGCGTGTCTTCGGCGCTTCGAGGGTGAGCTGGGCGTGCCGCACTTCAACGCGGGCGATGCGCGCCGGCGCATCCTCGCGCCGGCCGACCTGCACCTCTATTTCCCCGCCCACGGCTTGCGCCTGCATGAACGGCCAAAGGTGCTGCTCTTCATCGAGGAGCGTTCGGCTTTGCTGGGCGCGGATCAACAGTTGCGCGGTCTCGCCGTGCGCCTTGGCGAGCAGCTCGAAGACATCGGATTCACGGTCGGCGATCATCACCAAGCGCGTCTTTGGCGCCTGGGCCTGGCAGACGGCCACCCAGCTGTCGATCCACTTGTGGCTTTCCTTGTCCTCGAACGGACGCTCTTAGCGTGTGTGTCTTCTGCCGAAGGCCTAGGCATCGCGTGCCCAGCACTGTACATCGAGCAGCCCCAGCGGCACCCCGGCGGGGTTGAAGGCCATCGTCTCGTGCAGCCCAAGCCGATCGGCCCATGGGTGCGGCTGCCGATGGGCCCAAGCCCACGGTGAGCGGGTGGACCGTGGAGTTGAGGGCCGTGCCGTCACACACGGCCAGCACGACCGGCTCGTGTCGGCAGCGCCCGAGGCTGCTGCGGTAATGGCCCGCCAACAGGGTTTGCAGGGTGACCTTGGGGTTGGCGAAGAAATGATGAGCGGCCTTGGTACGGGCCCAAGTCTGGCAGGCCTGGGGACTGTTCGCCATCGAGCGGGCGAAGAAATCGCCGGCGATCGTGATGGCGCGCCGCCGCAGACAGGGCTCGAGCGCGGCCTGAGCAAACTCCTTGTGCGCCCAGTCCGACGGCGGTGGTCACGGTCCTGCCGGCCACGGCCCTAGGTGAGGCCGATCTCGATCCAGCGCGCCAGTCCTCGGGCAGACGCCGACAGACGCGGGCAAGCACATGCGAGGCCGGATGCGGCACCCGCACGCTGGGCAGGATCAGAAAGCGGCTGTTGCACACGATGTGTTCGAGATGGCGCTCGCGCTCCTTCGCATCTGGGCCCCACGAGGGGACCACTCCCAGCGGATGGGCCTGCATGAGGCGATGCCACAGTGCCTCGATCGGTACCGATTCGAACGCCGGCAGCGGGTGCGCGGCCGGCAGCTCGATCAGGCCGCAACTGGCCAGCACCCCCAGCGCTTTGCGGCAGGCCATCTCCTTGGGGCGGCCGCGCGGGTCGAGCCAGTCGAAATGCTCGCACGCCTCTCGCACCAGGCGGTAGCGGCTCATGTCGGGGGCCAGAGCGCGCTCGCGCAGCCACGCCAGCGCTTGTGGGTCGGCCAGAAGTTCGGCGGGACGCAACATGGGCGAGAATATAGCCGCACGCGCCTGTCGTGTTCAGCGGATTTGTGGGTAATGCTAAGCCCAAATGGACAGGGGGTGGGGTGAGGGAATTCGGCGGCTGATGGGGCATTGTCGCCATTTCCGAAATTCAACTTAGGTTTTTAGGTTAATGGTAGGCCGGGATAAGCCTGTCCTGAGCTCAGCCGAAGGGTTCAGGGCGAACGGCCTACTGGGATAGGATCTTATATGCCGATCGCCCGGCGGTAGCAATAATCGAACAGCAACTGCCATTCCTTCGATTGTATCGTTCGGCACAGATATTCGGCCTGGCTCTTGCCTGTGCGGCTGGCTTCGCACAGGTCGACAAACCGATGCGGGTCCCATTGCCGCTGTTCCAGCAGAAACCGCGTCTCGGGAAACGATGACGCCTGCTCCGCGAGCCTTTTCGCCGCTTCGCACAATTCCGGAAAAACCGGATGCTGCCCTACCCGGTCGAACCAGTATTTACTGTTCCAACTGTCCGGCTCGCGGCGGTGCATAATGCCGTGCCAATAGCTGCCGGTGGATGTCGAAACGGACTGGCTGATGCGATGACTTTCATCGAGAAAATCGTGATACAGCCATACCCCGGCGAGGCAGCATTTCGCCATATTGACATCCTTTACCGCATGAGGAAGAAACGCCTCATCGACCGATAGCGCCTTGAGCAAAGGGAAAACCGACTCGTTCGGCGTTCCCGGGCCGAGCGGATTCAAGCGTTCTTCGGCTAACAGAGGCTGAAACGCCGAACCATAACGTGCTGGATCGAACATAATCGAACTCCTTGACCATTCGTTTTCAAGATAAATGAATAAATGATACGCCGGATACGCCGCAACGGTGCACCGCCAGCAGAATTCCAGAAGATGGGGAGGAAAATGCGGTCGAGGGGAAACACGGCTCTAAGAGCCTATCCCAATAGGCTTAAGAAACCCTTCGACAAGCCTGTCTTGAGCCAGTCGAAGGGCTCAGGGCGAACGGCTATTGGCATAGGCTTTGAGCCGCGTTTCCAGCATTTGGACAGTTATTCGAACAAAAGCGAACCGTGCTTTTTCCATTCACGGCGATACGTTCGACAAGCTCGCAATCCACGATCGGCTCGGATGGACTCGAAACACGTAGTGTCCGGTGAACGCTCCCGTTCGTGACGAGAAAGCGGAGCGCCTTATTTCGATTTTCAGTCGAAACCATGTCAAATCGAGTTCGTCAAACGACCTCCGATTCGATCTGTGCGTCAGACGATTCGGCCATCGGTTTGTGTTTCGCGAATCCGCTGGGTTATAGTCTCGCGGTTTCAGATTCACACTTTTTTGGCTCGAATCCGTGCCCTCACGACTTTGCAATGAAGCCGATCTTGCGTTCGATCGTCCCGGCCGTTCTCATCTTCACCCTTTTCACCTTTCCGGCGGTTTCCAATGACGACGATGGAGCCGTAAGCGAGCGCCTCGGCCAATCGGCGACGATTCAAAAATCCGAGCACGGCTCCCCAAGAGCCGCGACCGTCCGACTGACCGAGGAGCAACAAAACGTCGGAGGACTGGTTACCGACATCTTGACCGCGGTCACGTTTCAGCCGGAGATCATGGCTTACGGCAAGGTGATCGACATTCAGCCTTTGCTGGCCTTGCACGTCCGCTACCAAGCGGCCGCCACCGAGGCCGAAATCGCAAGCGCCGCCGTGGCATTGGCTCAAAAGAACCGGGACCGGCTGAGGACCTTGCACCGCGAAGACATCGTGGCCAGTCGCGATCTGGCGCAAGCCGAGGCGCAATATCGGTCCGATCACGCGAGGCTCGAGGCCGCCCGGCGGTTGATGCGGGAAATCCGACACGAAACCCAGCAAGCCTGGGGCGATAGCCTGACCCGTATCGCTTTCGACGGCGAATCGCCGCTTTTCCACGAATTCTTGAACCGCAACCGGGTATTGATTCTGATTGCCTTGCCGAGTGGCCACGCCTTGCCGCCCGACCGGCGGTCGCTGTTTGTAGCCCGAGAAAGCGACCGGCGCATGGCTCATCAGGCCGACCTCATTTCTCCCGCCCCGAAGACCGACGACCTCGTGCAAGGCGAAACCTATTTCTTCCACGCCCCGAGCGACCGGCTGCGTGCCGGAATGCGAGTCAACGCCTGGCTGCCGGCTTCGAGTGAGGCGTTAACCGGCGTCGCCATTCCGCCGTCGGCCATCGTGTGGCATAGCGGAAAACCCTGGGTTTATCGCCGGTCCGACGACGGTGCGTTCACCCGAACCGAAATCACCGCCCACTATGAGCACGGCGATTTCTGGTTCGTCGACCGGGGCCTTGCCGCCGGCGACGAAATCGTCGTGACCGGCGGACAGCTATTGCTCTCGGAGGAATTCCGGACAGACATTCCGGACGAGGACGACGACTGATGTTGTCGGCCATCATCCGCTTCGCCGTACACCGGCGCGGAGTGATCATTGCGCTCGCCCTCCTGTTGTTGGTTTACGGCGCTCTTCGTTTCGGTCAGGCGAGTCTCGATATATTTCCAGAATTTTCCGCTCCCCGCATCGTCATTCAAACCGAAGCCCCCGGCCTGACCGCGGAACAAACGGAGACCCTGGTCACCTCGCGCATCGAAAGGCAGTTAGCGGGGCTGGTCGGCCTGGAAAGCATCCGATCCGAATCGATTCAAGGTCTCTCGGTGGTGACGGCGGTTTTCGCCGAAGGCACGGATATCTACCGCGATCGGCAATTGGTCGGCGAGCGCCTGAGCGTGCTGTCCGGCAAATTGCCTGCAGCGGCCGGTCCGCCGGTGATGGTGCCGCTCTCGTCGTCGTCAGCGACGATTCTGACGATAGGACTGACCTCGCCGACTCGCAGCCTCATGGAACTTCGCGATCTGGTGGACTGGACCATCGTGCCGCGCCTGCTTGCGGTGCCGGGCGTCGCGGACGTAAACGTGTTCGGCGGCGAAATTCGCCAATTGCAGATTCAAATCGATCCGGACAAACTGCGGCGCTACGGCCTCGCCACAGCGGACGTCGTGCTCGCGGCCCGCGAGGCGACGGGAATGCCCGGCGCCGGGTTCGTGGAGAACGACAACCAGCGAATCGGTTTGAACATCATCGGCCTTCCGGTGGCCGAGGAAACTTTGAAGCAAGTCGTACTGCTGCGCCGGAACGGAGCCAATATCACGCTGGCCGACGTGGCGACCGTCGCGACGGCGCCGAAGCCCCCCATCGGCGCGGCGGCCGTCGGCGGAAAAACCGGTATCGTCATGATGGTCATCGGCCAATATGGCGCCAATACGCTGAGCGTCTCGCGAAACCTCGAGCGCGTGCTCGCCGAATTCGAGGAAATCTTGGCGCGGCAGGCTATCGAGCTCCATCCCCGGCTATTCCGGCCCGCGGACTACATCGAGCGATCCTTGCAAAACCTTGCCGGACACCTCGCGGTCGGCGGCTTTCTCGTGATTTTGGTGCTTTACGCCTTTTTGTTCGATTTACGCACAGCATTCATTTCCGCCGTCGCCATTCCGCTGTCGCTGGTGGCCGCCGTAGTGACCCTGCTGGATCTGGGCGTCAATCTCAACATCATGATCCTCGGCGGACTTGCCATCGCTCTGGGTGAAGTCGTGGACGACGCCATTATCGACACCGAAAACATTTTTCGCCGCCTGCGGGAAAACCGCCGTCGCGCCAACCCACGCCCGGGGTTCCGCGTGATCTACGAGGCCTCCATGGAAGTGCGCGGCTCGGTGGTGTACGCCAGCTTCATCGTCGCGCTGGTATTCGTGCCGCTGCTGACCTTGGGGGGCATCGCCGGGCGCTTGTTCGCCCCGCTCGGCTACGCCTATATTCTGGCGATTTTGATGTCCCTGCTGGTCGCGCTCACGGTCACGCCCGCGCTCTGTTACATGCTTTTGAAAAACAGTCGGGCCGACGAGACGCCGCCCTTGATTCGGCGGCTTCAGCCGAGATACGCCGTCCTGCTGAAGTCCATGGCTAAATGGCCGAAAGCGGCGATGTGGATCAGCGCGGCGATCTGCGGGCTCGGCATTCTGTCCCTGACGAATCTCGGCGGCGAATTCCTGCCACGGCTTAGAGAAGGCCATTTCATCGTCCACACCACGGCCCTTCCGGGCACGTCGTTGAACGAATCGCTCAGAATGGGCGGACAGCTGACCCGGCAGTTTCTCGAGATCCCGGAGGTCGAATCGGTATCCCAATGGGCCGGCCGGGCCGAGCGCGGCGCCGACACGTACGGCAGCCATTACAGCGAATACGAAGTCCGGCTCAAGCCTCTTTCCGGAAAGGATCAGCAATCGGTGCTGGACCGGCTCAGGCGAATCTTGGGCGATTTCCCGGGAATCCTGTTCGAAGCGAATACCTTCCTCACCGAAAGGGTCGACGAAACCATCTCCGGTTACACCGCGCCGGTCGTGATCAATCTCTACGGGACCGACCTCGACCAACTCGATCGGAAAGCACGCCAGGTCGCCGATCTGATTCGAACGATCCCCGGCGCCGTCGACGTGCAGCTGCGATCGCCTCCGAACACGCCCCAGCTGCAAATTCGCCTCAAACTCGATGATCTGGCCGGTTATGGCCTGCGACCGCTGGAAGTGGCCGACGTGCTTCAGACGGCTTTGCAAGGCCGTGTGGCCGGTTCCTATTATCTGGACAATCGGGCTTACGAGGTCGCCGTGATTCTGCCGCCGGAGTTGCGGCGCCATCCGGAATCCGTAGCGCACATTCCGCTCCGAACCGCAGACGGCCTGATCGTAGAACTCGGGCAAATCGCAGATATCCGGCAGGTCGGCGGACGCTACAACATCCTTCATCGGGAAGGACAGCGCGTGCAGACGGTGACGGCAAACGTGGCAGGCCGGGACCCGGCTTCGTTCATGGAAGAACTTCGAAGGCGAACGCTAGCCTCCATAGCTTTCCCGCCGGAAATCTATCCCGAGTTCACCGGAGCGGCCGTGGAGCAAGGCAAAGCGCGCTGGGAGCTGACCGCCTACGCCTTGCTGTCGGGCGTAGGCGTAATGGTGCTGATCTTCTTGGCCGTCGACAGCGTGCGCCACACGCTCCTGACCTTGGTCAACCTGCCGTTCTCGCTGGCCGGAGGCGTTGCCGCGGCATTCCTGACGGGCGGCACGCTTTCGATCGGGTCGATGGTCGGGTTCGTCACCTTGTTCGGCATTACGGTACGTAACGCGATCATGCTGATTTCGCATTACCGGCACCTCGTGGAACTGGAAAACAAGCCGTGGAATCTGGATACAGCGATTCAGGGGGCGCAGGAACGGCTTCCCTCGATCCTAATGACCGCACTGGTCACCGCGCTCGCGATGCTGCCCATCGCCATCGACAGCGACAATCCAGGGCGCGAGATCATGGGGCCCATGGCCGCGATCATCATCGGCGGCCTGGTCTCGTCCACAATACTCAATCTGTTGTTGATGCCGACGATTTTGCTTGAATTCGGCCGGTTCGAGAACGTCCGCCGAGCGGCGGCCGATACCGCTCCGGAGCCATGAAAATGCGGTTTCCCGATCCGGCGATCACAACATGCGAGCCATCACCAGGGCATCTTCCCGTCCGTTTCGAGCGGGATAATAGCCCTTTCGGGTACCGATCTCGTTGAATCCCAGTTGGTGGTAAAGTTTGATGGCCGGCTTGTTGGACGGACGCACTTCGAGGAAGATCGTTTCGGCTTTGTGCTCCTTGGCAACCGCCATGAGTTTTTCAAGCATCAGTCTCCCGTAGCCCCGCCCTTGATTCTCGGGCGATACGCACAGATTGAGCACGTGCGATTCCCCCGCCCCGACCGACGCAATGCCATAACTCACGACCTGGCCGGCCCTTTCGCCCACCCAGCAGCAATACCCAACCGTGTAGCAGTCGCGAAAGGTGGTGGGCTCCCAGGGGAATTCATAAGCGCTTTGCTCGATGGCGGCTACCGCTTTAAGGTCGGACCGCCGCATTGGACGAATGATCAGCTCGGCATTCTTCACAAGGCTGGGAAAGTGTCGGTAATAAAACTCGGTTTCGGCATCATAACTGATGAATTTCCGGATGCGCTCGAACAAGTCGAACAAATCGAACATGGCGGACATCTTTATGTATTTTGTTGTCGAAAAGCCCGCATGGCTAGTTTGAGATCTTCCCAGGCCCTGCGCTTTTCCGTTTGCGAACGCAGCAGATAAGCGGGGTGGTAAGTCACAATCAGCGGAATCTGACCATAATAATGCACTTGACCGCGCAGTTTACCGATGGGCGTCCCGGTTTTTAATAGATTCTGAGCGGCGATACGCCCGACAGCCAGAATGATCTTGGGTTTTATCAACGCGACCTGTTGTTTCAAATAATGCTCGCAGGCCGCCGCCTCCTCGGGGGCCGGATCGCGATTCTTGGGCGGGCGACACTTGATCACGTTGGCGATATAAACCGCCTCCCGCCGAAGACCGACGGCCCGAATCATTTCGTTGAGCAATTGCCCGGCCCGACCCACGAACGGCTCGCCCTGTAGATCTTCCTGTTCTCCCGGCGCCTCCCCGATCACCATCCATTCGGCTGCGCGGTCGCCGACGCCAAAAACGGTTTGGGTACGGCCCTGATGCAAAGGACAGGCGGTACATCCTGCCACACGGGCTTCCAGTTCTCCCCAGTCGAGCGGGCACTGCAAAAAAGCCGTATCGGTCAAAACCGGGTCCGCTTCGCTGATGTCCCGGTCCGGGTCATCCACGGCAGCGTCCGAGCGGTCTACCGCTTGGGCCGAATCGAACCGGGCGTGCCGCCGAGATACCCAAACCCGAATGCCCATCGCATCGAGATAACTCAGCCGTCGTTCGTCACAAGACATAGCGGAAGGCAGCTACGGCTCTTAAATAGCCTGTGCGCGACACACCGGCACGATCAAACGTCTCCCGCCACCTGAGGGTGCATGCGTTGCCGCGGCGCCAGCAGTTTATTGACGGCGTTGATGTACGCCTTGGCCGAAGCGATCACGATATCGGTATCCGCGCCCTGTCCATTAACGATGCGCCCACCTTTTTCCAGGCGAACCGTCACCTCCCCCTGGGCGTCGGTGCCGGTCGTAATGTTGTTGACCGAATACAACAGCAAGGTCGAATCGGTATGGACCAAGGACTCGATGGCCTTGAAGCTCGCGTCGACGGCGCCGCTGCCCTGAGCGGTTCCGCTTACTTCCTGGTTTTCGAGTTTGAGCGTCACACGCGCGCAGGGGACCTCGCCCGTTTCGGAGCATACCCGAAGCGCGACCAGCTTGACCCGTTCGTCCTCCGCTTCGACGCCTGCTTCCGTAATCAACGCCTGCAGGTCTTCGTCGAAAATGTCGTGTTTTTTGTCGGCCAACTCCTTGAAGCGCTGAAACGCGTCGTTCAATTCCGCCTCGGACCCGAACTCAATCCCCAGTTCCTGCATGCGCGTCCTGAACGCGTTGCGCCCAGAATGCTTGCCCAGCACCATCCGGTTGGCGGTCCAGCCGACATCTTCCGCGCTCATGATTTCGTAGGTTTCGCGGCTCTTCAGGACGCCGTCCTGATGAATGCCGGACTCGTGCGCAAACGCATTGGCACCGACGATCGCCTTGTTGGGCTGCACCGGAAAACCGGTGATATTCGAGACGAGTTTGGAGCACGCGACAATCTCGCGGGTGTCGATCTCGACTCGGCAAGGAAACACGTCCCTGCGGGTCTTGACCGCCATGACGATCTCCTCCAGCGCGGCATTGCCGGCCCTTTCGCCCAAGCCGTTGATCGTACACTCGACCTGGCGTGCGCCGTTCATGACGGCGGACAGCGAATTCGCGACCGCGAGACCCAGATCGTTGTGGCAATGCACGGAAAATATCGCTTTGTCGGAATTGGGAATACGCTCTCTCAGGCGGCGGATCGTGGCGCCGAATTGCTCCGGCACGCTGTAACCGACGGTGTCGGGGATATTCAAGGTCGTCGCGCCCGCGTCGATCACAGCTTCGAGTATCCGGCACAGAAAATCTTCTTCCGAGCGGCCCGCATCTTCCGGCGAAAACTCGACGTCATCCGTGTACTGCCTTGCTCTCTTCACGGCCTTTACCGCGTACTCGATCACCTGATCCGGCTCCATGCGCAGCTTTCTCTGCATGTGAATCGGCGAGGTCGCGATAAAGGTATGGATACGCGCCCGATTGGCTTCTCGGAGCGCCTCGCCCGCACTGTCGATGTCTTTGTCCAAAGCCCTGGCCAAACCGCATACGGTACTTTCCTTGACCGCCCGGGCCACCGCTTGCACCGACTCGAAATCGCCCGGACTCGCCGCAGGGAAACCGGCCTCGATGACATCCACCCGCAGACGCTCCAGCGCCTTGGCGATACGCACTTTTTCGTCCCGAGTCATGGAAGCGCCGGGACTTTGCTCGCCGTCCCGCAACGTCGTGTCGAAAATGATGAGTTTGTCGCTCATGATAAAACCCCGTTGATCTCTCGCAGCCTCTCTACGAAAGGGCCTGCATTCATATTCGTGCTTAGGATATGGAAATGCGTCTGATCCTCTGCCCCTCAGGGCAGGAGACGAAGGCGCGGAAGGCCGAGGAATTCGGAGCGGCAAACGACGCCGGCGCGGCCGAAAATTCGGTCAGACTTACAGCTTTGCGGAACGGCGCTTGGATACATGGGTTCGGAACTGCTTTTCGAGCAACTATATTACTCAAGCCGACATCGTACAAGCGCCATGAACCACAAGCGTTTCTCTCTCATCCTATGGGGGAGCGGGACGCCCGCAGACTCCTTTTTCAGGTTCGGCGCTCGCTCCGCATTTTCCGCAGCCCGAGCAAGGTCAGCACCGGCCCAGAAACCGCGTAACCGGTGAATATGACGAAAAGCATCAAGGGCGGATTGGTGAAGATGAAGGCGAAGACCAGCATCACGAGGATGGCCCACACGAACGGCACCCGTCCGCGAAGATCCACGTCCTTGAAGCTGTAGTAACGGAAATTGCTGACCATTAGCAATCCCGTCATCAAGGCCAATCCGAGCGAAACATAGCGCATGGATTCGCCGGTCAAACCGTAGGTTTCACTGAACCAGATAAACCCGGCCAAAATCGCGGCGGCGGACGGACTGGGCAAGCCTTGAAAATACCGCTTGTCCGCAGTTGCGATCTGGGTATTGAAGCGGGCCAAACGAAGCGCCGCGCCTGCGGCGTGCACGAAAGCGGCGACCCATCCGATCTTGCCCAGCAGGGTTAGGGACCAGATGTAGGCAACCAGGGCAGGAGCGGCGCCGAACGACATCATGTCGGCCATGCTGTCGTACTCGGCCCCGAAGGCGCTCTGCGTATTGGTCAGGCGCGCCACCCGTCCGTCTAGACCGTCCAGGATCATGGCGATGAAAATAGCCACAGCGGCCACTTCGAAACGGCCGTTGAACGCGGCCGTAATGGCGTAGAAACCCGCAAAAAGCGCCGCCGTCGTAAACAGGTTGGGTAAGAGATAAATACCGCGTCGCCGCCTCGCAGAAGGGATTTGTTCTTCCATAGCCGCGCTTGAAATTGAATCGACCGATAATGCCGGCTAGCTTAACACAAGCCGCCGCCGTCCGGCGGGCCGGGCACGAACCGCTCGGCTTGCACCCGGCGGAAAGCAAGACTCAGTTCTTGCTCTTATCGACGATTTTGTTGGCTTTGATCCAAGGCATCATGTCGCGCAGCTTGGCGCCGACCTGTTCGATCAGGTGCTCGCGACCGAGCCGCCGCTTGGCCTTCAGCGTGGCACAGCCGGCCTGATTCTCCAGAATGAACTCGCGGGCGAATTCGCCGCGCTGGATTTCGCCGAGAATCTTCTTCATCTCCTTTTTCGTTTCCTCGGTGATGATGCGCGGCCCGCGGGTGAGGTCGCCGTATTCGGCGGTATTGGAGATGGAATAGCGCATGTTGGCGATACCGCCTTCATACATCAGATCGACGATCAGCTTCAGCTCGTGCAAGCACTCGAAATAGGCCATCTCGGGCGCGTAGCCCGCTTCCACCAGGGTCTCGAACCCGGCCTGCACGAGCGCCGTCGCGCCGCCGCACAGCACGGCCTGCTCGCCGAACAGGTCGGTCTCGGTCTCTTCGCGGAAGGTGGTTTCAATGATGCCGGCGCGCCCGCCGCCGTTGGCCGAAGCATAGGACAAGGCGATTTCCTTGGCTTGTCCAGAAGCGTTCCGATAAACCGCGATCAGCGTTGGTACGCCGGCGCCCTGGGTATAGGTCGATCGCACCAGATGGCCTGGGCCTTTCGGCGCGATCATGATCACGTCCAGATCGGCGCGCGGCTGGATCTGTTCAAAGTGGATGTTGAACCCATGGGCGAACGCCAAGGCCGCGCCCTGCTTGATGTTGGGCTCGATCTGCTCGGAATAGAGCTTGGCCTGGTGTTCGTCCGGAGCCAGCACCATGACGACGTCGGCCTGCTTCACGGCCTCTTCCACCGCCATGACGGTGAGCCCTGCGTTCCTGGCTTTTACCGCGGAAGCCGAACCCGGGCGCAAAGCGACGATGACCGAAACGCCCGAATCCTTCAGGTTGTTGGCATGAGCGTGGCCTTGCGAGCCGTAGCCGATAATGGCGACCTTCTTGTTCCGAATAATCGAAAGATCGGCATCTTTGTCGTAATAAACCTGCATGAATGGTCCTCGTGATTTATCGTTTTGGCTGATTACTATTCGTAACGAAAGTAGAACCACATCGTCACCCCGGCAGGGAAGCGGCCGACTGAAGGCCCGTTTGCGATTGGGACTGCCGGGGTCCAGTCTACAGGGACATAGACGCTAACCTTCCGTGGCCTCTGGATTCCGGCAATCCCTGCCGGAATGACGGGTAATACTGGCATTTGTTCTTCTATGCGCTGTAGTCGTCAATAGGCGCTAGTTAGACGTGAAGCCCGCGGTCGCCACGCAGAATCCCTGTCGTGCCGGAGCGCACGACCTCGATGATGGCATCCCGATCGAGCGTTTGCAGAAACGCGTCCAGCTTGGATTTTTCGCCGGTGACCTCGATGACGTAGCTCACCGGCGTAACGTCGATGATTTTTCCGCGAAAGATGTCGGTCAGGCGAATGATCTCTTCCCGCGCCTGGTCGACGGCGCGCACTTTGACCATCATCAATTCGCGCTCGATGTGTGAGGATTCGGAAATATCGATGAGCTTGACCACGTCGATCAGCTTGTTGAGTTGCTTGGTGATCTGCTCGATGATTTCGTCGCTGCCCGTCGTAACCAACGTCATCCGCGACAAGGAGGCATCCTCCGTGGGCGCGACGGTCAACGACTCGATGTTGTATCCGCGCGCGGAAAAAAGCCCCGCCACCCGCGACAAGGCCCCGGATTCGTTCTCCATCAGGATCGAAATGATATGACGCATCAGGCGAGCTCCCTTTCCACGGTCATACCAGGAGCTAGGCGCATTTCGTGATGGGCCTTGCCGGCCTCGATCATGGGATAGACGTTCTCGGTCGGATCGGTCATGAAATTCAAGAATACCGTGCGATCTTTCAGCCTGAAGGCTTCCTCCAAGGCCGGACGCACGTCCGCCGGATTTTCGATCCTCATGCCGATATGGCCGTAAGCCTCGGCCAGCTTGACGAAATCGGGAATGGTCTCGAGGTAGGAATGAGAATATCGGCTTTCGTAGGTGAATTCCTGCCATTGGCGAACCATGCCCATGTAACCGTTGTTGAGATTGACGATTTTGATGGGCGTCCGGTATTGCAGAGCCGTCGCCAGTTCCTGGATGCACATCTGAATGCTTGCCTCCCCGGTCACGCACGCCACGTCCGCATCCGGGTGCGCCAGCTTCACGCCGATGGCCGCCGGCAGGCCGAAACCCATGGTGCCGAGGCCGCCCGAGTTGATCCAGCGGCGCGGCTTGTCGAATTTGTAGAATTGAGCCGTCCACATCTGATGCTGTCCGACGTCGGACGTAACGAACGCATCACCCTTGGTGACTTCGTACAACTGCTCGATGACGTACTGCGGCTTGATCAGCGGGCTGCTGCGGTCGTAACGCAAGCAGTCCAGGGATTGCCAGCGCGCGATCCGCTCCCACCATGCGCTGAGTGCCGCCTCGTCGGGCCTTTTGTCGCTGTTCCGCAGCATCTCGATCATGTCGTCGAGCACCTGGGCGACTTCACCGACAATGGGAATGTCGACGCGCACCGTCTTGGAGATGGACGCCGGATCGATATCGATGTGAACGATTTTCGCGTGCGGGCAAAACTGAGCGAGCCTGCCGGTCACCCGGTCGTCGAAGCGAGCACCGACGGCGAAAAGCACATCGCATTCGTGCATCGCCATATTCGCCTCGTAAGTGCCGTGCATCCCCAGCATACCCAGAAACTGCCGATCGGTGGCCGGATAGGCGCCCAGCCCCATCAAGGTATTCGTGATGGGAAAACCGAGCATGCGGGTGATTTCCCTCAGCTGCTCTGAGGCATTGCCCAAAATAACGCCGCCTCCCGAGTAGATCATCGGCCGCTTCGCCGAAAGCAAGAGATCGACCGCCTTCTTGATCTGCCAGCGATGTCCCTTGACGTTCGGGTTGTAGGAACGGATCGAGACCGAACTGGGGTACTCGTAGGGAATCTTGATATTGGGATCGGTCACATCCTTCGGAACGTCGACCACGACGGGACCGGGCCGGCCGGTGGTGGCGATATAGAACGCTTTCTTGATCGTTTCCGCCAGCTTGTGCACGTCCTTCACCAGGAAGTTGTGCTTCACGCAGGGCCGAGTGATGCCTATGGTGTCGCATTCCTGGAAAGCATCGCTGCCGATGACCGGCAGGGGCACTTGGCCGGTGATAACCACCATTGGGATCGAATCCATATAGGCCGTCGCGATCCCGGTGACCGCATTGGTGGCGCCGGGGCCCGAGGTCACCAGCACCACGCCGGGCTTGCCGGTCGAGCGGGCGTAGCCGTCCGCGGCATGGGTCGCGCCCTGTTCGTGGCGCACCAAAATGTGCTTGACGTCTTCCTGTTTGAACAGGGCATCGTAAATGTGCAATACGGCCCCGCCGGGGTAACCGAAAATATATTCAACCCCTTCGTCCTTAAGACTTTGGACTAGGATTTCCGCGCCGCTGAGCTCCACGGTTTTAACACCCCAAAAAAGAATTAGGCGTTTCGAAAACGCCCGCTCCGATCGAGACTTACAAAATCGAGAAATAGCCGATAACGGTACTCGGATTCATACATCCCGTCAAGCCGCAGCGGACGGGATCAGTCGATCGCGACATAAAACCCTTGACGCTCTCTGAAGCTTTCATTTTCATACTGCGACAGCGGGCAGAGGAAATACTCGATCGAGCGCCGCTTACCCGTCTTGATCTCTTCGGTGACCGCCATGCCCGGGGGTCAGGTTCACCGTCTTTTCCTCCACCACCATCGTGGCCCGAGACAAAGCCACCCGAGCCGCGTAAACCACGCCTCGTTTCTCGTCCTGAACGGCATCGTTCGACACTTGGATGACGTTGCAGGGATTGTACCGTACTTATGAACGGAAAGGTTTCGATTTTGACTTCGGCTTCCTGCCCGGCATTGACGAAGCCGATGCCCTTGTTTGGGTGAACGCTTCCACTTCCAGCGGATTGTTGCTGGGTACGATAACGAGAAGCGGCTGGACTGGCGTGACGACCCCGCTCACCATGTGCGCCGACATCGGCTGTACCACACCATCGACGGGCGCCGTAAGAGTCATGAAGCGCCCGCGGGTTTCGGCCTTGATGAGTTCCTGTGCCAGATCGGTCACTCGCTGCTCCGCCTCGTGGAGCTTATCCAGAGCCACGCGGCGCCCGGGCTATGTCAAGCTGTTTTTAAAGATTTCTGGCCATTAAAAAGCCGTTGACTCCTGGCGAGCCGACGGTATGAATGTGTAAAGCTGAGTCTTACGCATTCGGCGAGCCTTCATAGGCCGGCTGTTTTCCATGCCTACTGAAAACCATAAACCAGGGAGATCGGTGGTTGATGACTTAAAAAAGTCCATATGGTTTCGGGGGCATCATCCGCGAACCAATGGAGCATGCGGGTTTTCGCCGCTTTCCCGACTCTTGGACATCATCGTCCAATGGGTTGACGGCAAAGACCGCCCACCGGCGATCTGCATCGTCCGAGTAAGGGAATACTTTTTGCCGCTCCGGTAGCGGGAACGAAGTATGCAGAATATGGTGAGCAAAGAGAGGAAGGCCGATAGAACAGACCGCGGTCTTCCGGTCAAGACAATCGAGCGATGAAGCCGCTCTTGATCGGCACCCAGGCCGATAAGCATACCCGCCGTATCACGGGCTGCGCGGTATCCTCGTTGAAAGAAGCTGTTCCGGCGGCCTTCGTCGAGGCTGGTCAAGGTATTAGTATTCGAGCAAACAAGGAGCGCGTCAGCCCTCTATGCCGTCCGCGTAACCGCACCAATCCCTGGATTTGTCGCCAAACGCGAGAAAATAAGGATTGAGCAGCGACGGTTTGGCGTTGTAGCGCAGCGGCTGTCCGTGCAAGTCGGTCACCTCGCCGCCGGCCTCCTTGACGATACAATGCGCGGCCGCCGTGTCCCACTCCGAGGTGGGGCCGATGCGGGGATAAAGATCCACCGCCCCCTCCGCGACCCAGCAGAGCTTCAGCGAACTGCCGATCGATACGAGTTCATGCTCGCCCAATCGGCCCAGATATACCGCCAAGTCTTCGGTCTGGTGCGAACGGCTGCCCACCACCCTTAACGGATGGCGGGCACTTGCCGCGATTTCGATGGTTTGCGGGGGCAAATCGTCGATCTGTTTGTAAGCGCCGCACCCTTCGGCCGCAAAATAGCAAAGTTCTTTCGCCGGCGCGTGCACCACGCCGAGCACCGGCTGATGGCAGTGAATCAATGCCACGTTAACGGTGAACTCGCCGTTTCGCTTGATAAACTCCTTGGTGCCGTCCAGAGGATCGATCAGCCAGAAGGTTTCCCACTCGCGTCGCTCTTCGAAAGGCAAATTTTTGGACTCTTCCGAAAGAATCGGATAGGCCGGACGCAAGGCTGCCAAACCCTCGACCAAGCAATGATGGGAAGCGAGATCCGCTGCGGTAAGGGGCGAGCTGTCTTCTTTGACGCCGACACGGAAATCCGAGCCGTAGATTTCGAGAATACGGCGCCCGGCCTCCTTGGCGAGAGCGACTACGGACTCGAGAAAGCGGGAGGGTTCTTTTCTTAGAGGCATGGCTTGAAATCCGCAGCTACTCACTGGATACGCCGAATGGAGAGAATCGAAGATAATACCGGAAGCAACCGAGTAAGATATCAAACCATGATCGATTGGCGAAACATCAGCGGCGTGTTTCTCGACATGGATGGCACGCTGTTGGACCTCAATTTCGATAACCACTTTTGGCTCGAATTCGTTCCCCTGCGTTATGCCGAACGGCACGGGCTTTCCCTAGCCGAAGCCAAGGCGGAATTGATGCCAAGATTCAAGGAAACCGAGGGCAAGCTCGAATGGTACTGTCTGGACTATTGGAGCAATCAATTGAGCCTGGATATCGTCGCCCTGAAAGCCGAAATCTCAGGATTGATCACGGTCCTGCCCCACGTGACCGAATTCCTCGAGGCCGTACGCAAAGCCGGGAAACGTTTGGTTCTGGTGACCAACGCACATCCGAAAAGCTTGAGTCTCAAAATGGAGCGCACCTGCCTTCATACCTTTTTCGACGAGATTTTCTCCTCGCATGCCCTCGGATTTCCGAAGGAGAGTCCCAGTTTCTGGCAGGCGCTCAGTGCTAGAGAAACGTTTTCCGCGGATCGGACACTGCTGGTCGACGACAGCTTGCCGGTATTGCGCGCCGCTCGGCAGTTCGGTATCCGCCACGTAGTGGCCGTGCGAAAACCCGATAGTCGTCAGCCTGTAAGGAACATCGTCGAATTCGAAGCCATCGACGACTTTCGGGAGCTCATGCCTTCAGTGGACGTCGACCGTGTCGTTTGAAACTTTCGAAACAACACGCTCCAGGAGTCCTTCCCTCTTCCGTCGGCTCGCCGATATCTCGTGGCTCATAAACGGTCACTTACGTACAAATCCATAGGTCTTGAAATTGTTTTCCGTTTAAGCTGAAATGCGCTTATGCAAGGGAGCGCTGCACTATTCCCACGCGCCGGCCGCTGGCGCCTCAGTCCCTTTCGATTTTCCCCGTCAAGACCGTGAGGAGTTCATTGTGAGCGAACGCATACTTCAAGTTACCGATGCCGAATTCGAGGACAAGGTCCTCAAGGCGAGCGGCCCCGTTCTGGTCGATTTCTGGGCCGAATGGTGCGGCCCCTGCAAGATGATTGCACCGATTCTCGAGGAAGTCGCCCGGGATTATGAAGGTAAGCTGACCGTCGCCAAGCTCAATATCGACGACAATCCAACCACGCCCCAACGCTACGGCGTACGCGGAATTCCGACGCTGATTCTATTCAAGAATGGCGAAGTAGAAGCCACCAAGGTTGGAGCCTTGGCCAAGTCTCAGCTGACAGCCTTCCTTGACTCAAATCTTTGAGCACCCGGCACGTGCGGGTCGCCACGACTAGACGGCCTCGCACGCCTGTGCTAATTTTGACGGAAGTCTTTACGTCGTCCTCTTAACCGGGCCGCTTCCGGCCGTTCTCTCCAAGCTCGTTTCCCATACGAGCGCAATTCTAAAGTCATTTATTTCTGCTCTTCATTAACGTCTATGAATCTGACCGATCTTAAACGCAAACCCGTTTCCGAGCTCATCGAAATCGCTGAATCACTCGACATCGAAGGCGTCGCGCGAACGCGCAAGCAGGACTTGATCTTCTCGATCCTGAAGAAACAGGCCAAGAGCGGCGAAGACATCTACGGCGACGGCGTACTGGAAATTTTGAGCGATGGATTCGGCTTTCTACGGTCCGCCGACAGTTCCTTCTTGGCCGGCCCTGACGATATTTACGTGTCACCTAGTCAGATTCGTAGATTCAGCTTGCGAACCGGAGACACGATTTCCGGAAAAATTCGCCCCCCCAAGGACAACGAGCGCTACTTCGCCATGCTCAAGGTGGAGCAGATCAACTATGAGCCGCCGGAAAACGCCAAGCACAAGATCTTATTCTCGAACCTCACGCCACTGTTTCCCGTCGAGCGCCTGCAGCTGGAGATCGGCAACGGAACCACGGAGGACTTGACCGCTCGCGTCATCGATCTCATTGCGCCTATCGGCAAAGGCCAACGCGGTCTCATCGTATCGCCGCCGAAGGCGGGCAAGACCATGATCCTGCAGAACATCGCCCATTCCGTGGCCGAAAAGAACCCGGAATGCTACTTGATCGTCCTTTTGATCGACGAGCGCCCGGAAGAAGTCACCGAGATGCAACGCAGCGTCAAGGGGGAAGTGGTATCCAGCACCTTCGACGAACCGCCGGCGCGTCACGTGCAGGTCGCGGAAATGGTCTTGGAAAAAGCCAAGCGCCTGGTCGAGCACAAGCGCGACGTCGTCATTCTGCTCGACTCCATCACTCGCCTCGCCCGAGCGTACAATACGGTGATCCCATCGTCCGGCAAGGTATTGACCGGCGGTGTCGACGCCAACGCCCTGGAGCGTCCCAAGCGCTTTTTCGGGGCTGCCCGAAACATCGAGGAAGGCGGCAGCCTGACGATCATCGCAACCGCGCTCATCGATACCGGATCACGCATGGATGAAGTGATTTACGAAGAGTTCAAGGGCACCGGCAATATGGAATTGCACCTCGAACGTAAAATCGCCGAGAAACGCATTTATCCCGCCATCAACATCAACCGCTCCGGTACCCGCCGCGAGGAATACATCGTTCCGGCGGACGAGCTGCAAAAATGCTGGATCCTGCGAAAAATCCTGCAACCGATGGACGAAATGGCGGCCAGCGAATTCCTGCTTGGGAAACTGAAGGACACCAAGACGAACGCCGAGTTCTTCGAAATGATGAAACGGTGACGGGCTGCAAAAAGTCCTTCGCTACCGATCCGGACCCGCTCGGTTCGCCAAAAGGCAGCCAACTGCTTCGACAGACTAAAAGCGTTTTTCAAAAGGACGTGGGCGGCTTGAACTTGGAACCGGCAGTTGACCGCTTCGATGCACCGGAAAAATAGGATGCGGTGAGCGAAGCGAACCGCCCTTCGACCGGGCTCAGGACAGGCATCATTCGAGGGCACAAAGGGTGCGGTTCGTTCCTCACCGCACCCTACGAAATGACTTGCATCGATC
>DYIL01000049.1 GCA_020723665.1 Methyloversatilis universalis
AGTTTCGTCGTTGCCCACTACCCATGGTAGGAGCATCGAATTTTTCAACAGCCTGCTAAAGATATTTTTCCGATTGTTCAATAAATAGAATTACGCGCGGCGACGCCTGGTCGGTTGAGCCGAGTCGGTTTTCGGCCGGCGATCGTTTGCGCGAGCGGGTCGAAATGCTTATCGGTAGACGTAAGAGGCTTTTAGCCGAGGAACGCAGCGGCCGATGCGGGAAAAGGGTGATTTGCCCGAGCGGGCTCACCCGCGTCGGCCTTGCAGCGGGCAAGCTCAGGATACGAGCAAATCCGCGTCCAGCTCGGCGACTAGGCAGGCCGCAACCTCACGCAAGGATCTCGTTTCGGCGAAGACCGCCCGCTGACGGAGGTAACTTTGTGCGGTATCGAGCCAGGTTTCGAGCTGATCGAGCCAGCGTTTGGTCCCCAGTTCTTCGGCGGTTTCCGCCAAGCCGGCCAAAAGTTCGCGGGTCAGGGCTTTGATCGACCGGACGTGACCGGTTTCGTCGACGATTATTTGCGCTTCTACGCCGCGATGAGACGCCCGAAAACAGTTTTCCTTTTGCGCCCACCACTGCTGGAGCAGTGTGGGCTGAACAGGTTCTCCCCGCTGCCAACACCGCAGCAGATAGACTTGCAGGGTCTGGACCAACGCAGCCAGCATGAGCGTTTCGCGCAGGGTCGGCTGGACATCCATGACCCGAACTTCCAGCGTGCCGTAGTGGGGGCTCGGCCGGATGTCCCAGTGGATGTCGCGTACGACATGCGCGGCACCCGCCGCGCGCAGGTTTTCGAAGCACCGGGCGAACTCGCGCCAGGATCCGAAGCTAGGCGGTGGTCCGTAGTCGCGCATCGCCGCGAGGACGCGCTGGCGGAAAGATGCGAAGCCGGTGTCTTGACCCTGCCAGAACGGCGAACTGGCCGAGAGTGCCAGGAGAATGGGCAGATACGGCTTCAGCAGACTCATGACGCCTACCGCGGCGTCGCCCGACGGCATGCCGACATGGACGTGGAGCGCATAGGTTTTCAGCGTATGCGACAGGTAAACCATGCGCTGTTCCATCTCGACGTAATGCGGCAGCGGCGTTATTTCGGCGGGACGCAGCGAGAAAGGATGCGTACCGGCGCCGCAGAGCGCGAGACCCAATCGCTCGCAGCGACGTTTCAGCTCTCCGACCAGGCCGGTGACATCCGAGCGAAGTTGGTCGATATCGGCGCATACGCTGGAATTGATTTCCACCGTGGACTGGGTGAATTCCGGCTTGATGCGAGGCTCTTCCGAATAGCTCCGCAGCAGGGGAAGTATGCCGTCGACCAAGTCGAACGTGTCCGGATCGAGCAATTGAAATTCGATTTCGATGCCCACGGTGGGGTATTTCGATCCGGCGAATTCTAGCTCGTCATCCTGCATACGCCTCGATAGCATCGCGCGCCACCCGGTCGAAGAATGCCGCCCCGATTTTCATTGCTTCCTCGTCGAAATCGAAGGCCGGGCTGTGCAAGGGAATGTGTTCCCAGCCTTCCCGGCGTGCGCCCAGCCTCACGTAACAGCCTGGAATGTCCTGGAGATAATAGGCGAAGTCTTCGGAGCCCATACTGGGATATTCCATGGTCACGAGGCCCTTTTCGCCGACCACCCTCGCCGCCGCCCGACGGGCGATTTCCGCTTCGGTGACGGTGTTCACCACGGGCGGATAGCCCTCGTTGATGATCACTTCGATGCGCGCGCCGTGGAGGTCCCCGATACCCTTGGCCATACGCTCTAAGCCTTCGATGAGACGTTTTCGCACCTCGGGCAGGGTGGTGCGCATCGAGCCGCGAAGCGTCGCGGTTTCGGCGATGACGTTGGGCGCGCTGCCGGCGCTGATCTGACCGATGGTGATCACTGACGGATAGACGGGGTTTACTTCCCTGGAGACCAGGGTCTGAATGGCCACGATCAAAAGACCCGCGACCACAACCGCGTCCACCGCTTCGTGAGGTCTCGCCCCGTGACCGCCGCGTCCCTGGACCTGGATAAGGAAGCCATCCGACTGAGCGGTAATCACGCCGGAAGTGACCATGATCTCCCCGACCCGGTAATGCCCCGTCAGGTGCCCGCCGAAGATGGCTTTGACGCCCGAAAGGGCCCCCGAGCGCAGAATGACCCGCGAGCCGCCGCCGCGTTCCTCGGCCGGCTGGAAAACCAGCAGCACGTTACCAGGAGGCGGATCGGCCTTGAGCAGGGCCGCCGCCCCGAGCACCATGGCCATGTGCCCGTCGTGTCCACAGGCATGCATCTTGCCTGGATTCACAGAGGCGAAAGGCAGGCCGGTACTCTCGAAGCCCGGCAAGCCGTCCATCTCCGCGCGCAAGGCCACGGCGACGCCGTCGGGCTTACCCGTGATCCGGGCCACGATGCCGCCGCCGACGCCGCCGTATTCGTACGGAATACCGAGCCGATCGAGTTCGTCCATGATCATGCGAGCGGTTTGAACTTCCTCGAAGGCCAATTCGGGATAACGGTGCAGCGCTCGGCGCAGTTCCACCATGTGGGGATAAATCCGCTCGACACCGGCGTGCGGAGCTACAGGGGATTGTTCATTCGTTCGTTTCATCGTCAGGCGGAAAGATGGACTTGACCAATCTCGTCATGAGGAAAGCAGGTCGGTTACACAAAATCGTTCTGATTCCAGCGGCAAGGTTCCGGCCTTTTACCTGAGACTCCCTTGCTTGACCTCCTGCCAGGGCGATGTCCGTTACCGCACCGGCAAGCGCCGGCCGGTGATCCTTGTCCACGGTGCTGGATGTTAAACCTAGAAACGGCAGTTGGACGTGCTCGAGTGTGCGGCGGGCGGGACGGCTGGCAAGCCTGTCCTGAGCGGAGTCGAAGGGCCTGTCCTGAGCCCGGTCGAAGGGCGGTTCGCTTCGCTCACCGCATCCTACTTTTCCGGTACATCCAAGCGGTCAACTGCCATTTCTTGGTTCAAGCCTCAGCCTTCCATAAACTACGATGGTGGACCGAGGAGATAGTTCCGCTTGTTCCGTCTTATGACCGCATTCGCTGCGACACATGGAGCGAGTGAGTCGAGTAGCCCCCGGAAGCCTGAGCGCCGGATGTGAGACCGAAGGTCGACGGCGGCGGTCGTAGGTCTCACGCAAGGCATCGCGGCCGGGCGTCGAGTCATCCGCGAGCGGTGTCCGGATTCCTTGCTGGGTCCGGACCAGACGGCCGGGGCGCCGAAGGCGATGACTCGTTGCCCATTTCTTGCGCCGTTTGGTGACTCGGAAGTCCCAAAAGGTTTCGCAAAAAATGGCGGCACAATCGAGAAACCCGGTCGATCGCCCCCTTGCTGATTGAGAACTTACGTTACGACGCCGAGTCTTCTTTTAGGAAGCTCTGATCAAGTTTCCGGTGGGAAAAGCGAACGGTGCGACTGTTGGATCCAAAAGGCCCTCACCCAAGCCAATCAGTCCGCACTTTCCCCGTTGGGAGCCGCAAGCGGCGCTTACCCGTGCACCCGTTCGCCGGGAGCGAACGCCAACGTGCGAAGCACGGCCCTTCGACAAGCTCAGGACAGGTTTGTCCCAGTGGGAGAGGACGTATTCAGAGCTTCCTGAAATCCAAGAGGAGCAAAGCCATGCTGTTTCGAACGGCTGTCGATATCGAGAGCGCCTTCAGGGGAGTTCTCGAAATCAGGGGAAACGAGGTCGAAGTGGTCGATGCCGACAAGCTGCGGGAAACGTGTATCGACCGCCTGGTCTACAACGCCGTCTTCCATGAAGACGAAGAATTCAGATATTTCTTGCGATGGCTGATTCGGGAAGCCGCCGCCAAAGAGGTCATTTATCCGACCTCGATCCAGGGGCTGCAGGAGGCGGCGGTCCTCGGAGCGATTCCGGCGTTCACCGCTCCCGTGCTCAGTCTGCACGCGCTCTGCTACGATGCGGCGAGGGCCTGCTTTCGCGCGGCACGCGATACGGGCGCGGGCGCCTTCAGCTTCGGCTACGACGAGGAAATCGTCGGGTATGACTACCAGCCACCCGCCGAATATGCCACCTGTATCTTAGCGGCAGCCCTTCGGGAAGGCTATCAGCGCGCCGTGTTTCTGCAATGCGACCACATTCGGGTCGGCCATGCCAGTTATCGGGTCAGCCGGGATGACGAGATCGACAGGCTCAAAGAGCGCATCGAAGAAGCGATCGCCGCCGGAATTTTCAATATCGATCTGGATACGTCCGGCCTTGTGGATTTTTCCCGCCTGCGCGTCGCCGAGCAGCAGCGGCTGAGCAGCCGGGAATGTGCCGAACTGGTCGCGTTTATCCGGGGGATCGAGCCGGCGGAGCTTTCCGTCGATATCGGCGCCGAAATTAGGGCGATGCGCAACGGAAACCTGACCGCGGACGAGTTTCGCGCCTTCATGGAAGGCTTTTACGACCAGCTCAGCATTCCCGGCGGCAAGAAAGACCTCTCCAAGATCATCGTTCTGCTGGGCGGAGCCAAGGGCGAGGCGGACGTCGATCTCGATCTGCTTCGGGACATCGGCGAAGTCGCCCGCCGGGAATATGGTCTGGGCCTCGCCGTGCGCAGCGGGGTGATGCCGATTGCCGAAACGCCGTTTCCACGATTTCCGGAGCACAACATCGGCGAGCTTCACCTCGCGGCGCCGTTCGAGGATCTGATCTTCGATCACGAGGCATTCGCCCCGGAATTGAAAAGCGCCATCTATCGCTGGATCGACAACGAATGGCCGGGAGAACGGCAGCCCCATATGAGCGACGAGGATTTTTATCGTGCCACCCGTAAACGGGCGCTGCTACGCTTCAAACAGGCTTTGTGGGATATGCCGGAGGAGCGGCGCGATCGAATCATGGCCGACGTGCAGCGCCGGGCGGTCTCCTATTTCGACACTCTAAAGGTGAGCAATACGACCGGTTTCGTCCGCGACACCGTCGATATCGAAAGAGTGGGATTGCCGACACCGGTTTCGGGTTATGCCCACACGGCGGAGACCACATTCAGGACTCTGCTGGACCGAATGGGCGGTATCCGGCCGATTACGGTCGGGCCTCTATAGCGAGAACGCAGGATCGGTTGACGGGAGGCGATGGACGTTGTCGTTATTTGTCGAGCGATGTATCCGAATCATGTATTCGAACCGGCCGCCGGTCGCATCCCGTTTTGTCTCGAAACGATCCTATGGCGGGTTAGGCGCACACCGTCGCGAAACACGCCGTGACCACAAAGCTTTCCGCGCACCGTAACCCACCCGATGTCGGATGTGCCATAAAAGACCCGGAGGATGTCCCGGAACCGGGATAGTTTTCCGCAGGTCTCAATTTTACCGACTGGTCTTGAGCATTCGCTCGAGATAACGAACCGGTCTCAATCCCGAGAAAAGCCCTCCGACAAAAGGGACAGAGGGAAGGCGGAGACGAAGGTCATCGATATCGACATGGCAAGGACTACAGGAGGCGCATCATGAACGCGATTCAGGAAATGCTCAAAGCGCATCCGCACCCGGCCGTAATGGGGCGTGGCGTGGACATGGGATTGTTGTCACAAACGGCAAACGAACTGTTCGATTGTGCGCAAGCGTGTACCGCGTGTGCCGACGCCTGCGTCGGCGAGGATCAGGTACAAAATTTCAAGCGATGTATTCGGATGTGCCTGGACTGCGCCGACATCTGCGTGGCCACGGGGCGGCTCGTTTCGCGCGAGACCGAATCGGACATGCGGATGATGCGCAGCCAGTTGCAGGCCTGCGCGACGGCCTGCGGAATCTGCGCCAAGGAGTGCGAGCAGCACGCCTCTCGTCACGAACACTGCCGCCTTTGCGGCGAGTCGTGCCGCCGTTGCGAGCAAGCCTGCAACAAGCTGGCAGGCGCGATCACGATGTAACCGGCATGGGTTACGCAAGAAACGAGCGGTTCGGTGCCTGAAATTGGCCGGTCCGTTTGCAAGACGTTTGTTATTAATCAGGCCCGTAACACCCTCCAGGTATTTACAGGCTGGCGCCCAGGCCGGTACACGCTCGGTCCTCGGTTCACCCGGCTTGTTGCCGCGCCGGGTTGATAGCGGTGCGCTTCGCTTTGCTTTTCGGAGGGCGGGGCGCACTTCCCATCGAGTTCTTCCGGTATGAAAATGCAGTCGAATAGCCCAGAACCGGAATCCGCCATCGACTAACTCCGTTCATTGCTTGGCGGCCGGAACGATCCCACGGAGCGCCGCCATGAGACATCATACCCATTCCGAGCCGCAAACCGCTCGCGCCCGGCATCCGTCCGGCCATTACCACGAAAGACATGATGCGGAGCATCACGACCACACGGCGATGGTGGCGGAGTTTCGCCGCCGCTTCTGGTTTTCGGTGGTTCTGACCATTCCTATCCTGGCCTTTTCGCCCATGATCCAGGACTGGCTAGGTCTCGAAGAGAGGCTGACTTTTCCGGGATCGGCGTATGTTCTCTTCGGCCTCTCGACGACCGTCTATCTCTACGGCGGGCAGCCGTTCATCCGCGGATTGTTCGACGAACTCCGGCAGCTTCAGCCGGGCATGATGACGCTGATCTCCTTGGCCATCAGCGTGGCCTATTTCTATTCGAGCGCGGTGGTGTTCGGACTTCCGGGCCAGGTGTTCTTCTGGGAGTTGGCGACTCTGATCGACGTCATGCTACTTGGCCATTGGATCGAAATGAAATCGGTCATGGGCGCTTCCGGCGCTTTGGATGCCCTGGTAAGGCTGATGCCCACCGAAGCGCATCGGCTGCGGGAAAACGGCCAAGTCGAAGAGGTGCCGGTCACAGAGCTCAAACCGGGCGACCGGGTTCTTGTCAAGCCTGGCGAAAAAATCCCGACCGACGGCCTTATCGTCGAAGGCCGTTCAAGCCTCAACGAATCCATGCTGACCGGCGAATCCAAGCCCGTCACCCGCCGGGAGGGGGACGAAGCCATCGGCGGCGCGGTGAACGGCGAAGGGGCGCTGGTGCTGGAAATCCGGAAGACCGGGGCGGAAACCTATTTGGCGCAGGTCGTCGAAATGGTCCGGCAGGCTCAGGCCTCCCGTTCGCGGGCGCAGGATTTGGCGAACCGCGCCGCCCAATGGCTGACCTATATTGCCCTCTCGGTCGGGACCCTGACCCTGGTCATTTGGCTGATGCTGGGCGAACCTTTTGCGTTCGCGCTGGAGCGCAGCGTGACCGTAATGGTCATCACCTGCCCGCACGCACTGGGGCTCGCCGTGCCGCTGGTGGTGGCGGTGAGCACCTCGCTAGCCGCCCTGAGAGGCCTGCTCATCCGCAACCGGGCCGCTTTCGAGCGCGCCCGGAACCTGCAAGCGATCGTGTTCGACAAGACCGGCACCCTCACCGAAGGCCGATTCGGCGTATCCGACGTTCTGCCGCTGGCGGATGTCGACGAGGCCGAACTGCTGCGGCTGGCTGCCTCGCTGGAGCAGCAATCGGAACACCCGATCGCCCTGGGCATCGTCCGCGCGGCCGAGGAGCGCGGCATCCGCCTGGCCAAGGCGGAGGAATTCCGCAACCTGACCGGCCGCGGCGCGGAAGCGCGGATCGAAGGTCGGATGATCCGGGTCGTAAGTCCGGGGGTTGTGGAGGAGCAGGGGTTCGACGTCCACGACGAGCGCTTGACCGTGCTGGCGCGGCAGGGCAAGACCGTGGTCTACGTGACGGACGGCGACCGGGTGCTCGGCGCCATCGCGCTGGCCGACGTGGTCCGTCCAGAATCCTTCGAGGCGATCGCGCGGCTCAAAGCCATGGACATACGCTGCCTGATGCTTACCGGTGACAGCCGGGCGGTCGCGGCGCACGTGGCCGGACAACTCGGGCTGGACGATTTCTTCGCCGAGGTCCTGCCCCACGAGAAGGCGGCGAAGATCCGCGAGGTGAAGTCGAAGGGCGTGACCGTCGCCATGGTGGGCGACGGGGTCAACGACGCGCCGGCCCTAGTCGAGGCCGATCTCGGCATCGCCATCGGCGCGGGCACCGACGTGGCCATCGAATCGGCCGACATCGTTCTGGTGCACAGCAACCCGCTCGGCGTGGCCGCCACGCTCGGTCTGTCCCGCGCCACCTACGGTAAGATGGTCCAGAATCTTCTATGGGCCACCGGCTATAACGCCGTGGCCATTCCCCTCGCGGCTGGCATCGGGGCGCCGTTCGGCTGGGTGCTGTCGCCGGCGGTCGGGGCAGCGCTCATGTCCCTCAGCACCGTCATCGTCGCGATCAACGCCAAGCTCCTGGAGCGCTACCGCGCCAGAATGGGACTCTAGCGCTATGCGACAGCGCGCCAGACCGGCCAGAACTTGTAGAGGGGCGCGATAAGAAGGAAGCTGCCTCGGCGGCACACCGGCATGATCGATCACGCTCTGAATTGACCGCTCGGCTTTCGACCGATCCGGTGCAGGGCTCCGAAACGGGCCAGCGGCGGATCGACTCGCCGAGGACGGGCCGAACGAGTTACGCCAGAGCAAGGGGGCGCCGATGGCGATCTCGTCGGCCGATTCGAGAGCCAGGCGATCTGATGGCTTATCGCTGCCGCGGCGGTATTCCTGTGACTCGGTGGATGGGCGGAAGGGATCGCCATCCTCGCGGTCGTGATCCTGAACGCCATCATTGGTTTCATGCAGGAGTCTCGGCCGAGAAGGTGAAGTGGATCTCGAAACCGACGGCGGAATGGTCAAGGCGAGGGTTCCGCGGCCTGCGATGCTGGCGGAAGCAGTGCACCAATGAGGATATCCACGGCGAGACGGGACGGATCGTGACGGACGAATAGATTCCCTCTTGGCATGATCCTAGAAACGGCAGTTGACCGCTTCGATGCACCGGAAAAGTAGGATGCGATGAGCGAAGCGAACCGCCCTTCGACCAGGCTCAGGACAGGCCCTTCGACTGCGCTCAGGAGAGGCTTGCCAGCCGTCCCGCCCGCCGCATACTCGAGCACGTCCAACTGGCGTTTCCAGGATGATCAGTCTCCTTCCTTTGGAACCAAAATAGACGTCCTCTTTACGGCACCTGAGTCGGAGGCGATTGGGTGATTGTCACGACTCGATCGGCCGGAAGAGCGTTCGACGTAACTCAAATTTCGACCTGCTGCGCCATGCCATTCCCGAAGGTCTGATGCCTTGCCGGACGGCTGTATTGAGCATTTTCCTAGGCGCTTGAATCTCGAGCACCTCGAAAAACGTCGAGGAGCTCGTACGAGGCAGGGATGCCCCGTCGTTTTCGGCCACGTAATTCCATTTTTCGAACAAAAAGAAAATTTCTTTAATGGTAGGCCGGGATAAGCCTGTCCTGAGCAACGACGAAGGGCCTGTCCTGAGCGAAGTCGAAGGGCTTATTCCGGCCTAGAACGTTTTCCTTTTGATGGAGAAATGGAATAATTCTATTTCCCAATCAATAGAGCCTATGTAGGCCGGACATAAGCTCAACCCGGAAACGGGAAGGCAGAAAGCGCGGGATACGCGATCCGTACGTGCGGTGGTGTGGGAGGAGGCGGGGCGACCCCGCCTCCTCCCCGATTCCCCTTTTGTGATATCTTACCGTTATGCGTTTTGCTTTTGGCCTGATGCAGTGCTTGGCAGGATTCCAATGTGGACGGCAACGTATTGACGTATCTTCGTAAACACTCCGCTCCAACCCGCGCTCTGATTCCGTTCTTTCTGATCGCGTGGCTGGCGTTGCCGGCGGCTATTGTCTGCGAGACGGTATTCAAGCAGTTGCACAACGCTTTCCTGTCGGAGTGCGAGCAGGGGAACCTCAGTCACCCGTCCCATCATGGGCCATCTCTTCCCGACGACTGCAATCTCGGCTTGTGTCTCGATGCCAAGACCTTCGATCACAGCAGCCACGGCCTTTTCGACCTGAAGCTGAAAATTTTCTTCGGATGGGCGGTTTGCTGGTTGGTCCTGGTGATTTCGCCCAAAGCGACCGCTTCATCGATACCCCTCCGACGCCGCCTTCGGCGAAGGCGGCGCGTCCCGCTCATTTATCGATTCTGCACGCTGCTGAATTAGCAGAACTTTCCCAACGACGCTGTGGAGAACCTCGGAGCCGTGATGCCGCACGAGCCCCGGGTTTTCGGTATGCTCTGAATCTTAAGGTTCAGGGAGGTGTACTTCGTCAAAGGAGAGTTGTTTGTGCCCCGTTTCCGCAATGTACAGGCGCTACATCGCCTGCCTTCGGCTGTCAGTCTGATACTGGCCGGCCTGATTTTTCTTTCACCGTCGCCGGGCGCGCAGGACAAAGCGATATCGCTAAGCCTCGATGCAGCCGTTTCCCTGGCGCTTGCCAATAATCCAAGCCTCGCCGAAATCAAAGCCCGTGCCGAGGCCATGGCGGCTGTTCCGTCGCAGGCCGGCAGTCTGCCGGATCCCGCCTTGAGCGTGGAAATGCTGAACCTGCCCACCGACAGCTTCGATATCCGGGAGGATTTCATGACCATGGTGGATGTGGGCTTCAGCCAGACCGTCCCGTTTCCGGGCAAGTTGGCGCTCAAAGAACAGGCCGCCGGCCTCGATGCGGAAGCCGCCGCGCAAACGGTCGAGGAAGCCCGGCTGCGCCTGGTGCGGGACGTGAAGCTCCGGTGGTGGGCGCTGTTTTACTTGGAGCGGACGCTGCAAATCCTCGCCGATACCGAAACCAGCTTGCGCGATGTGATCCGAACCGTTCAGTCCCGTTATCGAGTCGGCGAAGCCCCTCAGCAGGACGTGCTCCAGGCGCAGTTGGAACTGTCCAAATTGGGCGAGGAGCGGCTGATCCACGTCGCCATGCACCATCGCGAGGCGGCCCGCCTCAATGCCTTGCTCGACCGTCCCCCGACAACCCTCTTCGTTCTGGCTTACGGCGAGCCGCAGGCGCTTCCCGAGATGCTCGCCGAGGAGCAACTGAACCAAACCGCGGAACAGGCGCGGCCGCTGCTGAATCAAAAGCGGCGCGCGGTCGAGGCCGCCCAGACTCGAGTGGAGCTGGCGAAGAAAGACTATTACCCCGACGTCACCTTCAGCGCCGGCTACGCCTTTCGCGACCGCGCGCCCAACGGCGAGAACCGCAGCGATTTCGTCCGGCTCGGGGTAAGCCTGAATCTTCCCGTCTATGCCGGGCGCAAGCAGGCGAAGGCGGTGGATCAGCAGCGGAGCGAATGGCTGCGCGAAAGATATGCGCTGCAGGATGCTCTCAGAAAAGTCCAGGCGGACATCGCCGCTACGCTGTCCGACTACCGGCGCGCCAAGGACCACCACGCCTTGTTGCAATACGAAATCATTCCTCTCGCCGAACAGACCGTCGCCTCGCTCAGAGCGGATTTCGAAGTCGGCAAGGCCGCCATGGCTGATCTGCTCCGCGCCACGGCCAATCTCCGCAATGCCGAGATTCAGGCCTGGCTGGCTTACGCCCAGGCACAGCAAGCCCTGGCCAAGCTCACCGCCGCGACGGGACAGGAGGGGTTATGAACCGATCAGCCGTGTTTTTGATATTGGCGGCGCTGATCGCCGGCCTGGCTTCGGGCTATTGGTTGGCTCAATTCGGTCCGGCTTCCGAATCCACAGCGTCGGCCGAAAGAAAAATCCTTTATTACCGCCATCCCATGAATCCCTCGATCATTTCGCCCGTGCCCGCGAAGGACGAGATGGGCATGGATTACGTTCCGGTCTACGAGGATCAGGCACCGGAAACCGGGCAAGCGGAACCGCATCCGAGCGCCGAAACGCCCAAGAAACGCAGAATCCTCTATTACCGCAACCCGATGGGACTTCCCGATACCTCGCCCGTACCGAAAAAGGATCCCATGGGCATGGATTACATCCCCGTTTACGCGGATGAAGAACCCTCAGACGCAGCCGGTGCCGTCCGCATCAGCCCCGAAAAGATCCAGAAGCTCGGTGTCCGAACGGCGGCCGTAGAAGAGCGGAACCTGAGCCGCCCGGTCCGGGCGGTCGGCCTGATCGAAGCGGATGAACGTCGACTCCACACGGTGACGCTCAAATTCGACGGCTACATCGAAAAACTCCGCGTCAACGCCACCGGACAGCCGGTCACGAAAGGCCAGCCGCTGTTCGACCTGTACAGTCCCGACCTGGTTTCCGCCCAAAACGACTATCTGATCGCTCGGAACAGCCGGTCCAAGCTGAAAAACGCCGCACCGCGTATTCAGGCCGAGATGGAAAACCTGGTGCAAAGCAGTCTGGAGCGGCTGCGCTACTGGGGCGTCTCGGAGACCGAAGTTCGGCAGCTGGAACAACGGGGGATCGTCCGGCGCAATCTGGTCATCCGCTCACCGATTTCCGGCGTGGTCATGGAAAAAATGGCCATCCAGGGGATGCGAGCGGCAGCCGGCGAGCCTTTGTTCAAGATCGCCGATCTGTCCTCGGTCTGGGTTATTGCCGAGGTCTTCGAGCAGGAACTCGGTCTGATATCCAGCGGGCAGGCGGTCCGGGTGAGACTCGACGCCTATCCGGGGCGAACCTTCGACGGCAAGATTACATTCGTGTATCCGGCCCTCGATCCCGAAACCCGCACGGCCAGAGTTCGAATCGAGCTGCCCAATCCTCAGGGCCTCTTGAAGCCCATGATGTATGCCCATGTCGAGTTGGCCGGCACTGCCCGTCCAGCCTTGGCCATTCCGGAGTCTTCGGTGCTCCGGGGCGGCAAGCATACCCGGGTACTGGTGGACCGAGGCGAGGGCCGTTTCGAACCGCGCGCCGTCCGACTGGGCATGCGCGGCGATGAGTGGGTGGAAGTCTTGGAGGGTCTCCGAGCCGGCGAACGCGTGGTAGTCCGCGCCAACTTCCTGATCGACGCCGAGAGCAACCTGAAATCGGCCTTGGAAAGCTTCGGCGAGCCGGAGCCGCCGCCAGGCGATCACACCGACCATAGGGGAATGTGATGTTAGGACGTCTCATCGAATGGTCGGCGCGTAACGTCTTTCTGGTGCTGCTGGCGACGGTGTTCGCCATCTTCGCCGGCCTTTATGCCGTGGCGAAAACACCGCTGGACGCCCTGCCCGATCTCTCCGACGCGCAGGTCATCGTTTACACCGACTACCCCGGCCAGGCTCCGCAAGTGGTGGAAGACCAGGTCACTTATCCCTTGACCACCGCGATGCTGAGCGTGCCCCGTTCCAAGGTGGTGCGCGGTTTCTCGTTCTTCGGCGCCTCCTTCGTCTACATCATTTTCGAGGACGGGACCGACATCTATTGGGCACGCTCGCGGGTGTTGGAATATCTCACCACACTCTCGGATCGGCTGCCGCGGGGCGTGACGCCGGCGCTCGGGCCCGATGCCACCGGGGTCGGCTGGGTTTACCAGTATGTCGTGCTAAGCGCCCGGCATACCTTGGCGGAACTCCGCAGTCTCCAGGACTGGTTCATCCGCTATCAGCTCGCCAAGGCGCACGGCGTCGCGGAAGTCGCCAGCGTCGGCGGCTTCGTCCGTCAGTACCAGGTCGTGGTCGATCCGCGCCGGCTCCAGGCTTACGGCATTCCATTGAGCACGGTGAGCGAGACGATCCGGGCCAGCAACCGCGACGTGGGCGGGCGGGTCGTCGAAATGAGTGAAACCGAGTATATGGTGCGTGGCAAAGGCTATCTCCGCGGCATCGGCGATCTGGAGAAACTGGCGCTCAAGGCCGAGGGCGGCACGCCGGTGCTGCTCAGGGACGTGGCGCGGGTGGAGCTGGGGCCGGACGAACGGCGCGGGCTTACCGAGCTGAACGGCGAGGGCGAGGCGGTTTCCGGCATCGTCATGGCCCGCTATGGCCAGAATGCGCTGGACGTGATCCGGAACGTCAAGGAGAAACTGGCCGAAATCAGCAGCGGCCTGCCCGAGGGCGTCTCGGTCGAAGCGGTTTACGACCGCTCGGGTTTGATTTTGAGGGCCATAGCCAATCTGCGCGAAAAGCTCGTCGAAGAAACCCTCGTCGTGGCCGCAGTCTGCATCGTCTTCCTGCTCCATATTCGAAGCGCCCTGGTGGCCATCATCATGCTGCCGATCGGGGTGCTGATCGCCTTCATCGTCATGCATCTTCTAGGCATCAACTCCAATATCATGAGCCTCGGCGGCATCGCCATCGCCATCGGCGCCATGGTGGACGCCGCCATCGTGATGATCGAAAACGCCCACAAGCATCTGGAACGGGCGGAGCCTCATGAAAACCGGCTCGCCATCATGACCAGGGCCGCCCGCGAGGTCGGTCCCGCCCTGTTCTTCAGCCTCTTGATCATCACCGTCTCCTTCCTGCCGGTGTTCGCGCTGGAGGACCAGGAAGGCCGCTTGTTCAAGCCGCTGGCCTACACCAAGACCTTCGCCATGGCGGGATCGGCGCTGTTGTCGGTCACTCTGGTGCCGGTGCTGATGCTCTTGTTCATCCGCGGCCGGATCGTGCCGGAGCACAAGAACCCGATCAACCGGGCGCTGATCTGGCTGTACCGCCCGGTCATCGCCTTCGTGCTGCGCTGGAAGAAATTGACCATCGCTCTTGCCCTGCTGGTACTCGCGGCAACGGCCTATCCGTTGTCCAGGCTCGGCAGCGAGTTCATGCCCCCCTTGAACGAAGGCACGCTGCTATTCATGCCCATGAGTCTTCCGGGACTTTCGGTGACGAAGGCGGCGGAAATCATGCAGACCCACAACCGTATCCTGAAAACCTTCCCGGAAGTGGAATCGGTGTTCGGGAAGGCCGGCCGCGCCGCCACCGCCACCGATCCGGCTCCGCTCGAGATGTTCGAGACCATCGTTAATCTCAAGCCGGAAAACGACTGGCGGCCGGGCATGACCACCGAGAAGCTGATCGCCGAAATGGATAAGGCGACCCGGATGCCCGGCGTCACCATCGCCTGGACCATGCCGATCAAGAACCGCATCGACATGCTGTCCACCGGCATCCGAACCCCCATCGGCATCAAGGTGTTCGGCAAGGATCTGGACGAAATCGAACGGCTCGCGACCGAAATCGAATCCGTCGTCAGAACCGTCCCCGGCACCGCCAGCGCCTATGCCGAGCGCATCACCGGCGGTTATTATCTGACGATCGAGCCGGACCGGATGGCCCTGGCGCGCTACGGACTGAGTGTCGGCGCCCTGCAGGACGTGATCGCTTCCGCGCTGGGAGGCGAAACGGTCACGACCACCGTGGAAGGACGGGAGCGCTACGGCGTGATCGTGCGTTATCCCCGGGAACTCCGCGATTCGCCCGAGGCCATCGCCACTCAGGTGCTGGTGCCGGTGCCGTCCGGCGCCATGATTCCCTTGGGACAACTGGCGCGCATCGGCTTGACCAAAGGCCCCGCCTCCATCCGCACCGAGAACGCCCTGCTGTCCGCCTATATCTACGTGGACCTCCGTGGACGCGATATCGGCGGTTACGTGGAGGACGCCCGAAAAGCCGTGCGCGAGCGGGTGATATTCCCGCCGGGCTATTATGTGACCTGGAGCGGCCAGTTCGAGTATATGGAACGGGCCAAGGCCAAGCTCCGCATCGTGGTGCCGATGACCCTCCTGATCATCGTGGTGCTGCTGTACCTCAACTTCAAGCGTATCACGGAGACGCTCATCGTCCTCCTGTCGCTGCCGTTTTCGCTGGTGGGCGGCATCTGGCTGATTCACTGGCTGGGCTACAACCTCAGCGTGGCGGTCGCGATCGGCTTCATCGCCCTGGCCGGCGTCGCGGCGGAAACCGGCGTGGTCATGCTGATTTATCTGGATCAGGCGCTGAACACGCTGAAGGAACGACGAGCGGCGGCCGGCGAACGAGTCAGTTTCTCCGACCTTCGCGCCGCGATCATGGAAGGGGCGGTGGAACGGGTCAGGCCGAAGATGATGACGGTCGTCGCCATTATGGCGGGGCTCTTGCCCATTATGTGGGGCTCGGGCACGGGCTCCGAAATCATGCGCCGCATCGCCGCGCCCATGGTGGGCGGAATGGTGTCGTCCACTTTGTTGACCCTGATCGTGATTCCGGCGATTTACGCGCAAGTCAGAGGTTTATCCATCGAAAAAACGCCCACCGAGGCAAGGAGGTGCGGCCGGAAATAACGCCGATTTTATTCGAAATACTTCACCGTTTAGTAATCGAAGACCCTTGATAAGGAATAAAGTCATGAGAAGCAAAATCGTAATTGTTGTTTTAGTCTTGTTCGGACTATTGGTTTCCTGCGCCGAGAGAACTCGCCACCCGATGGACATGACCATGGCGCTGCAAAGCGCCAAAACCCCCGCCGATCATCAAGCCTTGGCGGATCACTACGAGGCGGTCGCCAAGGACATGGAACAGAAGGCCGAGGAACATCGACAAATCCTCGCACAATTCCGGAAAGACCCCCATGACTATCCTCGTGAGTATAAAGGGGGGAGTTTCGAGGCCCACTGCGAAAGGCTGATCGACATCTACGAGCGAGCCGCCGAGGCCAATCGGGACATGGCGGAAGACCATCGCCGGATGGCGGGCGCAGCCAGGTAAGTCCCGAGCGGTTCGGGGACATGGATCTCCCGATCCATGTCCCTCGCCCCGATCGAGAGTAAGCGTTCACATCCGACCTTCGGGGCGGGCGTGAATGTCCCGTCCAGGAGATTTAACGAAAGTTTGATGGGGAATCATCATGCCGGTCATAGCAACGCCATCCGATCATCGCTTCCCTTGGTATGTGCGGCTTTTCTTTTGGAACCAGAAGCGCCGCTACGGCAGCGTGCTGGAGTCCGCTCGCCTGTGGGGACGAACGCCCAAAGTATTTGCCGCCCTGGCATTGCTTTACGGTGCGCTCGACCGCCGCACGTCGCCCATCGAACCGCCATTGCGTTCGCTCATCACGGTCCGCGTGTCGCAGATCAACGGCTGTCGTTTCTGCGTCGACCTCAACTCTTTTCTCGTCCTCCGGCGCGGACTCGATCCCGAGAAGCTGGCAGCGCTGGTCGAATTCGACACGAGCCCTTTGTTCAGCGAGCGGGAAAAGGCTGCGCTGGCTTACGCGGAAGCCGTAACCGACTCGGGCCGCCACCCCACCTCGGAGCACTTCGAGCAACTGCGCCGCCACTTCGATGACGATGCCATCATCGAATTGACCGCCCTGATCGCCTTTCAAAATTTATCCAGCAAGTTCAATTCGGCCTTGGGCGTAGAACCCCAGGGATTCTGCACCATTTCTCCGAAACCGGAGCCTTAACCGGCCGCTATGAGCCTCGTGAGAAAAGTCCTGTACCGGCACCCAAAATTCGGTGTCGCGGCGTCGGAGATTTAATCGCGTCCCGGGAGATTCTCATAATGAAATTCAGCAGAAGCAAATTCCATCTTGGCATCCTCCTGGCGACTGCGCTGTGCAGCATGGCGGCCGTGGGAGAACAGGCCGAACCTCGTCTCGACTTGGAACGCCTCGTTCAAGAAGCCCTGGAAAGCAATCCGGACATCCAGGCCGCGCGGCAGCGTTTCGAGGCTGCCAAAGCGGTGATCCCGCAAGTCCGGACATTGCCCGATCCCAAAATCAATCTCGGTTATCGGGAGGTCGCCGAGCGGGAAGCGATGTACGGGGTCAGCCAGGAAATTCCCTTTCCGGGCAAGCTCGGCCTCAGGGGCCGGGTGGCCGCGAGCGAGGCCGACCGCGCCGAGCAGGAATATCTGGCCGTGCGACTCAACGTGGTGGCGCGACTCAAAGAAGCCTTTTACGACCTGCACCTCGTGCACAAGGCCCTCGACATCGTGCGGAAAAATCTAACTTTGCTGCAGAACTTCGAGAAGACGGCGAAAGCCCGCTATATGGTGGGACAAGGGACGCAGCAGGACGTGTTCCGCGCCCAGACCGAAATCTCGAGGGTGTTGCAGCGCTTGGCGATCCTCGACCAGCAGGGCCGGTCGCTCCGGGCGGAAATCAACCGGATTTTGAGGCGCCCGCCCGCCCAAGCTTTGGGCGTGCCCCAAGAGATCCAGGTCACCCCGCTTGAACACGACCCGGCGGAAATCCTGGCCTTGGTCGAGCAGGCGGCACCGCTGCTGCGGGCGCAAGCGAAAAGCATCGAACGGGGCGAAAACACGCTCGCCTTGGCCAAGCGCGAATATTTTCCCGACTTCGAACTGAGCGCGCTGGGGCTTCGCAACGAAACGATGCATCGGGACGGCTATCAAGTGATGCTCAGCGTCAAGGTGCCGCTCTATTACGCCACCAAACAACGCTACGGCGTCAAAGAAGCCGTTGCCGGCAAGGAAGCGGCGGTACAGGACTGGTGGACGGTCAAACAGGAACTTTCGGCGCGGGTACAGGACAACCTCGCTCGTACGCAAAGGGCGGAGGAACTGGTCAAACTGTTGGCGGACGCCCTCATTCCGCAGGCACGCCTGACCTTGGCCTCGGCGCAGGCGAGCTATGCGGTCGGCAAGGTGGACTTCTTGACCCTGCTCAACAGCCTCTTGACCTTGCAGGAAAACGAGATCGAACTGCACGGCGAAATGACCGAGCACGAAAAAGCGCTGGCCCGGCTCGAGGAGATCATTGGAGAAAGGCCATGAGAGGACGGCGCGATCGGCGACTCAGAAGACTGTGGGCGGCGGGGCTGATCGTTCCGTTGCTGCTCGCGGGGTGCGGAAAAGAGCAACCGTCTCCGCCTGAAGCGCCCGCACCTGCCGTCCAGCCACCGGCCGATCGTGGCGGCCACGGGGCGGCTCCGGAAGGGAAGGAGACCGTGCCGTCCATCTCGGTCCCGGGCGGAACCAACACGATGACCATCAGCCCGGAACGGCTGCAGGAAATCGGGGTCCGGTTCGAGATCGCGGAACGGCGACCTCTGACCCGGATGATCCGGACCGTGGGCCGGTTCGAGATCGACGAACGCAAGCTCGCCAACGTCAACATCAAGATCGAAGGCTGGATCGACCGGCTGTACGTGAGCGCCACCGGAGATCGGGTCAAGCGGGGCCAGGTCCTGTTCACTTTGTATAGCCCGGAGCTGGTCGCCACCCAGCAGGAATATCTGCTCGCATTACAGAGCGTCCGGGACCTGGGGCAAAGCGAATTCCCGGAAGTGGCGCAGGGCGCCCGATCCCTGCTGGAGGTGACGCGCAGGCGCTTGGCTCTGTGGGACATCACCGAAGACCACATCGAGGATCTCGAGCGCACCGGCGAAGTGCTCAAGACCCTGCCCATTCACGCGCCGATTTCGGGCACCGTGATCGAAAGAAAGGCTGTGGCCGGCCTGTACGTCAAACCGGGCGACCCGCTGTATACCATCGCCGATCTGAGCTCGATCTGGATTCTGAGCGATATTTACGAATACGAACTGCCTTTGATCAAGGTCGGACAGATCGCCGATGTGACGCTCTCGTACGATCCCGAAACCCATTTCGAAGCGCGCGTCGATTTCATCTATCCCACCATCGATCCCCAGGCGCGCACGGCCAAAGTCCGCTTCACGCTGGCCAATCCCGAAGAAAAGCTCAAGCCGGACATGTACGCCAACGTCGAGCTGAACGTCCCCTTGGGGCTGCGGCTCGCAGTGCCGAAACATGCGGTTCTCGAAACCGGGGAGCGGAAAATCGTGTTCATCCACCACGGTGGCGGCAAGCTCGAATGGCGCAAGGTGACCACGGGGGTGCGGGGCGCCGACTGGGTCGAGATCATCGAGGGGCTAAAGCCGGGCGACCACGTCGTCACCTCGGCGAACTTTCTGATCGATTCGGAAAGCCAGTTGAAAGCTGCGGTGGGGGGTATGGCGGGGATGAAGCACCAATGAAAAGGCGGCACGTCTCCCGTCAGATAAGCAAATGCAGGCCAAGGCTTTTGGCCGCCGCGTTGAGGCGTTTATCGAAACAAGCGAAATGTAGAGGCTCACCCGAATGCTGATGGAAGAAGTGAGCGGCGGCCAGGTGAACGCTGTCGTAACCGCGCAAACCATAAGTAAAGGCCATCTCCGCTGCGCTCTGGGCAAGAGGCTCGTCGACCTGGACGATGAGGGCGTCCGCCCAGTCGCTTTGAAACTGGGCCAGGCATTGATCGTAATCGATGTCCTTGATATCACCCATGCGCCATCGTTTGGCGAACGCGGCGTGGACCTCGACGTAGGCGATCACGTGGGATATCAACAGCACCGCCGTACTGGCCATCCGAATGAACTCCGGCTGCCCCGGTTCGGCTACGTAAAGTTTCACCCAGGCCGAACTGTCGAGGTACAGATTCATTCGCGGTCTTCGAGCACTGTGTCCACGATCGAGCCACCCTTGATGGAGGCCACCGGGCGATGCGGATCAATATGTGCCCGCTTGCCGCTCCATTTGATCTTGCCCGCCGCAAGCAAGGCTTGCAGATTGGGTTTCCCGGCACAGGTGACGGGGTTCAAAACGGCCACCGGTTTTCTGTGGGAAGTGATCACCACGGGGTTGCCTTCACCAACGAGGCGCAGGTATTTGGAGAGCTTGTCTTTGAATTCGTGAACCGATATTTCCATCATGGCCCTAAAGTAAGCTATGGCAGTAAAAATATTGCCATATTATAGACTTTATTTCGGCTCAATATAGCCATATCCCATCAAGGAGAATCGAGTGTGGTAGAACGCGTCATCGAGTTCTGCGCGAAGAACCGGTTCATCGTGTTCCTGCTGGTGTTCGGCCTGGCCTCGGCGGGGCTTTGGAGCCTGAAGAACACGCCCATCGACGCCCTGCCGGATCTGTCCGACACCCAGGTCATCGTCTACACCACCTGGCCGGGGCGCTCCCCGGACCTGATGGAAGACCAGATCACCTACCCCATCGTGACCGCTCTGATCTCGGCCCCCAATGTCACCGTGGTGCGGGGTTTCTCCGATTTCGGCTATTCCTATGTCTACGTGTTGTTCAAGGACGGCACCGACATCTACTGGGCCCGCTCACGCGTTCTGGAGTATATGAGCCAGTTGGCCGGGCGACTGCCCGAGGGGGTGACGCCCCAGCTCGGGCCGGACGCCACGCCGGTGGGCTGGGTGTTTCAGTACGCCCTCGTCGACGAGACTGGACAGCAGGACCTCGCCACCTTGCGCTCGTTCCAGGACTGGTATCTCCGATACTGGCTGCGCGCCGTGGACGGCGTCGCCGAGGTGGCCAGCGTCGGCGGCTTCGTGCGCCAGTATCAGATCAACCTGGATCCGACCAAGCTGCTGGGGTATCGCCTGTCCGTGTCCGACATCATTGAAAAGGTGCGGATGAGCAACCTGGACGTGGGCGGTCGGGTGGTGGAGTTCTCCGGCGCCGAATACATGGTCCGCGGCCGGGGTTACATCAAGTCCACCGCCGATATCGAAGACATTGCGGTGGGCGTGAATCCTGGCGGCACACCGATCCTGTTGCGGGACGTCGCCACGGTGACGCTCGGACCGGACATGCGGCGAGGGCTGGTAGAGCTCAACGGGAAAGGCGAAGTGGCGGGCGGCATCGTGATCATGCGCTACGGCCAGGATGCCCTCGAAGTCATCGACCGTATCAAGGCCAAGATCAAAGAGATCGAGCCTTCCCTGCCCAAGGGCGTGAAGATCGTCTCGGTTTACGATCGGAGCGACTTGATCCGGGAATCGGTGGCCACGGCGAACGAGAATCTCATCGAAGAACTGATCGTCGTCAGCGTGCTGATCGTGGGTTTTCTGCTCCACCTCCGCTCGGCGCTGATTCCCATCCTCACCCTGCCGCTCGCCGTGCTCATCGCCTTTATCCCCATCTATTTCATGGGGTTGGGCATGAACATCATGTCCATCGGCGGCATCATCGTTGCCATCGGCGATATGGTGGATGCAGCCATCATCATGGTGGATAACGCGCATAAGCGCCTCGAAGAATGGGAGCACGGAGGAAAAATCGGCGACCGCAATCGCGTCCTCATCGATTCCGCCAAGGAGGTGGGCCCCGCAATTTTCGCCTCGCTCCTGGTGATCGCCGTCGCCTTCATGCCGGTGTTCACCCTGGAAGCCCAGGAGGGCCGGCTGTTCAAGCCGCTGGCCTGGACCAAGAACCTCGCCATCGCGATGAGCGCGGTGTTGGCGGTGACGCTGATTCCGGCGCTTCTTTCGATTTTAATCCGGGGGCGGATACTTCCCGAACAGCGCCACCCGGTGAGCCGTCTGCTGCAGCGGCTCTATGCGCCGCTGCTTCGGTTGGCGTTACGTCACCGCGTGGCCCTCGTGCTCTTGTCGCTGGCGCTCGTGGTGAGCGTCATACCGGCCTATCAGCGGATGGGTTCGGAGTTCATGCCGCCCCTCTATGAAGGCACCATCCTCTATATGCCGACCACCCTGCCGGGCATCTCGGTGACCGAGGCCGGCAAGCTCCTGCAGCAGATGGACCGGAAGCTCAAGGCGTTTCCCGAGGTGGCCCACGTATTCGGCAAGGCCGGGCGCGCCGAGACCTCCACGGACCCCGCGCCGTTTTCCATGATGGAGGTGATCGTCGAGCTCAAACCCAAAGAGGAATGGCGATCCGGCGCCACCTATGAAAGCCTGCTCGACGAGATGGACCGGGCACTGCGGTTTCCCGGCGTGACCAACGCCTGGACCATGCCGATCAAAGCGCGGAACGACATGCTCACCACCGGGGTGCGGACGCCGGTGGGGATCAAAATCTTCGGCCCCGATCTCAAAAGAATCGAGGAGATCGGCAAAGCCATCGAGAGGATGGCCAAGGACGTACCCGGCACCCGCAGCGTATACGCCGAGCGGGTCTCCGGAGGTTTTTTCCTCGATTTCGCGGTCAAGCGCGATGAAATCGCCCGCCATGGACTCACCGTCGAAGAGGTGAACAAATATATCGAATCGGCCATCGGCGGGGAAAACATCGACATCACCATCGAAGGCCGGGAGCGCTACCCCATCAACGTACGCTATCTTCGCGAGCTGCGGGACGATCCCGACAAGCTGGGACGGGTGTTGGTCGATACGCCCAGCGGCGCGCAGGTGCCGCTGGCGCAGCTGGCCACCTTGCGCATGGTCAGCGGACCGGCCATGATCCGGGACGAGGACGGCATGCTGTCCGGCTACGTCTACGTGGACATAGCGGGACGGGACGTGGGCGGCTATGTGGATGAGTTGAAACAGTCCGTGCAAAAAATCGAATTGCCCCCCGGCTACACCCTCACCTGGTCGGGCCAGTACGAATTCATGGAACGGGTGAAGGAGCGGCTCAAGATTTTCGTCCCCTTAACGATCGCCATCATCTTCGTGCTGTATTACTTCACCTTCCGCTCGGTCGCCGAGACCTTGATGGTCATGCTGGGCGTGCCGCTGTCCCTGGTCGGGGGCATTTGGTTCATGGCGCTGCTCGGATACAACATGAGCATTGCGGTGTGGGTAGGGCTCATTGCCTTAGCTGGTGTTGCCGCCGAGACCAGCGCGGTGATGCTGGCCTACCTCGACGAAGCTTGCAAACGCCGCAAGGAAGCAGGCCGGCTGAATTCGCTCGATGACCTCTTGGAGACCGCATTTGACGGGGCGGTGGAGCGCATCCGGCCGATGGCCATGGCCGGGCTTGCCAACATTCTGGGGCTTTTGCCGGTCATGTGGGCCACCGGCGCCGGGGCTGACGTGATGAAGCGCCTCGCCGCCCCCATGATCGGCGGCATTGGCTCGGCCATGCTGCTGACGCTGCTGGTCATCCCGGCGATTTACGTCATCTGGCGCTGGCACAAGGATGTCAAACACCAGGTGCCGGACCAAGGGCCGTGAGTCTTTCCGGCCCAGTAAGCCATCGAGGTCTCTCAAGGAAGCTCTGAACAAGTGGATTCCGTTCACGCCCTTCGACCGGCTCAGGAGAGCGTTCGACAAGCTCACCATGAACCGAATCAATAGGTTACCGTTCGTGGTTACCGTTCGTCCTGAGCCCTTCGACAGGCTTGTCGAAGGACTTAATCCGAGCTTCCTTTAACCTAGAGCGTTTTCTA
>DYIL01000005.1 GCA_020723665.1 Methyloversatilis universalis
CCGCCAACGGCGCCAGGCCCGACTGGGTTATCTAGCGCCGGCGGCCTACGCCCAATAGTTCTAAATCAGCAGGCGGCTTAATCTTTGGCGTCCACTATTGCCAACCGACCTCATCCACCAACACCTCCCGTCGTGAAGCCTACTAACACCATTCGGGCGGCCGAGTTTGCGCAAGCTTTTCTGGAAATGGAGTTCGACATCAAAGAATACGTGGGGAAGCTCCGCGCCAGTCTGGTCACGATCGTGAAGGACGGCTACAAGGGCCGTATCGGTTGAGCAACCATTGACCCCTGTAAACCAGGAGCTTATCCTGATTGTTGAAAATTTCAACAAAGGAGATCGCCTATGGCTACTGTCAATTTCAGCGTGCCCGACGACGTCAAGGAAGCCTTCAACGAGACCTTCAAGGGTCAGAATAAAAGCGCCATCATCGCCGACCTAATGCGCGAAGCCATAGCGCGGGCGCAACGCAAGCAGCGCAGCCACGAAGCCATCGCCCGCATTTTGGAAAGGCGCTCCAGAATGAAACCCGTCAGTGCCGAGGACGTGCAAGCAGCCCGCGATGAGTTGCGGGAATGGTGAATCGACTCGTTGTCGATGCAAGCGTGGCGGTGAAGTGGCTGGTTCCACAGCAGCCCGAGGAAGCCGACGTGTCTACAGCGCTGGCATTGCTAATGCGAGTAGATGCCGGGCAAATCAGTCTTCATCAGCCGCCCCACTTCGTGCCCGAAGTGATGGGCGTGATTTCGCGAATTTGTCCCACGGAAGCGTTCGATATTCTCCGCGACTTGCTCGACACCGAAATGTGCCTGGAAGAAAACTCGGGCATTTATCTCACAGCCACCGAGCTTTCCATCCGCCTGAAGCACCATCTGTTCGATACCCTTTACCATGCCACCGCCTTGCATATCCCCGACGCCGTCTACGTGACGGCGGACCAACGCTATTTCGACAAGGCTCGTCATTTGGGTCAAATCGCTCTTCTGGCTGAATTCGCTTTGCCTCAATGAACAAGAACAAACTCAAGCGAAACCGTCCGTGGTCACCGGACCCTGGTAATTCCTGCCGGGGTGACGAGATGGCTTTGATCCGACGGCGGTCAGGCCCCTTTGAGGGAGCTTCCGTCGAAAGCCACCTGCTTTGCCGGTGGATCGTTCTCCATTAAGAACGGTATCAAGATTGCGGAGGTATCGGGCCTTCGGCAAACTCGACGATGGCGTCCAAATAGTCGGGGAAATGCTGAAAGCTGTGATCCCCGTCCTCGACGACCGTCTGGCGAGCGCCGGCGTATTTCTGTACGGCTTGGCGATAGTCGAGTACTTCATCCCCGGTTTCGACCAGCAGCCAGAACCGCTCCGGGCGTGAAAGCTGCGGGACGTTCAGCTGTTCCAATTCGGCGAGGTGCTCGCGGGTGAACTCGAAGGTTTCGCCCGTGTAGACATTGGTCTGCGGTCCCACGAACCGCGCCAGCGTTTCGTGGGCAACCACGGCGGGGTTGATCAAGATCGCGCGGAGGTCATGCTTCTCCGCGAGGTAGGTGGCATAGTAGCCGCCCAAAGAGCTGCCCACCAACGTCGGGGTTTTCGGGGACCGTGCGAGAACATCTTCGACCATTTCGATAGCTTGCCGCGGGCTGACCGGTAATTGTTCGCACCAGAAGCGATCGGCCATTCCGCGTGAGGCCATGTGCTGTCCGAGGAAACGCGCCTTTTCGGATGCGGGTGACGAGCGAAAGCCGTGTAGATAGATGATCATGAGAGCTCCATGGGGATATTCGGTGTGAACGATACCGACACCGAGCACAGGACGGCGCGGGCGGCACAGGTCGTATCATCGGGGCGGCACCGCGCGCCGGCCAACTCTGCGTTTGCCATGAAAAAATGCCAGTGGACGCCGAATTCCGCAATATGGGGTCATAGATAGTTCCGGATGTCGGTGGCACTTCATCCGGGTTGTACCGGGGAGGAGAGTAGCCCGCATGCGGCAAAGCGGAATGCGGGGAGAAAGAGCGCGTCTCAGATTCTTCCGAACAGCCGGAAGCCTCCTTTCATCAAGCCCCTCACATCATTCAGCACGGCGTAGCAGGCCGGGACCTGAACCGGGGTCGCCGCCATGCCGAACAGCAGGCCGAAGGTGAGGGAGAGCGTCACCGGCACGAGGAATTTGGCCTGTTCGCTGGTTTCGAACAACATCGGGGAAAACCCGGCCAGGTTGGTCAGGGATACTAAGGAAGCTCCGAATTAGCCCTCTCCCGCTGGGACAAACCTGTCCTCAGCCTGTCGAAGGGCCGTGCTTCGCACGTTAGCGTTCGCTCCCGGCGAACGGGTGCACGGGTAAGCGCTGCTCGCGGCTCCCAACAGGGAAAGTGCGGAGTAATTGGGGTGGGTAAGGGCCTTTTATTCCATTTCTCAATCAAAAGGAAAACGTTGTAGGCCGGAATAAGCCCTTCGACTTCGCTCAGGACAGGCTTATCCCGGCCTGCCATTAACAGGCTGTTGAAAAATTCGATGCTCCTACCATAGGTAGTGGGCAACGACGAAACTGTTAACCTACATGTCGTGCGTAGAATGCGTTTTTCAACACCCTGTTAAAGCGGCGCGTTACCAGAACGGCCGGCGTTTCCGAAGACGCGACGGAATCGCGTGCGGGGCATGTGAGCTTCATTCCCTCCTTCTCCTCATCCTCATGAAATCGACGCTCGGTAGATAAGACGAATGAGCCGGCCAAAACCCGCACCGCCGGCGACAAAAAAATTTTCGAATGAAGGCGCGCGCCGGAAGCGTGTGATGTCACGAGCGTGTCAAATTAAAACGGTAGCCTTGCGTTACGAATCGGTAAGAGGAGCGAGCTATATGCAAAATGGAGCCATTAAATTCATTGGAAGACGGCCGGTTTATCCGGTCCCGGATGAATGGGACGAATTTTCCGGACACCGCCGGCGAGAGTCCGATCGGGCGTGTCGAAGCGATAAGGCGCGACAATCGAAAGACGAAACTGTCCGACGGCGCGGTTTGTCGGGTCGCGAGTGAGGGCAGGCGGCAGGGATTCGAAAAGGCGTATTCCGCCATCGGTACCGTCGCTCGGTTTGACTCCCAGGTTTAGGTCGGGCGGGAGAGCGTCATATCGATGCCGCGCTTTCGGATACGCCCCCCTTCTGCTAGGCTTAGGTTGCCCCGCGTTGTGACGAATGGGGGATGGACGTGTCGATACCGATGAACTCAGTAAGGAGCCGAAATATGAAAGCTAAGTTGATCATTCCATTGACGGGAGCGTTGGTTTTGACTGCGAGCGGGACCGCCTACGCCTGGGACGCCCACACCGACCAGGCCATCGAGCACGCGGCGCAGGCGCTGGCCCATGGTCAAGACAAACATGCGCCGCAGGCGACCCAGCATGCAGAGGAAGCACTCACGCATGCCAAGGCTGCGGAGAAATACCACGACGAAGCCACTAAGCATGTGAAAGAAGCGATCGATCACCTCAACCAGGCGATCGAGCATGGAAAGCAGGGGCATGCCGATATAGCCGCCCAGCATTCCGATGAAGCGTTGAAGCATCTAAAACTGGCTAGATAAGAAATCGCGCATCAACGTGAGCGGACAGGAGGCACTTTCCCTGTCCGCTTTTCTATGTCCATTTGAAAATCGCTTTTGCCGGGAAAGGCCGTCGCCTATGAGCGGCGCTCGTCACCGGATTGACTCGCCTCCAAGCCATCCCCGGCCGGCAGTCCCTTGCTTGACGATGGGTCATGCCATCAGCCTATCCAGACGCTCTTGACATTCACGAATTCCCGCAAGCCGTAGATACCCAATTCCCGGCCGTATCCGGAGTCTTTAACGCCGCCGAAAGGCATTCTGGGATCGCTTTTCACCAAGCCGTTGACGAAGGCGGCGCCGCATTGGAGCCGTCGGGCGAAATCTTCACCCTTGCGCCGGTCGCGGGTCCAGACCGAGGCGCCCAGGCCGTAGCGGTGCCGGTTGGCCGTCGTCAACGCCTCTTGTTCATCGCGCGTGCGGACAATGACGGCGACGGGGCCGAACAGTTCCTCCTCGTATGCCGGCATACCGGGTGTCACCCGGTCGAGGATCGAGGGCTCATAAAAATAACCCTGACCCGTCACTGGTTCGCAGCCCAAGACAGGCACGGCTCCTTGGCGAATGGATTCGGCGACCGATCGATGGATGCCGTCGCGCAAATCGCTTCTTGCCATCGGCCCGATTCGAGTCTCCTCCTGGGAGGGATCGCCGACGATCAGCGACTGGACCTTGAGCTTGAACAGCGCCAGGAACTCGTCCGCGACGGCATCCACCAGAATGAAACGCTTGGCCGCGATGCAGCTTTGGCCGCAGTTCTGGAATCGTGCGGTTACCGCGGTGGTCGCGGCGCGTTCCAGGTCGGCATCGGTCAGAACGACGAAAGGATCCGAGCCGCCGAGCTCCATGACCGTTTTCTTGAGGTTTCTTCCGGCCAGGGCCGCTATGCGTCGTCCCGCCTGTTCTCCCCCAGTCAGGCTGATCGCATGGACGCGAGCATCCTCGATGAGTTTTTCGGTATGGGCGTGCGCTATCCTGAGCCACTGAAACACGCCGGAGGGGAATCCCGATCGCAGGAAAAGTTCTTCGATCGCTTCGGCGCATTGAGGCACGTTCGAAGCGTGCTTGAGCAAAACGCAATTACCAGCCGCCAGGGCCGGTACGGCGAATCGAAACACCTGCCAGAACGGGAAATTCCAGGGCATGACGCCCATAACTGTTCCGAGAGGCTGAAACGCGACGTAACTCCGGCTCGCGTCGGTCTCGACGAGTTCGTCGCGCAGGAAACGTTCGGCATTTTCGGCGAAGAACTCGGACACCCAGGCACATTTTTCGATTTCCGCGCGAGCCTCCTGAATCGGCTTTCCCATTTCCAGCGTGATTTTCGAAGCATAAGCATCCGAACGGTTCCGCAGCTCGGCGGCGATCGTTTTCAGCCGTTCGCGACGCTCGTCGACACGGGTCGATTGCCAGGCGGGCGCTGCTTCGGCAGTCCGCCGCATAGCCTGTTCTAGTTCGTCTTCCGTCCATGCGGTGTAACGCTTGACGGTTTCGCCGGTGGTCGGGTTGATGCTGATGAAGTCCATCGTTCCCCTCGCAAATGGTGGTTCGAGCATGGATTCGAAGCGCGCTCCCGGATTGGCATGTTCTATCACGATTCGTACCGATATTGGACCCGTGGGAAGCGCGTGAGTTATCACGTACGGCGATGGTGGGCGGCTACGGATTCAGTCGCACGTATCGGAGCGGCGTTTATGGCACACGGAGCGATCATCCTGGAAACCACCAATTAGCCCTACTCGAGTGTGCGGCGAAGGCACGGTTCGTCGGCAAGGGATTGCCGAGGTCCGTGCCGCTGCGGGTCGCGAATCCTTTCGCGACATGACACCGCTCGGCCCGCGGCTTGCCTTTCGCCGGCCAAGGCGGTTTCGACTTACTGTCCCGGTGATTCCTCCGTTTTCGCCGCGTCAGCCGCCTCGGGCTGCTCTTTCTTTTTCCGCGGTCGCCACAAGCCGCCCGAGGCGTAGCAGTTCCATCCCCAGCGCAGCCAGTTCAGCAACGTGTAGGCCAGCCACAAGGCCCAAGCCAGCATCAGCACGCGGTACACCCAGAGCGGCGCCGATATGATCCAGGGGCGGGGAAGCGTCGGGCCGCCGCGGTCCTGATACCAGTTCAGATGATAAGGGCCCGAGCCGTTGCCCGCGATTTGCATGTCCGGCAGTCCCAGCAATCCTTGGCGCACCGCCTCTGACAACAGGGAGAGGGCGGCCAGGGTCAGCATGGCGATCCCCGCCTGGAGCAGATTGAACCAGATATCGCGCAGCCCGGGTCCGGCGTTCGCCCGCCACCCCAAGGCCAGCAGCCATCCGACCACGACGATGCCTCCGATCACCGGAACCTGGCTGAGGCCGATCAACAGCAGGAACCACTGCCAAGACCTGATCGGCGTCGACGGCAGCCGTCCCAATGCCGCCGAAACCAGGGTGATGACGATGAGGACGCCCCAGAACAATACGGCCGGCCCGAAGCGGGGACCGCCCGTCAGCAGCACCCATCGGTCCTGGCCCAGCGAAAACGTGATCGAGCTGTTCACGCTCGGTACGCCGAGATCGATTTCCGGAGAGACCAGGCGGCTTCGAATCCCGTTTCCGTCGCGCCACGCCAGGGTCGCGGTCTGTTCGCCCGGGTGCAGCGGCAGCGTAACCAGCCGTCCTTGCTGGCGAATCGGCTGAGTGGTGCCGTCGATGGTCACCGATTGCAGCTCGGTGTGCTCCGGCAGTGTCACTGTATGTTGTCCGCCCTGTGAGCTCCGCAGGCTGAGGGTGAGTGTCGCGTCTGTCGCATGTGTGCCCGGATTCAGTTCGAAGCGGCTGCGGTCTATCGTCAGCGTATTGCCCGGCGCGCCTTGGGGCCGAGTCAGATGAAGCGTAACGGACTCGCCCGGCCATGGGCGCCATTCCGGCAGCCAATTGCCCTCGGCGTCCTGATGATGGACGACGACCAGCCCTTCGGATTCCAGGTGCCAGATCGGGCTGACATCCGACCGCCAAACCTCGGTCCAGTCGGTAGTCCTCGGTGCCTCGAGGAGGATTGCGGGTTTTTTCGCCAAAACCGATTCCCAACTCACGTGGCGCTGGCCCGGCAGCAGATTGACCATCACCTTCCCGTCATCGACCTGCAACCCTGGCGTGACCACCGATTCTCCGTCGACGAGCGGAATGGTGGCGACTACCGGACGGTCGGGCGGCGAAGCCCTACGCACCACCGTGACCGCGCGCCAATCCACGCCGACTTTGAGCGTGCGTTCGACTTCGAGGAACGGCGGCAAAGGCCGGGATTCCAGTGTCGGCAACTCCGATCCCGGCCGGTCGCCGTTCGGAACCCTGACCAGCTGCAGCTGAACGTCGGGAACGCCGTTCTCGCGAATGCCGTCGATCCGCCATCCTTCGCCGGCGGCTTCAACGCGCCGAGGTTTGAGCGGCAAGGGGATTTGCAGCTGATCGCGACCGGGCAGGGGCCCGGAAAGCGTGACGATATGACGCCCCGGCTTTAGCGCCAGCCAGAGCCCGCCTTCCCGGTCGCGGAACAAGGCTTCCGCCGGGGTCCTGTCGACCTCGACTCCGGACGGGATCCATTGCGCGGCGTTGACCGGCAAGGGCAGGGCGATCGATTCCTGCGCGTGGATTTCCAGGGTTTGCCGCAGCCCTGAGCGCGTGGCCTCGATCGTGAGCAGCGGGACTTCGACGCACTGCGGCAAGCAATCGGCTGGCGCGAGCAGGCGCGATTTCAATTCGTCCAGCAAAACCTGGTCGGGAAATTCCGCCTTGGCGTCCGGAGGGAACGAGATCAGAGGGATCAATAACGGCGGTATCGCCGCGTGTGGGAGAGAAGGCGGTAAACGCGGCCTGCCGCCCGAGAACTGCACGGCCAAGGCGATCACGAGCACGATGCGCGAAACATTGAGTACGAAATTGACCGCCGGCGAGAGCAGCACCAGGCCGATTTCCTGGTTGCGGAGGACGGGACCGTTCCAGCCGAGCGGAATCGATTTCCAGTGCCACTCGGGAAGACCGGGGCCGGTTTGGGTGACGGCGTTGGGGTCGGTCTCTTCGAAAGCCCGGCCGCGCTGGTCCGGTACGGCGGGAGGGGTTCCGGGTTCGTAAAGCTTGGGTCGCGGTGCGTAGGATTCCATGGTTTGCGGTGCTTCCGCCGCGGTTTCCGCCTGTTTCCGAAACACGACGGGAGCGGCCGAAGGCATCTCGACCCAAGGCTGCTCCAGCTGCGGATAGAGCGCAAAGCGGGCCTGGTCGACCATGAACGGAATGGCGATCAGAATCAGGACCAGCAGAGCCAGATTCCGGTAAATCCGAACGAACAAGGCGATTCGCCCCTTCGGCAGCACCGTCAACAAGGCAGCCGCCGCCAGAATGTTGAGCCAGACGTAACGCGGCGCTCCGGGCTCGTGCCAGAGCAGCGCCAGGGCAAGCAAGGTGAGGGCGGCAGATGGCCAGGACCACAATCGCGCCGCCGCCATAGTTGTGATCAGGACCACGAACAGATCGAGCAGCGTCCATCGCGCGATCCAGGTGTCCGGCGCATGGTCCACCCCGGTAGCGGCAAGCAAACGCCATCCCGGAGGAAGGTTGAGTTCCGCGCTCACGGATTGGAAATCCTTGTCCCACCCGGTCGCCGAAAGCGTTCGGACGCCGCCGATTCGGCTGTCGGCGGAAAGGTTGACCGCTCCGCGCCTCACCTCGACGCCGACCGTCCCGGTCTCGTCTTCGCGCGTAATGGTTTGCGGCTGCCCGTCGATGGCGACGCGGCCGAGTTCGACGCCTGGCCGGACGTTCAGCCGCCAATCCCGGGTCATTCGCCCGCCGATCGTGTCGTTCATCGTATAGCCGCCGCCGTCGAAATCCAGCCAGATGCGACGGTGCAAGGTGAGGCTGTCCGGTTCGGGTTCCGGATCGCCGCGCCGGATCACTCGCAGATTCATCGTCGCGCCGGATTCCATCCGGTAGGCGGGGAGCGATTTCCATTCGTTCGGAAGATTGGTCTGACGCGGATCGACGGCGGGAACGCCCTCGACTTCGACCACGCGCAACGGCGGACGTGCATCGAAAACCCAGATTTCCTCGGCGGGCCAGGGTGCCTTGCTCGGAGGCCGCGGCAGCGACTCGACCGGCCCCGGAAAGCGGGCCGTGAGCTGTATGCTCCAATGTCCGGGACGAAGCTGCAAGCGCAGCTTGTTGTCCGGCTCCAGGCGGGCGGGTAGGGGCGATGAGACCTGCAAGGGAATCGAGTCGGTCGGCAGCGCCCCATCGAGAAGGATCGCGCGCTGTCCGCCGGATACGTCCAGATCGATATGCGTCACTACGCGCAGCGGGGTGTCGTCGATGATCCGCCGGTAAACCTGCACGTCGACGGTCTCGGCTCTCTCCGATGGCCCGGCATCGCCAGATGCCTCGCGGTAGATCCACAACTGCTTCTGTTCGTTGAAGACGGGGAAGGGGACGGATTGGCCGTTGACCGTCAAAGAGATGATGCCCGCGTCGGTCGGCACCGCGAGATTTTGCGGCAGACGATCCCAAACGAAACGGCCCCTGACGATGTGCTCGCCCGGCGCGAGACGGGTGCCGGGGCGATTCTCGGCGGTAGCGGCTACGGCCGGCTTTCCGTCCACCTCGATCTGCTGCGGCCAGTGTTCGGCGTCGCCCGGAAGGGCCAGCCACCCCTCCGCGTAAACACGGGCCGTCAAGGCGAAGCGCCCGGCACGATCGTCCAGGACCAATTCGAGCCTGGTCGGCCAAACGCAGCGCCGCTCTTCGGGGTTGCCGTGCAGGTGCGGGCAAGTCCGATTTTCGTGGCCGCGCAAGACCCAGTCGGTCCAGGGTTTAAGGGGAGCGGGGACGGCGTCCGGCAACAGCGGATCCGCCAGAACGATGACCGAAACCAACAATATAGGAAAGACCAACAACGCCGACCGACGAAACATGAGGTTCTCCATCTGAAGGGGCGAGGTCGAGCCGAGTTTTTTTGTTTTACAAGTTCGTAAAGGTAATGTAACGCCGGAAACGCGTCTATCGAGAGAGAGTGATAAGGACAAAAACGCAAGGTCTGATGCAATGTCGCCCAATTGCAGTCTCGATACTCGATTATGCGAGCACCAGGCAAACCAGTGGATAGAGTGGGCGGCCTTTTCGGCTGGGCCTATGCTGGAAAAATGCCGAGAGGCCTTGGGGAGAGCTAGGACATCCTCTTCACTGCAGACAAGGCGGTTCGGACATCGACGCTCGGGGCGTTCGACTGCCGCGATCGCCGTCTCGCCGTGGGCAGAGGCTCCGCAGGTGGCGACCGGGTTTGAAGGCGCGCCAACACCGCCTCGACCTCTCGATTCATACACCTTATTCCGGCCTACATGTGCCCTTTTGATTGAGACGTGGAATTACTCTTCCATCCAAGAATCGCCGCTTTCTTGGTTTGGCTTTTCCTCGTCCGGTTCCTCAGGCGTTTGCGCCGGAGGCTCTTGTTCCAAAGGCTCTTCTTCCGGAAATCCCTCGCCCCATTCGCTTCCTTCTTCTTCCGGACTTTCTTCGACGGGTCGCTCCTCAGGTTTTTCGATTTCGTCCAAAGGCTCGGCCCAATCTTCGGGCGGCGTATCGGAAACTTCGGTGCCCGTAAGATCGTCGAGTTCGGAGACGTCCAAAGGCCCGCTCCAGTTTTCCGGCGCCTCGATCGGCTCAATGTCGAGCCGGTACCAGGTATCGAAATCCATGCCTTCGACGTCGCCGTCGAAGTGTTGAATCTCCACCAGATCCGCCTCCTCGTCCACGTAGACGACCTGAAAGGCTTGGCCCTTGTCGAGGTGTCGATACCAATTGCCGACAATAGGATCTGCTTCAGAATTCATGGTCATGTCCTCGCCTCGCACACAGAGACTTCGTTTACCGCCGAGCGGCTCGGATAGGACCGGAATGTTTTCGGCCCATGGCGAAGCCGACTCAAAATGACTATGTCCATCGTTTAGGTCGACAAAGCCGGGAGAAGTTTAATGGGGCGGGCGGTCGAGAACCGTTACCGAATCATCGTATCGACGTAACGGGACTCCAATTGACAAATCTCGCACGGCGGATGACATTTTTCTGCCGGTATGGCCCCGCCGACTAGAGAACGTGTCATGAACCAGAGAAAGTGTTGAGGGGGGATCAGTTCGCCATGTTGTGGGATATTGCTCCTGTCGCCGCCACCATTTCCATAGGCTCTTTCCATCTTCCGGTCCATTGGTACGGACTTTTCTTTGCGTCGACCTTCGTCTACGGCCTCTTCATCTTCCGTTATCTGTTTCGGCGAGAAGGCCGCCCGGAGGATGAGGTTTACGATCTGGTCCTGTTCGTCCTTGCCGGGACCGTGATCGGAGCGCGTTTGGGCCATGTGCTGTTTTACAATCCAGGATTCTATCTGACCCATCCGTGGAAGATCCTCGCCGTATGGGAGGGCGGGCTCGCGAGCCACGGTGCGGTGGTCGGCATCCTGGTCGCGGTCTGGCTGTATTCCCGCCGAGCGACCGATCAGCCTTTCCTCTGGGTTTGCGATCGAATCGGCGTCACGGTGCCTTTGTCCGGCTGCCTGATCCGCATCGGCAACTTCTTTAATTCGGAGATTCTCGGCCGGCCGGCCGATGTGCCCTGGGCTGTGATCTTTGCTCGGGTCGATGCCTTGCCGCGTCATCCGGTCCAGCTCTACGAGGCATTCTTTTATCTGGTGATTTTCCTGATTCAATTCCGCTTTTATCTCAAGCGCGGGAACAGCGTGCCGTCGGGGCATATGTTCGGGCGGTTTTTTATCTTGGTGTTCGGTGCCCGCTTCGTGCTCGAATTCTTCAAGGAGGGCCAGGCCGCCTTCGAGACCGGGTGGACGATTACCATGGGCCAATGGCTCAGCATTCCGGCGATACTGGTCGGGATTTATCTGATCTGGCGGGCGCGCCGGTTGCAGCAGGTGTTCGGAACGGGCTGGGATGGCGAGCCGCGCCGCTCGGATGCCCCCGGCGCTTGAATGGGGGCGCAACCGGCCCTTGCGATGGATGGGCTGCCCGGGCAGCCAGGAACTCCACCGCGGCGGCATTTCAGGCAGCGATTCGTGCGCGCCCATCACGAGCAGCCCGCCGGTCGTCAGGCGCGCATCGAGACGATGGAGGATTTGCCGCTGCAAGGCGGTCGAAAAATAGGTGAACGCCAGGTTTCGGCAGAGAACGAGATCGAAAGGGCCAACCGGCATTGTTTGGCGGATGTCCTGTACGGCCCACCTCACCCTGAGGCGATACTCGGGTCTGATGCAATAGCGTTCCCGATCCTGGTTAAACACCGGACCGCGCCAAGAAGAAGGCAATTCCCTGAGACTATTCGCCGGGTAACAGCCGCGCTGGGCGCGCGATCTGCTGCGGATCGGCGTCGGTGGCGGTCAGTCGGAACGCCATATCCGGATTTTGCGGCGCGACTTCCAGCGCCCAAATCAAAGTCAGCGTATACGCTTCCTCGCCTGCGCCGCAGCCCGCGCTCCAAGCGCGGATCAGGCGTTCGCCTAAAATTCGGCCAAGGCGAATCAGCTCCGGTAGTCCGTGTTCAGACTCCCGGCGCAGATGAATCGATTGATCATGTTCCTCCTCGATCGTCTATTAAGGCGTAAGATAAGCCTACTCCCCCGAAAAGATCCGACGAGGTCTCAAGATCCTATGACTACTTTGTCCCGAATGCTGCGCGAGATCGAGGAGGAGGTCACCCTCACCCGGCATTTCATCGGCAAGGATGCGCTGAATCCGAAAGTCCTGGATGCGATGCGAAAAGTTCCCCGCGACCGGTTCGTGCCCTCGGAGTGCAAGGCCTACGCTTACGAGAACGGACCCCTGCCCATCGGTTACGGTCAAACCATTTCCCAGCCTTACATCGTGGCTTTGATGACCGATCTTCTCGATCCCGAACCCGACGATGTCGTCCTGGAAATCGGCACGGGTTCCTGCTATCAGGCGGCGGTGCTGTCGCTGTTGGTGAAGCGGGTTTACACGGTGGAAATCATTTCTGAACTGGCCGAACAGGCGAAGGAACGGCTGAAGCGTCTCGGCTATCGCAACGTGGAGGTGCGTGCCGGCGACGGCTATTACGGCTGGCCGGAACATGCGCCCTATGACAGCATTATCGTGACGGCGGCCGCCCCCTATGTTCCTGAACCCTTGCTGGCGCAGCTCAAGCCCGGCGGCAGGATGGTGATTCCGGTCGGCTTGCCTTATCACCACCAGGAACTGATGCTGGTGGTAAAGGATGAACGAGGGCAAATCGAAACCCGTAGCGTTTTGGACGTCGCTTTCGTACCGCTCACGGGAGGCACGATGATCGAACCGGAGCACAGACCCGTTACGCCGGCCGATCGGACGAATTCGAACGGAGAACAACCATGACTGAACCACTTTCGGATACACAGATCAACGAACTGAAAGAAGCGCTCAAAAGCCGCTTTCGCGAGCTGCGAGAGGAGATTCGTCGGGAACTCCTGGCTTCGGACAACGAGCGATACATTGATCTCGCCGGACAAGTTCACGATATCGAGGAGGAATCGGTGGCGGATTTATTGGTGGATCTGAATCTCGCCATCATCGATCGGCACATCCGCGAGCTTCAGGCGATCGACGCCGCCCTGCTCAGGATCGGCAACAACGAGTACGGTGTGTGCGCCGACTGCGGAGGCGAGATCGGCTATCCGCGGCTCAAGGCCAATCCTGCCGCCGAGAGGTGTCTGGACTGTCAGGAGCGGTACGAGCATACCCACGCAACGCCTTCGTCGAGTTTATAAAAGAAGCTCCGATTAAGTCCTTCAACAGGACTGCCCTCAGCCGAGTAGAAGGGCTCAGGGCGAACGGTAAGATATTGATTCCGTTCGAAGGGCATGAACGGAATCCACTTGTTCAGAGCTTCCTGAACGGGGACCTGTTCGGCGGAACTTTAACAGGCTGTTGAAAAATTCGATGCTCCTACCATAGGTAGTGGGCAACGACGAAACTGTTAACCTACATATCGTATGCAGAATGCGTTTTTCAACACCCTGTTAAGGCGCTCGGCTGTCTCTCGAACCGGCCGCTGTCGAGTGAACTTCTTCCCGGCGTCAGTCCTATCGGCCTAGTCCAGCACGTGGGAGGCCAAACCGTCCGCCAGCTTGGGTTCGAACCAGGTCGACTTCGGGGGCATGACCTCGCCCGCATCGGCCACGGCCATCAGGTCTTCCATGCGGGTAGGATGCAGCGAGAATGCCAGTGCCATTTCGCCGGAATCCACCCGGCGTTCGAGTTCGCGTAAACCCCGGATGCCCCCCACGAAATCGATGCGCCGGTCGCGACGCGGATCGGCGACGCCCAGGACGGGAGCAATCAGATTGTCCTGCAAGAGGCTGACGTCCAGCCGCGCCACCGGGTCGGTCGGGATCGGATCCGGCTTTATGCGCAGCTTGCGCCAACGGCCGCCGAGATAGAGGCCGAACTCGCCCGGCGCTTCCGGTTTCACGGGGCTGCCGACTTCTTCCACGGTGAAGCGCTCGGCCACCCGCTTCAGAAACTCGGGCTCGCTCAGGTCGTTCAAGTCTCTGATCAGACGGTTGTAGGCCATGATGCGCATCTGCCGGTGCGGAAAAATCACGGACAGAAAATATTCGTAACTTTCATCCCCCGTATAACCGGGAACGGACCGGCGGCGCGAGGCAGCGACTCTGGAAGCTGCGGCGGAGCGGTGATGACCATCGGCGATGTAAAGAGCAGGCAACGTATCGAAAAGCTCGGTGAGCCGGGCGATAATGCGCTGATCGCGAATGACCCAGAGCGTATGCCGCACGCCGGATTCGGAAGTCGCATCCGCTTCGGGTGGCTCGCCGGCGGTTTCCGCCAAAAGTCGGTCGATCTCGGGGGCATCGGGATAGGCCAGCAGGACCGGACCGGTCTGAGCGTTCAGCGCGACGATCTGGCGTACCCGGTCGTCCTCCTTGTCGGGACGGGTAAACTCGTGTTTGCGGATGCGGTTGGCGTCGTAAGCGGCGACACTTGCGGTCGCGACCAGGCCCAGTTGCGTGTGCTCGCCCATGACGAGTCGGTAGGCGTAATAGAGCGGCCGATCGTCTCTGTTCAGAATGCCGGAATCCAGCATCCGTTTCAGGTTTTCCGCGGCTTTGGCGTAAACCTCGGGGGCATGGGGGTCGACGCCGGGCGCGAGATCGATTTCCGGTTTGGAGATGTGGAGGAAGCTCCATGGACGGTTCGCCGCCAGCGTTCTGGCCTCTTCGGTATCCAGTACGTCATAGGGCGGTGCGATGACATCCGCGGCGCGGTCGGGTGCCGGACGAAGAGCGGCAAAAGGGCGTATGACAGGCATGATCGTTTTCCAAAGGGGTATTGTCCGGATTCTACCAGTTGAGTCGGGAACCGTGTCTTGCGTAAAGGACTTGCGGGGTTCTCGGTAACTTCATCGGGCGCCGCGGGTCCAATGGGGCAGAGAACGGCGAACTGGAGCGCGACGGCGATGTCCTGTATTCTCCCTCTTCTTTCGAGGATGGCCCGAGCCGGCGCTCGTGTCCCGCGCTACGGGTCGTGTTCTACTATTTAGACATTTCAGCTTCTCCGTACAGAGGTCTGCGTTTCAACATGACCAAAGCCTATCGTCCTCTCGTCGTCGCCGCCCTTCTTTTGCAAGCGGCCTGCGTCAGCGTATCGAATCAGCCGCGCGGGATTTACCAGCCCGAGCAGGTGCCGGGCGACTCCACGGCCGGGCGCCAACCGCCTTCCCCTCCGGTCACGCTAAGAGAAGTTCCCGCTCCATCGAGAGCAGGACCGCCCGCGAGAAGCGAGCCGGTCGCCTCGTCGCCGGCCGTTCTGGCCTTGTTGAGCGAGGCCGAAAGCAACCGTAAGGCCGGGCAACTGGATAACGCGGCCTCCGCGTTGGAAAGAGGAATACGCATACAGCCGCGCAATCCGCTGTTGTGGCATGAATTAGCCGTGATCAGGCTACAGCAGCACCAGCCCGGACTCGCCGAAGATCTGGCGAAGAAGTCGAACCAGCTAGCCAGGGGAAGCCAGCCGCTGACCCAAAAGAACTGGTCCATTATCGCCCAGGCCCGTCGGGCGAAAGGCGATCTGGCCGGCGCGCAACAGGCCGAGCTCAACGCCGGGAACTGACTTGCGGAATCTCCACCGGATTTTGGGGGCGGAAGGTCCATTCGCCCGATGCCTTCCCGGATTCCGCCCGCGTCAGGCCCAGGTCGAACTAGCGCAAGCGGTCAAGCACGCGATCGACGGCAGAAGCTGTTTGGTCGCGGAAGCGGGAACCGGCACGGGCAAGACCTTGGCCTATTTGGCTCCAGCGGCCCTTTCGGGCAAAAAAGTCATTGTGTCGACCGCCACCAAGACCCTTCAGGATCAGCTTTTCCGCAAGGACTTGCCTCTGGTCCGGCAGGCTCTGGCCGTGCCGTTCAAGGCCGTGCTGCTCAAAGGGCGAGCCAATTATCTGTGTCCGTACCGTTTGGAAAATACCCTGGGATTCAAAGCCGGCTACGGCTCGCGCGAGGCGCATGACCTGGAGGCTATCCGGCGCTGGAGCAAGATCACCCGGACCGGCGACATCGCCGAAGTGGTCGATGTGCCGGAATCCTCGCTGCTGTGGCCTTCGGTGACTTCAACCGGCGATAATTGCCTCGGCCAGGAGTGCCCGCGCTATGACGACTGTTTTTTGGCGAAGGCGCGCCGGAGCGCCCAGGATGCCGATATCCTGGTGATCAATCATCATCTCCTGTGGGCGGATTGGACCCTGAAAAACGATGGCTTCGGCGAACTCTTGCCGGACTGTGAGGCGATCGTGGTCGACGAGGCTCATCAGTTCGTGGAATCGGCGGCGCAGTTTCTGGGACTTGGCATCAGTTCCCGTCAGCTCAACGGCTTGGCGGACGATATTCTCGTCGAGCGGCTCAAGAACGCGAAAGACATGCCGCAGTTGCTCGAACGAGCGGAACTGCTGGAGCAACTGACGGTGGAACTGCGGCAGGCATTCGGCGAACCGTCGCGGCGGGAAGCTTGGCACCATGTGGCCGACGATCCGGCCGTGACCGAAAAACTGGGCGAGCTTCGCCGGCATTTGCACGACCTCGAACTGATCCTGAAAGAAGCCGCCGTTCGCAGCAAAGGCCTGGAATCATGCTGGAAGCGCTGTACGGAACTCGGCGCACGGCTGGACACTTTCGGCAAGGACGAAGGCAGCGAGGCCATACGCTGGTTCGAAGTCTACAAACACAGCTTTTCCCTGAACCGCACGCCGTTGGCGATCGCCGGCGAGTTCGCACGGTTTCGCAAGCATAGTCAAGCCGCTTGGATTTTCGCATCGGCGACGCTCACCGTGGCCGGCCGTTTCGATCATTTCGTCGGGCAGCTGGGCCTAGCGGGTGCCGAATGCCGAGCTTGGGACAGCCCTTTCGATTACCGCAACCGGTGCCTGCTGTTCTTGCCGCCGGGACTTCCGGACCCGTCCGCCGAGGATTTCACCCAGGCCGTGGTGAGGGCGGCGCTGCCAGTGTTGAAGGCCAGCCGGGGCAGGGCTTTCATGTTGTTCACCTCGCATCAGGCCTTGTCCGTCGCCGCCGCGCTGGTCGCTCGGGATCTCGATTACCCACTATTCGTTCAGGGCGAGCAGCCGAAAGCGGTGCTCTTGGAAGCGTTCAAGCGGGCCGGCAACGGTATCCTGCTCGGGACTGGAAGTTTCTGGGAGGGAGTCGACGTTCCGGGACCGGCGCTGTCCTGCGTCATCATCGACAAATTGCCGTTCGCTTCGCCGAGCGACCCGGTACTCAATGCACGGCTCGAAACCCTTCGCCGCAGCGGCTTGAATCCCTTCGCCAGCTATCAGCTTCCGGCGGCCACCATCGCGCTCAAGCAGGGGGTAGGACGCTTGATCCGGGATCAGTCGGACCGCGGCGTTCTGATGCTGTGCGACCCGCGTATTCTGTCCCGTTCGTATGGAAAGGTTTTTCTGAATAGTCTGCCTGACATGCCGAGGACGCGTTCGCTCGCCGACGTGCAGCGGTTTTTTGCCGGCGGAATCGAAGAAGAGATTGCGGTATGAAAATTCTGGCCATCGAAACCGCCACCGAAGCGTGTTCGGCCGCCTTGCTGATCAATGACGCCATTCTCGAACGTTATGAGCTGGCGCCGCAGCGGCATAACCGGTTGATACTGCCCATGATCGAGTCCTTGCTGGCCGAAGCCGGAATCAAGATTGCACAGGTCGACGCTCTCGCGTTCGGACGGGGGCCCGGTTCATTCACCGGCGTTCGCATCGCGGCCGGCGTGGCTCAAGGCATTGCGTTCGGCGCCGATCTGCCCGTGACTCCGGTTTCGACCCTGGCCGCCCTGGCGCAGGACGCCCTGACCGGGGCTTCGGAACCTATCGCGTTTCCCTGTATCGATGCCCGCATGGGCGAAATCTACTGGGCGGTCTATCGTCGGGGAGAATCGGGATTGGCCGAGCTTCTCGGCGAAGAATCGGTATTGCCGGCCGATAGCGTTTCGTTCCCCGATCAGGTCGAAGGCATCGGTATCGGCAGCGGATGGAAAACGTACGGTTCGATTCTCGAAGAACGTTTAGGCCGCTGCGTGAAAAGACTCATGCCCGAGCGCTTCCCGCGTGCGGCGATGGTAGCCTATCTCGGCGCCTACGCTTTCGGTAAGGGTTTGTTCGTCGAGCCGGAACAGGCGCTGCCGGTTTATCTGCGCGACAACGTCGCCAAGAAGCCAGGCACAGGTTCTTAAATCTGTGGCAAAAATCGCTGGGGAGCGGCGGTCTATAGTAAACTACCCGGATGGCTCAATATTTTCAGATTCATCCGGATAATCCGCAGCCCCGGCTGATCCGCCGGAGCGTCGAGATCATTCGCCAGGGGGGCGTCATCGTTTATCCTACCGATTCGTCCTACGCCCTCGGCTGCCAGATGGACAACAAGTCCGGATTGGACCGCATCCGCCGAATTCGTCAGTTGGAGGAAGATCACAATTTTACCTTGGTCTGCAGGGATCTGTCGCAGATATCGACTTTCGCGAAAATCAACAACGAAGCCTTCCGGCTGATCAAATCGCTGACGCCGGGGCCGTTCACCTTCATTCTCAAAGCGACCCGCGAAACCCCGCGCCGCCTGCAGCACTCGAAGCGCAAGACCATCGGTATCCGCTTGCCGGCCAATCCGATCACGTTGGCACTGGTGGCGGAGTTGAATGAGCCTTTGTTCAGTTCGACGCTGATTCTTCCCGGCGAAGATGACGCCATGACCGATCCCGAAGACATTCGCGTCCGTCTCGAAAAAGAAGTGGATTTGATCATCGACGCCGGAATCGTTCCCTATACCCCAACCACGATCATCGGCTTCATGGAAGAGACACCGGAAATCGTCCGGCAGGGATCGGGTGTTGTCGCCTCACTTCAATAATCCCGTTCATTCGCTCAAGAATTGCACCAATGGAAGAACTTACTTTTGCTCAACGTGTCGCCGTCTGGATTCTCCCGGTTCTGTTTGCCATCACCTTGCATGAAGTGGCCCACGGCTGGGTTGCCAGAATGTTGGGCGATAGCACGGCGGCGCGGTTAGGCCGCCTGTCCCTGAATCCGCTGCACCACATCGATCCGGTCGGTACCTTGCTAGTGCCCGGAGTGCTGTTGGCTCTTGGCGGGTTTATCTTCGGCTGGGCCAAACCCGTTCCGGTGGATTTCGGCAAGTTGCGCCACCCGAAGCGGGATATGGCGCTGGTCGCCATAGCCGGACCCGCCGCGAATCTTTTGATGGCGATTGCCTGGGCGCTCATCGCCCGTCTGGCCAACATTATCGATTTCGATTACGTGTCGGTGCCTCTGGGGTTGATGGGTATTGCCGGCATCGTGATCAATATCGTGCTGATGCTCTTGAACTTGCTCCCGATTCCGCCGCTAGACGGCGGGCGAATCGCGGTGAGTTTCTTGCCGCCTAAGCTGGCCATCAAGTTCAGTCAGATCGAGCCCTACGGTTTCTTCATTCTGCTGGCGCTGATTGCTACCGGCGGATTATCCCTGATTCTGGGTTTTCCGATCTATGCCATGCAGCGCTTGCTTTTCGGTTTCGCCGGCCTGTAAATGACCGATCTCGCGGAATGCGAAAATTCTGTCGTCGCGGGCGCTGAGCGAGAAACGCAGCAGGGCGGTTCGCAAGCCGTAGGCGCGGAAGGAGTGACTATCGCGCCGGTGGCTCTGGTCAACGGCACGCCTCTCACCGAATTGCCGGAAGACCTCTACATCCCACCCGACGCGCTGGAAGTATTTCTGGAAACGTTCGAAGGTCCGCTCGATCTTCTGCTTTATTTGATTCGCCGTCAGAATCTTTCCATCGTGGATATTCCCATCGCCGATATCACGCGTCAGTACATCGCTTATATCGAGATGATGAGCGAACTCCGTATCGAGCTTGCCGCCGAATACCTGCTGATGGCGGCGATCCTCGCCGAGATCAAATCGCGCATGCTGTTGCCGCGCCCTGCGAGCCCGGAACAGCAAGAAGATGACCCGCGCGCCGAATTGGTGCGCCGCCTCCAGGAGTACGAGCGCTACAAGCACGCGGCCCAACGGCTCGATGTCTTGCCGCGATGCGAGCGCGACGTTTTCGAAACTTCGGCGGATACGAGTGCCATCCAGGTAAGAAAGGTCTATCCGGAAGTGGACTTGAAGGAAGTTCTCCTGGCTTTTCAAGACGTACTGCGGCGCGCCGAGCGTCTGACGCATCATCGTATCCAGCGCGAGCCATTGTCGGTGCGCGAGCGCATGTCGAGCATACTGGCCCGATTGCGGACCCAGTTGCTCGTCCCGTTTCCCGCCCTGTTCGAACGCAAGGAAGGGCGGCACGGCGCCGTCGTTTCGCTGCTCGCCATACTCGAGCTCGGTAAGGAGCGTTTGATCGAGATCATCCAGGACGAACCCCTGGGCGAATTGCTGGTAAGGCCTTTGATGGCGTCCGGTGCCGATTGACGTGGAACTCAAGAGCATTATCGAGGCGGCTCTGTTGGCCGCCGGCAGACCCTTGTCCCTGGCCGAGCTGGAAAATCTGTTTGCCGAACACGAGCGGCCGGAGCCCGCGGAAATCCAAGCCGCCTTAGCGGACTTGGCCGCGGATTGCCGCGATCGTCCCGTCGAATTGAAGCAGGTGGCGAGCGGTTACCGGCTCCAGGTGCGAGCGGCTTTCTCGCCTTGGGTTTCGCGATTGTTCGAGGAGCGCCCCGGCCGTTATTCACGCGCGTTTTTGGAGACTCTCGCCATCATCGCTTACCGCCAGCCGGTTACGCGCGGCGAGATCGAGGATATTCGCGGCGTCGCCGTCAGCTCGAGCATCGTTCGAACGCTTCAGGAGCGGGGGTGGATACAGGTGGTAGGACACAAAGAAGTGCCGGGGCGTCCGGCGCTGCTCGCCACGACCAAGCAATTCCTGGACTATTTCAACCTGAGGAGCCTCGACGAACTTCCGCCGCTCCAGGAATTCCTAGATGATTTGGCGCTGGAGTCGGCGCCGAAAGCCCAGCCAATGATCGAAAATGCGGATCACGAATCGACGTAATAAAACCAAAGCGCCCTCGGACATACGCTCGTTTCGGGGGGATGCCGGCGAGCGGATTCAGAAAGTTCTCGCTCGATTGGGCTTGGGTTCGCGCCGGGAGATCGAAGAATGGATCAAAGCCGGCCGGATCGCGATAAACGGCAAGCCGGCCGAACTCGGAGACCGTTACCAGAAGGGCGACCGCGTCACCCTCAACGGTCGTCCGGTCGACGTCGCCAAAAGATCCGAAGCGCTGACCCGCGTGCTCGTCTATCACAAGCCCATCGGGGAAGTGGTCAGCCGCCGCGATCCGGAGGGGCGTCCAGTGATCTTTACCCGGTTGCCCAAACCCGCGACGGGGCGCTGGATTGCCGTCGGCCGTCTCGACATCAACACGCAAGGTTTGCTGTTGCTCACTAATAATGGCGAACTCGCCAATCGCCTGATGCATCCGTCGCGGGAAATCGAGCGCGAGTACGCGGTTCGGGTTCTTGGCCGCGTCAGCGACGAAATGCTGACCCGGCTGTCGAATGGCGTCTTGCTGGAAGACGGGCCGGCGCGATTCGAGACGATCGAGTCCGCGGGCGGCGAGGGTGCCAACCGATGGTTTCGCGTCACTTTGAAGGAAGGACGAAACCGCATCGTCCGGAGACTTTGGGAATCGCAGGGGATCACCGTGAGCCGGCTGATTCGGACGCGGTTTGCCGGCATCGGCCTACCGCCCCGCTTGAGAGCGGGAGCGTCTTACGAGCTCCGCGCGGAAGAAGTCGGCGAGTTGATGCGTTCCGTGGGATTGGAAGTCGAAAAAACAGCTATGGTTCGTCGCATCGGTCGGCATGCCGACGACAAAGGGGCGAGAAGCCGGAGACGATAAAATGGTTCGACACGCCGGTCTCTTGCTCTAGGCCTCGATGGCGTCGGCAACCCGATTGCGTCCGCCGCGCTTTGCCAAGTACATGGCCTGATCGACACGATGCAGCAGGTCCAGATGGGTTTCTCCAGGGAGAAGCGTCGCGACGCCCAAGCTCAGTGTAATACGGAGGTTCAAGCCGCAGATGTCGCAGACCGTCGACTCAACCGTCCGTCGAATGCGCTCGGCGAGTTGCACCGCGCCGTCCTTGGCCGTATTGGCCAGCACGATGACGAATTCTTCACCGCCGTAGCGGAATAGAATGTCGCTCCCGCGCACCGAGTCTTTGATGGAGCGGGCCACCGAGCGCAACACGGCATCGCCGGTGCGGTGTCCAAAACGATCGTTGATTGATTTGAAGTGATCGACGTCGAGAAGAATGACGGAAAGCGGCGTACCGTAGCGGTAAGCCAGTTCCAATTCCCGCTGCAGGCTGTCGAACAGCGCAGCTCGATTTCCGGTTTGGGTCAATGGGTCGGTGTGGGCGTGAGACAGCGCTTCGCGATATTTGAGGCCGTTACGCAAGGGGTAAAGTAGTCGGCAGAGCATGGCTTCCGTACGGGCAAGTTCGGGTTCCGTAAATCTCCGGTCTCTGCTCATCTGCCATTCGCCGAGCGACTCGCCCTCGAGTTCGAGATTGTAACTGCAGACGTGTCGTCCTTTTTTGCCCACCGAAAATTCCACTCCGAGCTTTTTGTTGGAAAAGCCGAATCCCGAATGGGCAACGAAGGCCCCCAGGTGCGTGCTGAACAAGCCGAGAAGCTGTTCTAAGTCCAGGGTCGTTTGAAGAGCCAATACCATTTCGTAGGACGAGGAATCGCCCGCCGCGTTTTTTTTCCAGTCTTCTTGGCTCAACAAGGCGGCCGGACTTCCCGCTTTTTTATTGTTTTTCATCGCACGGTGTCTCGCTGAAAGAATGCCCTTGGTCAAATCTCACCCAGTTGAAGCGAGATTTATGCCAGGGTTGCCGGCCTGAGACATGGGGGCCGCCAGAGCTCATGACCGCCGGAAATTTGACGGATAACGCCGGGCGAGCATTATCCGCATTAGGGCGAGCGTCGAATTCTTATCACGCGGCGCAGAGCAAAGCCGCGTGTCGTTCAAACGAACGTCAGTGGATCTTCGGTTTCTTGCCGACGTCCAAGACCGGCAGAAATTCGGATTGCTTGTAAAGCGTTAGTGCCCAGCGGTCCTGGTCGCTGTCGTGGCGGAGAATATAGATGCCGTCCGTGGTCAGCAGCTTGAAATAGCCATAGTCCGATGCCAGCCATCGATCCATGACCTCCACGACTTCGATGCGCCGGTCCCCAAGGAAGAAAGCGGATGGTTCCGGTATGCCCAGTTCGCTCTGGTTGGCCAGAACTGTGATTGGCTGCAAATTGTCGGACAAAAGAAATCTCCGGCTCGTTCGCTAAAGAATATTTCCGGGTGCACACAGAATACGAAAACGCACCGCGAGCGCCTCGAAAAACTTCGAGGTGCTCGCACGGGACAGGGATGCCCGGTCGTTTTCGGCCACGCAAGGGGTTGAAAACGTAAGCCAAGCCCAAACCGCGTTTGGGCTTGGCCAAGAGAAAGACCGCGGGGAAGGCAGTTTTTCGAGATCCCTCTAATCTGTGCCGTGAGTCTGCGGCTTTTAGCGTTAATCGTACCTTATCCGGAAAATCATGTTAACGGACACGCGAATTCGATGCGCCTTCGAGTCCGTCCGGTATGGCCGGCGAGGTTTAGATTCGGATGCAACTCAAGCAAGGGTAGGGTCGGTTTGCCGCGAACCGGTTTAAATCAAGACAAACAGACTGCCTATCAGCATGCTTACGACTACACCTTTCCAGGGCCACCAAAGGGCCGACCAGGACAGGCGTAGGATGGTGAATTGTTTCCGTATCCAACGTGTCAGGGCTGGAACAAGCCGCGTTCGGCAATAGCGCCACAGCCATCGTAAAGCAAAGATGCCGAGCAGTATTTTTAGCGGTGTTATCGTCCAAGCTGTAATCAACTCGGCATGGCGCGGCGAAAGGTCGAACCAGACCTCCAATTTGTCTTCGATGAACAGTTCCTCGCTGCCTTCCACGACAATAAAAATAACGTCTCCAAGCAGGGCCAGGGCATCCAGAAACAGATCAAAAATCAGGTCCGCGAACCCGATCACGGCAACCAGCCCGGCTCCGAACCAAAGCAGCGGTTTCCAACCGGGCCGGAAATCGGGGCTGGTGCCCGGATGTTCTGAGTCTGCGTTCGGCTTATCTGGTACGTTACTCATGTTTGATTGGTGGCTGGACTGAAAACGGGGCAAGGGTAGCTTCGTTTCGCACACCGTTCAAGTGACGATGCCGGGGCTCGGCGGAAACGGGGGTGAATTCTTGCCTGGTCGATCTTCCGCCTGCGCGCGGTGGGCACTGAGATACCCGCCTCGAGAAGACGAAGCGGCCGGAATCGACGTGAACTGTGCTATAGTTCGGCAGCCATGGGCATGGTATCCCGGGAACAATAAGAGCCTATCTCAGTAGGCCGTTCGCCCTGAGCCTGTCGAAGGGTTTTTGGAACCTGCAGCAACTGGGATAGGTTCTAGGTTTTTCAATTTCGGGACTGTCTCGGGGCGATAGCAAATTTTCCGACGAATAAGATCTCATCGAGAGTCTGATGGAAATAAAAGAATGGCTGCATGTATGGCAGTTTGAACATCATCCCTTCGTAATCTTCGACGCAGACCGCGATCCTTATTTGCAGGCGGCCATGGTAGAGAACACATCGCTACGGTCGGCGTTGCTGAATCTGGACAAACCGAGTCCGTACGTGATTTTTGCAATCCGGGGCGCCGGTAAATCTTCCATGCGGATCGATACCGAGCGCTATCTCCGCCAGTATCGGGATAAGGTGCTGGTGATCAGATATGTGGAGTTCAACGAGCTGCTCAGCGAAGTCACCAAAGTCCGAAAACTTCCGGCGGAATACTCGCCGAGGAAACCAGGGCTTGCGAAGCTGTTTCGGAGAAGAAAGGAAGAGGTGCTCATCCGGGAGAGCAAGATCACCCTCGACGATCATCTCGATTACATCCTCAAGCTCGGGATCGAGGAGTTGTATCGCAATATTACCGAGGCTAAGAAGGAGGACATGCTCAAGGACAATCGGGAGTTCGCAGAGAAGTTCATCCTGCTCACGGCGCTTTACTTCTCCCCCAACGACCTATCGAGCAAGATCTCGGCGCTTCGCAAGCTCATTGCGATCGCGGGTTACAAAAAGCGGAACAGCTTTTTCTCCAATAAACAGGCGAAGCTTCTGGCGGGGGAGATTTACCGGAACATTCGCGGTGTTCCGGTCTCGGTGGAGAACATGTTCAAGATCATCCAGGAAATCGGACCGGGCCTGTTCGAGTTCCACGGTATTCCGAGGATGACCGAGAACCGGTTCACTTTGCTGAAGAGCTACATGGACTTGGTCCAATACTTCGGTCTGTCCGGTGTCTATTTACTGGTCGATCGCGTGGACGAGCCCACGAGTATCAAGGGCGATCCGGAAAAAATGCGCGAGTTGGTGACGCCTATCCTCGACGATCAGCTGTTCCAGATCGATCACCTGGGCATCATTCTGTTCCTGCCGTACGAGTTGCACGATCTCAAGAAGTATTATCGGAGCGATAGGATCAAGACCATCTCGTCCATCAATTGGTCTGCCGACAACATGATCCGGCTGATCGAGAAGCGTATGAACGTTTCGCGAAAGCCGGGAAGCGCGCCGATCAGGCTGGCGGATATTTTCGAAGAAGAGGGGGAGAGCAAGGCTCAATTCATCGTGCGCCAGCTGACGCCGCGAAATGCTTTCAGACTGCTGAGCATTATCGTCGAGGAACATTGCCAGACCGTGGTCTACGGACCGAAGATCTCGACCGAAGTGTATGAATCGGCGGTGCAACGATATCTTATTGAAAAAGAGGGCTATTGATGGTGCCATTCGTTCGGGGACGGAGCCCGTCTGTGCTCCGAGCCCCGTGGCCTGTGTTTTACTCGGTGAGTGAACGGCCTGCCCGTGTGCGAAGCGGACGGATTTGCCAAGCTTCGATTTTTGAGATCTATGCCGAATGCTCGTCGATGATCTCCGTGCGATAGCGATAGATCTTGATCGAGTTCGACCAGTAATCCTTGGGCAGGCCGGCTTTCAATTTCAGATGTTGCAGAAAGGCCTTGGGGTCCGGGAGTGATTCCCAAACCGCCGGCAGAAAAGTTCCGCGCTTGGGTCCCTCTTCCAGGATCAAGCCGTCCTCGCCCACCGTCAACTGTCCCAATAGATCGTCTTCCGACGTGAACGATAGCGGTTCCCAAGGCGTCAGCAAGGATAGACGGATAGCGAGCCGTTCGATGTCCCTTAGACCGACCGGCGGAAACCGAGGATCTCTGAACGCAGCGGCATAAGCGTTGTGGGCGATATCTTCGCCCAAAGCTCGAACGGCTTGCAGCGTGCCGATGCAACCGCGCAGTTTGCCCTGCAATTCGAGGGTCACGAACGTGGCTCTCTTGACGGCGAGTTCAGGTGCCAGGGTTTCCGGTTCGATAGGAAGCGGTCGTCCATGAACCGAACCGTGCTCGATGGATCGCTTGGCCAATTCGAGCAATACCCGCCGGTGCGTCGTGCCTAGGAAAGCGACCGAACTATTCAAAGGCATAGCTCCCATAACCGACTACTCGATCCTTCGAACCGGCGGTATCCCCGGAATTGCGCAAATCCAGCGTCCGCGCTCTGAGTCCGGCTTGGCGCGCAAAATGGAGGAGACCGTTGATGGCCGTTCGCCCGCAAGCCGACTCGCGGCCGATGCCTTCCGGTTGAAGCCTTTCGATGGCGACGGATGTGGCCTGGTCCATTCGCTTGGCCGTTGCATAGTCATAGTAGTGACTCAAGTCGGAACTGATCACGGTCAGGGTCTCCGTGTCCTCCCAAAGCCGTTCGAGGACGGTGCTGACCTCGGATGCTGCGGTACTACCGACGACCAACGGAATCAGCTCGAATCGGTCCAGGACCGTCTGTAGAAAAGGTAAGTGGACTTCCAGGCTGTGTTCGAGCAAATGCGCTTCATCGAGGCTTTTGACGAACGGCAAGTCGAGAATCTTTTCGATGGCGCCGTAGTCTATAGGAATACTGCCCAAGGGCGTGGCAAAAATGTCCGCTCGGCTGACGGCGATGCCGTGGAAGCCGACCCGATGAGACGGGCCGATCAATATCACGCGACGAATGACATCCCGGCCCGGCTGCAGGAGAGCATAGGCGCTCGCAGCGACGGGGCCCGAATAAACATACCCCGCATGCGGCGCGATAATGGCTTTCGGTAGCGGCTCGCTCGGGTTTGCGTTCTGTAAGAGTTTCCGAACCATAACACGAAGCTGGTAGGCGTCGCACGGGTAGAAGAGCCCGGCGACCGCGGGATGGCGTATGCTCTTCATTTAAGAGTCCTCGGTAGGGTGTGATACCGGCTGTTAAAACGTCGACGGTCTTATGCTGGGCCATAGTTTACAAACGAGCGCGATTTAACGAATGTGGTGTCGATCATGAACCTGAACATCGAAACGGACACGGGTTTTCCTACGCGCTATTGGCAAGCGCTGGAGAAAGGTCGGGTGGAATGTACACTGTGTCCGCGGTTTTGCAAGCTGCATGAAGGGCAGCGGGGGCTTTGTTTTGTTCGCGGCAATACGGGCGGCAAGATCGTAGTGCTGTCCTATGGGCGATCGAGCGGCTTCTGCATCGATCCCATCGAGAAAAAGCCTTTGAATCATTTCCTTCCCGGCACGCCGGTCTTCTCGTTCGGTACGGCTGGGTGCAATCTCGCGTGCAAGTTCTGTCAAAACTGGGATATCAGCAAGTCTCGGGAAATGGATTCTCTGATGGACCAGGCTTCTCCGGAAGCCATCGCGCGGACCGCCAAGGAACTGGGTTGCCGCAGCGTTGCCTACACCTACAACGATCCCGTGGTCTTCCATGAGTATGCCGTGGACGTCGCCAAGGAGTGCCGAAAGCACGGCGTCAAATCGGTCGCGGTGTCGGCAGGTTATGTGTGCGCCGAGCCACGCGCGGAATTTTATAGCGTGATGGACGCGGCCAATATCGACCTGAAAGCGTTCACGGATGAATTCTATCGCAAGATCTGCGGCGGCCGTTTACAGCCGGTGTTGGACACCCTGCAATACATCAAACAGGAAACGTCCGTGTGGCTGGAAATCACGACTCTGCTGATTCCCGGCGAGAACGATTCGGATCAAGAGCTGGACAGCTTGACGCAGTGGGTGGTCGATAGGTTGGGACCTGACGTTCCCCTCCATTTTTCGGCATTCCACCCGGACTGGAAGATGATGGACAAGCCTCCCACGCCACCGGATACCCTGATTCGCGCGCGGCGGATCGCCATGAAAAATGGTCTTAGGTACGTTTACGTCGGAAACGTTCACGATAAGGCGGCCGCGAGCACGTACTGCCATCACTGCGGACAGCTCCTGATCGGTCGCGACTGGTACGAGCTGTCGGAATGGAATCTGACGCCTCGAGGTGCCTGTAATGTATGCAACACGCCTTGCGCAGGCGTGTTCGAGGAAAACCCTGGCGAGTGGGGAAGCAAGCGCGTTCCGGTCAGCCTGTATCGCCGGGCTGCTCGGTGCCGTTGATGCGCCGCGGAGCTCGATCGGGAAATCAAGGACAGATTACGGTGTTCCGGGGCGGTTCGATGGCGTCCGCGCTGGGATAGTCTAGCGTGAAATGAAGCCCTCGGCTTTCCTTGCGCGACAGGGCCGAGCGGATGATCAAATCGGCTACGATGACTAGGTTGCGCAATTCCAACAAATCGCCGGTGACCCTGAAATTTCCGTAATACTCGGCGATTTCCTGTTTCAACAGTTCGACGCGCCGCAAGGCCCGCTGCAAACGTTTGTTGGTCCTGACGATTCCCACGTAGTCCCACATGAAACGCCGGATTTCATCCCAGTTGTGGGCGACGACGACTTCCTCGTCCGAATCGGTGACTTTGGATTCGTCCCATTCGGGCAGGTCCGGCGGAGAAGGAATCTCCGGCAAAGTCATGACGATATCTTCCGCCGCCAACTTGGCGAAAGCGAGACATTCGAGGAGAGAGTTGCTGGCCATGCGGTTGGCTCCATGCAGCCCGGTGCAGGCGGTTTCTCCGATAGCGTAAAGTCCCGGCACGTCGGTGCGGGCGCGGCGATCGGTCCGGACGCCTCCGCACGTATAGTGGGCCGCCGGGACGACCGGTATCGGTTGTGACGTCATGTCGATATTGAGTTCGAGGCACCGCGCGTAGATGGTCGGGAAGTGGCTCTTGATGAAGTCGGCGGATTTATGGCTGATGTCGAGATAAACGCAATCGACGCCAAGGCGTTTCATTTCGTGGTCGATGGCGCGCGCGACGATATCGCGGGGAGCCAGTTCCCCTCTGGGATCGAATCGGTGCATAAAGGGCGAGCCGTCCGGCAGGAGGAGTTTTCCGCCTTCGCCTCGAACCGCTTCGGAAATCAAAAAGGAGCGGGCATGGGGGTGATAAAGGCAAGTCGGGTGGAACTGAATGAATTCCATGTTGACGATGCACGCGCCGGCCCGCCAGGCCATGGCGATGCCATCGCCGGTGGCGATGTCTGGGTTGCTGGTGTACAGATATACCTTGCTGGCACCGCCGGTCGCGAGGACGGTGAGCCGGGCCCGGAAGGTTTTTACGGCATGAGCGTGGGTGTCGAGTACATAGGCACCGAGTACGCGGTTGCCTTCGCGGCCGATCTTTCTTGCGGTGATGAGGTCGACGGCGTTATGGAATTCGAAGATATCGATATTGGGATGGGCGCGCACATGCTGTGCCAGCGAGGATTCTACAGCCCGCCCCGTGGCATCGGCCGCGTGGACGACGCGGCGGTGAGTATGTCCTCCTTCCCGCGTCAGGTGAAGATGTTGAACGCCGTTTTCCGTGTTCGCTTCAGTGAACGGCACGCCTCGTTCCAGCAGCCAATCGATGCATTCCTTGCCCAGCGAAACAACGAGCCGCACGATATCCGGATCGCAAAGACCGGCTCCCGCATTGAGCGTGTCCTGTATGTGGGATTCGATTGAATCCTCGGCGTCCAGCACCGCCGATATGCCGCCCTGGGCGTAAAGCGTATTGGTTTCGGTCAGAGCGGTCTTGGATAAGACGGCGACGCGTGAACGGTCGGCGATGCGCAAAGCCAAACTTAGGCCGGCAGCGCCGCTGCCGATGATCAAAACATCATAAATCGGGGATGACATGAACTGAGAACATCGTAGTGATTGTGTCATCGTACTGTAAAAGTCACCGGCCTAAAACAGGCGGCATTGAACCAAACCTCGCGATGGCGGCCTAAGATGGAATCTCGACGTGGCGGTGATGAGTCGCCGAAACTGGGATTTGCGGCGGATACGGCGAAATACGCATTGAATGGCGCTTGCGAAACTACGATAATTCTTGTTGTAGAATCAAGCTAATGCAATTGTGCGTCATTCTTCGACAGTGTTTTCTGTCAAGCCACGTATCTAACTCTTATCTTAATGAAATTTTTTAGTAAGCCGTTTTTTTTCGTCCGCTTGTCTTATTCGAACAAAAGCCCGGGTCTTTTGGTCGCGTGTATGCCCTGCTAAGTAGGGAAAAGGGTTTCCCGCAATGGGCGAGCAACTCGACGAGGAATTAGTCCGGAGGGTGCAGCGGGGCGATAAAACGGCGTTCGACATCCTTGTTCGAAAGTACCAATATAAAATCGCTCAGCTGATCAACCGCTACATTAAAGATCCCCACGAAGCCTTGGACGTCGCTCAGGAGTCCTTCATAAAGGCCTACCGGGCGTTGCCGAGTTTTCGCGGCGAGAGCGCTTTTTATACATGGCTGTATCGAATAGCGATCAATACGGCGAAGAATCACATCGCCATGCGCGCACGCCGCCCCTCGGAAGACGAAATCGAAATCGAGGAGGCGGAACAATTCGAATCCGCCGTACGTCTAAAAGATCAAGAAACCCCTGAGGGAGTAGTGTTAAGTGAAGAACTCGCTCAGGTGATCCAGTTTGCACTAGACGAGCTTCCTGAAGAACTCCGTACGGCGATAAGTTTGCGGGAGTTCGACGGTTTAAGTTACGACGAAATCGCCCAGGTAATGAATTGTCCGGTGGGAACCGTGCGTTCACGCATTTTCCGCGCGCGCGAAGCCATCGATAAGAAACTAAAACTTTTACTCGGTTAGGGGGCAAGTTCATGTCGGATGATGATCTGAGACAAAAGCTGTCATTATTGTTGGACGGAGAATTGACCAAAAGCGAGTCAATGGCATTGATGACCCGCATCGAGACCGACGTCGTGCTTCGCAGGCAATGGCATCGTTATCGCCTGGTCAGCGAGGTGCTGCGTTCGGGGAAAATTCTGCCCGTTGATGATGGCTTCGTGGACCGGGTCAGGGCTGCTTTGGCCGATGAGCCGACGATACTTGCGCCGAGACCGGAAAAACACCGCTACCGTGAAAAAGCAGTTACCGCGGCAATAGCCGCTTCATTGGCGGCGGTGGCGGTTTTGGTCGGCAAGTCCGTCAGTGAATATTCTCCTGTACACGGTCCTGAAGTATTGGCTCAAATCGAGTTGGACGGCTCTGGCGACGCTCACGTGGCGGTTGATCCGAAGTTCCAGGACTACCTGGTAACGCATAGTGAAACCGCTTATCTGGCAGGCGCTCCAGGCATGTTGCCTTATGCTCGTCTGGTGACCTACGATTCTTCTCGCTAAGTTCGGATTGATGGTTTCACTTTTTGTGCTCTCTGTGGATAGGCTCCGCATCCGCCGCGTTTTGTCATGGCAGATTTGTCTGATGTTGTTTGCGGCTGAAGCTTTAGGCGGAAGCGGCGAACCCAGCCAAAACGATGCGGTGCGCTGGCTGATGGACATGCGACAGGCGGTGATCCATCTGAATTATCGCGGCATCGTGGCTTACCTTAAAGACAGCCACGTCGAGAGTTTTCAGTTGTTTCATGCTTACGCCGAGGGCACGGAGCAAGAGCGCTTGGTATCCCTGAACAGTCCGTTGAGGGAGGTCGTCCGAAGTGCGGAAAAAGTATCGTGCTACTTTCCGGACACTAAGACGGTTTTTGTTGAAAATAGACCGCCGAGACGCTCGGTTTTACTGGAACTACCGGAGGACTGGAGGCAACTGTCCCGGCATTATGACTTCACGCTTCAGGCGCAGGAGTATGCTGCCCGGCGTTTGTCGCAAGTCATCAGTATTGAGCCGCGCGACGACTTTCGTTACGCTCGCCGGATCTGGGTCGATTTGGAGTCCAAATTGCCGCTCAAGTTCGAACTGGTGGGCGAAGATGGCCAGGCAGTCGAACAGATGATGTTCACTTCATTGAGCGTAGAAGACTCCATTCCGCTCTCTGAACTGAATGCATCCACCAAAGTGGATACTTTCACTTGGCAGATAAACCGGCGTGAAGCAATGCCGCTCAGGTCGTTGAAATGGGTGCTCGGAAGCGTGCCTGACGGATTTCAGATGATTTCGTATACCCGTCTGATTCGTGCGCCGACCGAGCATCCGGTAGAACATATTTTATTGAGTGACGGTTTTTCTTCTGTTTCAATTTATATTGACGAATTGGGGGGCGGTACCGTCAAAGGACACCAGAAGAAGGTCGGTGCGATAAATGCGCATTCTCGTATGATCGATCGTTACCTGGTTACCGTGATGGGCGAAGTTCCCGTCAGAACCGTGGAAGCCATCGCCAGCGGGGTGCGTCTTCAATCGAATGATGCCCATGATTGAAGAAGAAGCTGTCGTCTCGCATACGGAGGCCGGAAAAGTTTGGGTAGAAAAGCCTAGAAAATCGGCTTGCGGCGGATGTTCGCAGCAATGTGCCTCAGGTGCAGTAGATAGGTATCTCGGGGCGGCAACCATCCGGTTGCAGGTATTATCGCCGATCGAAGTTCAAGTAGGGGATCGCGTAGTGCTAGGAATTCAGGAGGATGCCTTCGTGAAAGGGTCCTTCTGGGTATATTTGATTCCTTTATTAGGCTTGTTTCTCGGCGCAATAATGGGAGACATCGTTGTATCCGCGCTAAGATTGGGCGTCTCCAGCGATGAGGGCAGCGCATTCGGAGGCGCGGCGGGTCTGATTTTGTCCTTCGTCACTTTGAAGTTCACAGGGGTGCTCTCTCGCGACAACCTGTACCCCGTGATACTCCGTAAACTTAGCTGATATCAAATCCGCTTTTAAATCCATGCTTAGGTCCGTGAAGACTTGGGAGTTTCGTATGCTTAAAACCAGGTGGATAGCCCTTGCGCTTTGTTTTTTTTTCGTGGGGCTTTCGTCTCAGGGGGTCCTTGCTCAGCTCCCCGACTTCACCGGCTTAGTGGAGAAAAACAGTGCAGCGGTCGTAAACATCAGCACTTCGCAGAAGGTGAACGCTACCGAGCCTCAATTGCCGGAGGGGATCGAAATACCGGAAGGAACGCCGTTTGACGACTTCTTTCGACATTTCTTCGGAGAAGGCGGCGGTCAGCCCAGCGAAGTGAAATCATTGGGATCTGGCTTCATCGTCTCGGACGATGGCTATGTCTTGACCAATCACCATGTCGTCAAGGATGCCGACGAGATCGTCGTGCGTCTGCAGGATCGCCGGGAATTGGTTGCAAAAGTGGTTGGCTCCGATAAACGCAGCGATATCGCATTATTGAAGATAGAGGCCACTCATTTGCCAGTCGTTAAAATGGGCTCGGCCGATAAACTGAAGGTGGGCGAATGGGTGTTAGCCATCGGCTCCCCCTTCGGCTTCGACCACTCGGTGACAGCGGGTATCGTCAGCGCGAAAGGCCGCAGTCTCCCGAGCGACAATTACGTGCCTTTCATTCAGACCGACGTGGCGATCAATCCCGGTAATTCCGGGGGGCCATTGTTCAACCTGGATGGCGAGGTGGTCGGAGTAAATTCGCAGATTTATAGCCGTACAGGCGGCTTTATGGGGTTGTCGTTCGCGATTCCGATCGAAGTCGCCATGCAGGTGGTCGAGCAATTGAAAACGCAGGGTCATGTGTCTCGCGGTTGGCTGGGTGTACAGGTACAGGATGTCACGCGCGAGTTGGCCGAATCGTTCGGAATGAAGAAGCCGCAAGGAGCACTGGTTTCGAGAGTTTTGGCGAAGAGCCCTGCCGAAGCCGGTGGCATACAAGTCGGCGACGTCATCGTCGAGTTTAATGGACAGGAAGTTGCCGATTCGCCATCGCTACCGCCGATGGTGGGCATGACCAAGGTAGGCGAAACGGCAACCATCAAGATCATTCGTCAAGGGTCAACCCGTGATTTAAAGGTCAAAATTGGTGCGTTGCCGGAAGATGAAGGGACACTCTTGGGTGCCGAGGAGCCTGCGGGAGCTCAGACCTTCGACCGTTTGGGGCTTAGCGTTTCCAATTTGACAGCGGAGCAGCGGGAACAATTGGAAATTCCGCGGCATGGCGTGCTGGTGCAGGCGGTCAATCCGGGTCCAGCCTACGATGCCGGTATACGTCGAGGTGACGTGATTCTTCGGATTCAAGATCAAATCATTAAAGACGTGAACCATTTCAACGAGGTCGTGAAGGGTCTGCCTAAAGGCAAATCGCTTGCCGTGTTGGTGCAGCGGCGCGGCGGTTCGTCGTTCCTGGCCCTGAAGCTCAAGGATTGAGGCCGTGGCCGATCTGCAGCATATTCGCAACTTTTCCATCATCGCTCATATCGATCATGGCAAGTCGACTCTGGCAGACCGTTTCATCCAGATTTGCGGGGGCTTAAGCGAGCGCGAGATGCTCGATCAGGTGCTCGACTCGATGGATATCGAGCGGGAGCGCGGCATTACGATCAAGGCTCAAAGCGTAACGCTCAACTACACGGCTAGGAACGGCGAGACCTATCAGCTCAACCTGATCGATACGCCCGGCCATGTGGACTTTTCCTACGAAGTGTCGCGATCGTTGGCGGCGTGCGAAGGCGCCTTGCTCGTCGTCGACGCGGCGCAGGGCGTGGAAGCGCAAAGCGTGGCCAACTGCTACACGGCGATCGAGCAGGGTTTGGAAGTTATCCCTGTGCTGAACAAAATCGATTTGCCGTCGGCCGAACCCGAACGGGTTTGTAAGGAAATCGAGGAGATCATCGGACTGCCGGCCGACGACGCCCTGAAAATCAGCGCCAAAACCGGCTTCGGCGTCAACGATCTTCTCGAACAACTGGTGAGCAAGGTGCCTCCACCCAAGGGGGACCCAGAAGCGCCTTTGCAAGCGCTGATCATCGACTCCTGGTTCGACAATTATCTGGGGGTCGTTTCGCTGGTGCGGGTAGTCAATGGGTCCATTTCCCGTAAGCAGAAGATCCTCATCATGTCGACCGGCAAGAGCCACCTGGTGGAGAAGCTGGGCGTCTTCACGCCGAAATCTCTCGATAAGGAGGCGCTTCAGACCGGCGAAGTGGGGTTTGTCGTGGCCGGCATCAAGGATATCTTCGGCGCGCCGGTGGGCGATACGATCACGTCGGCCGATCGGCCTTGTCAGGTACCGCTGCCGGGGTTTCAACAAGTTCAGCCGCGGGTGTTCGCAGGGCTTTATCCCGTCGAATCCGACGATTACGAGAATCTTCGGGAAGCGCTGAATAAGCTGCATCTCAACGATGCCGCGCTTCAGTACGAACCGGAAACATCCCAGGCTTTAGGGTTCGGCTTTCGCTGCGGGTTCCTCGGGATGCTGCACATGGAGATCATCCAGGAGCGGCTGGAGCGGGAATACGATCTCGATCTGATCACAACAGCGCCCACGGTCGTGTACGAAGTGCTCAAGACGGACAACTCGACGGTTCTGATCGACAATCCGTCCAAGTTGCCCCCGCCCAACGAGATCGTAGAAATCCGCGAACCGATCATCGAAGCCAATATTCTGGTGCCGCAGGATTATTTGGGTGCGGTGATGACGCTTTGCGTCGAAAAGCGCGGTGTACAGAAGAAAATGCAGTACATGGGCGGGCAGGTATCGATCGGCTTCGAGTTGCCCTTGAGCGAAATCGTATTGGACTTTTTCGACCGTCTTAAATCCGTCAGTCGCGGCTTCGCGTCGTTCGATTACGAGTTCCGGCGCTTCCAAGCGGCGCCGCTGGTCAAACTGGACATCCTCATCAACGGTGAGCGTGTGGATGCGCTGTCATTGATCGTGCACCGGGATATCAGTCAAACCCGAGGGCGGGATCTTGTGGAACGGATGAAGGATCTGATCCCGAGACAGATGTTCGAAGTCGCCATTCAGGCTGCCATCGGTTCGAAGATCATCGCTCGATCGACGGTGAAGGCGATGCGCAAGAACGTGCTGGCCAAGTGCTATGGCGGCGATATTACCCGTAAGAAGAAACTTCTGGAAAAGCAGAAGGCCGGCAAAAAAAGGATGAAGCAGGTGGGGAAGATCGATATTCCGCAGGAGGCGTTTTTGGCGGTCTTGCGCGTGAATAAAGATTCCTAGTAACGAAAGCAACAAAAGTCCCAGCTTATGGATTTCGATTTTTCGTTCTTTTTGGTCATGGCAACCGTTCTGACCGGGGGTATTTGGGGGGGGTATGCGTTTCTGCGTCGCGTTCGGCCGAATGCCGCTTCGGCGAAAGAACCGGTTGTCGTGGAATATGCCCGCTCATTTTTTCCGATCGTTCTCATTGTGCTTTTGCTGCGATCGTTCTTAGTGGAGCCGTTTCGTATTCCCTCGGGTTCCATGATGCCCACGCTTCTCATCGGCGATTTCATTCTTGTCAACAAGTATGCGTACGGTATTCGGCTTCCGGTTTCAAATACCAAGATCATCGAAGTTGGTGAGCCCAAACGGGGCGACATCATCGTGTTCCGGTTTCCAAAAGATCCGAAAGTGGATTATATCAAGCGGGTCATCGGCTTGCCCGGCGACCGTATCGCCTATTACAACAAACAGCTCTATGTGAACGGCGAACCCATCAAGCAAACGGACATTGCCGCATATCAAGGCGTAGGGCAGGGCAGCAGCATGACCGGCGCGCGCCTTGTTAGCGAAGAGTTGAAAGGAGTCAATCATGACATCCTGATTCGGGATGGTCAGCCTTCGGTGCAGGGCGAATTTACCGTGCCCGAAGGGCATTATTTCGTCATGGGTGATAATCGGGATAACAGCAACGACAGTCGTTACTGGGGCACCGTTCCGGAAAGCCATTTGGTCGGAAAAGCCTTTTTTATTTGGATGAGCTGGGACTGGGAAAACGGCGGCATCGCATTTGATCGTCTCGGTACTATATTGAATTAGCGGTCTAGTGCCGAAATGTTTCGAAACGCTTGGAGTATCCCAAAATGGTCAATTTCTCCGCTCATCAGAAAGGTCTGACGCTAATCGGCTTTCTGTGGGTTGCATTTCTGATCGGCTTTTTTTCCCTGCTTGTGCTCAAGATCGGCCCGATCTATATCGAACATTACAAGGTCGTGTCGTCGCTCGAATCGCTCAAGAAGGACAACGACATTGCTTCGAAATCCCGAGACGAAATCCTGAGTCTTCTGCAGAAACGGTGGGAGATAAACATGGTCAAACAAGTAACGACCAACGATGTGAAAATCATCAAAGATGGATCATATCTAAAGGTTGCAATAGCCTATGACGTCGCCCAGCATCTATTTGGAAACGTGGATGTCTTGCTTCACTTTAACGACCTCATCGAGGTTGGGGCAAAATGACGAAATGCGTTTCGGATGCGGATACACGTGAATCGGTAACACGTCCGGACCGCTGTGCGGCCGAAAAGATTGTCAGACATTCGACTCGAATCCCGGTGGTTTTTTGATATTGGAACCGGAAAAAATCGCAAAAAAACTCGGCTTGAATTTCAATAACCCGGCCTTGGTCAAGAGAGCCTTGACCCACAGAAGCGCCGAGAGCGAAAACAACGAGCGACTCGAGTTCCTGGGAGACTCGGTACTCGGGTTTGTGATCGCAGAGAGGCTTTATGACAAGTTCGCGGAGGCCGACGAAGGTGTGCTCAGCCGGCTGCGCGCCACGCTTGTGAATCAGACGTCGTTGGCGGAATTGGCGCGCAAGCTGAATCTGGGGGATTATCTGGTCCTAGGTTCGGGCGAGCTGAAAAGCGGCGGATATCGGCGCGACTCGATTCTGTCAGACGCCTTGGAAGCCGTCATTGGCGCGCTGCTCATCGACCAAGGGATGGATGCCTGCCGGGCGTGGATTTTGAAGCTTTTTGCCGAGCCGATAGACCGTCTTTCACTGCGGGATTGGAAAAAGGATCCGAAAACCCGGCTGCAAGAACTGATGCAAGCGCGAGGCGTTGACTTGCCGACCTACACCCTCAAGACGGTTAGTGGTCAACCGCATGACCAGAGCTTTTGCGTGGAGTGCAAAGTTTCGCTGATTCCGGTCTCCTGCGAAGGCGTTGGATCTTCGCGGAAAAAGGCCGAGCAGCAAGCGGCAGAAAAGATGTTGGCCATGCTGGCGGAAAAACTGGGGCTCAAACCGTGAAAGCAGGCTTCGTTGCCCTGGTGGGCCGTCCCAACGTCGGCAAATCGACCCTTCTCAATCACCTGGTCGGTCAAAAAATCAGCATCACGTCGCGCCGACCGCAGACGACGAGGCATCGCATTTGCGGTATCAAAACTACTCGAGACGGGCAGATCATTTTCGTCGACACCCCAGGCATACATGCCAATCAGAAGCGGGCGATGAACCGCTACCTCAACCGAGCCGCGGTGTCCGCCCTGCTCGACGTCGACGTGATCGTCTGGCTGATCGACAGACCGCTTTGGCTTCCCGAAGATGAGCTGGTCTTGGAACGGATCAGGTCGGCGGGCGTTCCTGTTATTCTGGTGATCAATAAAGTCGACAGACTCGAAGACAAGAGTGTTCTGTTGCCTTTTCTGGAAGGGGCGGCGGCCCGCCATTCGTTTTCCGATCTGGTTCCGGTGTCCGCCTTGAAGGGCGTCAATCTGGACGTGTTGGAAAAAAAAATCTTCGAACTCTTGCCGGAGGGCGAACCGATTTATCCGGAAGACCAAATCACCGACAAGCCGGAACGCTTTTTCGCCGCTGAAGTCATTCGCGAGAAATTGCTTCGTACGCTGTCACAGGAAGTGCCCCATGCGCTGACGGTAGAAATCGAACAGTTCAAAGTCGAGGGCGGGTTGACGCGCATCAATGCGGTGATTTGGGTCGAGCGCGAAGGGCAGAAGGCCATCATCATCGGCCGTGGCGGCGAAGTGCTCAAAAAAGTCGGTGAGCGGGCGCGCCATGAATTGGAACGCATGCTCGACCGCAAGGTCTACCTGGAGCTCTGGGTCAAGGTCAAGAAAGGCTGGTCGGATGACGAGCGTGCGTTGCACAGCCTCGGCTATGTCGAATGACGAGGGCAAAGGTATTTCGCAGGAACCCCGCGGCCGGGTCTCGCTACAGAACGGTTTTGTTCTCCACCGGAGAGCCTACCGCGAGTCCAGCCTCCTTCTCGACGTATTCACATTGAACTTTGGTCGCCTCCGCCTGCTGGCGAAAGGCGTGCGCAAAAACAAGAAAGGGTTGCATTCTTTATTGCAGCCATTCGTTCACTTGCGTCTCTCTTGGGTTGGGGCGGGGGAGTTGCCGGTCCTGACGGCCGCAGAATCCATAGGAAGCAGCGTCGAGCTGAGCGGATTGAAGGTTTTCTGCGGATTTTACATGAACGAATTGCTCCTCAATTTTCTCCCTTCGCGTGATCCTCATCCGGAAGTATTCCATCTCTATGGAAATATGCTTCATCAGCTTGCCGCAGATGACGGTGTCGAGCGGCTTTTAAGATTTTTCGAAGTTTCGCTGTTGGGTGCGATGGGATACGGTATGGCTTTCGATCGGGAGGCGACGTCTGGACAACCGATCGATCCGGCAAAAAGGTACGTATACAGGATCGAGCACGGTCCGGTAGAAAACGACGAAGGAGGCGCGGATACGGTCGGCGGGGCTACATTGCTCGGCTTGGAGCGGCGAACGCTGAGCGATCCGGATGAACTTCTCGAAGCGAAGCATCTCATGCGGCGAGTCATCAACTATCATCTCAACGGAAAACCGCTCAAGAGTCGCGACTTTTTCAAGCAAGTCACAAAAAACAGGTCATCATGACGACATTTCGTCCTATCTTACTCGGTGTAAATATCGATCACGTCGCCACGATCCGACAGGCTCGGCGCACCAAATATCCGGAGGTGATCCAGGCGGCCTTGCTCGCGGAGCAAGCGGGCGCCGATGGTATCACCGCTCATCTTCGTGAGGATCGCAGGCATATCCAGGACCGGGATATCCGATTGCTACGAGAGATGATCGAGACCCGTTTGAACCTGGAAATGGCGGTTACCGACGAAATGGTCGCTATTGCAAGAACGGTACGGCCTCAGGCGTGTTGCCTGGTTCCAGAAAGACGCGAGGAGTTGACCACGGAAGGCGGCCTCGATGTCGTGGGGAATTTCGAGCGCATTCATGCCGCTTGCAAAACACTGGGCGAGGCAGAGGTAGAGGTTTCGCTGTTCATCGACGCCGATTTTCGGCAGATCGAAGCGGCAGCGAAAACCGGTGCCCCGGTAATCGAGTTACACACGGGTCACTATGCCGACGCCGTTTCGGAAAAAAATCGCGAGGATGAGCTTCACCGGTTGGCCCGAGCAGCGGAATACGCCGCCGGAATCGGTCTTAAAGTGAATGCCGGACATGGATTGAATTATCACAATGTGAAGGAAATTTGCCGCATTCCGCAGGTCGAGGAGCTCAATATCGGGCATTCGATCGTCGCACGGGCGCTCTTCACCGGGTTGGAGCGGGCAGTGAGCGAGATGAAGCGGGCAATGGAAACGGCGCGCGCATCGATTGACCCATAGGGCTTATTCTGCCATAGTTGAAAATCTATCGAATCGAAAGGCCGTACCGCTTTCTCGTATTCCTTCGTAGGAAGGATGTCGAAGCGCCTTGAGATGCGCCGCGTCGGGCGCATCTTAACGAATATATAGATGCCTGAGTCGCAATGATTTCGATAGCTGGGGCAGCATAGCGGAGGAGATGGGGGTGTACGAAACATATCAGAGCGAGTCAACGACTGCGCCTGTATTGCGCGCCGGGACGTCGGTCCGGTATCCAGCGTTGGCCGTCCGGCAGCGGATTCCCCTGGTGCTTGTCGTCCTGTTTGCAACCTGCCTCTGTTCGTTTGCAGTCCTCCTGTATTTGTCGACTCGTCTCGAAACCAGGATAGCCGGTCCAACGGAAGGAGATGCCAGGATCAAAGCGCTCAATCAGCAAGTGGAGGCGCTGCAACGCAAGTTCGGAGCTCTGTTGGCCGAATCGGTCGAAATGAGGCTTAAAGCCCTCCAGAGCAAGATCGAGAAGGGAATGGTCAGCTCGACGGATATCGCCGCCTTCGAGCAACTGAAAAACGACCTGACGCTCTTGCAGGGCTACGCCGAAGCCGGAGGGGCCGACGCGTTCGATGGCGGGGCTGTCGAACATGTCCGTTTTCGGCGTTTACCCGGTTCGGAAGCAGCCCGTAACCAAGAGCTTGTGGATGAGGTCTTGCACGTCAAAAACCTGCTTTACTTCTGTGCTGCCAGCTTAGCCACGACGACAGTGCTCATCAGCGGTTATTGGTTGCGGCAGAGGAGCCGCGTGTATCGCCTCTATTCGGAAACTGCCGCCGTTCCGATGCTGGCGAAGCAGCCTGGCGGTGACTCCGGCGATTGATACCCGGCGCCGATTTTGAAAATGGTCAATGTTGCGAGTGGCCGCGGTTTTCGTGATGTCGTTTTTCGACGTGTTCGGTTTCTATCCTGTTTTTTCCCATCTCTTTGGCGCGATACATAGCGGAATCGGCTCGCTTGACGAAAGAAGCAGCCGGCTCGTTCGGCACGTAATGGGTAACGCCGGCCGAAAAAGTCGGCAAAGCGATGGCGGTGCCGTCAATTGAAAACGTGGTTCGGTGAACTTGCGCCTGGGCTTTCTTGAGCGCCCATACAGCGCCGTCCAGTTCGGTATTGGGAAGCAGTATGACGAATTCCTCGCCACCGAAACGCGCGATTTGGTCGTGACGGCGAAACGCGGAAAGGATTTTTTTGGCGTAGGTCCGGAGCACTTCATCCCCGGCGGCATGGCCGTAGCGATCATTGATTTCCTTGAAACCGTCGAGGTCCAGCATTGCCAAGGCCAGCGGGGTATAATACCGCTGCACGCGTTCGATCTCGTCCTCCAACCGATTCAGGAAGGCTCGCCGGTTGGAAAGTCCAGTCAATTCGTCCGTAAGGCTCAGTTGCTGCACTCGGGTGAATTCCAGGTCGGTTTCCCGGTTGTTCGCTTCCAGTAATTGGAGATGGCGTCGGAGACCGTCGATCTGTTCGGTCTGACGTTGGTGCTCCTTTAACAAGCTATAGGCTTGTCTCAGGAGTCCGGTGCGGGTCGCGTCTGCCAGCGAATCGTTCTCGGCGCGGTTCAAAGTCCGAGCGATAGTATCGAGCAGTTGGCCGGAAGAGTGGTTGGCATCCTCGATTTCTTTGAGGCTTGCCGTCAAGGACCGGTAGATTTCTGCCGTCTTGGCGCTTCGTCCTTCGGGGGCTGGCGTTGCGGGGTGAAGATCATTCGATGGATATTCGGGGTGGCTCCTGTTTATTTCCGCGGGCTTAGATGCTTGTCCTATCAGAGTCGATTTATCAAGTGCCGGATCATGATCTCCGATGATTCGATCGGTAAAATCCGGATTGGCATGGAACAAAGAGTGTTTGAGGCCTTCTACCCCTTTAATGAGCGTGTTTAGCTCGGCTAAGGATAAAGAGGGACTCACTAGCGTTCGGAGAAATTCGATTCGTCGCGTCAACCATTGGCTTCTGTCCGAAATGAGGAGTTCCACATAGTTGAGAAGTTGTTGAACGATGGTGCGGTAACGGGTTTCCCTGGCGTTATGAATCCGGGTCAGCGACTCGAAACTGCTTTGAATGTGGTCGATAAGTAGAGGTTCCGACGGGTAGCGCCTTAACGCACGCAGATTGGAGAGTATTCGTTCGAAATCGGCTGGTCGCGATGTCATAACTGATCGGGTGTAAACAGCAGAAATAAATCCCGATCAGATGCCGTGTGCGTTGAGTGCGACAGGAGCGGTACATTGAGGCGCGCGTTGGCCGAAAACAAAAAAGCACTTTGCATAGTCTCGATTCAGAAGTTCCCCTCGTTTTTCGTCCCGAAAGCGGGCAGATCATCCTAGAAACGGCAGTTGGACGTGCCGGAGTATGCGGCGGGCGGGGCGGCCGGCAAGTCTGTCCTGAGCGGAGTCGAAGGGCCTGTCCTGAGCCTGGTCGAAGGGGTGCGACGCCGCCCACGGGGTAGTCTTCCGCGAGAAGGCGCAACGCCACCCGCCGGGCAATCGGGTACGTAGCGTCTTCACCCGAAAGGTGAGATCGATGCAAGTCATTTTGTGGGGTGCGGTGAGGAACGAACCGCACCCATTGTGTCCTCGAATGATGCGGTTCGCTTCGCTCACCGCATCCGACTTTTCCGGTGCATCGAAGCGGTCAACTGCCGTTTCTAGGATCATTCTACTGGTAATCGCCTGCTAATCAATCCTTAACATAGCGGCGGGTTTACTGTCTCTTGCGATGATTATTGCCATGCGAAGAATTTTGAGCGTAGCTCCCATGTTGGAATGGACGGACCGGCATTTTCGCTATTTTGTCCGTTTAATTTCGCGTCGTGTGTTGCTTTATACCGAAATGGTGACGACAGGTGCAATCCTGTATGGGGATCGCGATCGTTTGCTGGGTTTTCACGCCGCCGAAAAGCCCCTGGCGCTTCAACTGGGTGGCAGCAACCCTTCGCAGCTTGCCGAGTGTGCGCGGATTGCCGAGGCGTATGAGTTTGATGAGATCAACCTTAATGTTGGATGTCCGAGCGATCGGGTGCAGAGCGGCCGGTTCGGCGCATGTCTGATGGCGGAACCCGAGTTGGTTGCCGAGTGCGTGGCGGCGATGGCCGATGCCGTTTCGCTTCCGATCACCGTGAAGACACGAATCGGTATCGATGAGAGAGATGCCTACGAAGATCTGGCGCGCTTCATCGATATCGTTGCATCCGGCGGTTGCCGTACCTTTATCATTCATGCCCGAAAAGCTTGGCTTAAAGGTTTGTCTCCCAAGGAGAACCGGGAAATACCGCCGTTACGATACGATGTGGTCGAACGCATCAAGAACGATTATCCGACGCTGGAAATTGTACTGAATGGCGGCATCGCCGATCTAGACCAGGCGGAGCGGCACCTTGACCGTGTGGACGGCGTGATGATCGGCCGAGCGGCTTACCATCAGCCCTACCTGCTCGCGGAGGCCGATCGGCGGTTTTTTGGCGACGACCGTCCCGTTCGTACTCGGCACGAGGTGGTCGAGGCCCTGCTGCCCTATGTCGAGACGGAGTTGGCGCGGGGGACACGTCTGCAATCCATCGCCCGGCACATTCTGGGGCTGTATCACGGTAGGCCCGGTGGACGGGCGTGGCGTCGGTATCTGAGTCAACACGCCACGAAGCCGAACGCAGGGGTGGACGTGATTCTTGAAGCCGCTCGTTACTGTGTGGAGTGAATTCGGCGCTCAGCCAGAAAGACATTCCGCGGGCCTGCGGGATATACTTACCGGTCAACCTTGGTGATATCAGTCATGCAGAACCTAATGGAGCAACTTTTTTATCAACTAATTCAATCGCTTGGAGAGGATGTAACCCGAGAAGGACTGGTCGATACACCCAAGCGGGCGGCGGCGGCTTTTCGGTTCCTCAACAGCGGCTACAATCAGCGCTTGGATCGTGTCCTCAATAATGCCATCTTCGAAGCGGACACTGAGGATATGGTGATCGTGAAAGACATCGAACTTTACTCCCTGTGCGAACATCACCTCCTCCCGTTCATCGGTAAATGTCATGTGGCCTATCTGCCCAAAGGCAAGGTGATCGGGCTTTCCAAGGTTGCGCGTATCGTCGAGATGTATGCCCGCCGTCTTCAAATTCAGGAACGATTGACCAAACAAATCGCGGACGCCATTCAGACGGCCATCGATCCGGTAGGGGTCGCCGTGGTGATCGAAGCCAAGCATTTGTGCATGATGATGCGAGGTGTCGAGAAGCAGAACTCGGTCATGACCACCTCGTCCATGCTGGGTTTGTTCCGCAAACAGATCAGTACGCGCTCGGAGTTCCTTAATCTCATCAATCGGAAATAGAGCCGGGATTTTACTCGTGGCCGCCGCCAAAAAATCCCGCCGTTGGGGGGTGCTTCTCGTCAATTTAGGTACGCCCGAGGCGCCGACCACGTCTGCGGTCAGACGCTACTTGCGGGAATTTTTGTGGGATCGACGCGTCGTCGAAATACCGAGACCGCTTTGGTGGGTGGTTCTTCACGGGGTGATTCTGTGGACGCGTCCCTCGAAGTCGGCGCAGGCCTATCGTTCCATCTGGGCGGACCAGGGATCTCCATTACTGGCATTCAGTACGAATCTGGCGCGAGCCGTGAGATCGGAAGTTGCGGCCAGAACGGGCGGCGAGACTATCGTGGAAATCGCAATGCGCTACGGCAAACCCGCCATTCGCGAGAAATTGGACGAGTTGAAGAGCGCCGGGGTCGACAGGCTTCTGATTGTGCCTTTATATCCCCAGTATTCGTCACCGAGTACAGGGACCGTATTCGATGCCGTCGCCTCGGTCTTGAGGGATTGGCGATATGTTCCGGAGATCGGATTCGTCAACGAGTATCATGACCACCCAGGATATATTCGAGCCGTGGCGAGCCGAATCGACGCTTTCTGGCGCGACAATGGCAAAGCCGGATTCCTGTTGTTTTCGTTTCACGGCCTGCCGGAACGAAGCCGTGCTTTGGGCGATCCTTACTACGACCAGTGTCATACGACCGCCGAGCTGATCGCGGACGCATTAAATCTCCCGAAGGATGCCTGGCAGTTGGTTTTTCAGTCCCGTTTCGGTCCCGGCCGCTGGTTGCAGCCATATTGTATCGATGTGCTGAACGCGCTGCCGCGGCGAGGCATTCGGGATGTTGATGTCGTGTGTCCCGGATTTGCCGTGGATTGCCTCGAAACCTTGGAAGAGATTGGGATGGTCAACAAGGAAGTCTTCAAAAAAGCCGGTGGTGCCCGATATCGGCTGGTTCCCGCGTTAAACGACAGTCCGGAGCATGCTCGATTTTTGGCGGATCTGATTACGGAGCACTTGCGGTCCGAGAATGTCTCTCAGTTTGCATAAATAAGCCTGAAGATCTCGTCGAATTGTCGATCGAGTTCTTGAGCGACCTCGGCGAGCGTTGCGGCATCCATGACGGAAAGTTCGGGGTCGTTCGTGTAGGTCACCGCCGTGTCCCCCAGTTCACCATCGGCATAACGCGTGTAGACGAAGGATTGTGCCTGCGCGACCAAGATCGCTTCGCAACTGAATCTCTCGGCATTTTTCGGCGCATCATGATGTTCGATGGTTGCCGCAATGACTTCCGGCAGGCGCCACAACCGCGCCAGTTCGGCGCCGACTTGGTAATGGTCGAATCCGATGACTCGTCTTTCCCCTGCTTGATAGCTGATTTTTTCTGATCGAGCCAAGATCGCGGCCGCGCGAGCTAATTCCGGAAGTCGGTGATACACCACCAGTCGCCCGATTTCATGCAGCAGCCCGCAGAGAAATAGGGTTTGCAGACACTGGCCGTATTGTTGGTAAGCCGCCAGTAATCTCGTGGTCAACGCGCAGCGAACACTCATTGCCCAAAATTCCTTCATCGTCATCATGTCGTTCGCAAAGCTTGAAAATCTATCGACCACCAAGGTAGTCAATACCAAAGCCTGGATTTCCTGGATGCCGACTATATCGATCGCACGATGAAGAGATGTGACTTTTCCGGGAATCCCATAAAACGGGCTGTTAACGATTTTTAATATCCTTGCCGAGAGACCAGGATCATTTTCGATTAGCCTGCAAGCGTCGCGCAGATTGGCTTCCGGATTTTCAAGCACTTCATGGAGCTTCAAAAATAGTTCTGGCGGGGACGGCAATTGTATGTTTCCGGTCAGGATAGGGCGAACGCTGAGGTGTGCGGCTACAGACTGCATAGTTTCAGTTCTCGGTGCCCATATAAAACGATAGCTTGGCGTTAATACAATCCTAGAAACGGCAGTTGACCGCTTCGATGCACCGGAAAAGTAGGATGCGGTGAACGAAGCGAACCGCCCTTCGACCGGGCTCAGGACAGGCCCTTCGACTCCGCTCAGGACGGGCTTGCCGGCCGCCCCGCCCGCCGCACACTCGAGCACGTCCAACCGCCGTTTCTAGGATAATTTGACTGACATGCCGGTAAGCGGCATCTATAATCCATACTTGTTCAAGGAAGACGCTATACGTGACGCGAGTTCCGATTTCTCCTCTATGAGCACCTCGAAAAACTTCGAGGCGCTCTAAAGGGCAAGGATGCCTCGTTGTTTTCGGCCACGTAAGTGGTTGAAAACGTAAAGCCAAGCCCAAACCGCGTTTGGGCTTGGCGAGGAGAAAAACCGCCGGGAAGGCGTTTTTTCGAGGTCCCCTTATATAAATTTTAACTGAGCTTCGATTTTTTACTGGGTGTTATGACGCCAACCAACCAGTTCGGCGACAAGTTGATTGTTATCGGCGAGCATAATGAGCGTCATCGTGCCCAAATCGAATTGATTCTGTCCGATGCCGGTTTCGTAAATTTCGTGGCGGTTTCCAACGGACGCGAACTCCTGGAGCAACTGAGACGATTCCAGCGGACCCCGGAAGACATCGGCCTCATCATTCTCAATAGTAGCCTGCCTGAATGTCAGGTCGACGAGTTTTGTCTGTCTTTTTCGTCTATAGATGAGGGAATTGGTATTCCGGCGATCGTCTTTACCGAAGAATCGACCGAATTGGATAACACACAGGTTCGCCGCCTGACTCAACTGAGCAGACAAGGCGTCAGCCTGATCGCCAAACCCATCCGAGGCCGCGATTTCATCCCCTTGGTCAACATGAGTTTGATACTCAGAAACGAGCGTCATCTAAGACGCAGCCAGGAAGAGCAACTCTTGAATGAACTCTCCGAACGCAAAATCATGGAGGCTCGATTCAAGTATCTCGTCGCTCACGACGAGCTGACCGGCCTTGCCAATCGCCGCAGTTTGGAAAAGAAACTTCAACTCGCCATCCATAGATGCCGAAACTTCGATCAGGAAGGCGCGTTGCTGTACCTGGATTTGGATCGATTCAACATGATCAACGATCTTGAGGGGCATGAAACCGGTGATCGTTTGTTGGTGGAAACGGTCGGTCTGCTGCACGGCACACTCGATTCGGATCATATCGCCGCCCGTATCGGAGCTGACGAGTTCTGTATCTTTTTGGAAAACGTCAAACAGCAGGAGGCTTTGGCTGTTGCCGAACGGCTCCGCCAGGCTTTGGACGGATTCCGCTTTGTCACCGGACAGGACAGCTATCACATATCGGCCAGCATAGGTGTAGCGCTCCTGGAGTCGCGGCGCTTGGCCAGCCATCCGAGTGTGTTGATTGCCGAAGCCCATCAAGCTTGCTACGTGGCGAAAGCCAACGGGCGCAATATGGTTCAGTTGTACAACGACAAGGATACCGAAGCTTGCACTCGGCGCAGCGACATACTATGGGTGCCGTTGATCCGGGAAGCTTTGATGGAAAATCGCTTCTTTCTAGTGTTTCAGCCCGTCGTCAGGGTTACCGACGGTGCTATCACACACTACGAAGTCTTGATTCGGATGCAAGGCAAGCGTTCGGACGTCTTCTCGCCGGGGGAATTCATTCCGGTCGCGGAGCGTATGGGTTTGATTCACCACATCGATCTGTGGGTGGTCGATAAAGCCATCGATTTCCTGGCTTCACTGCCGGAAAAGCAGTCACATGTCAGTCTAACGATAAACCTTTCCGGGGTCGCGTTTCAGGATCAGTCCCTGCTGCCTCTGATTAAGCAAAAATTGGAAATGACCTGGGTATCCGCTTCGCGGCTCACATTCGAGATCACCGAGACGGCGACGGTCGCGAATTATCAGCAAACTCGGGAGATGATCGCCCGCATAAGGGCTTTAGGGTGCCATTTCGCTTTGGATGATTTCGGTGCGGGTTTTAGTTCCTTCGATTACATCAAAAAATTCCCTGTCGATTATCTGAAGATCGACGGGCAGTTCATAAAGAATCTTCTTCATGATGAAACCGACCAGGTACTTGTCAAGGCCATGATCGATATTGCCCGAAAACTCGGGAAAAAGACCATCGCCGAGTACGTAGAGAGCCCCAAGGTTCTTTCTCTTTTGAAAACGCTGGGCGTGGATTATGTCCAAGGTTATCTAATCGGGAAGCCGGAACCTTATCTGCTCGATAAAACGACAATTGCGATCAACGAGATCGCCGGTTCTTCACAGTCGACCCAAGCGGCGTAGCCGAGTTTGCCGTCTTGGTATCAGGTCCACTTGATCACGCCCCGGTGGGCATCGTCTTCGTTATCTCATGCGAAACATCAGACGTGGTAAGAAATTACGCAAAAGGCGGTCATCCACTTGGTCTTTTCTGAGCACGTCCTTCCGACGCGTCTTGGTGTATTTGTCTCCTTTTGTTGTCGCGGGCGCGGTCGGCTACCTCGCGTACCTGGATCATAACGTTCGCCAGCAGTTCGAAGGGAAGCGCTGGTCTTTGCCGGCGCGGGTTTACGCGAGCCCGGTCGAGTTATTCGCCGGTTACGAAATGAGTCCCGATCGGCTCGAATGGTTGCTCGAACAGCTGAAATACCGGTATGACCCGAGCCTGGCATCACAGGGAACGTATTTCAGAAAGGGCAGCGAGTACGCGTTGAAGACGCGAGATTTTCGGTTCTGGGATAAATTGGAAACGTCCCGCAGCATACGGGTTCGATTCGACGGTGGGCGGATAGGCGCCGTTAGCAGTGCCGGAGACGCTCAGCCACTGGCATTGGTTCGCTTAGATCCGGTTCAGATCGGGAGTTTCTATCCCGCCTTGAAGGAAGACCGTATTTTGATCAAGCTCAATCAAGCGCCGGAGGTCCTTCTGAAGGCTTTATTCTCGGTCGAAGACAGGGATTTCTACGAGCATTTCGGAATTTCTGTCCGGGGCATCATTCGGGCGATGTGGGCCAATATTCGCGCGGGAGCAATCGTGCAAGGCGGCAGCACCCTGACTCAGCAGTTGGTGAAAAACTTTTTTCTTAGCTCTGAGCGTACCTTGTGGCGCAAGCTTAACGAATTGTTCATGGCTTTGATATTGGAAGCGCGGTATTCCAAGGATGAGATTCTTGAGGCCTATCTGAATGAAATTTATCTCGGTCAAGATGGCGCTCGAGCGATACACGGATTCGGTTTGGCGAGCCGGTATTATTTCAGCCGATCGCTGGAAGAACTGGAACTGCACCATGTCGCTCTGCTGGTATCCTTAGTGCGGGGGCCTTCCTATTACGATCCGTTCCGATGGCCGGAAAAGGCGCGGAGGCGCAGGGATCTGGTATTGAATGAGATGGTCGAACAGGGACAGATCGCGGCGAGTGAAGCCGCGGAAGCCAAGGCCAAGCCGCTGGATGTGGTGAAGAACCCGCATCAAGCCATCAGCCGTTATCCTGCCTTCCTGGATTTGGTCAAACGGCAGTTGCAACAGGAATACCGTCCCGAGGATCTGACCTCGGAAGGACTCCAGCTATTTACGACACTCGACATTTTTGCGCAGCATTATCTCGAGTCCGCCGTCGAAGCTACGCTGGCAAAACTCGACAAACAGACCCGGACGACGCAATTGGAAGTCGCCGCGGTGATGACACGCCGGGCCACGGGAGAGGTCGCCGCATTAATGGGGTCAAGAGATCCGCAAAATGCCGGGTTTAATCGCGCGATGGACGCGGAGCGCCAAATCGGTTCGCTGTACAAGCCGGTCGTCTATCTGACGGCATTGGAGAATTCGCAACGTTATACGTTGGTTTCGCCATTGCAGGACGTGGAGGTTCGCATCAGGAATCCAGGCGGACGGCCGTGGGCGCCGAAGAATTACGATAATCTGGAGCACGGCATCATTCCTTTGCATAAAGCCCTGGCGCATTCCTACAACCTGGCGACGGTCAATTTGGGCATGGAACTGGGAGTTGCCCGCACGGCGGAAACGCTCAGGCGGCTGGGGGTCGAAAAGCCGGTGGAGTTGGTGCCGTCCCTATTGCTGGGTACCGCTGCGTTAACGCCGTTCGAAGTTGCCCAGATGTACCAGACCTTGGCCAGCGATGGCTTCGTGGTTCCTCTGCGGGCGATTCAGGCGGTGGTCTCGCAAGAGGGGAAAACCTTGCAGCGCTACGGCATTAAAGTCAAGCAATCGATCGATTCGGCAGCAGTCTATCTGGTCGATACCAACCTGCAGGAGGTGATGCGAGAAGGTACTGGAAAGCTCGCCTATGCCTATTTGCCGCAGAATTTCGATGTCGCGGGGAAAACCGGAACGACCAATGATCTCAGAGATAGTTGGTTTGCCGGTTTCACCGGCGATTACGTGGGTGTCGTGTGGGTTGGCCGGGACGACAATCAACCGGCGAAATTGACCGGAGCTCAGGGAGCACTGCCGGTCTGGGCATCTGTCATGCAAAAAGTGAGCAGGGAACCGCTTGAATTGGAACCGCCCGAAAACATTGATTTCGTCTGGATCGATCGTGCGACCGGTCTACGATCCGACGAGCACTGCCCAAGCGCGATCCGCTATCCGTTTATCGCCGGTTCCGCGCCGACAGCGGTCTCGCCATGCGGTCGCTTGTCGAATCCGGCTGACGAAGAATCGTGGACGAGGCCACTATTCTAGGTTCTGCGGAGAGGGGCGACAACCGACTTCGGCGCCAGCGAGGCTTCTTGTGCGCTCAACTTATCCACCAGTGCGCGCGCCTCTTCTCTCTGTTGCTCGCTGCCCATCTCCAGAACATCCTTGAGCATATCCAGCGCGGATTGTTTATCGTCCATATCCGCATAAGCCTTCGCCAAATCCAGTTTGGTTTCCAGTTGGTCCATATCGGTTAGCGGAACATACTCATCATTGTCTTCGTCCAAAAGGCTCTCCATATCTTCCGTGTCCGGAGTCTCTCCGTCGGCTTGGACGGATGATGTCAAGTCGAACCGGAGACCCGGTGTTTCGATGTCTAGAACGGAAGCCGTTTGGCCCTGTTTCGGCGCTTGATCTTGCTGAGCCCCCCTTTGGGTCAGCTCGCGCAGGATATCGTCTATGGACTGATCGGTTTCGCCCTGCACTTGGCTTTCAGCACGAGAGTTCAACCGCTCTGCATCAAAAGGAATAAGATTGTCGACTTTCGGCAGTTCGTCGTCGGTTTCCGATACACCGCCCTTGGAATCTTCAACCGTGAAAGAACTGAAATCAAAATCAAACATTTCGTTGCCGGAGGCGGACGCCACATCATCGGGTTCGGTTTTCTCCTCGTGCGTTGCCGCTGCGGCTAAATTCAGCGCGTTATCATCTGCGGCATTTCTGGACTGTTGTGATTCACGCTTGTCTTGAACATCGGTCCGTAACTTGCCGATATCGAAGGCAATCAGATTTGCGAAGTCCGGCAACTCGTCTTTAGCTTGATCGACGGCGACGGGAGACGGGTCCTGTAAAGGGGGGAGGTCGAACTCGACGACAGCGCGTTCGGCGATCGACGTGGCAGGTTCTTCGGAGCTGTCCGCATCAATCTCGAAGTCCAAGGAAACGTGTTTTTCCTCGGTAGACCGGGATGTCGTCTCCGTCACCTCGCTGTCGAAACGTTTCAAATCCTCGATCAACTCGTCGGTGAGGTCGATAGCGTCGAGCATTCCGCTTGGGTTCGTAGCGAAACCCGGAGCCGGGTCGGAGGACGACGAAGCGGCAAAGAGCGGACTGCCGGGACATAACTCCCGTCCCATCTCCGCCACGTTTTCCCAGAAACTGGGATTGCTGTCCTTGCCTTGTGCTTTCAGTTCTTGCGCAAAACGCTCAAAAGCCTCACGATTCTCGGTGGCGTAGTGGATTTCCAGGAGTTTCAGCTTGCATTCGTCTCGTTCGGGATACTGCTCTATGGCGTTCCGGATTAAGTCTTCAGCTTGCTTGTAACGGCCGTATGCCAAATAGACATCGGCTTCGGAAATAGGATCGATCTCATCCGTCTCAGCGCCTAAGGCATCGAAATCACTGGGTGTGAACTCGCTCAAAAAGGACGTTTTCGCCGCGACGGTGGAATCCGAAACCGTGGAGCCGAATTGAGATTTCGGCGCTTTCGACTTCTGCAGGTTTTCCTTTTCGGTCGCGATCAAGATACTTTCGGTTTCCTCGATCATGGCTGCGCGGCGTCGAGCCAGCAGCCACGGGATCACCGTCAGCAACATCAAACCGCCTGCGCCAGCGCCGAGATAAGCGGGCTGTTCGAACAGTTCGTCCCAGAAACTGGTTTCCACAACTGGCGGAGCCGGGGCCGGTTTCGGAGGTGCGGCCTTCGGTTTTTCTGGCGCAGCGGTTGCGGGCGGAGGTGGTTGAACCGCCTTTTTTGCGTCGTCCGCCGTTTGAGCGGGCTGTGCCGGGGTCTCGATTGGACTGGACGTGGCCGCCGCCTTTTCCGCCTCCTGATCCTGCGTTGTCGGAGCGGTTAATTGCTCGAGGTTGGGGAGCTCTTTTTCGGCCGGATCGGTCTTGGGCTGTTGTCCGTGTGGCTGCTGCAGTAGCGCGATTTGTTCGTCCTTGAGAGTGATCAGGCGGTGCATCTCGTTCAGTTGCTGCTCGAGAGCAGACAGGCGGGAATGAAGTTCCTCGTTTTCCTGTTTGAGCGTTTCCGCTATTTCGAGGGCGATTTCGCCCTTGGATTTACCGGCTTCGCTCGCAGTTGCAACCACCGCTTCTTCGTCCTTAGCCTTGCTGTCGGACGGGGCCAAGAGTGTGAGTTGGGCCTGAGTGGCGGCCGTGGAACCGTCGGTAGCGGCCGGATTTTCAAGCTCGTTACTGCGGCTTGCGAGCTTTCCTGTCCGGCTGTTGTTCGACCGAGCGAGTTCTGCGCGCGCTTGCGACCGGGTGACTTGCAGAATGAACTCACGATCGGGAATTTTCAGGGTTTCCCCAGCTTTCAGAGTGTCCGGCGTATCCCCGTAAAATGCTTTCGGGTTGTTCCTGTAGAGAGCGACGACCATTTGTTCGTGCGTGATGTCGGGATCACGATTCACGAGTTTGGCGATCTCCCAGAGCGTGGAATCCTTTTTGACCGGTCCATATTCCGAACCGCCGAGCGAATTTTCCGACGCCGCGGACGCGGTTCGGACCGAAGCACGTGGCTTACTGTCGCCGCGCGAAGTCTCCGCTTCGGCGGATTGCTGGTAACGGTCGCTCGGTTGCTCATAGACCGATGGCGAATTGGAATCGACGAGTGCGCGGTCGGAAAAAGTAGCCGGCGGGTCCAGCAGCACGGTATATTCGCGAACCACGCGCCCGCGCGGCCAGTTGACCTCTACCAGGAAACTCACAAACGGCTCGCGCATGACATCGTTGGAACTGACTTCGATGGCATAGCTGCCGTCAGGCTTTTGTACGGCGTTGAAGCGCAGCTTGGTAAGAAAATAGTGCCTTTCCAGTCCCGCTTTGGCGAAGGCTTCCGGGGAGGCTAGCGCGATTTTGACGTCGGATAGGGAATCTCCACCGGAAAGGACTAAAGGTATTTCAGCGCTGAGGGATTGATTCAACGTGGAGCGCAGCCTGATGTCTCCGATACCTAGCGCGCTTGCGCCCATCGGGGCCAACAAACTCATCATCGCCAAGGTTGTTGATAACTTACGCACGTATCGCCGCTCCTTTGTTCAATCGTTCCCGCCATGGGTGGTATGGCGGGAGTTGCCTGGATTGCTGAAAGAAAGCTTAGACTAGATGAACGTTTTTACCAGCACCTCGGCGATCTGAACGCTGTTGAGTGCCGCGCCTTTACGCACGTTGTCGGACACGATCCAGAGGTCCAGACCCCGCGGGTGGGAAATGTCTTCGCGGATGCGTCCGACATAAACGGCGTCGTGTCCGGCCGCCTCGGTGACCGCGGTCGGATATCCGCCCGGTTTGCGTTCGTCGATCACCGTCACCCCGGGCGCGCGGCTGAGCAATTCCCGCGCCTGTGCGGCGGAGATTTTTTCCCGGGTCTCGATATGGACCGCCTCGGAATGGCCGTAAAACACGGGCACCCGCACGGTGGTCGGATTCACCCGAATGCCGTCGTCCCCCATGATCTTGCGAGTTTCCCAGACCATCTTCATTTCTTCCTTGGTGTAGCCGTTGTCCATGAAGACGTCGATCTGCGGCAGCGCGTTGAACGCGATCTGCTTCGGATAGACTTCGGGTTTGATCGGCTTGCCGTTGAGCAATAGGGCGGTCTGATGGCCGAGCTCCTCTATCGCCTTTTTTCCGGTTCCCGATACCGCTTGATAAGTGCAGACGTTGATACGTTCGATACCGACCGCGTCGTATATCGGTTTTAACGCGACCACCATTTGAATCGTCGAACAGTTCGGGTTGGCGATGATGCCCCGCGTTTTGTACTGCGCGATCGCTTCCGGATTGACTTCCGGCACGACCAGGGGGATGTCGCCCTCGTAGCGGAAACAGGAGGTGTTGTCCACCACCACGCAGCCCGCCGCCGCCGCCTTGGGCGCGTAGACAGCGGAAACCGACGCGCCGGCCGAAAACAGGCCGATCTCGGTCTTGGAAAAATCGAACTCGGCGACATCCTGCACGGTGAGATAGCTGCCTTTGAATTCCACGCGCTGGCCCGCAGAACGGGCGCTGGCCAAAGCGTACACTTCGCCGACCGGGAAGTTGCGCTCTTCCAGGATGGACAGCATGGTCTCGCCCACCGCGCCGGTGGCCCCTAATACTGCTACATTGTAAGTTCTGCTCATGGGGGAACTCGTTCGGAATCAGCGGTTCAACGATCGTAAAGCGGATACAATGGCCTCGCCCATTTCGGCGGTTCCGACCTTCTTCATGCCTTCCGAATAGATGTCGGCGGTCCGATAGCCTGCATCCAAGGCGGCGATCACCGCCTTTTCGATGCGCTCCGCGGAGGTGGCGTCATCGAAACTGTACCGCAGCATCATCGCCAGCGATAGCACCGTGGCGATGGGATTGGCAACGCCCTTGCCGGCGATGTCCGGCGCCGAGCCGTGAATGGGCTCGTACATGCCCTTGCCGTCCTTGTCGAGCGAGGCCGAAGGCAGCATGCCGATGGAGCCGGTCAGCATGGCAGCGCAGTCCGAGAGAATGTCGCCGAACATGTTGTCGGTCAGCATCACGTCGAACTGCTTGGGTGCCCGTACCAATTGCATCGAGGCATTGTCGACGTACATATGGCTGAGCTGGACGTCGGGGTATTCGCGGCTCACCTCGATCACGATCTCGCGCCAGAGTTCCGTACACTCCAGCACGTTGGCCTTGTCGACGGAGCACAGTCGTTTATTGCGCTTTTGCGCGATCTGAAACGCGATGTGGGTGATGCGGCGGATTTCCGACTCGCTGTAAATCAAGGTGTTGAAGCCTTCGCGCTCGCCTTTTTCATTGATGCGGCGTCCCCTTGGCTTGCCGAAGTAGATACCGCCGGTCAGTTCCCGGATGATCATGATGTCGAGCCCTAAGACCACTTCCGGCTTGAGCGTCGATGCCGTAACCAATTGCGGATAAAGGATCGCCGGGCGGAGGTTCGCGAACAGTTCCAATTCGGCGCGCAGTCCCAGCAGGCCGCGTTCCGGTCGTACCGAATAATCCAGCGGTTCCCACTTCGGGCCGCCGACTGCGCCCAGGAGCACGGCATCGGCTGCCTTTGCCAAGTTCAGGGTTTCCTCCGGAAATGGCGTGCCTTTCGCGTCGTACGCGGCACCGCCGATAAGGGCTTCTTCCGTTTCGACGTCGAGTCCGAATTCCTGCCTGAGGCAGTCGATAACTTTCAATGCCTCGGCGACGATTTCCGGGCCAATGCCGTCGCCCGGCAGTACTGCGATCTTCTTGCTCATGCGATTGCTGATCTTCTCTTTTTTGAGGATTTAGGCGTATTCGGGGAACAACCAGGGCGCGCTTTCGCGACGGCGCTCTTCGTAAGCCCGGATCTCGTCGGCATGCTCGAGCGTCAGGCCGATGTCGTCCAAGCCGTGGAGCAGGCGGTATTTCCGCGCGGGGTCTATCTCGAAATGGATTTTCTCGCCGTAGGGTGTGGTTATGGTCTGCGTTGGCAAATCGACGCTGAGATCGAAGCCTGGGCCTGCTTGGGCGAAAAGCTTATCGACGATCTTGGCGTCCAGCACGACGGGCAAAATGCCGTTCTTGAAGCAATTGTTGTAGAAAATGTCGGCAAAACTCGGCGCGATGATGACGCGGAAACCGTAGTCTTCCAGAGCCCAGGGCGCATGCTCGCGGGACGAGCCGCAGCCGAAATTTTCGCGCGCCAAGAGGATACGCGCGCCGTAGTAGCACGGTTGGTTGAGCACGAAATCCGGGTTCAACGGCCGTTGGGAACAATCCATGCCGGGCTCGCCGCGATCGAGGTAACGCCATTCGTCGAACAGATAAGGGCCGAAGCCGCTGCGGCGGATGGATTTTAAGAACTGTTTGGGGATGATCGCGTCGGTATCGACGTTTGCGCGGTCCAGAGGCGCGACTCTGGACGTAACACGGCGAAACGGTTTCATTGCTCGGATTTCCTCTTGCGCGCGGGCTGATTTCGGGACGCAGAAGCGGGGTCGGGCTTTTTCGACGCCGCCCCCGCGGTCGATTGAGTTTTCGATGTGGCGGTTTTCGTGGGCGCTTTTCGGGGTTCGGCGGGGGCTGCCGACTTTTGGCGGATGTCGACGAAGTGGCCGTGGATGGCGGCTGCCGCCGCCATGGCGGGGCTCACCAGATGGGTACGGCCGCCGTAGCCTTGGCGTCCCTCGAAATTGCGGTTCGATGTGGAGGCGCAACGTTCGCCCGGCTCGAGGCGATCGGCATTCATCGCAAGACACATGGAGCAGCCGGGCTCGCGCCATTCAAACCCCGCCTCCCGGAATATCTGGTCCAAGCCTTCCTGTTCGGCCTGGCGTTTCACCAGCCCCGATCCGGGAACGACCAGAGCCTGCTTGATGGTGCTCGCGAGCTTATGACCCCGGACCACTTCGGCGGCGGCGCGCAAGTCTTCGATGCGGGCATTGGTGCACGAACCGATGAAGACTTTGTCGACGTGGATGTCGGTGACCGCGGTGCCGGGCTTCAAGTCCATGTATTTTAGGGCACGCCTCATGCTTTCGCGTTTTACCGGGTCTTTTTCGGCAGCCGGGTCGGGGATCGTGGCGTCAACGGACAGAACCATTTCGGGCGAGGTGCCCCAGGTGACTTGAGGCTTGATCTCGGCGGCGTCGATCTCGACCACTTTGTCAAATACGGCACCGTCGTCGCTGTGCAGGTGCCGCCAGGCTGCTACGGCCTTTTCCCACGAATCGCCTTTCGGCGCGTAAGGCCGATCCTTCAGGTAATCGATGGTTACGTCGTCCACGGCGACGAGTCCGGCGCGGGCTCCCGCCTCGATCGCCATGTTGCAGATGGTCATTCGGCCTTCCATCGACAGGCCGCGGATCGCCGATCCCGCGAATTCGATGGTATATCCGGTACCGCCGGCCGTGCCGATCTTGCCGATCACGGCCAAGATGATGTCTTTGGCGGTGACGCCCAGGCCGAGTTGTCCTTCCATCCTGACCAGCATGTTCTTGGCCTTTTTCTGCACCAGGCATTGGGTGGCCAGCACATGTTCCACTTCGGATGTCCCTATGCCGAAGGCGAGGGCGCCGAAAGCGCCGTGTGTCGAGGTGTGGGAGTCGCCGCAGACGATGGTCATGCCAGGAAGGGTTGCACCTTGTTCCGGACCGATCACGTGTACGATGCCTTGGCGCTCGTCGTTCATGCCGAATTCGGTAATGCCGAAGTCTGCGCAGTTTTGGTCCAAGGTCTCGACTTGAAGCCGTGAAATGGGGTCGTCGATGCCGTGTTCGCGTCCGACCGTCGGCACGTTGTGGTCGGCCGTCGCGAGATTGGCGGTAACTCGCCAGGGCTTGCGGCCCGCGAGTCTCAGTCCCTCGAAAGCTTGCGGCGAGGTGACCTCGTGAATCAAATGGCGATCGATGTAAATGAGGGTCGACCCGTCCGGCTCGGAGTGAACCACGTGATCGTCCCATAATTTGTCGTAAAGGGTCTTGGCGGCCATGAGTTCCTGTGGTTGGCGAGAGGTTTACGCGGGGAAGGCGGCGATTCTCCAAAATAACGGGAACGGCTTTCCATCGAGGTTATGGTTCGATTGAAGAACCCAAGTCATTGCAGCAGCGAAAAAATCTTGTCGCGAATGGTCTCGACACTGCCGACGCCGTCGATGCTGGAAAACCGGACGGCTCCCTGTTCGGCTTTCTGCCTGTAATAGCTTACAAGCGGCTTGGTCTGTTCGTGATAAACCCGGAGGCGCTTGCGTACGGTTTCTTCCTTGTCGTCGTCTCTCTGAATCAAGGGTTCGCCGGTGATATCGTCCTGTCCGTCCACCTTGGGTGGATTGAAGGCCACGTGATACGTGCGTCCGGATGCGGGATGCACGCGCCGGCCGCTCATGCGCTTGACGATCTCCTCGTCGTCCACCACGATTTCAATGACATGGTCGATAGTGATACCCATCTCTTCGAGTCCTTCCGCCTGTGCGAGGGTGCGCGGGAATCCGTCGAACAAGAAACCGTTTTTGCAGTCGTCCTGTGCGATGCGTTCCTTGATCAGTCCGAGGATGATGTCATCCGAAACCAGGGCGCCCGAATCCATGACTTTCTTTGCCTCGATACCCAGAGGCGTGCCTTCCCGCACGGCAGCGCGCAACATGTCTCCGGTCGAGATCTGCGGTATGTGGAATTTTTCCATTATGGCTTTGGCTTGAGTGCCTTTTCCGGACCCGGGGCTGCCGAGAAGGATCACGCGCATGTCATGGACTCCGTGGTTGATTAAACTCGCAATTCTGGCACAAATGTGCCTGCAATGTCACACCGAGCACGGCTTGTAGGGGTTCGCCACGAGCCCCGGCGCCAGCACCTTACGTCTGTCGTTGGCCGAAGCCATTCCACCCGCCCGTCGCCCAGTCGCGGCCGTAGGGGCTAATCCTTGCGACCGGATTACCGTTAGACTATCCGAATGTCGGAGCTTAACGATCCACGCGTCTTTTTTGCGGCCGAACGCACGCTTTTGGCTTGGAACCGGACCAGTCTGGCCTGGATGGCGTTCGGTTTCGTGATCGAGCGTTTCGGTTTGTTCGTGCATCTGGTTTTTTCAAGACCCGGCGAGCCTTTAGAGAAAGGTATTTCTTTTTGGGTGGGCATTGCTTTTGTGCTGTGCGGAGTTGTCATCGCGATACTGTCCACGCTACAGTATCGCAAGGTGCTGAAAACTTTAAAGCCCACCGAAATTCCGCGCGGTTATCGGGCCGGTCTGGGGATGCTTGCGAATCTGGTCGTCGTCGTGCTCGGCATGACGCTGATCGCTTATTTGTTCGTCGGGGAGTTCTAAAGGAAGCTCAGATTAAGCCCTTCGACAAGCTCAGGACGAGCGGTAACGCATTGATTCCGTTCGTGGTGAGCTTGTCGAACCATGAACGGAATCCACTTGTTCTGAGCTTCCTAAGACAGACAATGCGTGACCCTGGGGCTCGATACCGGACCGGTCCGCGTCGACGCGGATTTCATGCGGACGAGTCACCAGCCTTCTAGAGGGCTGAACCCCGTTATCGATTTCGCTTCTTCTTTTTCGATCCGCTCGTATTCCTTCCGCACGACCTCCGGTCCGTACGCTCGCTCCAGGCGGCGCAGGGTGAAATGGCCGCGCGCCACATCCTGAAAGTGCTGCATGAACACGAGGTTCAGAAGACCGCCGCTGATCGCCCCCGCCACCGGCACTAGCTGTAGGGCGATCTCGTCGGAAACCACCATGCCGAAACGAGCGGAAATTCCTCGAATCAGTTCCACGCCGGCCGGGAGATGGATGCGGGGAACCCCGCCGTAATGGGGTATACGGGCGAAATGGAAGGCCAAGGTCGATCGCAGTCCATAGTAGCCGGTATCGGCCGCATCGTCGTCATTCGACCGTCCGCCCAAGGCGAACACCTTCATGCAAGCGAGGCGCGCCTCCAGGGTATTCAAATCTTCGCCTTCGCTGCGAGCGATGTCGGCGATAGAGCGCAGCATCAGCAGGGTTACCACCGGCAACTCAGCCACCAGCGCTATCGGGCCGAAAAAGCCGCCGACCGCACCGGCGGCGAATGCGGCAAGCTTGTGGTACCGGTCGCTGGCTCCGAAAACGGTGCGCGTATCCAAGGTGCTGACTGCCGTATTCATGGCCTGACGGATACTGAATTCGGCGGCTCGATTGACACGTCGATGCCAGCTTTTCGGCAGCAGTTTTAGCGTTTGTTCGATCGGCGTGCCGATCACGTTGCTCAAGCGTGCGGCGAAGGAGGGATGTTCCAGGTGCCGATATGCCCGGCGCAGTTGTTCCAGTTCCTCGGGCGCGAACCATGATTTTGCCATGAGGTATTCCCCGGTTTGCGGTTTGTGCGAGCGTCGTGCCGGTCGGAACCCAGCAGTTCTGGTCTTCGGGCGGACTGCCACGGGCGGGGCGAAGTCGAAGGGCTTTCACGATCAATTGGACGAAGGAGCGTCGGGTACGGTTCCGTCCGGAGTTGGTTTTTGCGGGCCCGGCGCAGCCGCTGAGGGCATTCCGTGCCCGAGTCCGTCCGCGGCGGAAGGCGATTTGCCGGCTCAAGCCAAGCACGAGCCGGCGGCCGGGAGATTGTGCTACCGGGGGAGATCCGAGTGTCCCATCAGGTATTCGTCGACGGCCCGGGCGCACTGGCGGCCTTCGCGTATCGCCCACACGACCAGCGATTGGCCGCGGCGCATGTCGCCGGCCGCGAAGACCTTATCCAAGGAACTGCGATAGTCCACGGTATTGGCCTTGACGTTGCCGCGTTCGTCCAGGGCTACCCCGAGGTGCTGGAGCATGCCTTCGTGTACCGGATGCACGAAACCCATGGCCAGGAGCACCAGGTCGGCCTGTAAGGTGAACTCGCTGCCCGGAATTTCGTTCATGACCCAGCGTCCGCCCTCCTGTTTCCAATCGAGCTTGACGCAACGGACGTGGGTAACGCGGCCTTCTTCCCCTTCGATCGACTTCGTGGCGACGCTCCAAAGACGTTCGCAGCCTTCCTCATGAGAGCTGGAGGTTCTAAGCTTGTTGGGCCAATTCGGCCAAGTGACCTCTTTTCTTTCCTTCTCCGGCGGTTTGGGCAGGATTTCCAGTTGCGTGATGGACTTCGCGCCGTGCCGGGCAGAAGTGCCGATACAGTCCGAACCGGTATCGCCTCCGCCGATGACCACGACATGCTTGTCCGTCGCCCAAATGCTGGTTTCCTCAGGAAGCGTATCGCCGGCCACGCGGCGGTTCTGCTGAGGCAGAAATTCCATCGCGAAGTGGACCCCCTTAAGCTCGCGGCCGGGCACGTTCAGATCGCGCGGCTTTTCTGCGCCACCGGCCAATACGACGGCGTCATAATCGTCGAGTAGTTTTTCGACCGGCACGTCCCGGCCGATATGGCTGTTAGGGCGAAATACCACGCCCTCCGCCTGCATTTGAGCGATGCGCCGGTCTATCAGGTGTTTTTCCATCTTGAAATCGGGAATGCCGTAGCGCAGCAGTCCGCCGATGCGGTCGGCCTTTTCAAAAACCACGACACTATGACCGACGCGGGCCAACTGTTGCGCGCAGGCGAGGCCGGCAGGGCCCGAGCCCACTACCGCGACCTTCTTGCCGGTGCGGTGTCGGGGGATCTGCGGCTTGACCCAACCCGCTTCCCAGGCCTTGTCGATGATCGCGCACTCGATAGTCTTGATCGTGACGGGCTCGTCGGTCAGGTTCAACGTGCAGGCCGCTTCGCACGGCGCCGGACAAATACGGCCGGTGAATTCGGGAAAGTTGTTGGTGCTGTGCAGCACGTCGACGGCCTCGCGCCACAATCCTTGATAGACTAGGTCGTTCCAGTCGGGAATGATGTTGTTGACCGGGCAGCCCTGATGACAATAGGGAATACCGCAATCCATGCAGCGCGCGCCTTGACGACTGACTTCCTCTTCGGTCAGCGGGACGACGAATTCTCGGTAGTGCTGGAGACGGTCGGCCACCAGCTTGTAACGTCTGTCCTGACGTGCAATTTCCATGAATCCCGTGGGTTTGCCCATTCTGTTTCTACCTCGTTGCTGTGCTTTGTTGCACGAGAAAGCTCAGGACTTCGGGTTCGGTTCGCCGAAGTACTTTCCATTTTTCGATCGTGAATTCCGGTCGGCCAGGGGCGCGTTCGTGTGCGCCCCGAACGGCTAGTGGTGAACTTCGGTCTGCGTTTTCGTTTTCTGCATTTTTTCGAGTGCTCGACGGTAATCGACCGGCATGACCTTGACGAAACGCGGTACGTAGGCAGACCAGTTGTCCAGAATCTGTTTCGCTCGTCCGCTGCCGGTGTAACGGCGGTGCTTTTCGATGAGCGCGCGCAGACGCTGAACGTCGTGGCGGGTCATGTCGTGCATGATGTCCACCATTCCGTGGGTTTCCAGATCGCCTCCCTGGTGTTCCAGGTTTTCCAGGGCAATATCCTCGTCCAGTATCGGCTCCAGTTCGACCATGGCCAGGTTGCACCGCTGTTCGAAATGGCCGGATTCGTCGAGTACATAGGCGACGCCGCCGGACATGCCTGCGGCGAAATTGCGGCCGGTTGTACCGAGAACCACCACCACGCCGCCGGTCATGTATTCGCAGCCGTGATCGCCGACGCCTTCGACGACGGCGATGGCTCCGGAGTTCCGCACCGCGAAGCGCTCTCCCGCGACGCCGCGGAAATAGCATTCGCCGCTGATGGCGCCGTACAGCACGGTATTGCCGACGATGATGTTTTCCTCGGGCACGATCGGGGATTCCGGTGACGGATAGATGGCGATGCGGCCGCCCGACAGTCCCTTACCCACGTAGTCATTCGCATCGCCCTCGAGTTCCAGGGTGATGCCGGCCGCAAGGAAAGCCCCGAAGCTCTGCCCGGCGGTACCTTTCATCCGGATGTAGACGGTGTCCTCGGGTAAACCGGCATGGCCGTACCGCTTGGCCACTTCGCCGGACAGCATGGCGCCGACGGTACGGTTGTAGTTCCGGACGCCCATTTCGATGCGGACCGGCTTGCGTTCGTCGAGGGCCGGGCGGGCCAATTCGATCAGCTTGTGATCCAGCGCCTTATCCAAGCCATGATCCTGTTTTTCGCAATTGAAGATGGCCACATCGGGACCCGTTTCCGGGCGATACAGAATCTTGGACAGGTCGACCTTGGCCGCTTTCCAGTGGGCGATGGCCTTGCGCATGTCGAGCTTGTCGGAACGCCCGATCATTTCATCGAAACGGCGGAAACCGAGCTTCGCCATCAGCCGGCGCACTTCCTCGGCGATGAAGAAGAAGAAATTGACGACGTGCTCCGGCTGTCCGGTGAAGCGCTTGCGGAGTTCCGGGTCCTGGGTTGCGACGCCTACGGGGCAGGTGTTCAGGTGGCACTTGCGCATCATAATGCAGCCCTCGACGATCAGCGGGGCCGTAGCGAAGCCGAATTCGTCCGCGCCCAAGAGCGCGCCGATCACGACGTCGCGCCCGGTGCGCATGCCGCCGTCCGCCTGCACGCAGATGCGTCCGCGCAGCTTGTTCAAGACCAGGGTCTGGTGGGTCTCGGCCAGACCGATTTCCCAGGGGAGCCCCGCGTGCTTGATCGAGGTGATCGGGCTGGCGCCGGTGCCGCCATCGTAACCGGCGATGGTGACATGATCGGCATGCGCCTTGGCGACGCCCGCGGCAATCGTGCCGACCCCCACTTCGGATACCAGTTTGACGCTGATGCGCGCGGTCGGGTTGACGTTCTTGAGATCGTGAATGAGCTGCGCCAGATCCTCGATGGAATAGATGTCGTGGTGCGGCGGCGGAGAGATCAAGCCCACCCCTGGCGTGGAGTGCCGTACCTTGGCAATGACGGCATCCACCTTGTGGCCGGGCAGCTGGCCACCTTCGCCGGGCTTGGCGCCCTGGCAGATCTTGATTTGCAGGTCGTCGGCATTGACCAGATACTCGGTCGTAACGCCGAAACGGCCCGAGGCTACCTGCTTGATGGCCGAACGCATGGAATCGCCGTTGGGCAGCGGTTTGAAGCGTTCGGGCAATTCGCCGCCTTCGCCGGTGTTCGATTTGCCTCCGATGCGGTTCATGGCGATGGCCAGCGTCGTGTGGGCTTCGTAGGAAATCGAACCGAACGACATGGCGCCGGTGGCGAAGCGCTTAACGATCTCCGAGGCCGGTTCCACTTCGTCCAGCGGTACGGCTTCCCGCTCGTCGAACTTGAAATCCATCAAGCCGCGCAGCGTGAGCAAACGCTCGTTCTGTTCGTTGATCGAGCGGGTGTAATCCAGGTAGGTATCCCAGTTGTTGGTGCGCGTCGCGTGCTGCAGCTTGGAAATGGTCTCCGGCGTCCATACGTGGTCCTCGCCGCGGACGCGGTAGGCATATTCGCCGCCCACGTCCAGGGCATTCCGGTACAACGGGGCGTCGCTGAAAGCCAGGCGATGCCGGCGCACGGTTTCCTCGGCGATTTCCTGGAGGCCGGCGCCGCCGATGGTACAGACGGTGCCGGTGAAATATTCATTCAGGAATTCCTCGCTCAGGCCGACCGCGTTGAAGATTTGAGCGCCGCAATACGACTGATAGGTCGATATGCCCATCTTGGACATGATCTTGAGCAAGGCTTTTCCAATGGCCTTGATATAGCGCTTGTGTACTTCCTCTTCGAGCAGCGGCTCCGGCAGTTTCGTGCGCAGGTCGGACAGCGTGTCGAAAGCCAGGTACGGATTGATGGCCTCTGCGCCGTAGCCGGCCAACAGCGCGATATGATGCACTTCGCGCGCTTCCCCGGTTTCCACGACCAGGCCGACCTTGGTGCGGAGACCCGTTCGGGTCAGGTGATAATGGACCGCCGAGGTGGCCAGGAGGGCAGGGATCGCGATGTGCTCCGCGTCGATTTCCCGATCGGACAGCACCAGGATGTTGTTGCCCTCGTGCACCGCCTGTTCCGCCCGCGCGCACAAGGCTTTCAGGGCTGGCTCCATGCCGCTGGCGCCGGTATCCGCGGTGTAGCAGAAGCTTATGGTCTTGGTTTTGAAAGCTCCCCCGGTGCGGGCTTCGATGCGGCGGATTTTCTCCAGATCCTGATTGGTCAGGATCGGCTGATGCACCTCCAGCCGCTTGTGGCTGCCGCCGGTGTGAAGGGCCAGCAAATTAGGCCGCGGACCGATATGGGACACCAACGACATGACCAATTCTTCGCGAATGGGATCGATGGCCGGGTTGGTGACCTGGGCGAAGCCTTGCTTGAAGTAATCGTAAAGCAGACGCGGACGATTGGAGAGCACCGCAAGCGCCGCATCGATACCCATCGAGCCGACCGGTTCCTGGCCGCTCAAGGCCATGGGGGTCAAAAAGAACTTGATGTCTTCCTGGGTGTAGCCGAACGCCTGCTGCCGATCGAGCAGGGTCTGCGAATCGGGTGGCATGGCGGCGACTTCGGGCGGCAATTTTTCCAGCTGGATCTGGGTATCGTTGAGCCACTGCTGATACGGCTCCCGCTTGGCCAGTTCCGTTTTGATTTCGGCGTCATCGATGATGCGACCCTGTTCGAGGTCGATCAGGAACATCTTTCCGGGCTGCAAGCGCCATTTTTTGACGATCTTGTGTTCCGGAATGGTCAGCACGCCCATCTCGGAGGCCATGACCACGTAATCGTCATCGGTGATGAGATAACGCGCCGGACGCAAGCCGTTACGGTCGAGCGTGGCGCCGATTTGCCGTCCGTCGGTGAAGGCCACGGCGGCCGGGCCGTCCCATGGTTCCATCAGGGCCGAATAATATTCGTAGAAGGCGCGGAGATTTTCGTCCATCAACGGATTGCCCGCCCACGCTTCCGGGATCAGCAGCATCATGGCGTGGACCAGCGAGTAGCCGCCCATGACCAGAAGTTCCAAGGCGTTGTCGAAGCTGGCCGAGTCGGACTTGCCCTCGGCGATCAGCGGCCAGATCTTGTCGAGATCTTCACCCAGGACTTCGGACGACATCGAATGGCGCCGGGCGGCCATCCAGTTGATGTTGCCGCGCAGGGTGTTGATTTCGCCGTTGTGGGCGATCATCCGGAAAGGATGGGCCAGGTCCCAGGTCGGGAAGGTATTGGTGGAGAAGCGCTGATGGACTAGGGCGAGCGCCGACACCAGTCTCTCGTCGTTGAGATCGCGATAGAACACGCCGACTTGGTCGGCCAGCAGCATGCCTTTATAAACCAAGGTGCGGGACGAGAAGGAGGGAATGTAGAACATCTTGCCCTCGGCAAGATTCAATCCCCGGATTTTTTTGTCGATCTGTTTGCGGATGACGAACAGCTTGCGCTCGAAGGCGTCCTGATCCTTGCAGCTTTCCGCCCGCCCCACGAAAACCTGGCGAATCACGGGTTCGATTGCCCTGACCGATTCGCCGAGCGTCGAGTTGTCTACCGGCACGTCGCGCCAGCCGAGAACGGTCTGGCCTTCGGCGCGAATGAAATCTTCGACTATTTTTTCACAGGTCGCCCGATGTTCGTGATTGCGCGGCAGGAAAATCATGCCGACGCCGTAATGGCCGTAATCCGGAAGAGCAATCCCGAGCGTGGAACAGGCTTCCCGAAGAAAAGCATCTGGCGTCTGAATGAGAATGCCGGCGCCGTCACCCGCCAGCGGGTCGGCGCCTACCGCTCCGCGGTGAGTTAGATTTTTCAGGATTTCCAAACCCTTACAGATGATATCGTGGCTTTTTCGGCCTTTGATGTGAGCGATGAAACCTACGCCGCAAGCGTCGTGTTCGTTGTGGGGGTCGTATAGACCTTGCTTGGCGGGTATGGCATTGAAACTCATGGTATACCTCTGTCAGGGGTGTGGTCTGTCGTTTGCCGGTTCGCGATTTACAAGAGAATATTCAGGGCTCCAGTAATGGACCGCGGCGACAGTCAAGGATTCGTTTTCGCAGTTGGTTTTGAAGTATCCGAAGTGGCGACGTGAAGCCGCCCATTTAGCCAAAATGGGCAGGAAATATAAAGAATCTGGACGGTCTTTTCAAGCGCGGTTCCTCGCCACTCCTAGCGCTTCTGGTGAATGTGATGGTGAAATGATTTGTTTCGATGGAGAATGAATCCGTTTTCCGCCTGAGCTTCGGTTCGGAAGTTGGCCGGAAAAAGCCGGTGTTGCTCGCCGAACCCGGTTACCTTTAGCTTATTGCCCGATAAGCGAGGTGGTTCCGCTGCGTGGTTGAGCTTAAGCATGGGGAATGAGAATGACCGAAAAATATGACGTAATCGTTGTGGGCGGTGGCATGGTCGGTGCCGCCTTGGGATGCGGCCTGGGTGGAAGTCGCTTGCGAGTCGCCGTGATCGAGGATACGCCGCCGCCGGCTTTTGCTCCGGAGCAGCCCCACGATCTTCGAGTGTCCGCCATCAGCATCGCATCCGCCAGTATCCTGAAGACCGTGGGCGCCTGGAAAGGCATCGCTTCGCGCCGATTTTGCCCGTTCCGTCGAATGCGCGTGTGGGAGCGGTCGGGCGAGGTCGAGTTTCGCAGCGAGGACATCGACGAACCGGTCCTCGGCTATATCGTCGAGAACCGGGTGATACAGCTGGCCTTGCTCGATAGACTGGTCGAATTTTCCAATATCGATTTCTTTTGTCCGGCAAAAACCAAGATGATCGACTACGGCCCGCAAGGCTCGACCGTCGAATTGGAAGATGGCCGTATCTTATCGTCCCGCCTATTGGTCGCTGCGGATGGCGGTTATTCCCGGGTACGGCAGGTGGCCGGGATGGGGGTGAGCGGCTGGGACTACGAACAGCACGCTCTCGTGCTGTCGGTGGAAACCGCATACGGTCAGCAGGACATCACTTGGCAACGTTTTACGCCCAAAGGTCCCCAGGCTTTCTTGCCGCTGGACGGGCCTCATGCGTCTCTGGTCTGGTACGAGGCGCCGGACGAGATCAAACGCTTGAAGGCCCTGTCGGACGAGGCCCTTCTCCGGGAACTGATCTCCGTATTCCCCTCAGCCTTGGGCGAGATCAAGCGCATCGAGGCGAAGGGCAGTTTCCCGCTCAAGCGTCAGCATGCCTTGAGCTACAGCAAGGAAGGCGTGGCTTTGATCGGCGATGCGGCCCACATGATTCATCCTCTCGCGGGTCAGGGCGTCAACATCGGTCTTCTGGATGCCGCAGCCCTGGCGGAGGTGTTGGTCGGCGCCCTGAGGAGCGGTCGAGACATCGGTTCGACGAGCGTGCTGCGTACCTATGAAAATATGCGTCGCAGCAACAATCTGATCATGATGACGACCATGGACTTGTTTTATCGTGTTTTCGGCACGGCAAACCGTCCGTTGCGATTCATCCGAAACCTGGGACTGGGCCTGGCGGAGCGGGTGACGCCGGCCAAAAGATTGGTCATGCGATATGCGATGGGCTTGGACGGGGAACTCCCGAATCTGGCTCGTGGAGAAGCGATTCTGGGATGAGTGGAGGTTGGCCGGGAAGGCGCAAGGTGCGTATTGAGCAGCTTGAGTTTGCTATAGTAACCGGGGCGATGTTCAGTGCTTTGTCCCTGATACTTGCCAATACATCGATCAACCTCCCTATGCGAGTGAAATGACTTATGGTCAAAAAGCAATCTGTATTTCTTTGCACCGTGCTGGCTCTGAGCGGCTGCGCGACCTACACTGGATGGGAGCCGGTGGTGGATACCTATAACGATCCGAACGCGTACCGCCTGCAGCAGGATTTGGCGGAGTGCAAAATGCTTGCCCGCCAGGCGGCGAGTACCGGAACGGAAGCGGCCAAGGGCGCCGCAGCGGGTGCTCTGCTCGGTGCCGCGACGGGCGCCGCCGTCGGCGCTGTGACCGGCCATCCTGGCAGTGGTGCCGCGATCGGCGCGGCCGCGGGCGGCCTCGGCGGCGCTGGCTACAGCGGCGTTTCCGGTGACGATCAATACAAGCGCGCATATATCAACTGCCTTCGGAGTCGCGGACACAAAGTCGTCAATTAAGCAAGCGATCCGTCCGCAAAGAAGGAATCCCGTCGGAATGCTTCGAACTCCGGCGGGATTGTTTTTTGCGCTTTCGCTGCTCTGACGAAGGGCATATATCGGCGAGAAGGTGCCAAGCAAGATGTCGTCATTGATTCGTGCTCTCCGGGAAAGCGCCCGTCTCTATGCCGACAGGCCGGCGGTATTCCAGGGCTCCGAGGCGATCGATCATGCCACCATGGGCGATCGATCGGATCGTGTGGCGGCGGCCTTGGCAGCCCGGGGTGTAGTCAAAGGGGACCGGATTGCGCTTTATTGTCCCAACTCGGCGGAATTCGCCATCGCCTATACCGGCATCGTGAAAGCCGGGGCTACGGTCGTTCCGATCAATTTGCTGCTGAACACGGAAGAGATCGGGTTCATACTCGACGACTCGGGCGCCAAGGGCCTGATCTTCCATCAGGCTGTTTCGAAACAGGCGGAAACGGTACTTCGGACCGCCGGTCGGATTGAGTTCGCGGTATCCATAGGCGGTGCCGTCGCTGGCGCAGAGCCGTTCGACGCTTTTGTGAATTCGAACGCTCCGGTCCCCGAGGTGAATTGCGACCCACAAGAGGATCTCGTCGTCATTCTTTACACTTCGGGTACCACCGGCCGTCCCAAAGGGGCGATGCTGACCCACGGAAATCTGGTCGCCAACACGCGGAGCGTATGCGAAGCCATGCAGTGGCGTCCGGGCCGGGACATCGTGCTGCTGGTTCTTCCGATGTTTCACGCGTTCGCGGCCACGGTCGGCATGCTCACGCCTTTGACCAACGGCTGTGCCTTCGTCCCGCTGCCGCGGTTCGAGCCCGAAAAGGTCGCCGAGGCGATCCATACCTACCAAGCCACGATTTTCCTTGGCGTGCCCAGCATGTATTCGGTGCTGCTGCGACTCAAAGACGAGCGCGCGCGCCTCCTTTCTTCCTTGCGCTATTGCGTTTCGGGCGGCGCCGCGCTTCCGGTCGAGGTGCTGAGGCGCTTCGGCGAAAAATTCGGTATCAGGATCTACGAAGGCGACGGACCTACCGAATGTTCGCCGGTCACCTGCGTGAATCCGATAGGCGGTCTCATCAAACCAGGGACCGTGGGATTGCCGGTACCGGGCGTCGAAATGAAAATCCTCGGCGAGGACGGACGCGAACTGCCCTGCGGCGAGGTCGGCGAGATCGCCGTACGCGGCGCGAACGTGATGAAGGGCTATTGGAAGCAGCCGGACGCGACCCGGGAAGTCTTCTGCGGCGAATGGTTCTTGACCGGCGATTTGGGTATGCAGGACGAGGACGGTTATTTCAGCATCGTCGATCGCAAGAAGGATTTGATCATCGTCAACGGCATGAACGTGTACCCACGCATGATCGAGGAGGTGCTCTACCGCTTTCCGTCGATTCGGGAAGCCGCGGTGGTCGGAGAGCCGCACGATACGCACGGCGAGATTCCAGTTGCCTATGTCGCGCTAGATCCATCGAAGCCGACGACGGAGGCTGAAGTCCGCGCCTTTTGCCGGGAACATCTTGGGCGCCATCAGCGTCCTCGCAAGTTCGTGTTTCTCCCGGAGTTGCCGAAAAACGCCGCGGGAAAGATTCTCAAGCGCCAGCTCCGGAAACACGGCGAAATCGAGCGCGGCATTCGGCATCTCGACTAGACTCCCAAAGCCGCGTTATCTGCCGTCTCACTGCTTTCTGCGCTCTTCCTCTTCGGCGAGCAACTGCTTCAAGCGTTCGTCGATGACGGAGTTGAGATAGAAATCGTTGCCGGCCGCTTTTTGGGCGAGCCTTAATTGCAGTATGGCGGCGCGGTTTTGTCCCGAGGCGTAATAGGACTCGGCGACGTAGCGGTGCGACTCGGCATCGTTGCCGAGTTGGCTGTAGGCTTGCGCCAGCAGGGTATAGACTTCGGGCGTGGGTGGATGGCGGCGGGCGTAATTCTGAAGCAGCTTGCGCGCTTCTTGCGCCTTGCCGGTAGTCAGCAGGATGCGAGCATAGTTGAGGGTTAGCGCCCGGTTTTCGGGAAAACGCTGCAACGCTGACTCGTAAAGCTGGCTCGCACGGGCGTAATTCTTGGTTTCCAGTTCGGCGCTGGCCAGCGCATTGGCGAAATGGGGCTGATCCGGGTATACCTCCATGAGCCGCTGCAGGATCGGTTTAGCCTCCCCGGCACGGGCATTCGCGATTAGCGCCAGAGCCAATCCGTAGGCGGAAACATCCTGTTGCAGCTTGGTGCCTTGGCTGCTGACGGCTTTGAAATAATTCAGCGCCTCGTGCGGACGGGCGGCGGTCTGCACCCGCAGCTTGGCGCGAACGAGTTGATAGGCGAAAGAATCGGGATATTGCCGGTACGGAAACTGTTCCGCGCGTCCGCGCGTATCGGAAATACGGGAAACCGTGACCGGGTGAGTCATCAGGAACTCGGGCAACTCGCGGCCGACAAAGCGGGTGGACTGCTGCAGTCTTTCGAAGAACGTCGGCATGGCGCGCGGGTCGAAGTCGGATTTCGATAAAATTTGCATCCCGACGCGATCGGCTTCGGCTTCGTTGTCTCGGGTGAAATTGATTTGATACTGAATGTTGGCTGCCTGGGCCGCCATCAAGGCGGCTTGCCCCAGCTGTGCCGATTTGGCGCCCAACAGAACGGCGGCCAGCATAGCCGCGGCGGTGGGCAGCGCCAGGCGCCCGGCGGCCTGAAACGTTTGGTAAAGGTGCCGTTGCGTGACGTGCGCGATTTCGTGGGCCAGTACCGAGGCGAGTTCGCTTTCGGCTTCGGAGGTCAGAATCAGTCCGGAGTTGACGCCGATGTATCCGCCTGGTCCTGCGAATGCGTTGATCGCGGGATCGCTGACCACGAAGAAATGAAACGGCTGCGCCGGGTTGTCGCTGGCCCCGACCAGCTTCTGCCCGATGGACTGAATGTAATCGTTGACTTCAGGGTCCTGGCTGATTTCGAGCTGCGAGTGCAGCTTGCGGTAAAAGGCTTCGCCCAATTCTTTTTCCTGCTGCGGCGTCATCAACGTTCCTGTCGGGTCGCCGATTTCGGGCAACTCGAGATTGAGTTGCGCGCAGGCGGGTTGCGGCGCCCATGAGCCGTAGCAGAGAATCCACAGTGAGGCGAGCAGTTTGTCGAACTTCATGATGTTTGAGCGCCGTGCGGCGCGGGTGCGAATGAATCCACGATGTACGGTTACTCGATGAACCGTTTTTTCGAAAGGGTGTCGCCGCGATGAAATACGTCATTCAGATCAATGCCGGACCTTGTTCCGCTCAAGCGGCGCGCACTGCCTATCAGTTTATCAAAGCCGCGTTGGATAAAGATCACGAAATCGTGTGCGTGTTCTTTTACCATGATGGGGTTTATAACGCGCTGCGATCCGGTTTGTCGGCGGACGACAAGGATTTGGTCCCGCCCTGGGCCGATCTCGCCGATAAGCACGGGATCGATCTGGTGCTGTGCGTTTCGGCCGCTGAGCGGCGCGGCGTCTCTACACCCGGTGCGGGCGGTTTTCGGATGGGCGGTTTGGGACAATGGATGGATGCCTGCCTGAAAGCAGACCGGGTATTGGTTTTTGGTGGTTGAATCGGTGCAAAAAAGATTTTTGTTTGTGATACGCGGTGGCTCTCGGGACGGCGCAAGAGTCCGGGAGTCGCTTGACATGGCCATGACCGCCGCTGCTTTCGATCAGGCCGTACGGCTCCTGATGCTGGACGATGGCGTGTTTCTGCTCAAGCGCGGTCGGCAGCCCGAGCCGTGCCGGCTGAAACCAGTCGCTCCCTTGTTCGAGGCTTTGGCTTTGTACGATGTGGAGGATGTAGTAGTCGAGCGGGAGTCCTTGCGGGCAAGGCACTTGACGACCGAGGATCTCGTCATCCCCGTGCGCGTCGTTGACAGGGCGGAAGTCGCCGGATTGACGGCGGAACATGACATCGTAATCTCATGCTGATGGCAGTCCTGCATATCGTCAGCCGTTCGCCTCGGGAAAGCCGCGCCCTGGAAGACTGTCTCGTCCGGGCTGGTAAGGGCGATGCGGTTCTTCTGATCGAAGACGCGGTCTACGCCGCAGTGGACGGCGCGGATATCGAAGCAGTTCTGAAGTCGGCTCCAGGACGCGTCAGGTTTTATGCCTTGGGGCCGGATCTCGACAAGCGCGGCGTGGACGCTTCCAAGGTCGCCGAAGCGATTCGCATCGTCGACTATGGAGGATTCGTGGATTTGACCGCCGAATGCCGGCTTGTCCAGTCGTGGTTTTGAGCCATGATGGAAGTGAACGGCAAGATTTTGGAAACGACCGAAAGCGGATTTCTGACCGATGTAAATGCCTGGAACGAGCATGTCGCCGCCGCTCTGGCGGCGAGCATACCCATAGAATTGACCGAAGCGCATTGGGAGATCGTGCGCTTCATCCGCGGCTACTATCTCAGATTCCACCATCTCCCCAACACCCGCATGTTCGTCAAGGCGGTGCGGAAGGAATTCGGGGAAGAAAAAGGCTCCTCCCGCTACCTGCACCGGCTGTTCCCGGAAAGCCCTCTTAAATACGCCTGTATGATCGCCGGGCTGCCCAAGCCGCCGGGGTGTATTTAGAGCCTATCCCAATAGGCTTCAAGAAACTCTCCGACGAGCTCAGGGGGAACGGCCTATTGGGATAGGCTCTTAGCGTAGCCTCGATGGAGCTTTGCGGAATCGAGGATTCGGTTCTGAAACGGTGGCCAATAGAGCGAAAAGGCCGTTACCGTTTCGGGCACCGATGCACGAGGGCCGGAAGCAGCGGGACGAGCAGCGCTTGGAGCGAATGCTCTGGAGGGATTGGAGTCCGAACTGGGAATTACCGTCGGCACTCCGGAATGGGACGAATTTCGGAAAGAGATACGTGCGCGGATCGGAGCCAAACGGACCTGAGCGGTTGTGAAAGAACCTGCTGCGCGGCCGATTCTGCGCTTGCGATGCTCACCCTACACGATGTTATTTACGTAGGATGCGCTGAGGTACGAAGCGCAATCAATCGCGAACGATGCGCTTCACTTCGTTCAGCACATCCTACGAGCTGAAACAGCGGGCAGGATGCGGTCAGAATAGCGTCTTGCGGGAGACTACCCCGCGGCGGCGTCGAAGGGCCTGTCCTGAGCGACGTCGAAGGGCTTATTCCGGCCTACAACGATTTCCTTTTGATTGAGAAATGGAATAAGTTGAACGAGACGCAACCGCAAGCCTCGACATCGGATGGGCATCATGATTAACAAAGCGCAATGAACTATTTTGAGCTCGTAGGGTTAGCGGAGCGTAACCCACCGAAAAGGCCTGCCCGTACCGAAGACGAAGAGTTCCCAATCGGTTCGTTACGGGCAACGCGGGCCTTGCCCCTGGTCAATTCCGAATCAACCAGCTCCCGTCCGGCTGGCGGCAGGCGATGTTGTTGACCGAGTCGCGCTGCTGGCCGTAGGTCATGCGGGTGGAGAATTCGCGGCAGCGCTCTCCGTTGTCGTTGAAGGTCCTAAGGGGCGTGACGATGTAGTCCACCTGATTGTCGGGGTTGAGCCAATGAACGCTGCGGCGGTCGGGGGCGAAATCGAGCGCCCGTCCGGTGCAGAACATATCGCTTTCGTCCATGCGGCGAGCGATCTGGTCTCCGATGATCGCGCCGAGCACCGTGCCGGCCACGGCGCCAATGACCGTCGAAGCAGTGTCGCCGTTTCCGACACGAGAGCCGATGACCCCGCCGAGCGCGCCGCCCGCCACGCCGCCCAGCACCTCGCCGACCGTGGTGCGGTCGCAGTGTCCCGATCTCACGCCGTAGTCGTGGTCCGGGTCGTAGTAAGCGCGATGTTTGTCCTTGTGTTTGTTCCGGTAGCCGTGGGCCGGTGCCCAGTCGGGCGGGTCGCTGTACGCGTCCTGAGGAAGGGGCAGGATAAGCGCCAGAAAAACCGCACTAAGCAAAACGGATGAACTGGCTGTACGGAATACGGGTGACGTTTTCGTCGCCGACATGGATGCCTCGTGTTTATCTAGGTGATTGTTGTCTGCCTGGGCCGTAAGGCAATTTGCAAGCCGTCTCGGCTGTGCCCATCGAGTAGGCCGGAATAGGCGTTAGAGGTTCATAGCACATTCGTGTGCTGCACCCTGGGAGTGGGAGCGCTGCGCGTGCCAATCGGCTCCCGGCTGCTTGGTCCGGCGTTCTCGCGTCGTTTGCCGGAAACGCGACGCTTGTTCCGGCCTCCGATGGAGAGGATTTCAGCCGAACGCGTCGCCGGTTCGCGACAAAACCCAATGCGATAGTGTAGCCAAGAAGTCGGCCGCCTTGCTGCGTTGCTTCCGGCAACTTGTTAATATCTGCCAGCTTCGAGGGTTCGGTTACGGCATTTGACGGCTTGTGCTCGATGCCCTGTTTTATTCCCGCTTTCCCTATTCATGACCGAAATAGATAAAAAGGTGCATTCATGTCCGACATCGAAATCGCTCAAAAGGCCAACATGCGGCCGATCATCGATCTGGCCAAAGACCGGCTGGGCATCGCGCCCGAACATCTCGACCCGTATGGCGGTTACAAGGCCAAGCTTTCCCTGGACTATATCGACAGCCTCAAGGACAGGCCCAACGGCAAGTTGATCCTGGTTACGGCCATCAGTCCGACGCCCGCCGGGGAGGGCAAGACCACCACGACCGTCGGTTTGGGCGATGCGCTGAACCGGCTGGGCAAGAAAACCATGATCTGTCTCAGAGAACCCGCTTTGGGGCCGTGTTTCGGCGTCAAGGGCGGAGCGGCCGGCGGCGGTTACGCTCAGGTGGTGCCTATGGAGGACATCAATCTCCATTTCACGGGCGATTTCCACGCCATCGGCGTCGCCCACAACCTGCTTTCGGCGATGATCGACAATCATATCCACCACGACAACCGGTTGAACCTCGATCCGCGCCGGATTGCCTGGAAACGTGTCATCGACATGAACGATCGCGCATTGCGCGACATCGTGATCGGCCTGGGCGGGACGGCCAACGGCTTTGCGCGCGAGGACGGCTTCGACATCATCGCTGCCTCGGAAGTGATGGCCATCCTGTGCCTGGCGAGCTCGCTCAAAGAGCTGAAGGAGCGGCTCGGAAACATCCTGGTGGGCTACTCCCGCTTCGACAACAAGCCGATATTCGCCCGCGATCTCAATGCCCACGGGGCCATGGCCGCGCTGCTGAAGGACGCTCTGCGGCCGAATCTGGTCCAGACCCTGGAAAACAATCCGGTATTCGTCCACGGGGGCCCCTTCGCCAACATCGCCCACGGCTGCAACTCGGTGGTCGCCACCAAGGCGGCCTTGAAGCTGGCCGACTACGTGGTGACCGAAGCCGGCTTCGGCGCCGATCTGGGCGCGGAGAAATTCATCGACATCAAGTGCCGCAAGACTGGCCTCAAACCGGACGGCGTGGTACTGGTCGCGACCGTGCGGGCGCTCAAGTCGCATGGCGGCGTGCCGGTGAAGGAACTGCAAAAGGAGAACCTGGAAGCCCTGGAAGCCGGTTTCGTGAACCTGGAGCGGCATCTCGACAACGTGCAGCAGCGGTTCGGCCTGCCCTGCGTCGTCGCCATCAATCATTTTACCTCCGATACCGACGCCGAAATCGCGCTGCTCAAGCGGAAGGTCGAGGAAAAAGGATCCAAGGTCATCGTCTGCCGGCATTGGGCCGAGGGCGGAAAGGGCGCGGAAGATCTGGCGCGGGAAGTTGTCCGGATGGTGGAGTCCGGGCAGTCGAGCTTCAAATTCCTGTACGAAGAACACGCGCCGCTGTGGGACAAGATCAAGACGATCGCCACCCAGTTGTACGGTGCGGCGGACATCACCGCGGACGACAAGGTCCGTCAGCAGCTCGGGCGGCTGAGCGAGGAATACAGCCATTTCCCGGTATGCATCGCCAAGACGCAGTACTCGTTCTCCAACGATCCGAATCTCAAGGGCGCGCCGTCAGGACACGTACTCTCCATTCGCGAAGTGCGGCCTTCTCATGGCGCCGAGTTCGTCGTGGTGGTCTGCGGCAGCATGATGACCATGCCGGGACTGCCCAAGGTGCCGGCGGCCGAGGCGATCGACGTGGACGAGCATGGCCGCATCACGGGTTTGTTCTAAGGAAGCTCTGAATAAGCCTTCTCCCGCTGGGACAAACCTGTCCTGAGCTTGTCGAAGGGCCGGGCTTCGCACGTTAGCGTTCGCTCCCGGGGAACGGGTGCACGCGTAGGCGCCGCTTGCGGCTCGCAACGGGGAAAGTGCGGAGTGATTGGGTTGGGCGAGGGCCTTTTGGATCCAACAGTTGCACTGTTCGCTTTTCCCACTGGAAACTTAATCCGAGCTTCCCTAAGGTTTGATGAAATCTACGTTGAACGAGAGGCCAAGGTCTCTCGTTTCGCTTTGCTCCGCGTATGGGTGCAGGTTAAGCGCTCATACGTATAAACTTCTTAGAACGACCGCGCATAAACTCGTTACATCGCTCGGTGATTGGAGCATTTCCGAAGCATGCGGCGCGCAGTCGGTTTTGATGCGAGTGGCCGTTCGATGCAGCGCTAACCTGAAAAACCGAAGAGAGACGACGCTTTGAAAACCATCGCCGAAGCCCACAAACTTTTGATCGTTGCCGGCGCGCGCCCGAATTTCATGAAGATCGCGCCCATCATCCGGGAACTTCAGCGAGGCTCGTATCCGTTCGAATACAAGCTCGTTCACACCGGCCAGCATTACGACAAGGAAATGAGCGACGTATTCTTCGAGGAACTGGAGATACCGCCCCCGGATTACCATCTGGACGTAGGCAGCGGTTCGCATGCCGAGCAGACGGCGAAAGTGATGGTGCGTTTCGAAGAGATCTGCATGAAGGACCGGCCTGATTTGGTAATGGTCGTGGGTGACGTGAATTCCACTCTGGCTTGCTCGATCGTGGCGAAGAAGCTTAGGATCAAGGTGGCTCACGTCGAGGCCGGGCTGCGGAGCCGCGACATGACGATGCCGGAGGAGGTGAACCGCATCGTGACCGACGCGCTATCCGACTATTTCTTCGTAACCGAGAAAAGCGGCGTGGACAACCTGGTGGCCGAGGGCAAGCCGAACGACGCCATCTTTTTCGTCGGCCACGTCATGATCGACAATCTGTTCCACCAGGTGGAGAAGCTGAAACGCCTGCCGGATCATGCCTTCGAGACCACGAGCTTCAAGCGGCGGCATCCCTCCTACGGCGTGGTCACGCTGCATCGTCCGTCCAACGTGGACGATCCCGAAACTCTAGCCGGCATTATCGAGGCGCTGGCGGAGGTGAGCGCCGAGTTGCCGCTGATATTTCCCGTCCATCCGCGCACTCAGGCGAACATCGGAAAATTCGGGCTCGAGATCCCCGAGTCCATCGTCACCACCAAACCTCTGTCCTATATGGAATTCCTGAACCTTTTCAAAGACGCTCGGCTGGTTCTGACCGACAGCGGGGGCATTCAAGAGGAGACCACTGCGCTCGGCATTCCCTGCATCACCCTGCGCGAAAACACGGAACGCCCGATTACCGTGGAGGAGGGTACGAATGTTCTCGTCGGATCCGACCCGGCGCGCATCGTCGCGGAAGCCAGGAAAGCGCTGAGCGGCTCGGCTGCGGCGAGCAAAAAGCCGGAGTTGTGGGATGGAAGGGCGTCGGCCCGGATTCTCTCGACCTTGGCGGATGTTTTGAATAGGGAAGGCACATATTGTTCCTAGGAATTGGGTTTGTTTTCGATCGGACGGACATCGGACCATCGATAGGAGGCGCTAACGGATAAGAGCCTATTATCCCAATGGGCTTAAGAAACCCTTCGACAAGCCTGTCCTGAGCGAGGTCGAAGGGCTCAGGGCGAACGGCCTATTGGGATAGGCTCTGAGTGAACCTCGGCGCGGGCCGAAAGGGAGTGTCAAACGTCCCGTGTTGGCGGGCGGCGATGCACCTCGGCGATTTGAAGTGCATTACGCCGGTTCACGGCGTTCGGGTTTCGATTTGACGGAGATCGGCCCAAGATTGCGTACGCCGGCAAGGGAAATACGGAGATTTTCTGTGGCGCGTGACTGTTTGAGATCTGTTTCGCCCAGGACGGCATTGTCGATACTCAGCTTTCTCGGCGCCCTCCTTATGTTTTTTTGTATATCGGCGAAACCGAAGGATGAGGCGCTGGTTTCCTTCGAGGGGTTTTCGGAGACGAGACCCCCTGTCCTCAAGCCGGTTTCCGGCGCGACCATCGACCACATGGACGAGATCGGTTCCGTTCTTCATATCCCGAAACGGGGGCGTGCGGAGTTGGCCATGCCGCAATCGTTTTCGTTACGAAGCGGAACCATTTCTTTCTGGCTGAAACCATCCTGGCAGGACGCCGCCTCGTCCCACGCCTTGGTTTCCATGGGCTGGGACAGGCAAAGCTATTTGGTCATCTCGCAAGGCTGGTGGGAACCGGAAGGCGCCAACCGCTTGTATTTCGTGGTCAGTAACCGGGACAAATTCCATTGTTCGGCCCCTTACCGATTGCAGACGAACGCCTGGACCTTGATCACGGGCGTTTGGAAAGCCGGAAAGGACGGATTCTGCCGTCTCTATGCCGACGACGAGTTAGTGGCGAAGTCGGTGTTCTCCGGTAATCCCGACCGATCGCCGAAGACGCCGCTCGTGCTCGGCAGCGATGCCCCGACCCGTCAAGCCGACGGCCGCGATATGGAAGGATCGATAAAGGGGATCGTCATTTCTCGATCCGCGCTCGCTCACGAACAGATCCACTCGCGATACGTCGGCGCGATAACGGAGAAGCCGGCGCTTGCAGCCGGAAAATCGTACTGGACCGGGAGTGACGATCCCGCATTCCGAAAAGAAAAACATCGTTCCGGTATGGAAACCGGCAGGGAAAATCGAATCATCTTCGATGAAGATATCGGTTGGGCCTTATCGAGAGACAATACCGATACCGCGCTTCGGCGTATCAAGGATGCCGGGTTCAACATCTACGTGCCTTGCGTATGGCATGGTCGGGGCGCTTATTTTCCTTCGGCCAATGCCCATGTCGATACACGGGTGAAGCAGCGAATCGACAAAGGCGACGATCCCTTACGATATCTCATTACCAAAGCGCACTCCATGGGGATCGAGGTTCATCCGTGGTTTACCGTGGCGAAACGGGAGGATGGACGCTATCCGAAATTCTTCGACGAAGGCACTCCGGAAGGTGCCTATAACGTACATATTCCCGAATTTAGAACGTTTATCGTCGATGTGATAACCGACATGGCCAAGCGATACACGGTCGATGGCGTTAATCTCGATTATATCCGGACCATGGGGGTATGTATTTCCAAGTTTTGTCAGCAGGATTACCAAGAAAAACATCGAAGATCTCTCTTATCGGATACCGGCAAGCGGTCCGTCGATCCGGACGCATATGATCGAATACAACGTTGGCAGGATGAAGCCGTATCCGATATCGTCCGGCGCGTTTCCGACGGCGTTAGAAGTGTACGTCCGCACACGATCGTCAGTGTGGATACCTACGATGATCCGGACGCCAAGCGACGCCCCTTGGAGGGAAGAAATCCGTTTCTTTGGGCGAACCAAGGGTGGCTCGACGTGATATTTCAAATGAATTACGCAAAACGCCTGAATATAGAAAAAACGGAAAAACTCCGACTAAAGCTAGACAATAAAAACAAACTCTTCATTCTGTTCGCGAACTATCAAGCCATGGGCCGGAAACAAGTTCCCAAACCTTATGACATCATGGACGATTACATTCAGGTGATCAGAACGAGATGGCCAGAAACCGGTATCGCGATCTACCTTTATAAGCATTTGACCGATCTGCAAATACGGAGCCTACGTCGGGGCGCTTTCAGCCGCCAGGCGGTCCCGACATGGAAGGCGCAAAGAGGATAAAGGGATGCTTTTTTATCTCGCGGGATTCGTTATAAGTTGGGTCGTCCTATCCTTGTTGGCTTTCCCGTCGATTGGTGTCTTGTTCGCGCTGATGACCCGCCCTGTTGTCGACGCGACTTGGAATCATCCGATCGTCGGCAACTTGAGATGGACTGAAGTCATCGGTGTAGCCGTACCCGTCGAAATCCTCTTTTTCATGGCACTGCGCGCTAAAGCGAGTCAATCCGTGAAAAGATTGCCGCTTTTGAATATCTGGTATCTGAATCTTTCGGCCACGTTCATTTCGTTTTGCCTCATTACGATCGGGCAGGGGCCGATAACCGCGTTTTCTGTGTTCTTCAGACAGATCAACGGATTCGTCGGATACTATATGGGACAGGCATTTTTTCTGCAGGATAAGAACTTACGTAAATTTCTATTGGCATTGGTTATGGCAGGCCTATTTCCGTTGGCGATGGGGCTATACCAGTTGGTGACCGGCGCTCAATGGATTCAAGCCGAGACAGAAGGATTAGCGCGGTATGTCGGGCTTTATCACGACGCCTTCACCATACGCTATTACATGGAGCAATTAATTTTGGCCGCGGTTTTGTATTCGGCCATTTTCGGACGTCGGCGGGTGTTTCCGAATCTTGCCTTTGCGGTACTTGGTATCTGCGCCCTTGTCGTGATGTTCCGGGCTTATAGTAAATCGGGAATGCTGACTTTGGCGGTCTGGATGGCGGTATGGTCGATTCTTGGAAGGAAGTTCCTATTCTTAGGATTCGTTGCGACGGCACTCCTGGCGATCGGTATTTATTATCTGCCGGAGATCTCGGTCCAACTGCAACAATTGTTTCATAAGGAAATCGGAGCAATCGAGGGAACTATCGCGTTGGAGCGCACGTTGGCGGGTCGTTGGTACGGATGGAAGGAAGTATGGGAGGCTTGGAAGGAGATCGGGATATTCGGGAAAACGTTCGGCAGTGGCTTGGTAGGCACCGGAGCCCATAACGATTATTTGATGCTTCTGTTGCACGGCGGCCTATTCGCGGTAGCGAGTTATCTGGCGTTGCTCTTTACCGTAGGGTACCAACTCGTCGGATATGCGCGTAAAACCAGAACACCGCTAGCCCTTGGAGGGGTGATGGCTTTTTGTATGTGGATGATCGATTCGATTGGTTTAGTCCCTAGCGCGTATCCGGGATATCAATGGTTTGTTTGGGGCATCATCGGGATTTGCTTGAGACGAGGTCAGGAAGAGGGCAGGAGACAAAAGGATAGAGTAGCGAAGGCAGCGGTTCGGGAGCAGCCTTTGGTCGATCTGAAAGGGGCGATCTGAAGCAGGGCGATCGAGGGACCGAGCATGAAGGAAAAAGCCAGGGCTTATCTGAGAGCGCTATTTAGGGGGCCGCTGATCACCATAAGCTGCCAGGGAATCTCCTCCTTGTCGAATTTTCTGACGGGCGTTTTTGTGGCGAGGAGCGTCGCCGCCACCGATTATGGCGTGTATTCGCTGTTTTATGCCGGGTTGATGGTGCTTTCGGGATTTCAGAACTCCGTGATTCTGGAGCCGCTCAGAATATACGGCGTCAAAGCGGACAGAAAGGAGACAAGCGCTTATTTTTACAGCCAGTTTCTTCTGCAGTTGATCTTCGGCCTCGTGATGGCCGGCGCCGCGATGGGCGTACTTCAGGTGATGGCGGTGGCCGGCAAGACTCTGGGCGCGTTTTCATTGTGCCTGTTCTTCTTGCAATTGTCCGATTATTTTCGCGTCGTCGCATCGACCGAGTTAGCGCTGCGAAGGCTGCTCGTCATCGAGACGGCAGGACATGTCGTGCGCGTCATCGGCCTGATTGGACTGAGCCTCGACGCGTCGCTCACCGTGGATTCGGCCTTGTATTGCATGGCCTTGGGCGGTGCTACGAGCAGTCTCTTGGCAATCGTCCTCGGCGGTCATCGCAGAGCCGAGAGCGGAATAAAAGACATAGTGGAGGCCGGTGCCCAAAACTGGCGATTCGGACGGTGGGTGGTGCTCGAAACGCTTGCTTATTCCTCATCGACCTACCTGTATTTCTTCCTCGTCGCGGCGATTATCGATCGAGAATCGGCAGGCGCGTTCAACGCATCGCAAACTTTGGTCAACGCTCTGAATGTCATCTTAATGGGTGGGACCGGGTTTGTGATTCCCATCGCCAGGCGCAAATTGGCGGTCGAAGGTTACGAGGCGTGGCGAAAATGGTTATGGCGGAGCGGTTCAACCATCGTCGGCATCGTATCCGTGATTGCGATATCCCTTTCCCTATTTGCGGAACCGGCCTTGGAAAATCTTTTCAAGCCGTTTTTCGCCGAGTATGGATATTTGGTTTGGATACTGTCGTTCGGGTATGTGCTTCGATCGATCAATAGCGTGCTTCGGGTGGCGTTTCAAACCGCCGAAAAGCCTCAAATCGGATTTGTGTCGAGATTGCTGTCGGCGATCGTTACGATCGCGATATCGTATCCGCTGTTGCAGTATTACGGCGTGGCCGGGGCGGCGGTCGGAATAGTGGTGACACAGCTCATTTGGGTTACGGTTTATCTCGTTTGTATTTGGCGGGGAGAACTCGGATTCAACAAATTGGGTATGGAGATATGCCAGTCGGGATAAGGCATGCCTTGGAAAACAGGATTTCCGTTGACCGTTCGGGAGAAACGGCGCCCCTTATTGTGATTGTCACGAATCTTCCAACGCCTTATCGAATTCCGTTGTTCAACGTCTTGGATAGGGCGTTGAGCCGTATCGGATTGTCTTTGCACGTCATTTTCGGCGCAAAATCCGAAGCTAGGCGGAAGTGGAGCGTTCCGCTGCAAGAGTGCGAGTTTTCCTACACGATTTTGGAGCCGCGCGGCTTTAAACTAGCAGGAGCCGAAAGTGTTTCGTTTTTTTACCCGGGACTGGTCCGGACCCTTTATCGCAAACGGCCGGTCGCGGTAATCACCGATGGGTTTTCCGTGGCGACTACGAAGCTTTGGTTGTCGAAACCCCTATTGCAAGCGAAACATTTGATCTGGTCCGGCGCTACCGGCAGGGAAGCGAATGCAGGCCATTTGGCGAGAAGAATCCAGAGGCGGGTTTTGATCCGTGCCGCCGATGGCTTTGTGGCCTACGGCAACAGGGCAAAACGTTATTTGATGAAGCTAGGAGCGCCCGAAAACCGAATCTCGATCGCGACGAACACCGTCGATACCCGGTTTTTCGAGACGGAGTCGGAATTTTGGAGAAAAAAGAAGATAGCGCCTTCGGATGAAAAGATCTTGTTGTGCGTATCGAATGTGACGCCGGGAAAAAACATCGTAGGCTTGCTGGCGGTAGCCCGGCACTTGGTCGACATGAGACAGGATTTCATTCTGAAGATCGTTGGCGACGGGCCTGAGATGGAACACTGCCGGCAACTTGTTTCAAAGTTGGGTTTGGATAAATTCGTTTCCTTCGAGGGTTATAAACAGAAAGCGGAACTGCCGAAATATCTGGCCGAAAGTCGGTGTCTCGTTTTTCCGACCCACCATGATGTCTGGGGTTTGGTCGTCGTCGAGGCCATGGCGGCCGGCGTTCCCTGTTTTGCGTCGCTCAACGCGGGCGTTGCCGGTGATTTGATCAAACACGGCGAAAATGGTTTCGTGGTGGATTTTTCGGATGCCGAGCGGGTGGCGCGACAAGTCAGTGAGTTCCTCGATAATCCCGCCCTGGGGGCGGATATGGCTATCAAAGCGAGGGAGTATGTGCGGAAGAAGGCAAATCTCGACATTTGCGCACAAGGATTCGTTCGGGCGTTGAAACTGGCGGGTGCCGACAAATACCAGGACATATCGGGAAACATCTGATTGGCATTTGCGGCGTAGGGGCGAGTGAATTCACCTTACCTGTATAGGAACACGTTCTAGAGCGTTTTCATCGCTGATGTACGGTCGAAAAGGAAGCTGCCTTCGGCAGCGGAGGAGTTTGAAACGGGTCTCGTCCCGCGGGCGAGTGACTTTTGAAACCCCGTCCCCGGGGTTTGCCCTTCGGGCCAGCCGTTGGCTGTCCAAACCGACAACGTCCTTCCTTGGACGTTGCCTTTCGGGCGAACGTTGTTCGTCCCATTCCGCTTCCGGCGGAATGGTCGCTCTCGGCGAGTTTGTCTTTGCGTGCCCAAAGACGAATTTGTCGGGAACACATTTGGACGCGCGGAGCGCGCCCGCAAAAGTTTGCGCTAGGACAGGCGCAAATCCAAAGTAACCCTAAAGAAAGGGCACCCGGATGGCGCGCTGATCCTTGCGCGTCGCCGGCTTACGCCGGGGGCGACAGAAGGCACGTCCTCGTGCCTTCTGTCGCCGCACGCGATCCCTCGCGTGCCCCTCTGGGCAATTCCGGCTCCAGCCGGCGATGCTCGGGCGCGCCATACGGGACGATTCGGCAATGCCGTAGAGCTGATTAGGAAAATGCTCTAGGGATCGTCTCGACCCATTCCAGGGAACAGGGAGCCACGGATGGAGGAGAGGAAAAAAGTCCTGGTAATCGGTCCGTTGCCGCCGCCTTTCGCGGGGCCGGAGATGGTGACTCGCGCCATCGTCGAATCGGACGCGCTCAGGCGACGCTTCGAGATCGCGCACATCAACACGACCGTACGCCCCTCAAATAGGGACAAGGGGCACCTAGACGGGAGGATGGTGTGCGCGTATGCGTCGTATCTGGCTCGGTTGGGTCGGCACCTCATCCGGCAAAAGCCCGACTGCATCCTGTATCTGCCGACCTCGGCCACTTTGAAGGGCTGGGTTCGCGACGGTTCCACACTGCTTTTCGCTTCGCTGCGCGGCTGCAAGACCGTGATTCTGTTTCAGGGCGGGCATTTCCGCTTTTTCTACGAGCGTCTTCCCAAACCGGCGCGCATGGTGGTCCGGCGATTGCTGCGGGGCTGCGATAGGGTGTTGGTGCAAGGCGCCGGGCTACGGAAGCAGTTCGACGGGATCGTTTCGGCCGAGCGAATCGACGTTCAGCACAACCTGGTTCCGTGGGCGTTCTACCGACACTTCGAGGACCGCCGTTTCGACCAGGGAAGCGGTCCTTTGAACGTCTTGTTCGTGGGTCATCTGTCGACCGCGAAAGGCTATTGCGACCTGATCCGGGTGATTCCGGATATCGCCCGCGAAACGAACGCGCGGTTTCGACTCATGGGTACCCGGAAGACAGCGGAACGCAACGTGTTTTTCGATCAGGCGACGGGCAGGCGCATCGAACGTTTCGACCCGGATGCCCTGTACCGAACCTACATCGCCGAAAGAGGATTGGACACAGTGGTCGAGTACGTGGGGGACCGCGTTTTCGGCGCGCGGAAACTCGAGATCTTTGCGGAGGCGGATGTGTTCGTGCTTCCCAGTTATTCGGAAGGGTTTTCCACCGCGATACTGGAAGCGATGGCGGCGGGTCTTCCCATGGTCGTCACGCGGGTGGGCGTGGTGCCGGAAATCCTGAAAGATGGCGAGCATGCTTTCTTGATCGATCCCGGCGATCTCGACGGCCTTCGCGAATGCCTGCTTCGGCTGCTTCGGGACGCCGATTTGCGAAAGCGCATGGGCGAGCGAAACCGAAATCTTTGCGGAAAAGAATTCATCGAAGGGATCGTCATCGATCGGCTCGGGTCTCATTTGAATAAGGTGCTGTCGGAATAAATTCCGGCGAGCGCCGCCGATTCCAAGGCGAGCGGAAACGGGAATGAAGCAGCTGACGCAGAAACTGAAGGACGGGGTCGTGAGCGTCATCGAGGCGCCGCCGCCGCGCCTCGCGCCGGGCATGGTGCTGGTCCGCAACCATTTCTCGCTGATCAGCGCCGGTACCGAGGGCGGCACGGTGAGCGCCGCGCGCAAGAGCCTCATCGGCAAGGCCAGGGAACGGCCCCAGCAAGTGCGGCGAGTTCTCGAAATCTTCAAGCAGCAAGGGCTGACGCAGACTTACCGGGCGGTGATGAAGAAGCTCGATGCCTATTCACCCCTGGGCTACAGCAGCGCCGGAGAAGTCGTGGAAGCAGGCTCCAAGGTCCTGGGGTTTTCGGTGGGCGATCTCGTCGCCTGCGCCGGCACCGGCTACGCCAATCATGCGGAGATCGTGGCGGTTCCCGCCCGTCTGTGCGTGAAGCTGCCGGCAGGGGCCGATCTCAGTCTCGCGGCTTACAACACGCTCGGAGCGATCGCGCTCCAGGGTATACGTCAGGCCGATCTTCGCCTCGGCGAGACCTGCGTCGTCATCGGGTTGGGCCTTTTGGGCCAACTCACCGGGCTCATGTTGAGGGCGTCCGGAATCAAGGTGGTAGGACTGGATATCAACCCTCGGATCGTGGACGTCGCGGCCAGGCATTGCGCGGATCTCGCGTGCCATAGCGAGACACCGGGACTTTCGGAGATCGTCGCCGAGTTCACGGACGGCGTCGGCGCCGACGCCGTCATCATCACCGCCGCCACGCACAGCCTTCAGCCGATCAATCTCGCTGGACAATTGTTGAGAACGCGCGGCACCGTGGTGATCGTCGGGGCAGTGCCGACCGGATTCGATCGGGAGCCGCACTTTTACCGAAAGGAACTCGCGCTCAAGATGTCCTGCTCCTATGGTCCCGGGCGTTACGACCCGAATTACGAGGAGAAAGGGCTGGACTACCCGGTGGGCTACGTGAGATGGACCGAAAACCGCAATATGCAGGTCTTTCAATCGCTCGTTCATTCCGGCCGCATCGATCTGTCCTATCTGACCACTCATCGCTTTAGGTTGGACGAAGCGCCGGCCGCTTACGATCTGATCCTGAACCGAAACGAAGACGTTCTCGGCATTCTGCTGGAATACGAGGCGGCCGGCGCCCAGGCGAAACGGCGCGTAGATATGCCACCACCCAAGCCCCGAAAGGACGAGCCGGCGGGCAGGGGTGTTTCCTTCATCGGCGCGGGGAGTTATGCGATGAGCCATCTCTTGCCGAACGTCGCGGGCTGCGCCGGTGTGTCGCTGGCGGGCGTGGTGACGTCCACCGGAACCAGTTCGCGGACGGTGGCGGAAAAGTTCGGCTTTCGTTTCTGCTCGGCGGACGAAAGGGACGTTCTGGAGGATGAAGCGACGGATACGGTGTTTATCGCCACTCGCCACGACAGCCATGCCGAGTTCGTGCTCAAGGCGCTGGAAAAAGGCAAGCACGTGTTCGTCGAAAAGCCGCTTTGCCTGACGCCGGACGAGCGCGATGCGATTCGGGCGGCCTACGAACGGGCGCGGCTGCAGCCGTCGGCGCCTTTGCTCATGGTAGGCTTCAACCGGCGTTATGCACCGCTCGCGATCAGGCTGAAAGAGACGCTGGGAGCGGGACCCATGTGCCTGATGTACCGGGTCAACGTCGGACCGATTCCACCCGATAGCTGGATCCAGGATGCTGAGTTCGGCGGCGGACGGATCGTCGGGGAGGTCTGCCATTTCGTGGACCTGATGATCTATCTGACCGAATCCCCGCCGGAAAGCGTTTACGCGGCGGCGATGGCGGACCCCGCGAGAACCGAGGACACGCTCGCCATCACGCTGTCTTTCGCCGACGGTTCGGTGGGTACGATTCTCTATTGCGCTAACGGGGCCAAGAGCCTGGCCAAGGAATATCTGGAGGCCTATCGCGCCGGGATCGCCGGAATCCTGCGCGACTTCAGGGAGCTGGAAATCCATGGCCGAGGCAGGCCGAAACGCGAACGGCTGCTCAATCAGGACAAGGGGCAGAAAGAGATGGTCCGCCAGTTCGTCTCCGCAAGCCTGGGTCGGGGCGGCCGGGTGATCCCGTTCGCGGACATTCTGGCGAGTACCGACGCGACCTTTGCCGTCAAGGAGTCGCTCAGGACGCGGAGCGCGGTGCGGGTAGACGGCCTTCGCGTTGTTGCTCCAGAGCGTGAGCCCTTGTTTCCGGATTTGTCACAACCCGCGGAAAGGAAGTCCGATTCCGCATGAGCGCTAGGGCTTACGACAAGGTCCGTTGGTACGTCAAACGCTTGAGCGTCATGAGCGGAGCGGAACTCGGCCATCGCTTGAAGGAATGGCGCCGCCTGAGAAACATGGCCCAAGCCTACCGGCAGGGTATGTCCCACTCGCTTCCGCTACAACCGGCGCAGGTCGGTTTTTGTCGTTCACCGACGCATCTGTTGCCGGAACTCGTTTGGGCGTTCGATCCGGACGCTACCGCCAATGAGGCGCTGCTCGCGGGCCACTGGCCGGCGCTCGGTTTCCCTTGGCGCTGGAACGGCGATGCCGCTTGGCATCGCGCACCGGACACGGGAAAGGCGTGGCCCCGGATTTTCTTCGGCGATATCGCTTATCGGGAAGGCAATCCCTACGGCGACGCCCGCGTGGTCTGGGAGTCCTCCCGGTTGCAGCAGCTCGTGAGTCTCGCGTTGCTGGCGCTACGGGATGAAACCCATACCGAACGGGCGCTGGCCGTTCTGGAGACGATGCTGGATTCCTGGGTGCGGGCCAATCCGCCCTTGACCGGAATCCACTACGTCTCGGCCATGGAGTGCGCGCTGCGCCTGATCGCCGCGTGTCACGCGCTGGACCTTGCAAGAAATCGCCTGCGCTCCCCGGAACCGACCTGGCGAAATCTTCTGAGGCTCGTTTTTTCCCACGCCTCCCTGATTGCGCAAAGGCCGTCGCTCCATTCCTCGGCCGGGAATCACAGCATCGCGGAAGCCGTGGGGCTGGTTTATGCCGGAATCTTGTTCCCGGAACATGGGGATGCGGCGCGATGGCTGGCGCAGGGACTCAGGATCATGCAAAAGGAAGCCCAGCGGCAAGTGCTGCCGGACGGGGGAGGGATCGAGCAGTCCTTTTGGTATCAGCTTTTCGTCGTCGATCTGCTCGGCCTGGCGCAAGCGCTGCTCGAACACCATCGGCATCCGGTGCCGCGCGTTCTGTCGGACGCCGTCCGCCGAGGCCGCCGTTTCCTGAGCGCCATGGCGGACGCTCCCGAGACCTTGCCCCGCGTGGGGGATGGCGACGACGGTTACGCGCTGTCTCCTCATCTTCGCATCAGCTGGAACGAGCCGGCCCCCGCGGAAAACCCGGTGGTCTTTCCGGATGCTGGATATACGCTCGTCAGGGGACAGGGCCGACGGCCGGTCCGATTGGTCTTCGACCATGGCCCCCTCGGCATGCCGCCGGCCTGTGGGCATGGCCACGCCGATGCCTTGTCGCTGCATGTGACGGTCGGTGGGCGCGAGCTTCTGATCGATCCCAACACATATACCTACACCGGCGATCCTGCCTGGCGGCGCTGGTTCCGGAGCACGGCCGCCCACAACACGGTGCGCGTCGACGGCGGGGATCAGGCGAGACAGGAAACGGCGTTCCAATGGTCGCATGCCCCCCGAGCCTTGCTGGTCGCCGTTCGTCGCGATGACTGCGGGAGAACTTTGCTGTTGGCGCGGCATGACGGTTATCGCCGCAGAGGCGTCATCCACTGGCGGGCGGTGGCTTTCGACGGGGCGGACCATCTGCTGGTCTTGGATTTTCTCGCGGGGGAGGGGTATCACCTCGCTGAACTGTTCTGGCATCTCGGCGCGGATGCCGAGCCCGCCGCAGCGGGATTCATCCTGTGCGATGGCGACATGGTGGCTAGTCTGGAGGTTGCAGGAGGCGCCGCGAGTCTGCACAGCGGCGAAACGGCGCCCGTGCTCGGCTGGCGCTCTCCCCGCTACGGCGTCCGAGTGCCGGCGAACGCCATACGGGTCCGTTATGCCGGCCGGTTCCCCCACCAATTTCGGACCGCGTTCTCGTTCAACGGTGCCGATCGCGAAGCCATCACCGCTTTGGAAGCGTTTCTGGATCGCGAGATGGCTCATTACAGGGAAGGAAGGTTATGGACAATCCAAGAATCGAAATTTTCGGCGTACCCGTGGATGCGGTCGATTTCCCCAGGGCGCTCGAGACCGTAGGCAAGCTCCTGGACGGAGACGGGGCCGGGTTCATCGCCGCCGTCAATCCGGAAAAGATCATGCGCGCTGGCGACGACGTCCGGCTCCTCGAGGCCTTGAACTGCGCGAAGCTGCTCATTCCGGACGGTATCGGCGTGGTCTGGGCGGCGCGCTGGCTCGGCCTGGGGCGTCTCAGCCGGGTGGCGGGCGCCGATCTGATGCCCGCGATCTGCGAAATCGGTGCGGCTCAGGGCAGAAAAGTCTATCTGTTCGGGGCGAGCCCGGACGTGAACGGAAAAGTGGCTCGCATTCTTCCCGAGCGCTATCCGGGGCTTCGTATCGTCGGACGCCAGCATGGCTATGTGCGCGAACCCGATATGGCCAAACTCGTGGCCGACATCAATGCCTCGCAGGCCGAAATCCTGTTCGTCGCTTTGGGAAGCCCCCGGCAGGAACTTTGGATGAGGCGGTACGTGCCCGAGCTTACGGTGAAAGTCTGCCAGGGCGTGGGCGGCAGCTTCGATGTGATCGCCGGAAAGGTTCGGCGCGCGCCGCCGTTGTTCCAGCGCATGCATCTCGAGTGGTTTTACCGCCTGGCGCAGGAACCTCGAAGACTTTCCCGCCAAGCCGAGTTGCCCAAGTTCGCGTGGCGCGTGGTACGCGCGAAACCGACGAATCGAGCCGGCACGGCGCTGCACTGACGCGGCGGCGTACAGGACCGAACATGGTTCGAAATGCGGCGAGGGAAGCCCGATCAGCCTCCAGCCGGCGGGCGCCTGGCCGGTTTTGGCTGAAGTTCGCCGTGCTCGGCATACTGACCCTGGTGATCTTTTTCGACGCTTTGGCCTACACCGTGGAGATTTGGCTGAGCAGCGAAGAATACAGCCACGGCATCCTCGTTCCCTTCGTCACGGCATTCCTCATCTGGCAAAAAAAGAACGATCTCGCGGCCGCGAACTGGATTGGCTACCGGCCCGGCTTGTGGCTGGTCGCTTTAGGATTGGCGTTTTTCTTTCTCGGCGAACTCAGCGCGCTGTTCATCATCGAGCAGTATGCCTTTGTGGTCGTGCTGTTCGGTGCGGTTCTCGCCGTTCTGGGACCCGAGGTATTCAACGTGATCCGGGTTCCGCTGTTCTTCCTGTTCTTTGCGATTCCGCTGCCGAATTTCATTTATCAGGGCTTGTCCTCGAAGCTACAGCTCCTGTCATCGCGGCTCGGAGTCGGCTTGATTCGACTCTGCGACATCAGCGTGTACCTCGAAGGAAACGTGATCGACCTCGGGACTTACAAGCTGCAGGTCGTGGAAGCGTGCAGCGGGCTTCGATACCTGTTTCCGCTCATGGGTCTCTCGTTCATTTGCGCTTATTTGTTCAAGGCGGCGTTCTGGAAACGCGCGGTCGTCTTTCTATCGAGCGTGCCCATCACGGTGCTGATGAACGGCCTGCGCGTGGGACTCATCGGGGTGCTCGTCGAGTATCGGGGACGCTCGATGGCCGAGGGCTTTTTGCACGATTTCGAGGGTTGGGCCATTTTCATGGCTTGCACCGCCATCCTGATCGCGGAGATCGGCTTGCTGGCGCGGATCGGCGGAGATCGGCGGCCGCTTCGGGAGGTGTTCGGCGTCGTGTTTCCGGGACCGCCGGCGGGAGCGCCGCTCCGGGAGGCGAGAACGCCGCGGGAATTCTGGGCGGTCGGGATCATGCTGGGGCTCGCGGCCGGTTTGTCGCTGTCCGTGCAGCAGCGGGAGGAGTCGATTCCGCCCCGCGTGCCGTTCGCCGAGTTTCCGATGACGATGGACGCCTGGCGGGGGCGTCGCGTGACCATGGAACCGCACTACGTCGACGCACTGAAATTCGACGATTACATCCTGGCCGATTTCCGCAAAGGCGACGCGCCGCCGGTCAATCTTTACACAGCCTATTACGCTTCCCAGCGCAAGGGGGAATCGGTGCACTCGCCGCGCTCCTGCATACCGGGCGGTGGATGGGAGATCAAATCCCTGGAAACGGTATCGGTGTCGAATATCCGGCTGTACGGCGACGAGCTCAGGGTCAATCGAGTTCTGATCCAGAAAGGCGATGAGAGGCAATTGGTTTACTACTGGTTTCAACAACGCGGCAGGACCATGACCGACGAGTATCTCGCCAAGTGGTATCTGTTCTGGGACGCGCTGACGCGGAACCGCAGCGACGGCGCTCTGGTGCGTCTTACCACCCGGGCGCCGGAGGGCGAGAGCCCGGCGGAGACGGAAGCACGTCTAGTCGGTTTTCTCGCCTCGCTGGTACCGCGGCTGGACCGGCATATCGCCAAATAGGGCTCGGGAGCGATGCGGATCGCAGGTTTATGGTTCATTTCGTCGTCTTTCTCACCGCTTTGTTCGTCGCGATGGTACTGGTCGCGGTGCTCATGCGGCTGGCGCCCCGTTTGGGCTTCGTGGACCTGCCGGACGGGCGCAAGATTCACCGCGCGGCGGTCCCCCGGATCGGCGGCATTGGCATGATCATCGGCGCCGTCGTCTCGGCATTGGCCTGGATCGACTTGAGCCGAAACAGCGAGATCTTTCTGTATGGCGTCGGCGTGATCGCCGCCTTCGGCCTGTGGGACGATCGCGTCGATCTCGATTACCGCATCAAGTTCGCCGGGCAGTTATTGGCGATCGCCGTAGTGGTCGGTTTCGGCGGCGTCGCGGTGGAACGTCTGCCCGGATTCGAGAACGGCGAAGTTCCATGGCTCGTTTCCTATCCTCTGACCGTTTTTTTTCTGCTCGGAACGACCAACGCCACCAATCTGGCGGACGGGTTGGACGGCCTCGCCGCCGGCCTGAGCCTTCTCAGCCTCGCCTGTATCGCGTTTCTGGCCGATCTGGCGGAAGGCGATGAATTGGTTTTCATCAACCTCGCGATTATCGGCGCGACGCTCGGTTTTCTCCGCTACAACACCCATCCGGCCATGGTTTTCATGGGCGATACCGGCAGCCAGTTCCTCGGCTTCAGCCTGGGCGTGCTGGCGCTGATGCTGACCGAGCATGTGAACACGGCGGTGGCGCCGGGACTCGCTTTGCCGATCTTGGGACTACCCATCATCGACGCCTTGATGGTCATAGGGCAACGGATAGCCGAAGGACGATCCCCGTTTAAAGCCGACAGGAATCATTTTCATCACAAGCTGCTGGCCTTGGGATTCGATCAATACGAGGCGGTACTGACCATATACGCCATTCAGTCGCTCTTCGTGACATCCGCTTATCTGCTCCGATACGAGTCGCACTGGCTGATCGCGGCGCTTTATCTCGGTCTGAGCGCCATGATCGTGCTGTCTTACCCGCTCGCCCGGAGCTTCGATTGGCGGTTGCACGGCGGCATGCGTTCCGGCAGCACCTCGCCTGTGACGGGCTTTCTTAAGTCTGTGCGCGACCGGGCAAGGTTGGACGAAACCCCGAATCGGGTGTTGAGTTTGCTCATTACCGGATTTCTGATCATGGGTGCCGTGGCGGCCAAGGAACTGACTCCCGATATCAGTTACTTTGTAGCCGCCAGTTTGGCGATCTGGCTGGTTTTCCGTTTATTTGGACCGGCGGCGGTCAAATGGATAGAGCGGTTTGTGATTTACGCCAGTGTCATCCTGGTAATTTATTCAATCGAACTGTCCGGCATTACGGAGCGACACTCATGGCACGCCGGGCTGAAATACTTCTTCATGATTTTGGCAGCTGTCACCGCCGTGGGTATGCGTTTCGCGGGATCTTATTATTTTTCCCTCACCCCGTCCGATTTTCTGGTCATATTCATCCTGCTGGCTGCGGCCAACCTGGCGGTTTTCGACGAGGTGAACTACGCCAAGCTGGCGATTCAGTCGGCGGTAGTGTTTTACAGCGTGGAGTTCGTCTTGAGGCGGCGTAGCGCCGCCAGTCTGACCATATCGATTGGGGCCATGGCAGCCTTCGTGATCGTCGGGGTCAAGGCGCTTTAGAGCATTTTTGTCTCCCGCTCGCGGGCTATAGCCGGATGAATCATCGGGAAGCAGGTCGGCAATTCTTTGCCGACGCATGGATCTCGTGTCGCAATCAGCCGAATTTCGGCAGCAGCACGAGCAGCCAGATGATTCCGGCCAAGGTCAAGGCCAGGAAAACCGCCGCAGAACCCACGTCCTTCGCCCGGCCGGACAGCTCGTGGTGCTCGAAGCTGATCCGGTCGACCACGATTTCGATGCCGGTATTGAGCAGCTCGATGATCAGGACCAGCAGAATGCTTCCCACCAGCAACGCCTTTTCGAAACCGGTTTGCCCGAGCCAGAACCCCAAAGGACCGGTCACCGCGAGCAGATAAATTTCCTGACGGAAAGCTTCCTCGCTCAGCCAAACGGCCTTGAAGCCCTTCATGGAGTTGAAAAAAGCCGCGCGAATACGTGCCCACCCCGTGAGATTCTGACCTGCCATAACTCGGTATTACGCTTCGATTCGATGAACCTGGCCCCAGATACCATCCACCCAGGATTTGTCTACCCGCAAATCACCTTGCATCAGCCAGTCGACGACGGCTTGGGCCACATCGGGGTAGGCGACCCGCGCGGCGCGGCTCTGTTGTAGCCAGGCCTCCACGGTGGGGCCGTCCAGGCTTTGCATCACTTGGCCGAGTTGCAAGACTTCGAGAGCCAGCGCATTGGAGAGCTGCTCCATCTGACCGTGCAGCGGCTTGACCAGGAGCTTCTTGCCGAGATGGAGCGCTTCGCTGGTCAGTTCGAAGCCCGAGTTGCAGATCACGCCGGCGGCCTCGGCGAAGTCGTGCTGAAATCCCTTGCGGGAAAGCTGTTTGACGTGGACGTGCTCGGGTCTCGGATGGTGTTCGTCCAGCATGGTCGAACTGTAGACGTGAAACTGAAAATGGCGGAACGGTTTCAGCAATTGGACGACTTGTCGGACGTCTTCGAATGGCAGGTAGACGACGATTTTGTTCGGCTGGACTGTCGCCGGTTCGATATCGGTCTCGATGATGGGCGGTAGGATGGGGTGATGGAAATGATGCCAATGCACGCCCAGGCCTACCGTGACCGGCGCGAAATACTTGAGCACCAGGCTTCCCATGAAATCGGCTTTCGCCTTGGGAATATCGTAACCGAAGGCATACTGATGGCCGATGCCGACCGTTTTGACGCCCTGCAGCCGTGCAGCCCAGGCGGTAACCGGTTCGAAATCGCTGATGACGACGTCGTACTGGCTCAAGTCCAGGGTTTTGACGTCACGGACGAAGGCTGCGAGATTGTTGCGAAAGGCGGTCTTGATATACCGCACGTGGCCGGCTTTGGTTTCGAAGGTGAGGCCGGTGCGCCATTGGTAGTCGCCGAAGACATCCATTTCGAACAATTTTTCCCAAGGGCGGCCGGAGAACAGATAGGTGACCTCGGCTCCGGCTTGCTTGAGCTTGGGCGCGATCGCTCGAGCCCGGGTGATGTGACCGTTGCCGGTAGCCTGAACCCCATAAAACACTTTCACGTCAGTTGAATCTCCAAACTCAGAAGGGCCAAAAGGGTTCCCATCAGCGCGCCGATCAGCGTGTCGGTGGGAAAGTGAACGCCGAGCACCACCCGCGCCATACCGATCGATACCGCCCAAATTACGAGCGCGGGTGTCAGGGCCGGGTGAAAGAAACTCAGGAGCGTGGCCACCAGAAACGCCGCGGAGGTATGTCCGGACGGGAAGCTGAAACGGTCGGAAGGAATGATGAAGCTCGGAATGTTCAGCGCGGTCTGGGGGCGGTCGCGCCTGCATAAATTCTTGAGGATGAAATAGAGCGGGCGCTCCAGCGCGAAACCCACCAGCAGGCAGCTCAGCAGTGCCGATTCCTCGGGCTGTCCGGACCAGGCCAGCGCCAGGCCGAGGACGAGGTACAGGTACCCGTCTCCGGTCTTCGAGATGTATCGCGCACCCCGAACCAACACGCGTTGCGATTTCCGTTGCGACACCCAAAGAAACAGATTGACGTCGTAGGCTTGAATCGTCTGCATGAATTTCATGGCACGTTACTCCCTCGAGATTACGCGCCTACTTTAGCCATCACAGATGACAATCCGGTGACGGAAAGATGAATAATCCTAGAAACGGCTGTCGGACGTGCGCGAGTGTGCGGCAGGCGGGGCGGCCGGCAAGCCTGTCCTGAGCCTGGTCGAAGGGCCTGTCCAGAGCCTGTCGAAGGGTTTCTTAAGCCTATTGGGATAGGCTCTTGATCAGAGCTTTCGTAAAGCGCATCGTTCGCGATTGCAGCGGTTCATGCCGTGGATCAGTTCGCCGGGAACCGAATGAGACAAACGAAGTTGGCCCTGCGGCCAAAGCTGGGGGTGGTTTTGCTCAACTGAGACGTGCGACGCACGGCGCGAAGACGGGATCAGGGGCAGACGAGTGAATAGACCTATCCCCGCGGAGAGAGCGTAGTGGCGGCATTCTCCGTCTATTCCCTTGGCCTTTTCATGGGAATAGACTATGTTTTTCTGCTTGTGGCGGTAACCGAGCGTCGCTTCATCCTAGACGAGGAGCGGAACGCCCTAGGGCAACATGAGACAGGCGAGGGCCGGGAAGCGAGGACCGGCCAACGTGTGGGCAAACGTTCGGAGGCGCGGGACGAACAAGCATGAGGTAAGGCGCGACAAAAGCCTATTCTTCGTCGGCGGCATCACTGGGGTAAGGATGGCGTTTGAGTTCGGTCATACCGACTCATGACCGCTCTCCTGAAAGTTTATAACAAGCCTTAGAAAAACAAGAAAGGAGCCGGACGATGCGCAACATCGAACTCTATCGGGACGACCAGCACCTGTGCATACTGCTCAATGAGAGCGAGGAGTTGGAAGAAGGCGGGATCCATTCCAACCAGTATCTGATTCTGCACCAAGGAAATGGAATCCTGCTTGATCCTGGGGGGTTCGGTGTGATGCCCGACGTGCTCGACGGTTTGCTGGAGTACTGCGAGCCTAAGGACATTAGAACCATTTTCCTGTCACACCAGGATCCGGATATCGTCGGGGGGCTTGCGTCCTGGCTAGAACTCACTCCGGCCGAGGTGTTCATTTCCCGGCTCTGGATCCGTTTCATCCCGCACTACGGTCTGCCTAGTTCCGGTCGACTCCACGGCATCGAAGATACCGGGGGCGCCATTCTGTTGGAAGACGGTGCCTCACTCGAGATCCTGCCGGCGCATTTCCTACACTCTGAAGGCAATTTTCAGCTCTATGACCCGGTAAGCCGGATCCTCTTTTCCGGAGACTTAGGCGCCTCCGAGATCAGCGGGCGGGAGCTTTCGCCATTCGTCGACGATTTCGCGACGCACATTTCGAATATCGAAGGGTTCCACCGCCGCTACATGGCCAGTCAACGGGCCATCGCCGCCTGGCTCGCGACCTTGGGAGATCGGCCTATCGACCTCATCGCTCCCCAGCATGGTCCCATCTACCGCGGCCAAGCGGCGCTTGATCTCCTCGCTTGGCTTGAAAACTTACACTGTGGTGTCGACTTACTCCAACCCGGCGGAATGTTTGTACGATGAACCAGTTCACGCCGAAGGATTTGCTGCGGCTGCGCCGGGAGATCCTGCGCGCCGCGGCCTCGCTTCACGAGCATCAAACACGCACGCATCTTGCATTTAACGCCATCGGCCGCGCGACCGCGCACGCGCAAACGCGGTTTGCGAATCGCCTGCTGGAGTTGGCTTCCCGCCCGGATGCCACGCCGGAACTCGCCGAACTCCAACGCGAGTGTCTGCGCTGGCGGCTGGTGCAGGTGCACCTCCGGCGTTATTACGAAAACCATTTGCGCGAACATGGCGAGGACTTGCGCAGGCTTTTGCATTATTTCGAGGCGGAGAGCCGCGAGCTCGCGGAAACTTTGGTCGAGAAAGAGTTGTTGGAGCGCCACCGCAAGGTGCTCGAGCGGGTCGTGCTCTCCTACGATCGTGTTATCCACTGGCGCGAGTTCGTGGAGGAAGTCCTCTCTGAATTTCACCAGATATTCCCGTTCGATATCTTCTTCGTTGCGTTTTCGGAAAAGCACGGGCTCAGCTTGCGCCTATTCTACCCCGGTACCCCCACCGAATCCCAACGCCAGCACGTGGAAACGTGGCTTACCCACCAGGTGTTGCGCCGGCTCGGCCAATCGGACGATGCCGTATTCGACATCGAGGTGCGGGTGCTCGATCCTGCGCCGTGGAAGATGAAGATAACGAACGAATCGATGCAGCTTTTGTGCGAACCCGTACCGGACTACCGGCAAGGTTTGGCCGGCATTCTGGGGGTGGCGTTCGGTGTGTGTGGAGGGGTTTCCGAGCAGGAGGAGGCGGTGATTCGCTCTCTACTCGCGGTCATGGTGATCGTGGTGGGTTCGAGCCGGGCGCTCGCGAACACGCTTCAGGAATTGGAATACTACGCCCTCCACGATCCCTTGACTCATCTGTACAACCGTCGCCATTTTCTGGCGATGTTGGATTATGAACTCGGACGCAGCCGAAGGCACCATCATCCGTTTTCGTTGGTGATGATCGACCTGGACGATTTCAAGGACATCAATGACACCTACGGTCATCCGACGGGCGACTTGGCGCTTCAGGAAGTCGGAGAAATCCTCAGGAAGACAGTGCGTCAGGGCGATTTGGCATGTCGTCTTGGGGGGGACGAATTCGTGCTGCTACTCCCGGAAACCGCTTCGGGAGGGGCTAGGACAACCGCCCGCAAACTCCGCGAGCGATTGCGCGCGAAGGAAATCGCGACCCAAGAGACAAGTTTCCACCTCACCTGTTCCATCGGGGTCGTCACTTACCCCGAGGACGGCGATACCTCCGAAAGCTTGCTGGCGCACCTGGATCTCGCCACTTATCAAGCCAAGCGCCGCGGCAAGGACGATGTCTGCCTCTATGGAGAAATGCGCCAAGCGGGTTTCGCCACGGGCGAGGGCGACTCGTGGAAGCTCCGCGAGGAGGCCGAAGTCTTGCGCGCCGCGCTCAAGGAGGGCAGAATCGTCCCCTACTTCCAGCCTATACTCGACGTTGGGACGGGAAGGATCGTCGCCTACGAAGTTCTGGCGCGGCTCCTCGAGGAGGAAGGCGTGGTCACGCCCGCCGGCCGTTTCATCGGGGCCATCGAAAAATATGGCCTGGGCCGGGAACTCGATCGGCACATCATCACTGAGGCGCTGTCGGTCTTGCGGGTGAAGGGTGCGTCCACGCCACGCTTGTTCCTCAACCTTTCGGCGCAAGAAATTCAACACCGCAATGTGCTGGGATTTGCCGCGAGGCTGTGTCATCAATGGCGGATCGCGCCTAGCCAGATCGTGTTCGAATTGTTGGAACGCGACGCCGTCTCCGATATCGAGAAAGTACGCGGGTTCATCGCACAGTTGCGCAGAAAGGGTTTCGGGTTCGCGCTCGACGATTTCGGCAGCGGCTATAATTCTTTCCACTACCTGCGCGAACTGGAGTTCGATTTCGTCAAAATCGACGGGGCATTCATCCTTGGTATCGAGAATTCAACCAAGGACGAGGTGTTGGTGCGCAATCTGGTGCGCTTATGTCGGGATCTGGGAATCCAGACCGTGGCGGAGTACGTTGAAAATGAAGTTCTCTTTCGGCGGCTGCGGGAGTTGGGCGTAACGCACGTGCAGGGATACCACATCGGCCTGCCGCGGCCGGTGCTGGAATAAACGCGTTGGCCTCGCCTGGCGAACACAACGGAGAGTTGAGCACCTCGAAAGACTTCGAGGTGCTCGTAGGGGGCAGGGATGCCCCGTCGTTTTCGGCCACGCAAGTGGTTGAAAACGTAAGCCAAGCTCAAACCGCGCTTGGATTTTTCGAGGTCTCAAGTTTTAATCACGCCATTGAAGATCTCACGCGAATCGTGCTGGCGTTGCGGCGCGTCCGCCTTCATCAAGGTTAAATAAGGCACGACGAAGGTCCATTCGGAGTCCGACACATCGCTAGGATAAGGTTTACGAGTCATCATGCTCGTAATAACCACTTCATCCAGCAAAAAGTTCATAACATGCACTAGTGGACGCATCACCCATACCCATGGCTTGGGGATTCGGCAAGGTTGCCTGGGAGGTCAACGAGTTTTTGGACATCGTCTAATTCCATTTCTCAATCAAAAGGAAAACGTTGTAGGCCGGAATGAGCCCTTCGACTCCGCTCAGGACAGGCCCTTCGACGTTGCTCAGGACGGGCTTATCTCGGCCTACCATTAAAGAAACTTTCTTTTTGTTCGAAAAATGGAATAAGCCTAATTCAAGGATGTCACCATCTGCTTTGAACGTTCCAATCGGCAAGACTTCTTCCGGCACGTTTTCCCCGAGGGGATGTCGGGCGAATTCGTCGGCTCCGTGAAGGGGATCAATACGGCGCTCGGTACATGGCTCGGAAACGAAAATCAGGAATACCGCTGCCACCACGCCGCCGGACGCGGGCCGTTTTTCGAAATGCGGGCCAGATAGCTTTCGAAGAGGAGGGCGCAGTCGCGCCAGGAGTATTGGAGAGCGTATCGACGGCAGTCTTCGGGATCGAGTTTCAACGCCTCGGTAACGGCTTTTTTTAGGTCTTCGTCGAGACAGCCGACCCGTTTGCTCAGAATCACGTCCTTCGGACCTTCCACCGGAAACGCCGCGACCGGAACGCCAGAGGCCAAAGCTTCCAACATCACCAGACCGAAGGTATCGGTCCGGCTCGGAAAAACGAAGACGTCGGCGGCCGCGAGATAGCGGGCGAGTTCCTCGCCGTACTTGTAACCGACGAAGCGAACTTCAGGATGTTTTTTCTCAAGCTCCTCCCTTTGCGGTCCATCGCCGACCACGTATTTGGTGCCCGGCAGATCCAGTTCCAGGAATGCCTCGACATTCTTTTCGATCGCCAGCCGGCCGGCGTAGAGGAGAATGGGGCGGGCATCGGGAAGAAAATCCTTGCCTCGTGGGCGGAACAGTTCCGTGTCCACTCCGCGCGACCACAACACCGGATTCTTGAAGCCCCGCGCCTTGAGTTCCTCCAACAAGGTCGGCGTCGCGGTCATCAGGCGCACGCTCTCGCCGTGAAACCAGCGCAGAAAGGCATAGCCGACAGCGAGCGGTAGACCGGTGCGGAGATGGATGTATTCGGCGAAGCGGGTGTGGAAAGAGCTCGTGAAGGGTAGCCCGCGCCGTTTGCAATAACTTCGAGCGGCCATCCCCAGCGGGCCTTCGGTGGCGATATGAATGGCATCGGGTTGGAATTGATCGAGCCGGGCGCGGAGTTTCGGTCCACAGCCCAGCGCCAGCCGGATTTCGGGATAGCTCGGACAGGGCCAGTTGCGAAACTGATCGGGCGTAAAGGTTTCGACCGTGTGTCCGATGGCGCGAAGCTGCTCGCAAATCGTGCGGAGCGTGGTGACCACGCCGTTAGTTTGTGGTGACCAGGCGTCCGTGATCAGGGCGAGTTTCAAGCGCGGAATCCTCAAGGAGTTGAGTGCTTTCTTCCAGCCAGCGGATGACGGACAGGGTGCCGGCATGGCTTTCGGCCAGGGCGGTGCAGCTTTCCACCCAATCGCCGCAGTTGGCGTACAGCGTGCCGTGTTCGGCGGTCCGAATGGTTGCATGGTGAATGTGGCCGCAAATCACGCCGTCCAGCTTCTGTTCGTGGGCTTCGTGGATCAGCGCCCGCTCGAAATCGAAGATGAAGTTCACGGCGTTCTTCACCCTGTGCTTGATGTAGGCCGACATCGACCAGTAGGGAAAGCCGAGAATGCGGCGGACCTGATTGAACCAGCGGTTGACCTCGATCAGGAAGTCGTAGGCGCCGCTGCCGAGAACGGCCAGCCAGCGGCTGGAGCACACCACGCCGTCGAACTCGTCGCCGTGCAGCACCAGAAGCCGACGTCCGGTGGCCGTTTCGTGGACTGCCCGGGCGTGGATCTCGATCCCGTTGAATACGGTGCCGATATAGCCGCGGAAGACTTCGTCGTGATTGCCCGGGATGTAGATCACCCGTGTGCCCCGCGCCGCCATCGCCATGACGACGCGTACGATCTCGTTGTGCAGGCGGGGCCAGTAAAAGCCGCTTTTCAGCTTCCAGAAATCGATGATGTCGCCTACCAGATAGAGGTGTTCGCATTCGATGTGTCGCAGGAAATCAAGGAGGTACTCGTCCTTGCAGCCCCTCGTTCCGAGATGTACGTCGGAAATCCAAATGGTACGGTATTTCAGCTTCATGGATTACCCTTGCAGCGGTTGAAGCGAGCGAAGACCTTTTGGAAGCTTCTGAACAAGTTGATTCCGTTCACGCCCTTCGACAGGCTCCCGCCTGCTGCAGGCAGGAGCCTGTCGAAGGACTTAGAGCCTATCCCGATAGGCTTAAGAAACCCTCCGACAAGCCTGTCCTGAGATAAGTCGAAGGGCTCAGGGCGAACGGCCTATTGGGATAGGCTCTTAACCAGAGCTCCCTTATGATCAGGCCCGTAAATACCTTCCTGGTGTTTCGGGCCGCCGCCCAGGCCGGTATGCGCTTAGGCCTGGTCTTATGCGGCTTGTTGCCGCGCCGGGGCGTCCCTGCCCCGGATTAACCCGGCCGATATCTGCAGGCCGGGTCAATAATGCGTGCTTCTTGAAGCGCGCCGACGAAGCGGTTACGACCTGTTGAGACCCACGCAACGGGACGGCGCCCCGGTTCCCAGCACGGTCATGATCTGTCGACGGGTGATCCTAGCGAGTGTATTCGGACCCATGCCCGGCAGAATCGCAGGGCAATAGCAGAGGTGAAGATCGATCCGATCGAGCTTGAGGATACCGAGGAGGTGCGGTAGAAACGCGTCCTCGCCGACAAACGGAGCGTATCGCGCCGCTTCGCCCTCGTAACGCAGGGCGAGTGCCTGGACGTGGGTTCCCGCCTGCTGCGCCGGGCGGAACAGCTTGCTTTGGAAGGTCAGCACCCGGTTGCCCGTGGAGGTCGTGCCTTCGGGGAACAGCACGAGCCGTTTGCCCTGACGTAACCGCCATACCATCCGTTCGGCCACCACGGCGCTCTGCGCGGCATCGCCCCGTTGAACGAAGAGCGTACCGATTCGTTTCGCGAGATAGCCGAGAACGGGCCAGTCGGCGACTTCGCGTTTGGCGATGAACAAACAGGGGCCTTGCGCGCCGATGGCGATGATGTCCAGCCAAGAAATGTGGTTGGCGACGATCAACCCGGCGAGCGGATCGGGCCGACCGTGGATGTGGAGACGCAGATTGAGAATCCGGCAAACGGCGCGATTCCAGGTCACCACGATGGCGTCGTTCCATTGGGTCGCCCGCCTCCCCGCCAGAAAGATCCGCGCTGCCGGCATGAGCACGCTGACGGCTACGACGCCTGCCGCGAACATGGCGGCGACCGCCAGAACCCTAAACCACTGCCGCCAGCGCTGCATGCGTATTTTCCTGTTTGCTGGCGATGAAACGCTTCTCGTAGCGGGCCTGCATACGGGAAAGCTCCAGCAGGATGAATACGTCCATGACATTGAAGTCCTCGTCCCAAAAAGGATCGCCCAAAACCCAGCAGCCCAGCCTCAGATAGGCCTGCAACAGAGGAGGAATGCCGCTTTCGTCCTGAACACAGCGCTTATGTTCGGGCACCGGCTTTCGTGCCTTCACCATCAGTTCGGCCGGGCCGAACTGGCTCGGCTCGATCCGGCGGTAAACCGCGTCGATCGCGAAGCCGCTGGGTCCCGGCGGGATGCTGGCGCATCCCATCAGATAATCGAAACGACCGTTGTAGACATAGTTCGCGAGTCCGTTCCACAAGGTCCCTAGAACCACGCTGCCGCGATGGGACGGATCGACGCAGGTGCGGCCGATTTCGAGAAAACGTCCGGGCAGAGCCAGAACCCTGTCGAGATGGAATTCACTCTCGGAATAAAACCGCCCCAGCCGCGCCGCCTGAAGATCGCTCAGCAGACGGGTACAGGCGACGATCTTTCCGGTTTGGGTGTCGCGTACCAGCAAGTGGTCGCAGTAGTCGTCGATCTCGTCATCATCGAGACCCTCGATCCTGGAGTGCAGGCGAGCTCCCATCTCTTCGACGAACACTTGGTAGCGCAGGCTCTGGGTCGCGCGGATGGTCGCCGTATCGTGGGCAAGTTCTGTGACGTAGCGGCGAGGGCGGGACGAGATAGAAATGGCGTCTTGTGCTGACATGCAAGCTTTCCGTCTGTGCTTCGATGGAGAAGCACTTTACGGGGCTGGTATGACGCGGATATTGCGGTTGGGTGACGAAATGATGACAGCCGTTGGAGTTTCAAGGGGGTATGGCGGAGTGGCGAAGTTAGCGTTTCAATTTCCGGGGGTGTCACATTAATTCCATTTTCGAACAAAAAGAAAATTTCTTTAATGGTACGTCGGGATAAGCCTGTCCTGAGCGGAGTCGAAGGGCTTATTCCGGCCTACAATGTTTTCCTTTTGATTGAGAAATGGAATAAGACCTCCCGGTCCCAGTTGGACGGCTGTCGGTTCGTTTCCGGAAGAGTGGGACATGGATTTGGGATGCAAAGTGGCTCGGCGGCGCCGGTGGCATCAAGTTTGGCCGTACTCTCCCGGATCCGGTGGACCGACTTTTAGGTGCCCGCCTGCAACTGCACGGCAACATCCACTGTCATGTCGCCGCGCCGTATCGAAAGGCGCACCGTTTGGCCGATCCGGTAGTCGTCGAGAAGGGAGGAAAGCTTGCCGACACTATCGACCGGCTTGCCTTCCACGGCGGTGATCACATCTCCCGGTATCATGCGGCCGTCGGGTGTTATGGTGGCGCCCTTGAGTCCGGCCGCTTCGGCGGCGGAACCCGGGTTCACCTTCAACACGAAAACGCCTTTGATTCCCAAACGGCGAACCGCCATTTGGTTGAGGCTTTCGTCCACGGCGATGCCCAGCACCGGCCGTGTGTAATGGCCGCGAGTGATGAGCTGGGGCACGACGCGGTTGATGGTATCCACCGGCACTGCAAAGCCGACCCCGGAAAACGCCCCGGAAGGGCTGTAGATCGCGGTATTGATGCCGATCAGCCGGCCGGCGGAATCCAACAGCGGGCCGCCGGAATTGCCGGGGTTGATGGCGGCGTCGGTCTGGATCAGATGCTCGATGGTGGCGCCGCTTTCCTCGCTGAGCGAGCGATCCAACGCCGAGACGATGCCAGTGGTGAGTGTCCAGTCCAAACCGAAAGGGTTGCCGATGGCGAACACCTTCTGGCCCACGCGCAAATCGTAACTGGTGCCTACCGGCAGCGGTGGCGGCGCATCGGTGCCGGCCGGGATCTTCAACACGGCAAGATCATGAGCTTTGCTGGTGCCTACCAAGGAAGCGTTGTACTCACGTCCGTCGGCCAGCTTCACCGTAGCCCCGCTGGCACCCTCGATCACGTGAAAATTGGTGACCACATGGCCTCTTTCGTCCCAAACGAAGCCGGAACCGGTTCCCCGCGGGATGCTGAATATGTTTCGTGTCCACGGATCCATGACCCTTTGCAAGGTGGAGATATAGACCACCGAGTTCTTGGTACGCTCGAACATGTCGATAGTGGCCTGTTCCTCGAGCGAAAGCGCGCCGCGCGGGGTCACGGGCCTGACGCCGCTTCCTTTGTCCCACGTGGCGGGACCTTCGGCACGAACGCAGGACAAGAACAGCAAGATAGCGAGTGAGCCGGCGCTCTTAACCGAAATCCGGATCAAATTGCTGTAGCGGATGATACCCATATACGTCACTCCTTAAGGAAGTTCTGAATAAGCCCTCTCTCCCGCTGGAACAAACCTGTCCTGAGCGAAGTCGAAGGGCCGTGCTTCGCACGTTAGCGTTCGCTCCCGGCGAACGGGTGCACGGGTAAGCGCCGCTTGCGGCTCCCAACGGGGAAAGTGCGGCGTGATGGGGTTGGGTGAGGGCCTTTTGGATTAAACAGTCGCACCGTTCGCTTTTCCCACTGGAAACTTGATCAGAGCTTCCTTAAAGTGTTGCTCTGATCGCAGCCCGCGAAGCGCCTTTCCAGGGCTGCATGTCCTTGGTCAGCTCTGGAATCGTGCTTTCGTCCAGGGTTTCTTGCTTCAGCAGTTGCTGGGCGCAGCGTTCCAGCACGTCGCGGTTGCTCTGAAGCAGACCATAGGCGCGTTCGAAACATTCGGCGATGATGTTGCGCACGGTCTGGTCGATCTGCTGGGCCGTGAGTTCGCTGATCCGGAAGCCGCCTTGCGGTGCGGCGCCCGGCACGTTCAGGAAGGGCGACGGCGGCGGTTCGTAGGTCACGTTACCCAAATTTTCGTCCATGCCGTAGCGGGTGATCATGTCGCGGGCAATATCGGTCGCCTTGGCCAAGTCGTCGGCCGCGCCCGTGGAGATTTGCTGGAAGACCAGTTTTTCCGCGGCGCGTCCACCGAGCAGTACGGCGATTTTGTTTTCCAGTTCGAGGCGGGTCATCAGATAGCGGTCTTCCGTCGGACGCTGGATGGTGTAGCCGAGCGCCCCGATGCCGCGAGGAATGATGGACACTTTATGAACCGGGTCGGTGCCCGGCAGGGCGAGGGCGACCAGCGCGTGACCCATCTCGTGGTAAGCGACTACCCGGCGTTCCTCCGGATTGAGAATACGATTCTTCTTTTCGAGCCCGGCGACGATGCGCTCGATCGCACGGGTGAAGTCTTCCTGGTTGATGGCGGCGGCTCGGCGTCGGGTGGCGAGAAGGGCGGCTTCGTTGACCAGATTCGCGAGATCGGCGCCCGAGAAACCGGTGGTGAGCGAAGCGATCTGCTCGAGGTCGACGTCCTGAGCCAGTTTCACCTTTTTCACGTGTACCTTGAGTATGGCGACGCGCCCCGTCTTGTCGGGACGGTCCACCAGGACCTGGCGGTCGAAACGTCCGGCCCTGAGTAGGGCGGGATCGAGGATTTCCGGCCGGTTGGTGGCAGCGAGCAGCACCAGGCCGGTGGAAGGGTCGAAGCCGTCCAATTCGGCCAGGAGCTGATTGAGCGTTTGTTCCCGTTCGTCATGTCCGCCCACGCCCGGAAACGCGCCGCGCGCACGACCCAGGGCGTCGATCTCGTCGATGAAGATGATCGCGGGCGCCTTGGCCCGTGCTTGTTCGAACAAGTCGCGCACCCGAGCCGCGCCGACGCCGACGAACATTTCCACGAACTCGGCGCCCGAAATCGAGAAGAACGCCACGCCCGCTTGCCCGGCAACCGCCTTGGCCAGCAGCGTCTTGCCGGTGCCCGGCGGCCCTACCAGCAGCACGCCTTTCGGCACGCGCGCGCCGAGCCGGCTGTATTCCGCAGGATTCTTCAGGAACTCGACGATTTCCTTCAGTTCTTCCTTGGCCTCGTCGACGCCCGCCACGTCGTCGAAGGTGACGCCGGTCTTGGCTTCCACGTAGACCTTGGCACGACTCTTTCCGATGGTCATGAAACCACCCATGCCCTGTTTCTCGGCCAGCTTGCGGAATAAAAAGAACCAGACGCCGAAAAATAGCAGTGCCGGAATGACCCAGGACAAAATGTCCTTGAGCCAGGTGCTTTCCACGACCCGAGTGTAAGGTACGCCGAAGCGCCCAAGACGTTCGGCCAGGTCGGGCTCGACCCGCGACGCGGCGATCGTACTCTTGCCGCTGGAATCACCTTCCTTCAGCTTGCCGGTGATGACCTTGTCGCCGATCAGTATCTCCGTGATACGCCCTTGTTCCAGCGCTTGTTCGAACTCGCTGTAGGGCACCACTTCCACCTGCGCGGCGACCCACCAGTCGTGGATCATCAGCACGAGCAGGAAGGCGATGATCCAATAGCCGATGTTCCAGTCTCTTTTGTTCCAACCGCGGTTCTTCATCTTTTTCGGATCGATTTTTTTATTCTTCATGGTGTTCTCCCACGACTTGAGTTCAGGTAGAGAAACGCTCGACACCGACACTCGCCCGAGCACGCTTTCGGCGACGGGGATGTAAGCCCCGTCGCGGCGTTCGATTCCGGAAGCTGCCATTCTATCAGCGAACGTCCGAGCGGAAAGGCGGTCGAGTTCTCCGGAGAAACCTCCGTCCGCGTGGCGGGCGGCGGGGCGATGTCCTCACAAAAGAGGAACCCAAGAGCGATGTTCCCGGCGTTAGAGCATTCACCGAAGTGACGTGGTGAAGTGACTCAGGGTCCACCGCAGGATGTCGCGCGCACCCATGGCGCCGGCCTGGCGGGCCACTTCCCGGCCGTGGCGGAACAAGACCAGCGTGGGAATGCTGCGAATGCCGAAGCGCGAAGCCAGGGCCGGCTCCTCCTCGGTGTTAACTTTGGCGAGGCGGAAGCGCGGTTCCAATTGGCCCGCCGCTTGTTCGAAGGCCGGCGCCATCATGCGGCAGGGACCGCACCAGGGCGCCCAGAAATCGACCAGAAGCGGGATATCGCTGCGTGCCGCGAAGAGGTCGAAATCGGCCGCCGTGAGAGCGATGGGGTGGCCCTCGAACAAAGGCTTTCGGCAGCGTCCGCAATTGGGCCCATCGGCGAGGCGCGCCGTCGGCAGGCGGTTGACGGTTAGGCAATGGGGACAAACGATGTGCGTGGTTTCGCTCATGATGTTCCAGCGGGTTTCAATGGCAAGGCCCGCTTCATCGATAGCAAAGCCTGAGGCGGTTGGGCCGAATGCAAATACTGTTTCCTAATCCGCCACAAGCCCGGCCCGCCGCAGTTGTGCGCGTAGCCGTTCGGTTTCTTCCAGCAGATCGAGAATGACGGCCGCTGCTTCCAGATTCGTCTCGAAGTCGCGCATCAGACGGATGAGCTTGCGGGCGCGCCTGATGTCGCCGGCGCCGAAACGCCAGGCGGCTCTTTCGGTGCCTGTCGGCGACAATACGGCCATGTCCACCAGTTCCTGGATACAGTCAGCCTCCACGCCGCAGGCAACGGCCAGTTCCTCCAGAGACAATACCCCTTCATCCCCGATCCAGACGCTGACACTCGAGGTGAGCATACTTTCGGTCATGGCTCAAACTCCCATGGTTCGGCGCGGGTTGAAGGCTAACTCCCGCGACATGGTCCGATAAAGTTCCCGCGCGCGTTCGGTCTCCGCGGGGGGCAGCACGACATTTAGCACGAGATAAAGGTCTCCGGGCGGGTCGGCGGGGATGCCCTTTCCTCTAAGACGCAGTTTGCGTCCACTCTGGGAGCCTGCGGGAATCCGGACTTCGACCGCGCCAGCCGGGGTCGGCGCTTTGACCGTCGCGCCCAATGCCGCCTCCCACGGCGCCACCGGAAGAGTCAGGTAAAGATCACGACCATCGACACGATAGAGCGGATGCGGCCTGAAGCGCACCTCCAGGTAAAGATCGCCCGCGGGACCGCCACCCAAACCGGTTGCCCCCTGGCCGGCCAGCCGGATGAGTTGGCCTTCGTGAATGCCCTTGGGAATCTGCACCTGGAGAGTGCGCTCGCGCGTCACCAATCGGCCCTGCTCGTCGATCTGGGGCATTTGTAGACTGACTGTGCGGCTGACGCCTCGAAAGGCGTCCTCCAGGTCGATGAAGATCTTGGCATGATGATCTTCGCCTCGGGCGCGAAAACCGGACGCGCGCCGGCCGAAGCCGCCGAATAGGGAATTGAAGAAATCGCTGAAGGCCGATTCCCGGGCGAATGGTCCGTAGGCGAACTCGAAGCCGGCATCCCAGTCGGGCGGAGGCCGGAATTCCTGGCCGCTGCGATATCCGGAACTCAATCGGTCGTAGGCTGCCCGTTTTTCGGGATCGCGCAGGACTTCGTAGGCCTCGTTGATTTCCTGCATTTTGGCTTCCGCGTCCTTCACCTTGCTGACGTCGGGATGGTACTTGCGGGCCAGCTTGCGGTATGCCTTCTTGATCTCTTCGTCCGTTGCCGAACGTTCGACGCCGAGTATCTGGTAATAATCCTTGAATTCCATGATGTTTGCCTGTTTCTCGATGGAAATGACCGCTCGCGCCGAAAATTCATTCCAAACTCACGCTCAGCGCCATCATTAGCATGAACCCTATCATGATACCCATCGTGGCGGCGATGGGGTGGCCGCTGGCCTGGGTTTCCGGAATCACTTCCCGTACCACGACGTACAACATGGCGCTGGCGGCGAATCCCATGGCGTAGGGCAATATCGCCCGGGTCGTCAGCGTCGCTGCGGCGCCGACGACGGCGGCCACCGGCTCAACCGCCGCGGAGAGCTGCCCGAACACAAAACTGCGCAACGACGACCAGCCCTCGCGGCGTAGCGGGAGGGCGACGGCCATGCCTTCCGGCAGGTTGTGGAAGGCGATGCCCCCCATCAAACCGATGGCCGCGGCAAGACTGACCGGACTCTGGTCGTTGCCCACGGCGCCGAACACGATGCCCAGGGCGAGCCCCTCGGGAATGTTGTGAAGGGTGATGGCCAGAATCAGCAGGGTGGTCCGCCGCCAATGGCTGGGCAGTCCCTTGGCCGCCTTCGCCGGCGCCGGAAGTTGCAGGCGGGGCAATACCTCGTCGACGACATGGAGAAAGACGGTTCCGACCAGAATGCCGGCGCTGGCGGGGAACCAGCGCCAGAAGCCGTACTCCGCGGACAGCTCGATGGCCGGATGTAACAGCGACCAGAAGCTGGCCGCGAGCATGACGCCGCCGGCGAACCCTAGGACCACATCGAGGAATCGTTGGTAGACCCTGGCGGTGAAGAACACGACCGAAGCGCCCAGCGCCGAGCCGCTCCAGGATACCAGGCCCGCGGCGAACGCCCGCTCGATCGGCCCCCAATGGGCGAAATTGGAGAAAATCGGGACCGTGTCGGTCACGCAGCCTGATTCCGCCAAGCACGGTATCGCGCCACATGCTTGCGGGGCAAGCGCGGCACGAGAAGCAACAGGACGACATCGTCCAACTCGCTGATCACCGGGATCGACTTGGGGATTGGCCCGACCGAATCGATAAAGTAAGGCAAGGCGATTCCTTTTTTGTTTGATCGATCATAACACGCCGGGGCCGCTGCCAAAATTCCGTGGAGGGTTGCGGATGGGTTTCCGCCATCACGGACGTCAGATTGGTATTCGCCCCCAAGCGAGACCGCGCTATACGGCGGCAAACCATTGTAGCACCGTCCCGACGGTGCGCCGCTTACGTCTGCTCAGACGTCGAAAGACATTCTGACGGCAAAAGCATGCGGTGGATATTCGGCGAAATCGAAATCCTAATTCGACCGGCCCGACGGGACAAGTGCGTAATTCCATTTCTCAATCAAAAGCAAAACATTGTAGGCCGGAATAAGCCCTTCGACTTCGCTCAGGACAGGCTCCGCATTTCCGGCATTCCAATCGATTTCGCGCGCCGGGAACGGCTTCGCCTTATCCCGGCCTTCCATTGAAGTAATTTTCTTTTTGTTCGAAAAATGGAATAACACAACTTGTCAACCCAATTCAGAAATGTCCCCTTTTGAGCAAAGCAGAAGGATCCCCAGTCAAATGCTTGGTTATCGTGGTTGAGCCGGTACAAGAGTGCTTTTGAACCGGCTTTTCCAGGGATGATCCGGTGCTGGTTTGTAGGTTGGCTTGCCCTCTGGGAGAAGGGCTGGGGATGAGGGCCTAGCGCTTTTCAGTGTGTATCCAACTGCCGGATTCAGGTTGATACGGAATATCCCGTGCTTGTCCGAGTAGAGGGCCACCGGGCGTCCGTGCCGGGCCAGGTACTGCTGTAGGGTCTCCATGTAGGCCTGAGTGGTCTCGGCAGGCACGAAGCGCAGTGCCATCAGGCGCCTTGTGGCGTCGTCGATGAACACGATGAGGGTGCAGCGTGGCCCGCACTCGTCGAACCAGTCATGCGGCGAGCCATCGATTTGCACCAACTCCCCAGGCAGGGGCGGCGTGGACGGCGCTGATGGACCCGGGCCTGCCTACCGGCAGGCAGGCAGGCTTGCTTGCGTTGCTTGGGCTGCCATAGCCCATCGGCCACCATCCACTTGCACAGGGTCTCGGCCGAGAGAATGCGTGCCGTCAATTTCCGTGGTTTGTTGGCATATCGCCTGTAATGTGATGAGCAATTGCACGTATCCGGCCTTGGCCACTTGCCGGGGCAGCGGAACGGCCGCCAGCAGGCGCCATTCGCCAGGGCATCATGACGCCGGCAACGAAACAGGCCATCGAGGATGCCGAAGCTCGGCTCGAGGAGGCTGAACGGAGGATGAAAGAAATCGAGGACTGGCGGCGGACCCAAATGTCGCCCAGAGCCAAACAGATTTACCGCACCCTGGCTGAACGGCTTGAAAGGATCGAAGACGTCGCCGACGCACGTGAAGCACCGAAAAGCATTTTGGGGGAAAAAATCAAGCTGGTGCCGGAAAACGGTCATTTGTGGGCAGAACTCAAAGGCGGCCATGCCGCCTTGAGTCAGATAACGGTGGTAGCGGGGGCAGGATTTGAACCTACGACCTTCGGGTTATGAGCCCGACGAGCTACCAGACTGCTCCACCCCGCGTCGATCTACAATACTATACCGGAAACGTGGCTTCGATGCAATCAAACGTCAACATCGGACAACACGAGCGAAAGTTTTAGAGTCGACCGCAGTAAGCCGTTCGCCCCGGGTAGAGCCGAAGGTTTTGGGGTGTCGTAAGAAGGCCCTTAGATTCCGAATCCGTTTCGCAGCACCGACAGGCAAATGGCTCCGTAAATGCCGGCCAACATGTCGTCGAGCATGACGCCGAGTCCGCCATGGACGGTGCGGTCGAACCCGGCGATGGGCCAAGGTTTCCAGATGTCGAAGAGACGGAAGATCAAGAAGCCGATGAGTGCCCATTGCCAGGAAGCCGGCACGAACATCATGGTGATCAGGAAGCCGACGATTTCGTCCCAGACGATGCCGGGATGGTCTTGGACCTTGAGCCGCTGCTCGCACCGTCCGCAGATATAAATGCCGGCGATCGCCAGGGCGATGACCATTGATGCGTAAAGGGGCCTACTCAGGCCGGCCGCCAGCCAGTAGATCGGGATGGCGGCCAGCGTTCCGAAGGTCCCGGGTGCAACCGGCGCAAGCCCGGAACCGAAGCCGAAAGCCAGGAAACACACGGGATCGCTGAAGATTTCCGTTGCTTTGATAGCGCGCCTGGATCTTGCTTTTTTTACTTGGCTAATCATCGGAAAAATGCTGATATCCGTTTCGGGAAAGTTCGATGGATCGGCCATCTTTGAGCAACTTCAGCCCCGCCTGAGGCTCGATGCGGCCGATACGGGCGTACGGACAAGCTACAGACCTAAGGCGGTGTTCCAACTCGCCTTGCTTCGCCGGCGGAACGGTAAAACACAGTTCGTAATCGTCGCCTGCCGATAGCGGCAGGCGCCAGTCGCCCGTTTCAGCGAGGTAACGGCGTACCCCGTCCGCCAAGGGCAGTTGCTCCCAGTCGAGCGTCGCGCCTACGCCGCTGGGTTCCAGAATATGCCACAGATCGGCGGCGAGTCCGTCGGACACGTCGATACAACTGTTCGCCAGTCCGCGCAGTTTCAAGCCGATATCGACGCGGGGTTCCGGTCTTTCGAGACGCTGTATGGCCGCCGGGTCTTCGATGGCGCTTCGGCCTTGGAGAATCCTGAGTCCCAGACCTGCTGCGCCCAGTTCGCCGGTCAAGTAAATCAGGTCGCCGGGGAGGGCGCCTGAGCGGCGAAGCGCCCTGCCGCGCGCTACGAGGCCTAGGGCCTGGACGGTAATTGTCAAAGGTCCACGCGTCGTATCTCCGCCGATCAACTCGACGCCGTAACGCTCGGCCAAGTTGAAAAAACCCCGCGCGAAACTTTGCAGCCAGACTTCGTCGCAACGAGGAAGGGTAAGCGCGAGCGTGGCCCACTTGGGCTCGGCCCCCATCGCGGCGAGATCGCTGAGATTAACGGCCAGCAGTTTATGGCCCAGACTTTCCGGGTCGACGTCGGGTAGAAAATGCACACCCTCCACCATCGTGTCGGCGGTCGCGGCCAAATCCTCGCCTTGCTCGATCCGCAGTAAGGCACAGTCGTCGCCTACGCCTAAAACCGTCGACGGATGCTTGACCGGTTGCGCCGTGAAAAACCGGCGAATCAGTTCGAACTCACCTAAGGCCATGGCGTTGTGTTCAGCTAAGGAAGGGTGCGTGAGCTCTAGCTCTTGCGCCCGGCTTGTATTTCCGCCTCGCGGTGCTTGCGGGCTACCCGATCCAGAATTCCGTTGATGTATTTATGGCTTTCCGCGGCTCCGAAATGCTTGGCGAGATCGATGCCCTCGTTCAGCACCACCCGATACGGTATTTCCAGGCGGTACAGGAGTTCGTACACGCTGATTCTGAGAATTGCCCGCTCCACCGGATCGATTTCGACCACCGGGCGGTCGGCGAATTCGCTCACTGCGGCATCGATCGCCTGTAGGTGTCCGGGTACGCCATGCAACAGTTCCTTGAAATAGCGGGCGTTGACGTCGGGCGTGCAGCAATTCTCGATGAGATCGTCGAGCGTCGGGCGCTCCGGCCGTTGCTCTTCCGTTTCCCGCTGGCGGCAGTATTTCTCGAGCGATTCTTCGAGAAGATTCTGTTCTTGATCGGTCAGCGCATACCCGTTCTTGTATCGCCTGAGAAGGACTTTGGCCTCCTTCAGTTCGGTGAGGAACTGGGTTTCGATTGCCGACAGATCGGTATCACTCAACTGCCATTGATAAATGGCCTGTACCGCACAGCGCCGCGCCAGGGTTCTCGCATTACTCATGCCAGGGCCATCTGGTTCAATAAATTGACCATCTCTATCGCGGACAAGGCCGCTTCGGCGCCTTTGTTGCCGGCCTTGGTTCCGGCCCGCTCTATGGCCTGGTCTATGGTGTCCACCGTAAGCACGCCGAAGGCGACCGGAATCTCATGCCTGAGCGAGATGCTGCTGATGCCTTTGACGCATTCACCCGCCACATAATCGAAATGGGGCGTGGCCCCCCGAATGACCGCGCCGATGGCCACGATGGCGTCGTAGCGCCTCGAGGCCGCCGCTTTCTGCACCGCCAGCGGCAGTTCGTAAGCACCCGGCGTCTTGACCAGGTGGATATCCTCTTTCTTGGCCCCGTGCCGCAACAACGCATCCACGGCGCCGGCCACCAAATGGTCGACGATGAAGCCATTGAAGCGGGACGCCACGATGCAGAAACGGGCGCCTTGGACCATAAGCTGGCCTTCGTAAGTCTTAATATCGGACATCGTTGTTCTCTCTAGTCTTGGGAAACGTATTCGACGACTTCGAGGCCGTAGCCGGACAGCCCCAGGTATTTTTTCGGCGCCCCCAGTACGCGGAGCTTACGCACGCCCAAATCGGCCAGAATCTGGGCACCCGTTCCGGTCGTGCGCCAATCGTCGGTCTTCGTCGTGTCGACGGCCATTTCGATGCCGTTATCTTCCATTTGATACTGGTGTATGCGCTCGACCAGGAATTTATCGTCCTCCTCCTTGCGGATGACGACCAGCACGCCGCGTCCTTCATCGGCGATATGCTTCATGGCGCTGCGCAGGGGCAGCCCGACATCGTGCCGCCGGGCACCGAAAAGATCGTTCAGAAGGTTGCGTCCGTGCACGCGCACCAGAACCGGCTCGTCGCCGGCGATTTTCCCCATGGTCAGGGCGAGATGCAGGCGCTTGTCGATTTGGTCCTGGTAGGCGTGCAAGCGGAATTGGCCGAATTCGGTCGGAAAATCGCACGAACAGATCCGCTCCACCGTTTTTTCGTTCTGGATGCGGTAGTGGATCAGGTCGGCGATGGTGCCGATCTTGAGACCGTGTTCTTTCGCGAATTTCTCCAGGTCGGGGCCGCGCGCCATGGACCCGTCCTCGTTGAGGATCTCGACGATAACGGCGGCGGGCTCGAGCCCGGCCAGGCGGGCAAAATCGCAGCCGGCCTCGGTGTGCCCGGCGCGATTGAGCACCCCGCCCGGTTGCGCCATCAACGGAAAAACATGGCCCGGCTGGACCAGGTCTTCCGGTTTGGCGTCCGGCGCCACCGCGCAGAGAATGGTGCGGGCGCGGTCCGCGGCGGAAATGCCCGTGGTGACGCCGGTCGCGGCTTCTATGGATACGGTGAAATTGGTGGAATGCGGCGTCTTGTTCTCGTTCACCATCAAAGGCAAGCGCAGTTGCTGGCAACGCTCGCGGGTGAGCGTCAGACAGATCAATCCGCGGCCATAGCGCGCCATGAAGTTGATGTCCTCCGGGCGCGTATGAACGGCTGCCATGACGAGATCGCCCTCGTTCTCGCGATCCTCGTCGTCCATGATGACCACCATTTTGCCGAGGCGGATATCTTCAATGATTTCTTCGATGCTGTTCATAGTCAGGCGATAAAACCGGTGTTTCTGAGAAATTCTTCGGTGATGGCCGAGCCGCTTTCGGCAGCGCGGTCGCCGAGCAGCCGCTCCAGATAACGGGCGACGATATCGACTTCCAGGTTGACCCGCTGTCCCGTGATCGTTTCGCCCAAGGTGGTTTCGGCCAGGGTGTGCGGCACGATATTGACGCCGAATCGATTGCCGTTCACTTCGTTGACCGTCAAGCTGATCCCGTCGACGCAGACCGAACCTTTTTCGGCGATGTACTTGGCCAAACCGGGCGGGGTTTCGATAACGAACCGCACCGACCGGGCTTCGCTGTGCTTGTCGACCACCGTGCCGACGCCGTCCACATGGCCGCTGACGAGATGGCCGCCCAGCCGGGTGGTCGGCAGCAGGGCGAGCTCCAGATTCACATGGGTTCCGGCCTTGGCTTCGCCGAGCGTGGTGCGTGAAAGGGTTTCCCGCGAGACGTCGGCGGCGAAAAACCGATCCCCGAGTTCCACGGCCGTCAGACAGACGCCACTGACGGCGATGCTATCGCCGAGTTTGACGTCCGCGAAAGGCAGTTTACCGACGGCGATCGTCAAGCGGCAGTCGCCGCCTTTGGACTCGATGCGGGCGATGGTTCCGATCGCTTGGATGATCCCGGTGAACATAAAGAGCTCGCGAGTGAGTCAAAATAGGTTAAGGTTTGCGCAAGGTCAGCCGAAGATCGCTCCCAACCCGGCGCACGTCGCCGATGGTCAGTTCGAACCGTTCGGCCATGCTCGCCACAGTGGGCAGCTCGAACAGTCCTCGGGCCTCATTGCCCAAAACCACGGGGGCGAGATACACGACCCACTCGTCGACGAGCTTTTCCCGAAGCAGGGCGCCGTTCAAAGTCGGGCCGGCCTCGACCAAAACTTCGTTGAATTCGCGACGTCCGAGCCAGCCGACGACCGCCGTCAGGTCCAGGCATCCGTTCGGGGTTGCGGGCAGGGTTTCGATATCGAAACGGTCCGACAAAGTCCGGATTTGGTCCTTGTCCGATACGGCCGTCAAGACCACCGTACGGTTCCCCCCATTGGCGAGACGCGTAGTCGCGGGTATGCGCAGCCGGGAATCGAGAACGATACGGACCGGCGGCAAAACCTCTCCGGCCGTTTCCGGCAAGCGCACCGTCAGTTGCGGGTCGTCCTGGAGCACGGTACCGATGCCGGTCAGGATAGCGGAGCTTCTGGCCCGCAAGCGGTGGGCGTCGCGCCGGGCGTCTTCGCCGGTAATCCATTTGCTTTCGCCGGAGGACAGCGCGGTGCGTCCGTCCAAGCTCATGGCCAGCTTACTGCGGATATACGGACGGCCGGTCTTCATGCGCTTGCAGAACCCAGGATTTAACGCCGCCGCCGCATTTTCCAAGAGCCCGCAGCCGACCTCCACGCCGGCCTCGCGGAGTCTCGCCAAACCCTCGCCCCCGACCCGCGGATTCGGATCTTTCATGGCCGCTACCAGGCGAGTGATTCCGGCCGACATCAAGGCTTCGGTACAGGGCGGCGTTTTACCGTGATGACAGCACGGCTCCAGGCTGACATAGGCGGTCGCGCTTCGGGCCAGATCGCCTGCCATGCGCAGCGCTTCGATTTCGGCGTGGGGCCCGCCCGCTTGTCGATGCCAGCCTTCGCCGACGATCCGGCCATCCTTCACGATCACGCAGCCGACGCGCGGATTGGGGTCGGTCGTGTACAAACCGCGCTCGGCCAAATGCAGCGCACGGGACATGAACTCCGCATCTTCGCGGGAAAATACCTTAGGGGAAAGCTCCATCGCGTCAGGGCTCCGACTCGTCGTCGAACAAGTCCGGCTGATCCCGTTTCTGGTCCGGATGCGGCTGTTTCTCGAGGCGGTCTATGACCTCGCGAAATTCGTTCACGTCTTGGAAACTTCGGTAGACCGAGGCAAACCGAACATATGCGACATGGTCCAGTTCGCCGAGTTCCTGCATCACGCTTTCGCCGATGAATCGGGAAGAAACCTCCCGCTCGCCGCGGGCCAGCAATTTTTTCTTGATGCGATTGATCGCCGCCTCGATACGGTCGCTACCGACCGGGCGCTTTTCGAGCGCGCGAAGAATGCCGGCACGCAGCTTTTCTTCCCGGAACGGCTCCCGGCTGCCGTTGGCCTTGACTACCCTGGGCATGTTGAGCTCCGCCGCCTCATAGGTCGTAAAGCGTTCCTTGCATTCGGTGCATTCGCGGCGCCGGCGCACCTGATCGCCTTCTTGAGACAAGCGGGAGTCGATGACCCTGGTGTCTTGAGCACCGCAGAACGGACAGCGCATTATCGGTTGGCCATAGGCGGAACGGCGCAGGTCGAGGACTTCCTCGCGCGCCGTAAGAAAACGCTCAGTGCGCGTAGACGGGATATTTGCGGCAAAGCTGGAGAACGTCCTCTTTCACCCGCTCGATGACCGCCTCGTTCCGCGGCTCGTCGAGTACGTCGCACATCCAGCCGGCTAGGGCTTCGCAGTCGAGCTTGGTGAAGCCGCGGGTGGTAACGGCCGGCGTGCCGACACGAATGCCGCTGGTGACGAAGGGCGACTGCGGGTCGTTCGGAACCGCATTCTTGTTCACGGTGATGTTGGCCCGACCCAGCGTTTCCTCCGCCAGCTTGCCGGTGAGGCCCTTTTCGATCAAATCGACTAGGAACAGATGGTTGTCGGTCCCGCCGGAGACGATTTTGTAGCCGCGATCGATGAAGCTCTGAGCCATCGCGCGCGCGTTTTCGACGACCTTGGTCTGATATTGCTTGAACTCGGGTTGCGCGGCTTCCTTCAAGGCGACGGCTTTGGCCGCGATCACGTGCATTAAGGGTCCGCCCTGGATGCCGGGGAACACCAGGGAGTTCAGTTTCTTTTCGATATCCGGGTTGGATTTCGCCAAAATCAAGCCGCCGCGCGGGCCGCGCAGGGTCTTGTGGGTGGTCGTCGTGGTGACGTCGGCGATCTGTACCGGGCTGGGATAGACGCCGGCCGCGACCAGCCCCGCGACATGCGCCATGTCCACGACCAGATAGGCGCCGACCGAGTCCGCGATAGCGCGGAAGCGCTGCCAGTCGACGATTCTGGAATAGGCCGAGAAACCGGCGACGATCATCTTCGGCCGGTGCTGCTTCGCCATAGATTCGACCTGCTCGTAATCGATATGGCCGGTGGCCGGATCGAGACCGTATTGGACGGCGTTGTAAATCTTGCCCGAGAAGTTGACCTTGGCGCCATGGGTGAGGTGGCCGCCGTGGGCGAGACTCATGCCGAGCAAGGTATCGCCCGGTTGGAGCAAGGCCATGTAAACCGCGGCGTTGGCCTGCGAGCCCGAATGCGGCTGAACGTTGGCGAAATCGGCGCCGAACAGCTTCTTTGCGCGCTCGATGGCCAGGCTTTCGACGATGTCCACGTATTCGCAGCCGCCATAGTAGCGTTTGCCGGGATAACCCTCGGCGTATTTATTGGTGAGCACGGTGCCGTGTGCTTGCAATACGCGGGGGCTCGCGTAGTTTTCGGAAGCAATCAGCTCGATATGGTCTTCTTGTCTTCTTTCCTCGTTTTGAATCGCAGACCACAGTTCGTCGTCGAATCCCGCGATTTCCATACCCTTGCTAAACATAAATCGAACCTACAGGCTGGTTGGATGAATGACATATTGTAACGCAACGGCCACGGCGGCAAACTCGCTTTGTCGGATAAAATTCGTCAAGCGATGGACCGCACCGGCAGCCGTTATCCCGACCGGCGCCAGCTTATGGAAACTCTGAACAAGTTGATTCCGTTCACGCCCTTCGACAGGCTCAGGACAGGCCTGTCGAAGGACTTAATCAGAGCTTCCTTATGCAGATGGAGATGCGGACGCTCGGCTTTCGCGGCCCTCAATCCGACAGCCGGAAAGTTTGTTCGGCGAATTTTTCCCTGAGGAATCGTCCGTGCACCAGCAAACCCTGGGCATCCTTTTCGAACAAGCTTTTCGCGAGGTCGTGCAGGGCATGGTCGAGCAGGTTCAGTTGATCGTTAAGCGATTCCTCGGCGGTCTTGCCGCCGCTCAGCAGTTGAGACCGGGCCATGGCCGGCGGAAGCTGCAAATATTGATTGACCGTGTCCGGGAGGTAATCGAACGCGATTTTTCGCACTTCGAAAGGCGTCAGATCGAACGGATCGCCGCCGCTTTCGGTCCGCTCCATGAGAAACGCCAGTTTTTCCTCGATTTGCTGCAAGAGGCGCAAGGTATTTTCACCCGCGCGCTGGCGCAGCGTCTCTCGGAGCGGCGCGAGCCGCTCTTTCCATAACCTGACCTGCGGTGAAATCAGGTCGGCTTCGCCCGCGGTGCGGTGTATCTCCTGGTCGATCAATTCGTTCGCGGCGCGCTGAAACTCGCCTTTCAACTCGGCCAACTCGATTTGGGCACGCTTGAAGGGAGGCAGGTTTTCCGGGCAGGACAGCATGTGTCTCAAGACGGACGGAAACCGCCTTAAAGCGTGCTCCCTGAGCGAGTCGACCGTTCTCGGCGCGAGACCGATACTTTCAAAATGCGGCGCGATGAGCTTGATGACGTCAAAGGTTTCCTGAATGTCGTCGGCGACCTGGGCGGGCAACCGGCGATGGGCTTTGCGGACCAGTTTCTCGATCCGCTTGAGTTCCCTTGACAGACGCCAGGAAACTTCCGGCATCGGTGTCTCGGGTCCGGCTGGCAGGAGAAACCAGAGCGCCAGATAGATCCATATCGTCAGACTGAACGAAAAGAACACGGATAGGACAAACAGAAAACGCACCAGCGTAACATCGACGCCGAAATAATCGGCGATGCCGGCACACACGCCGGCTAGCCGGCGTCGTTGACGATTGCGTTGCAGTCTGCGTTTGGCATTCATGATTCGGAGCGGTCGGACGGGAGGTCATGTACCGGGCGGCGAAGTTCGTCGAACACGCCGGAAGGCTGATGCTGGACTTCGGCCGCGACTTCGCCACCCATGTCAAAGTGTTCGTTGCGCTGCAAGAGCGGTTGCTGCGAGCGACATCGCCATGACGACAGCCGCACGTGTGTCCTCGACCGAAGTCGTGGATTTTCGCCCATGCAGAAGGATGCGAGTCGCCAGCCGTGCAATCGGGCACGTAGCGTCTTCATCCGAAAGGTGAGAGCGATCCGAAAAGAGAGATCGATACGAGTCAGTGCGTTCAGGATTCATCGAGCTTTTCTGGTGCATCGAAGCGGTCAACTGCCGTTTCTAGGGTAATACTAGGCTGTCAGGCTGAAATTTCATGCCGGATGGCCACGGGAGAGGTTTTAACTTTAACGACCACGGATTCAGGGATAATGTTTCGAATTTCCCGCCGGTAGCGGAAGAAGCCTCGAGCTCATCCGGGTCAAAAGTAAGAACACATTTGAGCACCTCGAAAAACTTCGAGGTCCCCATTTTATGGGCCGGCATCATCTGCCCGAGGGAAAACCGAAAATCGGCACGCATCCGTTCCGAGATTACACTTTAGCCGTCACGTTTTGCTAATCCTTTGCCAATCCCTCGCTAAGGAGTTCGAGCTCACATGAATCGGCTGGTCCGAATCGCCAGAACCCCGTGGATACTAACCCTTGCGACCGCACTCATGGTGTATGCGCTAGTCGGGTTCTCGCTGGTTCCTTTTCTGGTGCAGCGTTATCTGCCCAAGGCGGCCGCCGACCAGCTCAAGCGGGAGGCGTCGGTCGGTCAAGTCGACTTCAATCCCTTTTCGTTCGCTCTCGAAGCCCGCGATTTCAAACTGAACGACACGGATGGTCAGACTGTTTTTCAACTCGGCCGCTTGTTTGTGAATTTCGAACTCGAGAGTATTTTCCGCCGAGCCTGGACCTTTTCCGATCTGCGCCTGGAAAACCCCTCGTTGAGAGCCGTCGTCGACGAAGACGGCAAACTCAACCTGGCAAAAATCGCCAAAGCCAGACCAAAAGCGAAGGAGCCGGAACAGCCCGACGAGCCGCTCCCCCGCTTTCTACTCAAGCACTTCGAGCTGACGAACGGTTCCGTGCAATACGCCGATTACTCCAAAGACAGCGATATTGTCGAAACGGTGAGCCCGATCGACTTTGAACTCAATACGCTCACGACCTTGCCGCAAAAGACAGGTACTTACGAACTCGTTCTCAAATTCGTGGACGGCGGAACTCTCGAATGGCGGGGAAATCTATCGCTGCAACCGATCCTGTCCGAGGGCGACCTACGCTTGGACGATTTCAATCTGGCGCTCCTGTGGAAATACTTTCGAGACCGCCTCAATCTGGCCGAGCCGTCCGGTCTGGCCGCGTTGTCGGCCCACTACCGGTACAGCCGGAACGGCGAAAAAACCGACCTGTCCCTGACCAATCTCGGACTCAAGCTGTCGGCACTGCGCTTCGCCATGCCTGATACCGACGATCCGATCCTGGCGCTGGAAAAGATCGAGGCTGCCAATGGCGCGTTCGACCTGGCCGGCCGCTCGCTCACCGTACCCTCCTTCGTCATCGAGAACGGCCAAGTCCGGGCGTCCGTAGACGCAGGCGGCTCCCTGAACTGGAAAGAGTTGGTGAAAGGGAAGCCGAACGGCAGTCCTTCGAATCCATCCAGTACGCCGCAAGACACCGAGCCCGAAACGCCCTGGAAGCTGGCGGTCGAAAATTTCAAAATCGCCGACGTCGGCGTGGCGTATGCCGATGCTAGCCGCCGTTCGCCTTACCTCGTTTCGATCGACCAATTCGGTCTCGATCTCGGAGTCCAGGCGGAACTCGGCGCGGGTACGACTAAAGCCCGTATCGACGGACTGACGGCGATCCTGAACGGGATCGCGCTGACCGAACCCGGCTCTTCCGCCCCCTTGGCGGTCTGGGATGCGCTCGAACTGGCAGAAGGACGATTGGATCTCGAACAACGCGAGGCGATCATCGGGCGCGCCGCGTTGAAGGGCGGCAACGCCCAAATCGTTCGAGACAAGGCCGGTACCATTCGTCTGGCCGAACTCTTCGCCCCCAAATCGGACGAGACCGGCACGAAGACGCCCGCCGCTGAAGCCCCAGCCGACAAGTCCGCGGAGCAGTCATGGCGCTTCGCGCTCAATGCGTTCGCACTGGAGGAATTCGATCTCGGCGTCGTCGACCATGGCTACTCTTCCGAAATCGCCTATGACTTCGAGGACATCAACATCGCCCTCAAAAACCTCACCAACGACGGCGAGACGCCAGTCGAATTCGACGCCAGCCTCAAGGTCAAACAGGGCGGTGCGGTGAAGGCGACGGGCACGGCATCCCCTAAAGGCGATCGGGCGGACGCCAAGATCGAGGTGGACCGAATAAACCTGAAGGGGTTGCACCCCCTGGTCGCAGAATTCGCCAAGCTCAAGCTCGAAAGCGGCGAGTTGTCCACGGCCATGAACGTGGAATTCGTCCGAACCCCGAAAGCTCCGTCAGTCAGGAGCAAGGGCGATGTCAGTGTTTCCGATCTGCTGTTGAACGAGACCGAGAGCGGCAAACGTTTTCTGTCCTGGAAAAAGCTTTCCGCAACCGACATCGACTTTTCACTCGAACCTGACCGTCTGTCGATTCAAGAAGTCAGAATCGATCAACCGGGATCGAAGATCACTATTTTCGAAGACCGCTCAACGAATCTTGCCGCGATATTCAAGGAAAAAAGCCCGAAAGCTCGTGCTCAAAAAGCGATCGCATCGCCAAAACCCCCGAAGGGAGATTCGAAAAAGCCGTTTCCGGTTACGGTGGAACGCGTCCGAGTCGAAAACGGCGTCGTCGACTTCAGCGACCTGAGCCTGGTCATTCCTTTTGGCGCACTGATTCACGGTTTCAATGGGACGATTACCGATATCTCGACGGCGGCGTCCGGCCGGACCCATCTAGCGTTCACCGGACGCGTCGACGCGTTCGGTTCGGTCACGGTCGACGGAGCGCTGAATCCCATGCAGCAAAAACAATTCAGCGACATCGAGGTGACGTTCCGTAACGTAGCCATGACGTCGCTTTCGCCTTACAGCGCGACTTTCGCGGGACGCAAGATACAATCCGGCAAACTCGACCTGGATCTCCAGTACACGATCGACAACAGCCACTTGAAGAGCGAAAACAAGATCGTTCTAGACCATTTCACCCTGGGCGAGCGCGTCGAAAGTCCCAATGCCGTTTCCCTGCCACTGGACCTGGCCGTGGCCGTGCTTACCGACCCTCAAGGGCAAATCAACGTCTCGGTACCCGTCGAGGGTAACGTGGACAGCCCCGAGTTTCGCTATGGCAAGCTCATCTGGGAGGCTGTCACCACGGTAGTGCAAAGAGCCGTGACCGCGCCGTTTCGAATGATCGGGTCGGTCTTCACGGGCGAGGAGGAACACCCGGGCACCGTACTTTTCGAACCCGGTAGCGATGCCTTGCCGCCACCGGAGCAGGAAAAACTCAAGAAAGTTGCGGAGGCGATGGAAAAACGCCCCATGCTCAAGCTGACGATAGATGGCCGATTCGACCCTAAGCGCGACGGCGAAGCCCTGAAGGCATTACACGTTCGCCAGGCCGTCGCGGAAAAACTGGACCTGGGACTTAAACCCGACGAAGACCCGGGGCCCCTGGCGTTTACCAATGCCAGGACCCAGCGTGCACTGGAAGATCTCGCGGTCGAACGCGGAGGCGCAAAGGTCTTAGAAGAGATTCAGGCCGCTTACGAAAAGAAGACGGGAAAAAGACCGCAGCGTGTCAGCCGAATGTTGGCGCTAATCGGTCGGGGAAGCGAAGATCGGGATTTCTACGAGCGTCTGTTCGAAGGTTTGGTGAGCCACGCGCCGCCGTTGCCGACATCCGAACTCGAAGCGCTGGCAAAGCGCCGCGCCAAGGCGATTCAGCAAGAGCTGATCGGCCTGCCCGGCGTCGACCGCACACATGTCGGTGTCGGGAGGGTCCAATCCACCGCCGACGAGATCGATGGGCAGGTTCCGTCCCGGCTCGAACTCGGCACAGTGGGCGGCTAATTCCATTTCTCAATCAAAAGGAAAACGTCGTGGGCCGGAATAAGCCCTTCGACTTCGCTCAGGACAGGCCGTTCGGGCCGTGCTTCGCACGTTAGTGTTCGCTCCCGGCGAACGGATGCACGGGTAAGCGCCGCTTGCGGCTCCCAACAGGGACAGTGCGGCGTGATTGGGTTGGGTGAGGTCCTTTTGGATCCAACGGTTGCACCGTTCGCTTTTCCCACTGGAAACTTAATCAGAGCTTCCTTAAGAGCGCACAATGTATGCCTCCGGATCGTCCGCGATTTGCTGGCTATTCCTTTACGCTCCCCAATATCAGCCCTTCGATGTAGTAC